>CAZDOY010000001.1:0-61252 GCA_964507185.1 uncultured Thermoanaerobaculia bacterium
ACACGGACAAGGCGGACCACTACAAGGACCAGGGCGCCTGCACGAACTGTCACGATTTCACGAGTTCGGACGCCATGCTCAAAGCCCCGGCGCACGCCGGGCGGGTGCCTCTTCTCGAAGCACACGGTGCTTAGGATATCCAAAGCGCCTTGACAGGAAGGGACCGCAGATCCGTCTGCGGTCCCTTCTTTTTTTGCGGGACCAAGCCCCGGCAAGGTTCGCCTCGTTCACCTACGCCCGGCTTTTTCCTCTCGAGACTGGACGAACGGGCATCGACGCACTAGAATTACAATCATTAGACCGGCTGGGCGGAGAACATTCCTTACTCCGGCACTTCTTCAAACGCCCACTAAGCAAAGACGAGATCGAGAAGAGCAAAGCGCCGCGCCTGGACGCAGGGGGGTGATTGCGCAGACGGGGACGTGCGGCCCTTGAATGGAGGGGTCCTGCGCCATGAGGTATGAGGGAAGAGCGGTTCCGCGGTCGCCCGCCTCGCGCGAGAGGTGGACCGCTCGCTCCATCGCGCTGACTTCCATTCCGACAACTGTGAGAAACGGGAACCCGCGTTCTCTGCGCGGGCCTGCCATCCGTCGCCGCTCCCTTCCGCTTACCCGAGAGGGAAAAGTCCCCAGGAGGATCGAATGCCAAATTCTCGTCGGATACGCTACTTCCGCCGGTTCTTCTCCCCGCTCGGGATTCTCTCCATCCTGTCTGCGGGCGCGGTGACAGGGGTCCTCATCGTGGCCGGACTCGGGCTGCCGGTGCGCGCGGCCAATCCGGCCTCGGAGGAGCCAGCGGGACACACCGTCCAAAGCCATGCGCCTCCCGGCATGGAGGGCATTCAGGTGCCGCCTCCCGCCTTTGAGCCGGGCTTGTTTCCCTGCAGCGCCTGCCATGCCGACATGCCGGTCGATACCACGCCGAGAAAGCTGAAGGACATGCATACCGAGATCGTCCTGAAACACGGCCCCGGCATGTGGTGCCTGGACTGCCACAGCGCCAAGAACCGCGACAAGCTCCACCTCGTGGATGGAACGCTCATCGACTTTTCGAAACTTTACCTGCTCTGCGGACAGTGCCACGGAGACAAGCTTCGCGACTGGAAGGCCGGGGTGCACGGAAAGAGGACGGGCTACTGGAACGGGCAGAAGCAGTACCTGCTGTGCGTCAACTGCCACAATCCGCACTCGCCGCACTTCAAGCCCATAAAACCCAAGCCCGCGCCAGTCCCTCCCAGGGACATTCAGCTTTCGCAAGGGAGAACCCCATGAGTAAGAAATTCTTGTCCCGGAACGGGGCGCCCGGGGAAGACAGCACCCGGCCGGAGGGCGGCTCAGCCGTCCCCGAACAGGATGATGCCGAATCCGCCTCACGCAGGAAGTTCATCGGAACGACCGTGCTCGCGGCAGGCGCGGCCATGCTGGCCGGCCCGGGAAGCCTTGCGATCGAAGAGTTCCTCCAGCGGAACTTCCATGAGTTGTCCAAGCAGGACCTGAAGGAGATCATCGCGCGCCTGGAAAAACAGTACTCGACCGAATACGGGAAGAAAGTCCGCGTGGGCGACGAGCCCGCCATGCCCGGAGTCCTCTTCGGGTACGGGCTCGATCTGTCGAGGTGCGTGGGGTGCCGGCGCTGCGTCTACGCCTGCGTAGCGGAGAACAACCAGTCAAGGGACCCGCAGATCCAGTGGATTCGCGTGCTGCAGATGGACAAGGACAAGGGCGTGGACCTCGCCCACGCCACGTGCTACTACGACCCGAAGGAAGTCCCGGAGGAAGGGCACTTCTACATGCCCGTCCAGTGCCACCAATGTAGAAATCCCCCGTGCGTAAGGGTCTGCCCGGTCAAGGCCACGTGGCAGGAGCCGGACGGCATCACGGTCATCGATTACAACTGGTGCATCGGGTGCCGGTACTGCATGGCTGCCTGCCCGTACGGCGCCCGGCATTTCAACTGGGGCTTGCCGCACCTTCCTTCCGATGAAATGAACCCCGAAACCCACTACCTCGGCAACCGGCCGCGGCCAAAGGGCGTGGTCGAGAAGTGCACCTTCTGCATCCAGCGGACGCGGAAGGGGCGATATCCCGCCTGCGTGGAAATCTGCCCCACCGGCTCGCGAAAGTTCGGGAACCTGCTGGATCCCAACAGCGAGATCCGCTACATCATGGAACACAAGCGGGTGTTCATATTCAAGGAACAGCTGAACACGCAACCCAAGTTCTACTACTTCTACGGAGTCTGAGGCCATGGAGAAAGCACGCAGTTTCTGGCGGTTTATTCAGAAGAGCGTCCGCCTGGTCGTGACCGGCAACCGGTACTACTACGCGTGGGTCGTGTTCCTTCTCCTGGTCATGGGTTTCGGCGTGGCGGCCTATGTGAGGCAGATCAAGTACGGCCTCATCCTCACGCACATGAGGGACCAGGTATCGTGGGGCTTCTACATAGGAAACTTCACCTTTCTGGTGGGGATCGCCGCGGCGGCGGTCATGCTCGTGATCCCCGCTTACATTTACAACTGGAAACCCATCAAGGAGATCACCCTCCTGGGGGAGATACTGGCCCTCGCCGCACTGGTGATGTGCCTGGGTTTCGTGCTCGTGGACATCGGACGCCCGGACCGATTCTGGCACATCATTCCCTTTGTGGGTCTCTTGAACTTCCCGTCCTCGATGCTCTCGTGGGATGTGCTTGTTCTCAACGGTTACCTGTTCATCAACTGGGCCGTGGTCACGTACATGCTCTTCTGCGCCTATCAGGGGAAGCCCTACAGAAAGGGGCTCGTCTACCCGCTGGTGATCCTCTCCATTCCCTGGGCGGTGAGCATCCACACGATTACGGCTTTCCTTTACAACGCGCTCCCGGCGAGGCCCTTCTGGAACGCTTCTATTCTCGCGCCGCGATTTCTCGCGTCGGCTTTCTGCTCGGGACCGGCCATCTTGCTCATCCTTTTGCAGGTGTTGCGAAAGATGACCCGTCTCGAGATCACCGACCAGGCCATTTTCAAGATTGCGGAACTCATGGCTTATGCGATGGGCATCAACCTCTTCCTTCAGGGCGCGGAGATATTCAAGGAGTTCTATTCGCACACCGAACACTTCGTGTTCACCCAGTACCTCTATTTCGGATTCCATGGGCACAACACGCTGGTGCCCTATGCGTGGGCATCCGTACTGTGCGGCGTGGCGGCATTTCTGCTTTTCCTTTTGCCCAGGACGAGGAGAAACTGGGTGACGTTGAACATCGGATGCGTTCTGATCTACTCCAGCGTTTACATAGAGAAAGGCATGGGGTTGATCATTCCCGGCTTCACCCCGTCGACCCTCGGAGAAATCTACGAGTACGTGCCGTCCTGGACCGAGATCAAGATAGCCATGGGCATTTTCGCCCTGGGCTTTCTGGTCTTCACCTTCATGCTGAAGGTTGCCGTTCCCATCATGCTCGGAGAGTTCACAAAGGCCGGAAACCAGCCGACGGGCACCTAGCAGGTTGCTTCTCTGAGGCACCGCTTCGAAACGGAGGCGGTCCTCGCCCCTGTCGGGCTGTTTCAGTGCGCTTGGAGGCGCCCTTTCGGGGCGCCTCCAGCCGCGCCGGCGGCGTGGGTGTCATGCCTGTCCCCAGCCCACATTCTTAATCGAGTTGCGCTATCATTAACATGGAGGTAAGCCATGTTCATCGACCAGATTCAAGCCAGAGAAATACTCGATTCGCGCGGGAATCCGACGGTTGAAGTGGAAGTCATTCTCGAAGACGGGACGGTCGGACGGGCTTCCGTGCCTTCCGGGGCTTCCACCGGAGAGGCCGAGGCCGTGGAACTGCGCGACGGGGACAAGGCGCGGTACCTGGGAAAAGGGGTGCTCAAGGCCGTCGAGAACGTCAACGACGTGATCGCCGAAGCCCTGGAGGGCGCCGACCCTCTCGACCAGCGGGCGCTCGATCTGGAATTGCTGCGCCTGGACGGAACGGGCAACAAGGGGAACCTGGGCGCCAACGCTCTCCTGGGGGTTTCCGAGGCCGCGTCGAGAGCCGGCGCAGGCCTGTTGCAGCTCCCGCTTTACAGGTACCTGGGCGGTGTCTTCGCGCATCGGTTGCCGGTACCCATGATGAACGTCCTGAACGGCGGCGCCCACGCCGACAACAACGTCGATGTCCAGGAGTTCATGATCGTGCCCGTCGGCGCTCGCACCTTCCGCGAGGCCCTGAGGATGGGGTCTGAAATCTATCACCACCTGAAGGCCCTGTTGAAGGAGAACAAGCTCTCCACGGGTATCGGCGACGAGGGAGGCTTCGCGCCGGACCTGCCCAGCGATGAAGACGCGCTCAAGCTTCTGGTACAGGCCATCGAGAAAGCGGGCCACCAGCCGGGAAAGGACGTCTACCTGGCTCTGGACGTGGCCGCCAGCAATACGTGGGATCCCGAAAAGAAGACCTACATGGTGGGCAGAATGAGAACCGCGTCCGAACTCATCGACCTCTACGGGGAGTGGATCGGCCGCTATCCTCTGCTGTCCATCGAAGACGGCATAGGCGAGCACGACCGCGAAGGGTGGCAGGCCTTGACCGAGGCCCTGGGTGGAAAGGTCCAGCTCGTGGGCGACGACAACGTCGTCACGAATCCCGAGCTGATACGGAAGGCCATCGAGGACCGGATCGCCAACGCGATCCTTATCAAGCCCAACCAGATAGGAACGGTGACAGAAACGCTCGAGGCCGTGGAAATGACGAAACGCGCCGGCTACGGCGTCGTCATCAGTCACAGGTCCGGAGAGACGGAGGATACGTTCATCGCCGACCTGGCCGTGGCCGTCAACGCCGATTTCATCAAAACGGGAGCGCCCTGTCGCATGGACCGGCTAGCCAAGTACAACCAGCTTCTTCGCATCGAGGAGGACCTGGCCGAGGCGGCCCGCTACGCGGGGATGGAGGTGGTGGAACGCCTGAAAGGGTAATGTCCAGGAAGGCTCAGATTGGATGGAGCCTCATAGTGATCGTGTGGCTTCCCATGCTTGCCCTGCTCGTATGGGGCAAGGGGGGGGTGCTCGATCTAGTGGCCATGCGCCGCCAGGTCCGGGACCTGCAGCGGGAAGTGCAGGCCCTCGAAAAGGAGAACGCCAGACTCAAGGACGTCATCGATCAATTGAGAAAAGACCCTGCTCTTTACGAACCGTTGGCCAGGGAGCGCTATTTTATGAAAAAGCCGGGCGAAGTCATCCTCTATTTGCCGCCGAAGCCGCCGGACGAGAACGGAACGGCTCATGGAGCGAGGAATCCGGGTGACGGCGGGCAGCAGGGAAAGACCGGTGGAGGCGGACTACCGTGAAGGCACGTGCTTTCAACCGCGCGATCATCAACGGGATCTTTCCTTTCGGCCCTTGCTGTCTATGCGGGGCGGACAGCGCGGGCGGCCCCTTCCCCGGAGTCTGCCGCCGGTGCTGGGGGGCGAGGCGCCGCCCCGGCCGACTTACGTGTCCTACCTGCGGGATCCCCCTTCCGCCCGTAGAGGGCCAGGAGCCCCACGTATGTGGTGCGTGCCTGGCCGATCCCCCGGCTTTTACGGCCCACGCAAGCGCATATATCTACGCGGGCCCCGTGAGGAGAGCCATGCTCCTTTACAAGGAAAACAAACGGTATCCGCTCGCCGCGCCGTTCGGGGCGTCCGTTGCGCGCACAGCCCGCAGGACATGGCCCGAGGCTGAGTGGGACGTCGTCCTCTTCGTGCCGAGTCCTTTCAGACGCAGGCTGACCCGTGGATTCGAACCCGCCGGCCTGATAGCCGGAGGCGTGGCTGCAAAACTGGGCATACCGTGCGACCGGGCGCTCCGGATGAGGAAGAACGTGAAGGAGCAGAAAGGGCTTTCTCGGCCAGCGCGACGAACCAACGTGCGGGGTGCCTTCGAGGCGGACAAGCGGCGGGTCAAGGGCCAGCGGGTGCTTCTGGTGGACGACGTCATGACGACGGGGGCCACCTTGCGCCAGGCCGCCCGCGTCCTGAGGCGGGCGGGGGCCGAGGTCCACGCGGCGACCGTTGCAATGGTGGTTAAAAGAGAACTGGACATGGAAGGGGCGGACGTCGTCCCGGCGATGGGAGGTGAACGTAATCATGGGTGATCTGAGAGGTAAGACGCTGTTCATCACCGGTGCGAGCCGGGGCATCGGAAAGGCCATTGGCATGCGCGCCGCGCGGGATGGAGCCAGGATCGTCATCGCGGCAAAGACGACCGAGCCCCACCCCAATCTGCCCGGCACGATCTACTCGGCCGCCGACGAGATGCGCCAGGCCGGCGGCCACGCCCTCGCCCTGCCCGTGGATATCAGGGACGAGGCACAGATCGAGGACGCGGTGCAAAAGACCGTCGAGGCCTACGGGGGCATCGATATCGTCGTAAACAACGCCAGCGCCATTGATTTGAGAGGTACCGCGGACCTTCCCGTGAAGAAATGGGACCTGATGCACGACATCAACGCCAGGGGGACGTGGGTCACCTCCAAACTCTGCCTTCCCTACCTTCTGGAAGCCGAGAACCCCCATATCCTCAACCTGTCGCCGCCCCTCAACATGGAGGCACGGTGGTTCGCGCCGCACGTCGCCTACACCATGGCAAAGTACGGCATGAGCCTCTGCGTCCTGGGCATGGCGGACGAGTTCAAGGACCAGGGTGTCGCCGTCAATGCCCTGTGGCCGAAGACGACCGTCGCCACGGCCGCCGTCGTCAACCTTCTGGGGGGCGAGGAAGTGGCCGCGCGCTCCCGAAAACCGGATGTCGTGGCCGACGCCGCGCATGCCATACTAACCAGGCCCAGCCGGGAATGTACGGGCAACTTCTTCATCGACGAGGAGGTTCTCCGCGCTGAAGGCGTGACCGACTTCGATCAGTATGCCGTCAACCCCGGCATGGAGCTGATCCCGGATTTCTTCCTCTGACGGCCTGTCGAAAAAGACCCACCCATCGATTCGGCCGGAGGAACCGATGGCAAAAAGAAGATACCGGATTCACCGAGGCGGCGCTTTGGCGACCCGGCCCAATCCCGTAAGCGACGAACTCGTGGCCGACCTGGCAGACCTCCTGGGATTGGTCCGCCAGTCGGACGTCCGCCGCCTCGAAACCGCAGTGGTCAAGGCCGTCTCGATCGCGGATCCCGCGCCCCGGGGCCGAGTCGCCCCGCAGCCCGAGTCCGTAAAGGTGGAAGCGGAAGGACTGGGAAAGGCCTGCGAGGGGCTCGAAGACGCGCTGGCCCGCCTCTCTTCGACGACGCAGGGGGTCCTGGACCGGCAAGGTTTCGCCCGGGAACGCATTCGCCGCCTGCGAAGAACCCTTCGCGAAGCGCGCATGGCCGCCCGGAAGGCCGAACAGGACGATCCCGCCCGGCAGCCTCCGCCGCCGCCGGGCAGGAGGGTGCTTGCGGCCGTCGTCTGGGATTTGTGCCGGGTCTTCAACGCCTTTCTACCTGAGTCACACCCGGTCCACGATCGGTACGAAGGACCGGCGTACCTCGAGGCCCGTGAGATTGAACCGCCCCTCGAGACGCGCGAGGAAACCTTGAGGACGGCCTTTGTCCGCATGGTCCTGGACGGAGCGGGCATCCCCTATCCGCGAGGCAGGGACGCGGATGATCCGGCCGCCGGACTCGGTCGTTTCATCCGAAAGATCCGCCCGCCGGTAAAATGAGCCGGCGGCTGGCGGTACCTCGCCGGGGCGGTTCGTGCACTCCACCGGTCAGGCAAGGAGGGCGGGCAGGTCCTCCTGTTTGCGTCCGGTGACGACCGCATCCTCCGAGCCGACCAGCACGTTGACTTCCGATCGGAAGCCGAAGCGTCCCGGCAGATAGATGCCTGGCTCGATGGAGAACAGCGTGTCGGCCAGGAGCCTTCGCGTGTCCCTCGTTTCGTAGTCGTCCATGTTGGCGCCGTTGGCGTGGTCTTCCTCGTAGATCGAATGGCCGGTCCGGTGAATGAAGTAGTCGCCGTACCCGGCCCTGTCGATGACGTCCCGGGTCGCGCGGTCCACTTCCCATCCGCAGACCTTGTCGCGGGCGGCCGTGAGGGCCTTGGCGATGCCCGCGTCGCGGGCGTCGCGGACAATCCTGAAGACCTTTCCCTGTTCCTCCGGGACGGTCGCCCCCGTCCAAGCACACCACGTGATGTCTGCGTAGACGGATTCCGGCGTCTGCTCCTTGCCCCACAGGTCCAGCAGGAGCACCTGGCCTCCCCGGATGGTGCTGCTGCCTTCTGGGCCGGGTTCGTAGTGCGGGTCGGCGGCGTGGGCGTCCACCCCCACGATGGGCGGCGCGTCGGTCACCAGTCCGCCGGCTTTCATGTGGTCCAGCATGGCCTGCTGGAGCGCGTACTCCGTGAGGGGATCACCCGCGTCGAGCGCCGCACGGACCCTCGCGAATGCCATGTCCACCGTGTCCAGGAGCACCTCCATCGCGTGGTAGTGCCCCTTCGTCTGCGCTTCGGACAGGGTGACCTCGAAGCGGGCCACCAGGTCGCCAGAGGACACGAGCTGGAGACCGAGGCCGCACAGGTATTCCCCCATTCCGGCATCGAGACGCCCAAGGGCGGGTATGACGCCTTCCGGCGAGTACTGGCACGCGAGGGCCTTGACGCCCGTGAGCGCCTTGGCAAGCTTGGCCTGCCAGTCCTGCCACTGGCCGTAGAGCACGAGGGAACCCGGGAGGTGGTCGAGGCTGTGGGGCTCGATCTGGTTGCATAGCCTCGTGGGTTCGCCCTCTGCGGGAATCACGTAGAACCAGCGCCGGGTCACCATGGTCTTGCCGGACAGCCCGAGCAGGCGCTGGGCAATCGGGTCCGATCCCCTGAAGTCGGCGAAGATCCAGGCGTCGACTTTTTCCTCGCGAAGTGCTTGCTGTATGCTTCTTAGACGTTCTTCGTTCATGATAGGATAAACCTCCGGAAAGGAATTGCGGTGCGCCCCCTGGCGCAGAGAGTGAAAACGGAGCCGCGAGTCGCCCCAGGGCGAGAGAAGAGAGCTGACAGACGGCTTCCGCCGATTCGCACGTCTTTAACATTGTGGAGCACTCAGCCTATCGATTCAACCGGAGCCTGGACAATGGAGAAATTCCCTTTCGAGGTGTCCCTGGAAGTCCGTTTCAGGGACCTGGACCCCATGGGACACGTGAACAACGCCGTCTACGCCAGTTATTTCGAGAACGGGAGGGTCGCATTCTTCCGGGAAAGATTCGGAGTGAAGGGGGCCACCGATTTTCCGTTCATCCTGGCCCGGCTGGAAATAGACTACCGCCGTCCCGTCATGATCGGCGATGAGCTTGTCCTGGGCATGAGGGTAACGGCCATGGGCGCCACGTCCTTCAGCTTCGAGTACCGGCTCACGGCGAACGGCGCGGTCGCGGCCGAAGGGCGCTCCGTCCAGGTGGCCTTCGACTACGACAGGGGGACGAAGAGGCCCCTCGACCCGGACTTCCGATCTCACCTGGAACCTTATCTGGCCGGAGACGACGTAACATGCTGAGACTGAGCGAAATAGAGATCTTCGGCTTCAAATCCTTCGCGGACAGGACACGGATTCCCCTGCCCGAAGACCTCCTGGTGATCGTCGGGCCCAACGGCTCGGGCAAGAGCAACGTGGCAGACGCCGTTCTGTGGGCCCTGGGCGAGCAGAGCGCCAAGTCCCTGCGCGGCCAGAAGATGCAGGACGTGATCTTCGGCGGCAGTCACAAGCGCCCGGCCGCGGGCATGGCCGAGGTGATCCTGACCTTCAGGGAGTCCGACGGCTTCAAGGTGCAGGTCGCCCGACGGCTGATGCGCACGGGCGAGAGCACCTACCTCATGGACGGCCACGCGGTGCGCCGCAAGGACGTTCAGGACTTCCTTATGCGGTACGCCATCTCCACGCAGGGCAGCTTCCTGGTGGAGCAGGGGCGCGTGGAGGCCCTGCTCGTTTCCAGCCCCGAGGAGCGGCGCATGATCTTCGAGGAGGTGGCCGGTATCGCCCACTACAAGGAGAACCGGCGTTCGGCCCTCCACAAGCTGGAGGCCACCCAGGGCAACCTGCTGAGGCTGAACGACGTGATCGCGGAGGTCGAAGTCCGCATGGGTTCGCTCAAGCGGCAGGCGGCCAAGGCCGACCGGTTCGTGAAGCTGTCCGACGAACTCAGGGGGCGGCGCCGGAGGTTCTGGGGGCGCGCCTTCAGCCAATATACCGGAAGGAAGAGCGCCCTGGAGCGCGACCTGGCCATGCTCAGGACCGAGAAGGAGCGCCGTGAGACCATTCTGGCACAGCAGCAGGCGGAGCTCGAGAAGGCCAGGGTGAGGCACAGCGAGCACGAAACCTCCCTGCAGGCCCTGATCGGGGCGATTCACGAGAAGGAGCTTGCCTCGGAGCGCGCGGAGCAGGAAAACAAGAGGCGCACGGAGCAGATCCTTGGGAGCCGCCAGCGCATGCGCCAGATCGGAACGGATCGCGAGGAGCTCAAGGCTCGCCTCGGCAGGGCCGAAAACGAGACGGGCGAGCTGGAAGAGGCCCTCGCGGCCCTCGAGGTCGAACAGGCGAGCGCCGCCGGTGAAGCGGAACGGGCCCAGGCGTTTCTCGAAGAGAGCCGTCTGAAGCTGGAGGCCCTGCAGGCCGCGCAGGAAGGGCTCCGTGGCAAGTCCTTCACGCTGGCACAGGAACACTCGCGGATGACCGCCATCCTGAGCCGCCTCGACGACGACCTCCGCAAGCAGGGCGAACGCGAGAGGCAGATCGCCAGGGAAGGGGAGAGCCTTGCCGCCCGGGAGCGCGCTCTGGAAGAAAGCCTGGAAGACCTGAGGGGACGGAAGGCCGAGGCCGACGAATCCCTCGTGGTCACCCGCAGAGCGAGGGAAGAGGCCGAAATGGCCGTGGCCCGGCTCCAGCGGGAACTGGAGGAAGCCTCGGCGGGGCTGGCCTCGGCCCGCCAGAAGCTGGCCGTTACGGAAAACAGCCTGAAGGTCCTCGAGGAACATGAGGCCTCCCTCAAGTCCTCGGCACACGCATTCCTCGCCGGAGAAGCCCCGGAACGGGTGGGCACCCGGCTGGCCGAAATGCTCTCCTCCGTTCCGGAGCATCTCGTCGCCCCTCTCACGGCCGTCCTTGGGGACCTCCTTGAAGGCTATCCGGACGCCCGGTGGGACGGACTTCCGAACATCCTGGAGGAGCTCAGGCGGCAGCGGGCGGGACAGGCGATCTTCTTCGTCGAAAAAGGGAGAGACGGGCGAAACGTCCCCGAAGTGGGGCGCCGCCAGGGATTTCTCACCTGGCTTCATGAGGCGGACGGCCTGCCGGATGTCGTCAGGAGCCTCCTTCCCATCGCGGCCCTCGTCGAGGACGCCGAACAGGCGCACGCCTTCGCCCGGGAGACCGGCTCCGGGGCGGTGAGCCGGGACGGCGTCTACGCTCATCCCGACGGATGGGTCCGTGGGGGAGCGGGAGGGGAAGGCGGAGCGTCCCTCCTGGAGTACGAGCGCGAGCGGCACGCGACCCGCGATCAGATCGAGTCCGACAGGGAGGCGCTGGATCGTGCGCAGGCGGCGGAGCAGGGGCTTCGGCGGGACCTGGGAGAAGCCCGAACCGCGCTGGAGGACCTGAGGGCCCGGGAGGAAGCCGACCGGGAAGCCGCGCAGGTGGTCAACCGGGAATGGGAAAAGGCGGAAGCAGATAGCAGGCGTCTGGCCGCGTCCCGCGAGCTGCTCGAAGGGGAGGCGGCGCAAGCCAGGGAAGAGCGCGAGAGCTGGGAGGAACAGCGGACCGAACTGGCTTCTCGACTCGCCCAGTCGGAAAAGACACGGGCCACCACCGAAGAGGAAATCCGAGCCGGCGAGGAGACGCTTCAGCGGGCCCGACAGGCTCAGGAGGGCGCCCACGAATCCGTTGCCGAGAGCCGCACGCGCCAGGGCGAAGTGGGCCAGCGCTACAAGGCCGCCCTGGAATCCCTGGAAAAGTCGCGGGCCTATCTCGACCAGCTGGCCGAGACGGACAAGCGGCTGGTGGAAGAGGTTAAGGGACTCGAAGCGCGGATCGACGGCCTGACCAAGGCGGTCACGGAGGGCGATCAGAGCCTCCGGACGCTTCTCCTGGCCCTCGAAGAGAGCCGGGAGCGGAAGACCCGGTTTGAGGACGATCTGCGTCGCCTCGCCGCCGAGGTCCAGGGGCTCGAACAGCAGGTGAAACAGTCCAGGGAGACCGTGGACGAAGCGCGCGAGGAGGTCAACCGCCACGACCTCGCCCTGGCTTCGGTGCAGTCTGATCTCCGCCACCTGGTAGAGCGCATGGGCGAGGTCTTCGAAGAGGACCCGTCGGATCTGGCCGCGGAGTTCTCGGACGAGCCGCCCCTGGGGCCGGAAGAGCACCAGGGGGAAATCAGGGAACTCGGACGCATGGAAGAGAAAATCCAGGGGCTGGGTGCCGTCAATATGCTGGCCAGGGAGGAGTACGCCGAACTCGAGACGCGGTACAACTTCCTCGCAGAGCAACGATCCGATCTGGAGGCCTCTGTCGCCTCCCTCCAGGAGACCATCCGGAAGATCAACAGGACGACCCGCGAGCGATTCATGGAGGCCTTCAACGCGGTCAAGGAACACTTCGCGCATCTTTTCAAGCAGGTCTTCGAAGGCGGTGAGGCGCGGTTGACGCTGCTGGACGAGGCCAACCCCCTCGAGACCGGCGTGGAGATATTCGCCCAGCCGCCGGGTAAGAAACTGCAGAGCCTCCAGCTCCTGTCCGGGGGCGAGAAGGCCATGGTGGCCCTCGCGCTGCTCTTCAGCCTCTTCCGCTACAGGCCGCAGCCCTTCTTCATCCTCGACGAAGTGGACGCGCCGCTGGACGAGGCCAACATCAATCGGTTCAACAGGCTGCTCTCGCAGTTCCACGGTCAGACCCAGTTCATGGTCGTCAGCCATAACAAGAGGACGATGGAACTCGCCCAGGTCCTCTACGGCGTGACAATGGCGGAGGGAGGGGTTTCAAAGATGGTATCCGTCCGCATGGCGGAGGTAGCGGAGCGCCTCGGGATGGCACAGGGCGGGTGATCCGCCGGACGCCCAGAAGGGCGGGAATCCGCGGGTGAATCCTGACCGGAAAAGGGGAACGATGGCCAGATCCGCATTGTCGACCGCCGCCGTATTGAAGAAGGTCCTCGTTCTGGCGGCGTTCGTGCTCCTGGTCGCTCCGGCCGTCCCGGCGCAGGACGTGAAGGTAGACTCCTCCGTGGACCGCACGCACCTGCGATTGGGTGATAATCTCGTCTTCACCCTCCGGATTCTGAGCGGAAATCACGCCATTACCCAGCCCATCCTGCCCCCCCTCAACGGCTTCAAGTCCGTGGGCACATACCAGTCCGTGGAAAATACGCCCCGGGGAAAGGCCCTCCTTTTTCACTACCTTCTCACGCCTACGGAGGCCGGACGCCTGAGCGTGCCTGACATGACGTTGCGAATAGGGGGGGTGGAACGTACCGTTTCCGGATTTACCGTCCAGGTCGAAACGGGACTTCCCCGTCCTGAACCCCGTAAACCCGTGCCGCAAAGCACACGTCCCTCTGCGCCTTCCATTGCGCAGGATGTGTTCCTGAGGGGAACGCTCTCGGCGGGTTCGGCCTACGTCGGGCAGCCCGTGATCTACACGCTCCATCTTCTTACGCGGCGATCCGTGCGCGGGCTCGACGTGACCCGTTCCCCCGACTTCTCCGGGTTCCGCAAGGTGGAAGATCCAGACGCCACCAAATCACCCACTCGCCAGGTACACTTCGACGGGCGGCTCTACCTGGACGCCGTGGTCATCAGGGCCACCCTCTTCCCGCTCGAGCCGGGGGACTTGGGCATCGGTTCCTTCAAGGCCGAACTGAGGCTCGATACGGCCGGCTTTGGAGGCCCGTCGATCGCCACGGTCGTAGGTGGCCGGACCTCGCTCAAGGTCAAGCCTCTTCCCCAGCCGCCGGACGGGTTCAAGGGCGCCGTAGGCGATTTCGTCCTGAAGGTGATCGCACCGGCTCCCGGACACGTGGACATGGGAAAACCCTTCACCGTCGGTCTGTCCGTCGACGGCAGCGGCTTCCTGCCCGAGGCGCCCCTGGAATGGCAGCAATCGCCCTTTTTCAGCCCCTATCCGGCGACGACCGAAGATTCAAGCGGATTCAGCCGCGGGGTCTACAAGACGCGGCGGCTGATCCAGAGGGCCTTCCTGCCGAAGGCGGCGGGTGTCGTGACCTTCCCGCCGGTCAGCCTCGTCTATTTTGATCCGTCCCGGGCCGCATTCAGAACGCTCACGGTGGGGGAGGGGCGCGTCGACGTGAAAAGCGTAAAATCGACCGGCGGGAAGGAGATTCAGGTCGCGCCCATAATCCGGAATCCGCGCCGACGGCCGATTCCGTCCCGTCCGCTTCCACGACGGCTTTTCTGGCTTCTGCTCCCCATCCCCTTTCTGTTGAACGCCTTCCTCTCGCTCTTTCTCTGGGTCTACCGGAGCTTTCTGCTGGCACCGGAGAAAAAGCGCGTCCGGGAGCTTCGCCATCACGCCCGCAAGGCCCTGTACAGGGCCCGGAGGCACCTCGACGTCAGGAAATCGGATACTTTTCATGAAAGCCTTTCCAGGTCGCTCTTTGCCGTCCTCGATCTGAAGACGGGCAGAGCCACGGGAGGGCTCAACCGGAGCCAGCTCAAGGCGGCGCTCGAGGAGTCGGGGCTCTCGGAAGGGGCACGCGGCGAGGCTCTCGACCTGGTCGACCTCATGGAAAAGGCGCGTTACGCGCCCGAAAGACCGACCCGAAAAGACATGCAGGACCGCTACGGGAAGGTGTCGAAGTGGGTGAAAGGGGGCCCCGATGCGTAGGGTCATACTCGTTGCGGCCATCCTCGCGGCCTGTCTGACGATGGGCTGGGCGCCCAACGCCGCGTCTACCGACCTTCTGGCCCGCCAGGCAGGCGAGGCGTACGAAGCCGGAAACTACGGCGAAGCGGCCCGCCTGTACCGGATGCTGCGCGACGCCGGAATGCAGGGCGCTGACGTTCACTACGACCTGGGCAATTGTTACCTCAAGGAAGGCGACCTGGGCAGGGCCATCCTGGAATACCGGCGCTCGCTCAAAGACGACCCGCATCTGGAGCCTGCCCTTCACAACCTCGAGGTGGCCAGGCGGCTCCTCCCCGCTCGTGTCGCCATGTGGCAGCCGTCTCCCTGGGAGTCCGCCGTGCGCGACCTTCCGCCCGGCCTCCTTGAGATCCTCGTCCTCGTCTTCGTCTTCCTGGGGAACGCTTTTCTGACGGCGCTTCTCTTCCTCGGGCCCGGCCGCGCACGACGCATCTGTGCTCAGGCTCTGGTGGCGGCATTCGTGGTCGCGGCCGCTGCGGGCGGCCTGATCGCCTACGCCGATGCCGTCCTGCCTTCCCATAAGCCGGCCGTGATCGTAGAGGCGGCGAAAGTCTATCCCCAACCGGAACGGAAAGGGAAGGCGCTGGCCGAGCTTCCGCCCGGATCGGAAGTCGTCGAGGTCTCGACGGCAGGCAACTGGAAGCTGGTTCTCTGGGGCGAGGGCAGGGGCTGGACCGACTCGCGCGCCGTGGAGGTGCCGTGATGCGATGGTGGCGCTATGGGACGGAGATACTCGGGGCCGTCCTCCTGTCCCTTGCGGCCCTGGCCGTCGTCGTCTACATCCACAGGAACGACTTGAAATGGCTCTGGGCGCCCGCTGCGGAGACAGCACCCGCGATCCGACAGGCGCCCGCGCCGCCCCCCCCTCCTGAGCCGGCCGACAAAGCCGTACGGCCGGTAGCACCGCCGCCGCCCAGGGTCCTGTCCATCGAGGGACTCTCCATCAAACCCTACACCGGAGAACTCGCCCTCGACCCGAATGTGGAGAAGACGCTCGGCGTGCTCGATGCAAATCTTATGGACGCGGTCAAGGACCTCAAGGACCGGTCCGCCCTCTTTCCTACATCGCAGGACGTCATCACCTTCGTTCCCGTTTCCGCAAGAGACTGTTCTTTCACCGAAGCCTTCTCCGCATCGCTCGAGAACGGGAAGGTCCGGGTCATGCTGCCCATCGAGCCCCTCGCGCTGAGGTGGTGGTCCGCTCGCGACGTGATGTCCGCCGCACTGGCGGCCGGGATCCTCTTCAAAGAAGTTCCGGAGTACTCGAATGCCCCCGTCTGGTTCCGCTACGGCGCAGCCCTCTACCTCTCGGGCTTCGGCGAGGTTTACAGCCGGCGGACGGTTCTGGACAGCGACAGGCCGCCTCTCCAGCTTGTCAGGCCGCTGAACGATGCCGTCGACATGGCCTGGGTGGACGGCTACTGGGCGGTCAGGGCTCTGGCGGCCAACCGTGGAGACGGAGCGGTCAAGGACTGGATAGAGGGGATGCGGTCGGGACTGGGGTGGAAGGCGGCCCTCCAGCAATCGACGGGCGAGTCCTTCGAGGCTTTCGAATCCAGGTACCGGACCTGGGCCTCTGCCTACATCGGGGACCGGTGCGCGAACCGAAAGGTCCTCATGGACGCCGTAGCCCTTCTGAGGCAGCAGAAGGAGGGGGAGGCTCTCCCGATCCTGAAGGAGTTCGTGGAGAATCACCCTCTCGACTTCTACGCCGGAAACGCCCGGTACTACCTCAACTACGCGCGCTTCCGGCTCGGGATGTATAACCGGGCCATAGACGGTTTTACGGACCTCCTCGTCAATGCGCCTTACACGACATCGTGGCAGGGGAAGGCCCAGTACTTCCAGGGACGCTGCTACCAGCTGTCGGGGTATTCCCCGCTGGCCCTCAACCACTTTCTGCTGGCGTCCCTGTCGCCCAACGACGATCTACTGACCAAACTCGCAAACAAACGATTGAAGGAGATTCAATGATTTCCAGCCCGCCCATCATCCTAGGACTAACCGGGCCGAACGCCGCAGGAAAAGGCGAGGCGGCCAAGGTGCTCGAAGGCCTCGGGTTTGCCTACCACAGCCTGTCGGACGTGGTGAGGGAGGAGTCCCTGGCCCGCGGGTTGACCACCTCGCGCGACGACCTCATCCGGACGGGCAACGACCTGCGGGCAGAGGGGGGCGCGGGGATCCTGGCCGAACGCATCCTGGCCCGGCTGGGGCACAGGGACATCGTCGATTCGATCAGGAACCCCGTGGAGGTGGAAGTCCTGCGCCGGCTCCCCGGATTTCGGCTCGTCGGTGTCTGGGCGCCCGCCGACGTGCGTTACGAAAGGGCCAAGGCGAGAACGGGACGTGGGGATGCCGTCCAGAGCCTCGAGGCCTTCATGGCCAAGGAGGCGGAAGAGAACACGAGCGACCCGACGGCCCAGCGCCTGAACGCGACCTTCAAGCTCGCCGACGAGGTGGTCCGGAACGACTCGAGCCTGGACTCTCTGCGGGCAGCCATCGTTTCGCTCGTCAACGGGATCGACTCGCGCCACTGACGGGTACGCCGGTCGAAAAGCCCGGCCCGCGAAATCACGCCCCCGTTCAGGGCTTTCCCGGCCGACAGTTCTAATCGGCCCCGCCCGCCGGTCTTTCCTCATCAGGTCAAATCGACTGAAACTTGAGCGTCCCTGATCCGTTCAAACCTTCAGGGCTCTACCGGCATCTAATCTGAACTGAAGAGGTGGTGGCGCATGGACGGCCTGGCGGCGGACATCCTGGAGAGCACGGACCACGACAAGCTGGACGAGTCGGAGGCCCATGAAATCGAGCGCGCCCGGTGCGGCGACGTGGAGGCGTTCGAACGGCTGTACCACGGCCACGCGGCCGCCGTCTACGGCCTGTGTCTCCGCATGAGCGGCAGCCACGCCCAGGCCGAGGAACTGACCCAGGAGGCTTTCGTCCGGGCATGGCGCGCGCTGGGGGGGTTCCGCGGGGAAGCCGCTCTGGGTTCGTGGCTGCACCGGCTGGCCGTCAACGTGGTGCTCGAGAACAGGCGCTCGGCCAGGCGGAGGTCGGCCCGTGTGGTATCCGTCGAGGATCCGGCCAGCCTTGGGAAAGCGAAACCCGAATCCCCGGACAGGACGATGGACCTCGAACGGGCCATGGCCGACCTTCCGGAGGGCGCGAGGACCATCTTTATCCTCCACGACGTGGAAGGGTACCGGCACGAGGAGATTGCGGCCATGCAAGGGCTGTCCACCGGCACGACCAAGGCTCAGCTCCACAGGGCCCGCCGGCTTTTGCGGGAGGCGCTAGGATGAAGTGCGGAGAGGTGTTGAGTCGGCTTGACGATTACGTGGACGACCTTCTCGCTCCGCGGGAGCGGCAGGCCGTCCGCACGCACCTGCAGACCTGCGTGGCGTGCCGGACCCGTGAGGAGAGTCTTCTCGCTCTCGTGAAGCAGGCGCACGATCTTGCCCGGCCCGTTGAACCGCCGTCGGATCTCTGGCCGGCAATCGCCGGGCGCCTTGGCGACGAGAGCGTGCGGAGGCCGAGGCCATCAAGGTGGCGAAGGCGGACCCTGCCCCTGCGGTGGCTCGGTCTGGCGGCTGCCGCAGTAGTCCTCGTGGCGGGGACGGCCCTCACCACGGCGTGGCTGGTCGGACGGAGAACCGTGGACATTCGCCCTCCCGCTGGAGCAGATATGGGGGCCCCGATGTCGGCCTCCCTCGGCCCTGAAGGCGTTCGCCTGAAGGATGAACGCCGCCAGCTTCTCGCCGCCTTCCAGGCCCGAAAGGGGCGTTTGATGCCATCGACGGTCAAGGTCGTGGAAAAGAACCTCCGCATCATAGACCGGTCGCTTGGGGACATAGAGACGGCCCTGAGGAAAGACCCGGGCAATCGGGACCTGACTTTCCTGCTGGCCGGGACGTACAGGCAGGAACTGGATCTCCTGAGGCAGGCGGTCCAGCTTTCGAACGACGATTGGACAGGAGGAAAAAATGAAAAGTCCTAGAGTTTTGCTCGCTGTCGCGTTGGTGATCGCCGGCGCCCTGCCGGCACTGGCGCAACAGAAGATCGATGAGAAACGCCCCGCCGCGCCCGACGGCGTCGTGGAGATCAACAACATCGCCGGCTCGGTCAAGGTCACGGGGTGGGATCGTGCGGAGGTCACCGTCCGGGGGACCCTCTGGAAAAACGCCGAACGCCTTGATTTCGACGTGAGCGGAAAGACGACGACCATCCGAGTGGTTCTGCCCCGGCACACGCGCCAGGTGGAGGGCTCGGTGCTCGACATCCGGGTGCCGGCCGGAAGCCGCGTGGAGTTCAAGACCGTCAGCGCCGACGTCGGAATCGACTCCGTCAAGGGGAACATCGAAGGCCAGACCGTGAGCGGAGAGATCGCCGTAAAGGGGGCGGGATCAGACCGGATCAGGGTCTCGAGCGTGAGCGGCAACGTGGACGTCTCGGCCGAAGCGGCGAATGTCCGCGCCAAGTCGGTGAGCGGGACGGTGAACGTCAGGGGAGCCCACGGAGAGGTGGATGCCTCGAGCGTGAGCGGAGACGTCAAGATAGAAGCCGGGGCAATAAAGGACGGCGACTTCCAGACCACGTCCGGCTCCATACTGATCAAGGGAGCCCTGGATCCCAACGGACGGATGGAAGCCACGTCCGTGAGCGGAAGCGTCAAACTGGAACTGCCCGCGAGCGCGGCCGCGCATTTCCGGCTGAAGAGCTTCTCTGGAGAGATTACCAACGAATTCGGCCCTTCGGCCACGCGGGATTCCAAGTACGGTCCCGGCAAGTCCCTGGATTTTACGGCCGGTGGCGGGGGCGGCGCCAGCGTGCGCGTCAAGACCCTCAGCGGCAGCATCCGGCTCATCAAGCGGTAGCCCGGGCTGCCGACCTGCAAAAGAAGGCCCGCCGACCGGATGTCCGGCCGGCGGGCCCTTGTTGTGCGCGGAAGTTCGTTTTCAGGACGTGATCTCGAGGCTTGACGGCAAGCTCACGGTCTCGCGCCCGATTGCGTCCTTCGCCCTCACTCTCCAGTAAATGGTTGTTCCGGTTTGCAGGATCTTCTTCCACCTTTTGGCCCCGGGGGTCCACGTGACCTGCTTCAGCCATTTCTTGCCATGCTTCGAGCTGGATACGTGCACGCCACCCGAGAAGTCCGCGGTCGCCGAGAATTCCACGATATAGCGATCGTTGTGCGATGCGCCCCACCGAAAGATGGGTGCCGTTCCGGCGGCAACCTGGCTCCCGTCCGCCGGCGCGGAAGGCGCGGCGGCCCCGGGCCGGGCTATATTGAACGTGCCGGACGAAACCAAGGCGCCGCTCTTTCCCACGACGCGCCAGTAGACCTGCGTATCGGCATCCGTCACGCCGGCGGCGGCTGCCAGGACTTTTTTCCATTTTCTTTTCGATGGCTGCCAGTTCGATCCCTTGAGCCATGAATGCGCACGGGATTTCGAGCTGGTCAAGAGTGAATCGAAACCCTGATCCACCGAGAACTCTACCCGGAAGCGATCTTCTGTTTCCGACGACCAGGAGAATGCGGGGGGAGGTGTGTCCGGGTAGATGGTCGTTGCGTCGCCGGAGTTATTGACGGTGACTTGAATCTGATTCGTGGTGATCTGTCCCGCCGAGTCTTTCACCTGCGCCGACAGCGTGTACGATCCATTGGCTACTGTGCTCGTGACCCAGGACGTCTCGAAAGGCGGCTTGTTCACCGAGTCGATCAGTGCATCGCCTGCATAGAAACGCACCTGGAGACCCTGCGGAAAGTCGTCGCTCACGTCGGCGACGACGGCCACCGTTCCGGATACAGAGTCTCCATCGGCCGGCGAGGTCATGGTGACCGTCGGCGGGGCGTCCCGCCTGAACAGGTGGCGGGGCCCCGCCCCCAGCTGGTTCCACGGCATCGTGAGATCGGGGCCTCCGGGCGTCGAAAGGCAAAATAAGTCGTTGGCGCCGCTCGTGAAATAGAGCCGTGGGCCCTTTGTGGTCTGAACCAGGACCATGTCTCCCGGTGCGGCCGGAAGAGGCGGGGTCTGGTAGGCGGTCATCTTGGTGGACGTGTTCAGCTCGTATACGGCTTTGTCGTCCGCGCTGCCCAGGTATAGCATGCTTCCTTCGGACAGGGCCGGTGTTCCGTCGGACCCCTTGGCCAGGGGCCAATCTTCGGTGCCACTGGCTATGGCCAACCGGTGGAGGTTCTGGTCCGAGGTCACGATGTACACGTGGTTCTTGGACACCACCGGCGAGGCCGTAGCGGCCGTAAGGGTTGTGGTCCAGTTCGCGACGCCGCTGGCAGAAACGCTCCAGACTGCGCCCGCGTCATCCGTAAAATAGACGTTGTCCGACGCATCCAGGGCGAGCCTTCCGGTGACGTGGGAATAAGCGGGCAGGTACCAAACCTGTTTGCCGGAACCGTCGAACTCGAAGAGGTTCTCGTAGCTGGCGACGATGATGTCGCTCGCGTGGGTCACCACCGGATTCGCAACGACCGGATCGCCGAGGTCCACTTGCCACTTGACCTGTCCCGCCGGTGTGATCGCCACCAGCCTGCCATCCACGGTGCCGACGTAGAGGGTCCCGTCTCCCGCCACGGCCGGGATTGTGCGAATGTCCGAATGGAGATCCAAACGCCAGGCAAGGTGTCCGCTCACGCCGTAGGCCACGAGCTCGCCCTGGCTGGTTGGGAAATACAGGAACCCGTTATAGAGGGCCATCCCGGCCGAAGGGAGGCCGCCGGGATCGCTCTTCCAAAGCACGTTCCCCGATGCCGACACGGCCTCGATCTGGCTTCCAGCGATAGCAAAATAGGCGGTGCCGTCGGAACCCACTACGGGAGTAAAGAGAATCTGGTCTGTTGAATGGAAGGTCCAAAGGAACGTCTGAGCCTTGACGGAAAGGCCGCAAAAGAAAGAACAAAGGAGAAAGAATGCGGTCAATGCAAGGCTGCCACCCAGATGTCTTTTTTTCGTCATGATCTTGTGTCCCCTCCCTTATGAGGTTTCCAGCAATACTACACGCTACCCTTATTGAGACGTGCGGGCGGCGCCTTTGTCTAGCAAGCGGCCAAAGAACGCATACATTCCAGGATCTTCCTGTCAGTCTGTCGGAACCGAAGGGCGGTTCTTGGGCTTGCATCGACCATGATACAAGCATACCATCCGATTCGGGCAAAAGGTATCGGTCGAAGAACGAAACCAGAGGATTCGGATTCTGCCTCGCTTCCTTCTTTGATGCGGAGCCGGGGAAATGCAGATGCGGCTATGAGGCAGGCATTGGCGGTGGAATGGGTTTCTCTCTCCGCGGCCCGAAGAAGGACGCGGGAAGCACTTTGATACAGAATTCGCCGTTGCGTAAAACATGGCACCGGCCCGGTTGGATCGAATCCTGGCCGTCGACAAACCCCCAGCGGCGTGGAAAGTTGCGCCCTCCGCGTTCTTTCAAGGCAACTCGGTGCCCCTCTGCGGAGCATCCATCGCGTGCATAAACTCGACACGGGCACGTCCGGCGTTTTGCTTGTCGGGCGTCGGGCGGGGGCTAAGTCCCGAGGCGGGCCGTCTCATGTGCGCCCGTTGCGTCGCCTGCCCGCTTCCAGACGTGTCGCAACGGGTGGAGGAGGAGCCGCCTTCCGGGGATATGGCAATGGGGGGGAGGGCTAAGGGCGAAAGGCCAGGGCCGGAGGGCGAGAAGTCGCCGACAGCCTGCCGATTAACACCCGTTTGTGAGAAGTTCCGGCCGCGTGTTAAATTAGGCCTTTGGACGCATTCGAAATCAGTGGGAGCGGGTATTGCACGTACCTCTGTCCACCAACCTATTTCTCGTCGCATTTCCCATAGCCGTTCTAGCAGGCGCCATCCTCTGCTATGTCCTCGGGAGGCGCCGTGAGCATTGACGTGACCATCGGCGTCATCGTCGTGGTTTACATGGCGGTGCTCCTCGGCATCGGATACGTCGCGTCCCGCCTCACCAAATCCTCCGAGGACTTCTTCCTGGCGGGCCGCTCGCTGGGCGCGTGGGTCACGGCCATCTCCTCCACGGCCTCGTCGGAGAGCGGATGGGTGGTGCTCGGCGCCGTCGGCATGGCCTACAAGGGCGGTGTTTCGGCCATGTGGTTCGCGCCCGGGTGCCTTTTCGGTTACTGGATCAACCTCTACTGGGTGGCGCCCAGGCTGAGGCGCGAGGCCGCGAAAACCGGGGCGCTCACGATTCCCGATTTTCTCGTAGACCGCTTCGGCGACCCCATGCACGTGCTTCGGCTTGTGGGCGTCGTCATCATTTTCCTGTCGCTGGGAGGTTACGTGGCCGCGCAGATGACGGCGACCGGCAAGGCCATGGAGGCCATCCTCGGCCTGCCCTACCAGACGGGCGTATGGATCGGCGGCACCATCATCATCGTCTATACGCTCATGGGCGGTTTCAGGGCGGTGAGCTGGACGGACCTCGTACAGGGGCTGATCATGGTCTCAGCCCTGGTCTTCATGCCGATTCTGGTAGTGGCGAAGGTCGGCGGATACTCGGCCATGCTCCATCAGCTCCAGGCCGTCGACCCGAACCTGGTAACCGTGACCGGGGGCAAGACCGGGTTCGCTCTCTTCGGGCTCATCGCGGGCCTCTTCGGCATCGGGCTGGGTTACCCCGGCCAGCCGCACGTCCTGACCCGCTACATGGCCGCCTCCGGAGAGGAGAAGATCCGGCAGACCCAGGTGATCGCCATGGTCTGGGGCGTACTCGTCTTTTACGGCGCGAGCTTCCTGGGACTGGCGGGCCGTATCGTCATGCCATCGCTCATGCAGCCGGGCGGCGATCCCGAACAACTCTTCCCCCTCCTCTCCCGCCAGATGCTCCCTCCTCTCGTCGCGGGCGTGATGCTCGCGGCGATCCTTTCGGCGATCATGTCCACCGTGTCGTCCCAACTCCTCGTGGCCGCATCGGCCGTCAGCCGGGACGTGTTCGAGAAGGTCTTCGGACTCGGCACCTCGAGCCGGAAGGCCGTCCTGGCCGGGCGCATCTCGGTGCTGGTCCTCGGTGCCGCCGCCATGCTGGTGGCCGTGCAGAACATACGGGTGGTCTTCTGGTTCGTCCTGTTCGCCTGGTCGGGTCTGGGCGCCGCCTTCGGTCCGGTCCTTCTGCTTGCGCTTACCACCAGGGTACTGACCAGGTCGGGCGTGTTGGCGGGCATGGTGACGGGCTTCCTGGTCACCATCGTGTGGAAGGAAACGGGGCTTTCGACCTCCCTCGTTTACGAACTTGTCCCTGCCTTCTTTCTGGCCGGCGCGGCCGCTGTTGCCGTGAGCATGATAAGCCGCGCATTCGGACCGGCATCGGGCGCATCGGAAAGCGGGCCGGGCGGAAGGTCATAAGAGCCCCCGGGGCGAACCGGACGTTCGCCCCCCGACGCCGTGGTAGAATCTGCGCGAGGTGCCTGCATGTTCAGACTCGTTTTCACGCTCGACGGGGAATCGCGCGCCTACCTCCTGGATAAGGAGCGCGTGACCGTCGGCCGCATGATCGGCAGCGACCTCGCCCTTCCGGAGCACACCGTGTCGCGAAGCCATGCCGAGCTTACGCACACGCCGGAAGGCTGGCAGATCGCCGACCTCAAGTCTCGCAACGGAACGCGCGTCAACGACGAGCTCGTCAAGAAGACCTGCCTGGCGCCGGGCGACGTCATCACGCTGGGGACCGTAAGCCTGCGCTTTGAGGAGGACCCCCGTGACGTCGTGCAACTCTCCTCCGGCGAAGAAGGGCTCATCAAGGAAGGCACCATACTCAGGTCCGTGGAAGCCATCCAGGAAGAGCTGAAGCCCCTGGACGCCAATGCCCCGGGGGCAATTCGCGCGAAAGACAGCGCCAGGTTGGCGCGCTTCAGCCGGATTCTCGCCGTGCTCTCGGACGTGGCCAGAACGCTCATTTCCGCGTCCGATCTGGAGGGGTTGCTCGAGAAGATCCTGGACGTCATTTTCGCCCACGTCCCCGTCAGGCGGGCTGTCATCATGCTCGTCGACGGGAAGAGCGGCCGTCTCGAACCGCGCGCCGTCCGCCAGGCCGGCGGAGACAGGGGGGCGATCCAGATCAGCAGCAGCATCGCGAACAAAGCCTTCGGGGAAGGCCTTGCGGTGTTGTCCCACGATGCACAGGTGGATCCGCGGTTCAAGGCGGGCGAGTCCATCCGATTCCTCGGGATCCGGTCGGCGCTCTGCGTGCCGCTCAAGCTCGAGGACAAGGTGTTGGGCATCATCTACGCGGACACGCCGCTGAAGGTCAAGGCTTTCGACGATTTCGACCTCGATCTGCTCTCGGCCCTCTCCGGCTACGCGGCCATGGGCATCCGGCAGGCGGAGCTGCGCGCGGCGGTCGAAAGAGAGAGAAAGGCCAAGGCCCGCCTCGAGCGCTACCACTCGCCTTCGGTTGTTAATCGCATCCTTTCCGCGGGAGATCCGACCGAATCCGGGGCCCTTCGCGTCAAGGAAACCGTCGGGACCGTTCTCTTCGCCGACATCGTAGGTTTTACGGCCATGACGGAGAGCATGCCCCCCGCCGAGGTAGCCCTCATGCTCAACGAGTGTTTCTCCCGGATGACGGACGTGATTTTCCGCCACGAAGGTACGTTGGACAAGTTCATCGGCGACGCCGTAATGGCCATATTCGGGGCCCCCATTCCCTCCCGAGACCATGCCCAGAGGGCGGTGCGGTGCGCCCTCGACATGCGCTCGACGCTCGACGTGCTCAACGGCGAGCATCCCGAGCGGCCGCCCATCCTCTTTCGGATGGGGATCAACACGGGGCCCCTCGTGGCGGGTGACATCGGAAGCGTCCGCAGGATGGAGTACACGGTGCTGGGCACCACCGTCAACGCGGCCTCGCGCCTGGAATCCGAGGTGGCCAAGCCGGGCCAGATCGTCGTCGGAGAGGCGACTTTCGAACTCCTCAAGGAGATCTTTGCTTTCAAGAAGATCGGTTCCGTGAAGGCAAAGGGCCTGTCCAGGGACCTGTCCGCTTACGAAGTGAAGGAACGAAGGGCCAGAAATCCGCGGCGCCCCGCGGAGTGAACTCGTACGAGCCCGTTGATGAACCGGTCAGGGCGCTCCCTGGGAGCGCTTGGCCTGCATCCGTTCCTTGAGGACCTCGACCACCCCCGGGATGAAGGAAAGGACGATCACGGCAACGATGATGAGGTGCAGGTACCTGTCCACGCCGGGGATGCGCCCCAGCATATATCCGGCTGAAGACATCGCCACGATCCAACCTATGCCGCCGAAGACGTTGAAGAGGATAAAACGCCTGTACTCCATGCGCCCGGCGCCTGCCACCACCGGGGCGAAGGTACGGATGATCGGCACGAACCGCGCCAGGACGATGGTCTTTCCCCCGTATTTTTCGTAGAAACGCTGGGCCCGCTGCAGGTGCTCCGGGTTGAAGACAAGCGATTTGGGCTTGTTGAAGATCATGGGCCCCGTCTTTCGTCCTATGGCGTAGCCCGTGCTGTCGCCGACGATCGCCGCGATGGAGAGCAGGAAGTAGAGCCACCAGATATCCAGGTAGCCCTGGCCGGCGAGGATGCCCGCCGTGACCAGCAGGGAATCCCCCGGCAGGAAGAAGCCGATGAGGAGGCCCGTTTCTGAGAAGATGATGCCGAAGAGAACCGGGTAGCTGCCCCACATGATGAGGGCCTTGAGCTTCTCGGGATCGTGCAGCAAGCCAATGATTTCCTTGATCCAGTCCATGTCTCCGCCATCCGGCGCCCCACCTCGGGCCGGTACCTGATGGTGCCCCAAATGGCATCGGGAGTCAAACACGGGCGGGGGATCGCAGTACACCGCCTGCCTGGGAAAGAGAATGAGATGGGCTGTGGGGACATGGTCCAAAACGACGATATCGTCCGGCGGTGTGAGACCCTCGTTCATCCGAGAGACATGTCGCCGGGGGATTTACTGCACGGGCATTTTCTCGAGCTGTGCGGCGTGGCAGCGAATGATCTCGGGCCGGGCCGTAGCGACCAGGGACTGAGCCTCCGCAAGGGCCACCGTCTTCTCGAAGGCCGACGTCGTGACGTGTCCTCTCGGTTCGGCGAGAAGGCAGCGGCCACCGATCTTGAGCGACTTCGCCAGCTGGCCGAGGATGCCGGCCGAATCCGGGGCTTCGTGCACGCACGCGAAAGCCAGGGCGAAGTCCACCTTGCCGTCCAGGTCGTCCACGCCGAGGTTGTTCGGAGAGCAGAGACGCCCTTCCAGCCGCCCTATGAGACCAGCCCTTTCGGCGCGCTGTTCCAGGCCGCGGATCATGCCCTTCTGAAGATCCACGCAGATGACGCGGCCCGACGGGCCTACGAGTCTGGCAAGGGGGAGGCTGAAGAAGCCCATGGCACAGCCCGCGTCTAGCACCGTCATGCCCTCGCGCACGTGGGGCGAGAGAATGGCGTAAGGATTGTGGAAGACCCGTCGAAGGGGGCTGGCAAGGACGTAGCCCACCCAGACGGGGCATACTTTGCTCATAACCCTCTCCCCGCGAGTAGATTATGGCTGACTCCACCGTTTATATGCCAAAAGAGAGGCCTTGATCAAGGGCGGGGGAAAAAGTACCGGACGCGGCGGGTTTCATGGGACTCTCCCTGCAAAGCCGGGCGTCCGGAAATCGACCCGCCGTCCCGAGCCGTCCCCGGCCTGGGAATCCGGCCGCATCATCGGCTCTTCGGGTAATCCCTTGCCATTCTCTTGATGAAGGTCTTAAAACCAAGGGTTTCCCAGAAGGTCTGCGAAACAGGATTCCCTTCGGCCACGTGGAGTTCAAGCCGGCTTATACCCTGTCCGGTCAGCCACTGTTCTGCTCGCCGGAAGAGTTCACTGCCGATTCCCTCCCTCCTGCAGGAGCGCGTGACGGCAAGCTCCCGGATGAAACCGTGCCTTGGAAGCTTGTAGACAGGCGGGTTTTCCTGTACGCCGGCGGTGCAGAATCCGACGATCCCTCTTTCGTCTTCGGCGACCAGCATAAGGCAGTCCGGCTTTTCCAGGGCGTCGGCCGTCATCTGGCGCCAGTGCTCGTGCGTGACAGATGTTCGCGAGAAATAGCCCTGATACCTGGCATTGTAGTCGATGAACTCTTTGAAGAGTTCAACGAGGGCAGGTAAATCCTGCAGTTTTGCCCTCCTGATGACCAACGGAAAACCTCCCGGGGAGAGCGGACGGAGAAACGGGAAAGTCCGTCAAATCTCCCATTCACCGGCCAGAAGCCTGGGGAACAGCGGTTCCAGGATCCGGTATGTCGCGCCCCAGAGCTTGTAGCGCCCCACTTGATAATAGTGGATCGTATACGGCTTCGGCCAGCTGGGAAAGCGGATGGTCTCCTCGCCCTGCGCTTCGGGACGGGCAAGGTCCTGGAGGTCCACTTCCAGAACTTCTGCAATCTCCCTGTCGTTCCTCCGCCATTCATGGGGATGGATAATGCGGGCCAGAAAGGGGTGGATTCTGAATCCCGTCGTCCAGGTTTCCAGGGGTGGCAGCGGTTCGAGGACGGTTACCGACTCCCGGGACAACCCTATTTCTTCCCAGGTTTCACGAAGGGCGGTATCCAGTATGGTGCGGTCCCCGGATTCCCGCTTGCCGCCGGGGAATGCCAGCTGGCCCCCATGTATACCCCAGGGGGTGCGCCTCACGACGACGAGGCCCGGATGCCCGTCGTCACGCCGGTATACCGGAACGATCGCGCCCGCTTCCACAAGTTCGTCCCGAGGGTCTTGAACCATCGACATCGGCAGTCCCCGCTGACTGGGCCCAATCATCATTCATCATTATGGGCGCCGGCCCACGCCTGTGGCAAGCGGAACCTCGCATGGTTCTCCTGCGTTTCTAGTCAGCGCCGGCCGGGCGGTACAAGCCCCATCGCCCTGGCCAGCTCCGTGTAATAGAGTCTGCCCAGAGCCTGTCGGGAGTCCACCACGGGAGGCGGAGGGGTTCCGGTGAGCCTGGAAAGAACCACGTAATGGAGCCGGTAGTAGCGCATTTTCGACAGCGGAACGGGCCGCCAGCGGTCGAGCATGAACCCGATGTTCTCGTGCAGGCCCTTCCGATTGTCGCGGTAGGACAGCCCGTGTCCGAATATGGGAGGAAGATGGTCGCTGACGACCAGAACGATACAGTCCGGATCGATACGTCGAAGAGATTCGAGAAACTCACCCAGTGCCCTGGTCCTGTAGAAGAACTGGTTTGCGATGTTGCAAACGTCCTCCGCGCATGGATCGCCAGCGGGTGTCGTGACCTTGATGCGGTCCGGTCTGCGTTTTTTGTCCCGGGTGTAGGGTATGTGGCCGTACATACCCAGAACATAGTTGAACAGAGGTCTTCCTTTGAGCATGCATCGTTTGACGTACTTCAGGTTCATGTCCAGAAGGTCGCCATCGAATAGAAACCGGTCGCGAGGATTGTCTTCCCTGAGATACGAGCGGTTCATGTTCAGGAAGTCCACCCTTTGGAATTGCAGGCTTTTGTAGGCAGAGCGGCTGTTATAGTAGCCAGGCTCCGAGGCCACGCAGGCGGAACAAGCGTATCCGTAATTGCCGAGCACCTCGCACATGGAATAGGTAGGGTATCCCTCGAAGACGTTGAATTCGACGCTGTCAATCTTTGCCATGGCGGGCAGGCCGGTGAGAATCTCAAATTCGGCCTGGGCCGTCCCTCCTCCGTAAGCAGGAGAGATGAGGTGATCGAAGTCCCCGCGCGGCAGAAACCTCTTCAGCGCGTTCGCCAGTGGATCCCCGCTGAAGCACGCATTCTTGATGGCTCTCGGATCGATGAAGCTTTCGAGGATGATGATGTGAACGTTCCGTTTGAGCCCGACGTCCCATCGCCTTGGATCCTCGCTCAATGAGCGGGCCTGCTCCCTTAGATATGCTATGTGCTCGTGCCGCCTGTTGTTGTAGTAGATGAAGGTCGTCAGGCGGCCGTTTCTCTGAACGTTGCGTACTTCGGACCATGGCGTATATTCGAGGTCCTTCTGAAGATAGCCGTCGAACAGGCCGCTCCTGAGGAACAGGCACAACATTAGCAGCAGCCCGGCCCTCAAACACAGGCCTCGGAGCGTCTTCGCCCATGGGCGCTTCCAGTAGAAAACCAAGGCGCTCACTACGATCCCGCCGGCCGCCGCGGCCAGAGGAAGAACGATCAAGGCCGAAATGAAAGGGCCCGCGACTCGGAAGAGAGCCGGCACGTTTTCCAGATCGGTGAATCGAGGCAGCCTCCGGACGTAGTAGTAAAAGGCGTCGTGGCATGTGTACAGGAGCAGGACGAGAACGATAGGCGATGTCGCAGCCAAACATTTTGACGTTAGACCCCCGGAGGAAGGAAAGTAGGCGGCCGCCAGAAAAACAAGGAGGGCAGGGAGTTCGGCCAGCCAGATGTGCCGTGTGAAGCTGTATCCCACCCACATAGAGGCGTAGAGGCTGTAGGCGAGTATCAGCGCTGCCGATGCGGCGAAGTATACAACGTACCTAGTTGCAGAGCGAAAAGCGGGATGTCTCAAGGCATGTCCCCGTGGAATAATGTTGACGATAACAATTAAACACTCGGTATTCGCTTTGTCAATACCCGGCGTGAGACGCAGTGGCGTCACATCCGGTTGTGGCCTGTCGGGCCGCCGATGGATTTGCAGGTGCCTTCTGGCGCGCTTAATATTCACACAGGTACCGCATCTTTGGATAGAATTCGCGGGAAGGCCGACTCGATCGAAAGGCGAGGGAGATAAACATGGAGGAAGAACATCCCGGCGGAAGGATTCTGATCAGTTTCTCGACGAGGTGGGGGGGAGCTACGTGCTCGATCTTGCGCAGATTGAACCTGCTCAGAGGCGGAGGATCCGGAGGATTCCCGGCGACCGCCTCCCGTTTGAAATCCCGGTGGTGTAACTTGTCCGCGAGGCAAGGGACATGGGGTTGATGGGAATCGTGCCGGCGGGGACCGTGGCGAATGTGTCCTGGTGGCTGCCGCCCCTCGTGGCTTTCGCCATCTCCTTCTTTACGGCCATGGGCGGGGTCTCCGGCGCATTCCTTCTTCTTCCCTTCCAGGTAAGCGTTCTCGGCTTCACGAGCCCGGCCGTCAGCTCCACCAATCAACTCTACAACGTGGTGGCGATACCGGGCGGAGTCTGGCGCTACATCAGGGAAGGCCGCATGGTCTGGGCGCTGGCGTGGGTGATCGTCATCGGGACTCTCCCCGGCGTCCTGGCCGGCTCCTACATCCGCGTGCGCTATCTGCCCGATCCCGGGACCTTCAAGGTTTTTGCGGGGCTCGTGCTGTTGTACATCGGCGGGCGGATGGCCTGGGATCTCCTGGCAGGAGGAGGCATGTCCCGAAAGGCCAGGGCGGCCGAGGACGGTTTCCTGTCGCGGGCCCGGGCGCGCAGGGATGCGGGAGGCGGGGAGGCGAGACCGGATCTTCCGTGCATCCGCGTGCGGCGGTTCGGGCTGTTGAGCACGGCCTACGAATTCAACGGAGAGGTTTTCGACTTCTCGACTCCGGGCGTCCTGACCCTGAGCCTGCTGGCGGGGGTCGTGGCGGGTACGTACGGCATAGGCGGCGGTGCGATCATGGCGCCCTTCCTCGTTTCCGTCTTCGGCCTGCCGGTCTATACGGTCGCCGGGCCGGCCCTCCTCGGCACTTTCGTGGCCTCGGGGGCCAGCGTGGTTTTCTACCAGGCCATGGCGCCTCTCTTTCCGGGGCTTGCCGTGAGCCCGGACTGGCATCTCGGCGCGCTCTTCGGCCTGGGCGGGCTCGCGGGGATATATTGTGGCGCGCGGCTCCAGAAGTACGTTCCCGCCAGGGCTATCAAGTGGTTCCTCTGCCTTGTCGCCCTCTTGCTGGCGGTCAAGTACCTGGGAGTCCTGCCTCACTCGGGAGGATGAGGGCAGTGGGCCTGAACGGTGGATACGAATACAGGACGAGAATCGGGGTGAGGGAAGCTGGCCTCAGCGTTCTTGGTTTCCTGTCCCGCATGTACCGTCATTCCTCCAAAGCCGAATGGTTCGCCAGGATCGCCCGGGGAATGATTTCGATAGACGGGGAGCCCGTGTCCGCCGATCGTCTTCTGGCCTCGGGGGAAGAAATCGTGTGGCACCGTCCTCCGTGGGAGGAGCCGGACGTTCCTCTCGCCTACGCCGTGCTGTACGAAGACGAGGACCTGCTGGCCGTGGCCAAACCATCGGGCCTGCCGACCGTTGCGGCCGGAGGGTTCCTGGAGCACACCCTTCTGGCGCTCGTGCGCGGGCGCTACCCGGAGGCGGTGCCCGCGCACAGACTTGGCCGGGGGACGTCCGGGGTGGTGCTCTTCGCACGATCCGCGCGGGCGCGCAAAGCCCTCGCGGCCGCCTGGCGCACCGGCGCCGTGGAGAAGATCTACCGTGCTCTCGTGTCCGGTCATCCCTCCGGCGACGTCTTTACGGTGGACGTACCCATCGGACCGGTGCCGCACCCCGTTCTCGGAAGCGTCCACGCGGCGAGTGCGCGCGGCAAGCCGGCGCTGAGCAGAGCCCGGGTTATCGAGAGACGGGGGGGCACGAGCCTGCTGGAGGTCCGGATCGAAACGGGCCGGCCACACCAGATACGCATTCACATGGCCGCCGCCGGCCATCCCCTGGCCGGCGATCCCCTGTACGCAGCCGGAGGGGGCATCGGGGAAGGGTGTTCGGCCCTTCCGGGGGACGTGGGGTACAATCTGCACCACATGAGACTGGCGCTTGCGCATCCGGGCGACGGTTCAAGCGTCGAGTTTTCGTGCCTGCCTCCAGGCATCCTGCGAGCGGGCGGCGTTTCTGAGGAAGGAGGGACGCGCGGTGGAACTCTATAGGCATACGCAGGCCGGATACGTCATGGTGGGGCTGAACCTGGCAGTATTTCTGGTGCTGGTCATGTTCATGCCGCACAAACTGCCGCGGCCGGTGCTCTCGATCGCTCTGGCGGTCCTTTTTCTGATCACGCTCGTTTTCGGCTGGCTCACTGTGACGATCCGCGAGGGCCGGCTCGCCCTGCGCTTCGGCATCGGCGTCGTCAGAAAGAGCTTTTCCCTGTCCGAAATCCGGTCCTGTAAACCCGTGAGGAACAGCTGGGCATATGGCTGGGGCATCCGGATGACGCCTCATGGGTGGCTCTACAACGTGTCCGGGCTGGATGCCGTGGAGATCGCCCTGGACGGCGGAAAAAGCGTCCGCGTAGGCACGGATGAGCCGGAGGCGCTCAGCCGGGCCATCGCGAGCGCGGCGGGGATCGGCGCCTGACTCGCGGCGAAGCGGCGGGCCACCCTCCTTCTCATGGTATAATTTGCTATCTCAAGACGGGTTGATCGGCCGGACATGACGAACCGCGGACGAATGGCACGGCCCTGCAGGGCCGGCCGTTTGTTGAAGAAATCCGAAACCGCAGAAGCTTTACGAATAGGGGGTTACCGTTGTTGAACGCGATAGCCGGCAGCGCTCTGGACAGAGTCCCGTTCCTGAACATCATGCTCCTCGGAAATAGCGTCAGGATGTGGCTGATCGCCCTCGTGGTATCGCTCGTCGTGCTCGTTCTCCTCAGGATTCTCCGCCGGGTCCTCACAGTGCGGGTGGAGGCCTTCGCAAAGAGAACCGAGACGGTGCTCGATGACTACGTGGCCAGGATCTTCACGACGACGAAGGTCTTCTTCCTCTTCGCGCTCTCGGCGTATGCCGGTACTCAGGTCCTGAGCCTGCCCGTTGTGGCCGTCAAGTGGATCGGCACTGTGACCATCGTGTCAGTTCTCATCCAGGTGGGCATATGGGGCGACGCCCTCATCAACATGTGGCTCACCCGGTACCAGGAGTCCAATCTCGAGGTGGACCCGGGGCGCGTGACCACCATGCGGGCCACGACCTTCGTCGTGCGAGTGGCGCTCTTCTCTGTCGTGACGCTGGTGGCGCTCGACAACATCCCCGGCGTCCACGTCACGACCCTCATCGCAAGCATGGGCGTGGGCGGCATCGCCGTGGCCCTTGCCACGCAGAACATCCTGGCAGACCTGTTCGCGTCACTGTCCATTTCGCTCGACCAGCCCTTTGTGATGGGGGACTTCATCATCGTTGACGACAAGATGGGTACGGTGGAACACGTGGGACTCAAGACGACGCGTCTCAGGAGCCTGACGGGCGAGCAACTCATCTTCGCCAACAACGACCTCCTCAAGAGCCGGATCCGCAACTACAAGCGGATGAACGAGCGACGTATTCTCTTCGCCGTCGGCGTGACCTACCAGACACCCGCCGACAAGCTGGAAGCCATTCCGGCCATGATCAAGGACATCGTGGAACCGCAGGACAACGTGCGCTTCGACAGGGCGCACTTCAAGGGTTTCGGCGACTTCTCGCTCAATTTCGAAGTGGTCTACTGGGTCAAGGTGCCGGACTACAACGTCTACATGGACATCCAGCAGGCCATCAACCTTGCCCTGTACAGGAAGTTCGGCGACGAGGGTATCGAGTTCGCGTATCCGACCCAGACACTCTTTCTGGAAAGAGAATCCGGCGCGGGAGCGTGATGCCCTCCCGCGGCCGATCCCCTTCCACGGGAGGCATCCATGCGCGTACTGCTTGACGAGAGGGAGGCCCGGGTCCTGGGCGCCCTCGTCGAAAAATCGGTGACCACGCCCGACTATTACCCGCTGAGCCTGAACGCTCTCACAGCGGCCTGCAACCAGAAATCCAGCCGGGATCCCGTGACGGCCTACGCCCAGGCCGACGTGGCGGAGGCATTGGAATCCCTTCGAGACAAGCACCTCGTCTGGGTCGTGAGCGGACCCGACAGCCGGGTGACCAAGTACAAGCACCGCTTCCGCGAAGCGTTCGATATCTCCGAGGAGGACCAGGCGGTCCTGTGCGTGCTCATGCTCCGCGGTCCCCAGACGGCCGGGGAGCTGCGGGGCCGCACGGAACGCCTTCACGCCTTCCAGGCCCTGAGCGAGGTCGAATCCGTGCTCGATGGTCTGGCGGGCATGGGGGAGGGCCCCCTCGTGAGCAAGCTGCCGAGGCAGCCGGGTCGAAAGGAGAACCGGTACGTGCACCTTCTTTCCGGTCCGCCTCCGGCGCGGTCCGGCGAGGACGCTGCTTCCCCAGAAGAGGGACGGGGAGAGAGAGAGCCTGCAGGGAGGTCGCGCCTCGAGAAACTCGAGGGGGAGACGGCAGACCTCAGGGCTGAACTGGACGCGCTGAAGGCCGCCTTCGAGACTCTACGCCGGCAGTTCGAATGAACGGGCATTTTGACCACCTCGCGTGGCTGTACGACCGGGTCATCCGTCCGCCGGACCCGGCCGGACTTGTCCGCGTTCTGGGCCTCCCCACGCCGGGCGCCATGCTCGAGGCGGGCGGCGGGACGGCCCGGGTCGCCGCGGAACTGGGCGGCATGGCCGGGCGAATGGTGGTCAGCGACCTGTCCCTGCCCATGCTGAAGAGGGCAGGGGAAAAGGGCGGACTCTGGACGGTGCAGGCGCCCGTTGAAAGCCTCCCCTTCGCGGGCGCCGTCTTCGACCGCGTACTCGTGGTGGATGCGCTGCACCACTTCGCCGACCAGGAGGCCGCCCTCACCGAACTCGTGCGGGTGCTCAAGCCCGGCGGCCGCCTCCTCATCGAGGAGCCGGACATCCACACGGTTGCGGTCAAGGTCGTGGCGATGATGGAAAAATTGACGCTCATGGGAAGCAGGTTTCTGCCGCCCGAGGCGATACGCAGTCTCCTCGCCGCAAGGGGGTGCGAGGCCCGGGTTGAGCGAAAGGACCGTTTTGTGGCCTGGGTCGTGGCGGTCAAGCAGAGGCAGGGGCCCCGGATGTCCGCCACGGGTGGCCTGGGGACGGTGGCCGACCTAGATTGAAGCTTGGCGCCGCGATCTTCTCAGGGGGGAACGAAATGACGGTCATGGATATCATGGAAACCTGCCTCTACGCCGAGGATCTCGAGGCGGCGGAGAGGTTCTACAGCACGGTCCTGGGTCTTGCGGTCACGGGGCGCGAGGAAGGTCGGCACGTGTTCTTCCGGTGCGGTGCCCGCATGCTGCTCATTTTTGATCCCGCAAAGACCGTCGTCCTGGGTGGGGATGTCCCCGCCCACGGCGCGATCGGCCAAGGGCACGTGGCTTTCGCCGTTCCCGAGGACAGCCTGTCGGCCTGGCGTGACCGCCTGGAGAGCAGCGGAGTGGTGATCGAGAAGGACATGGAGTGGCCATGGGGCGGCCGTTCGATATACTTCCGGGATCCCGCGGGCAACAGCCTGGAACTGACCACGCCGAGAATCTGGGGCCTGGACGAGAGATCCTTCTTCAGCGGGTAGTCCCCCATTGAGTCGGAGGAAGATGCGGTGGCCGAGGACGAAGCCCCCGTCGTCATCCCAATAGACGGCACCATTGATCTGCACACCTTCAGCCCGAAGGACGTCAAGGACCTCGTGCCCGAATACCTCCTCGCCTGCCGGGAGCGCGAGATTCTGGCAGTCCGCATAATCCACGGGAAGGGGACCGGGACGCTCAGACGGACAGTCCACGCCATCCTCGGTCGTCTCGACTACGTCAAAGGGTTCCATCTGGCCGGCGAAACGGCGGGCAGTTGGGGCGCCACCATCGTTCTTCTATCACCTCAGACTGTTTGCAACGGGGATGGTTAGCAGGGCGGCCCGCAGGCCGCCGGGGGCCACCCTTCCGTGCCGAAATTAGCAGGCCCCCGGAGCGCAATGGCACTCCGGGGGCTTGCCTGGTCAATGGGCGGCTGTTTTCATCGCGTTGAGAACAGGGTCGTCAGGGAATTTCAAGAGGCCGTCTTTGAGTACCTTCCTTGCCTCGGCGGTTTTGCCGTTGCGCTTCAGAGCCAGGCTCCACTGGATGTAAACCACGCTGTAAGGGTAGTATGGGCGGGTCTTCTGCAAGGACAGCAGGTGCTTGAAATCGGCCTCGGCATCCGTCAGCTTTCCTGGCACGTGCGAAAGGTAGATGCCCCGTCCAAGAAGAGTGGAAAAATTCGTGGGGTCAATGGCCAGGGCTTTAGAATAGGCCTTCATGGCTCGATGGTTCCAATCTGCATAGAGACTCGGATCGAGCGTCGCACCCCGTTTCCGCAGCCATCCCATCGTGGCGCCCAGAGCGTTCGCGTAACCGGCCAGGATCTCCGGATCTCCTGGATGGACTGCCTTCAGGGCCGCATAGAAATTCCTGGCCTCTTCGAAGGCACGCGCCTTCGATACCGTTTTCCAATAGAGACCCTCCAGGCTACCGAAGATCCTTGGATTTCCCGCTTCGCGCCGGAGAGCCTGTTCCTCCAGCGCCATGGCCAGGCGGAAGTCGCTCTTTGCCTCGGCCGCTCCTGCCTGATGAATCAGGCTTGAGGTCGTGGAGTCCGCAAGCTTCTCGATGCCCGCAGAAGGTTTGGGTTCGATGGCCATGACCGTGCCCGAGATCAAAACGAGAGCCAGAATGAAAGGGAGTATCACAATACGACGCATAACGTCCTCCTTATGAAAGTCGATGGGACCCGCGGTATTTTGCTCAAACTACAGAGTACTCTGCAAAATAAAGTTAATGCACAAAGAAAAGGAACGCATCAACGCTTCTTTTTAGGAGGCAGAAGGGCCTCCAGCTGCGTGAGATAGAGTTCGAAGGCCTTGCGTCCCTTTTCCGTCATGCCGTAGAGCGTTTGTGGTTTCCGCTTGAAAAACCGTTTTCGAACCTTAATGTAACCCTCCTTTTCAAGGCGTCCCAGGTGAGCCGCCAGATTCCCATCCGTGGCACCGGTCATTTCGCGGAGATAAGTGAACTCTGCCTCCTCGTGCGCGAGGAGAAGGGACATCACGGCGAGACGAACAGGGGCGTGGATAGCGGGATCCAGATTCAGAGGGACTTCAGCCATTCTCGGGTCTTCTCCTCTCGTGGATCATAAGGTATACGCCTGGCACGATGTACCCCATCACGTCGAGAGCGGCGAAAAGGAGGATCTGCAGGGGCAAGGCCGCGAAGAACGCCGCGAGGCCGCCGGCCAACCACAACCACCCGGCTCCCACGAAGAGACCGGATCTGAACAGGGCACCGGTGACGACCATGCCTATTCCTATGATAAGGGCTATGACGGGAAGGACTGACCGGGAATCCACCGTTCCGCTGATGCTTCCCAGCAAGGCCGTGCCCCAGATGGCGACGGCCACAGCGCTCCAGAGATTCCGTGTGACCCGCGTAGAAAAGTTTACAACCCGCTGATCTCGCCTGCGGAAAAACGGAGCGGCAAAGGAGTAAACCGTGCAGACACACCCGACCACAACCCAAGCCAGCCAGACATTGCCGTAATTCCGGCCCGTCATCCACCACTGGCAGAGCAGAGCGGCCAGCACGCCCACACCCCAGACAAGGTAGATGTCCCCGGCGCGTGCCGTGCTCGACCTTGACTCGGCGACCATGCGCTTAATTAGTTCCAACTCCACCTGAATGTTGTCCGTGTCCATCATTATCCTCCGCAGAGTACTCTATATTGCAGAGTGTAACTTTCGTACACTCTTTTGTCAAGGGGTGCACGGATACTCGCACCCGCTACCCGGGCTCCAGGGGAAGTTTTCGTCCTTAAAAGAGTTATAGTAGTCCGTTGGAACGCAACAGACTCAAGGGAGAATGCGAAAATGAAAGCACGCGCTATCGTATACACCATGACAACCTGCCCTTATTGCATCGCGGCCAAGAACCTCCTCGAGAAGAAGGGCGTTGAGTTCGAGGAGATCAACCTGGATCAACAGCCGGAACGCTGGGGGGAATGCGAGGAAAAATCCGGGCGGCAGACCGTCCCGCAGATCTTCTTCGGTGACAGGCACATCGGAGGCTGTGACGACCTCCAGGCGCTCAACAAAGAAGGCGAACTCGACAAGCTCATCGACGAGCTTTAATATGCCACTAACGTTTTCCTTTGCAGGCCGGTACGGCGGGTGAGGTTGCCGGCAACGGGCGGACGAAAGGTCCTGAGGAGAAGAGAGCCATGGCGGGATACACCGAAGAACACGCAAAGAAGGGCATAGACGCCGTCCTGCCCGACATAGAAACATGGCCCAACCAGTACGCCGACTACGAGATCACCATCGAGGCGCCGGAGTTCACGTCGGTGTGCCCCAAGACGGGCCTCCCCGATTTCGGGATGCTCGTTCTCCGGTACGTGCCTGACAATGCCTGCCTCGAACTGAAATCCTACAAGGAATACCTGCTGGCGTACAGAAACGTCGGCATCTTTTACGAGAATGTCGTTAACCGGGTACTGCGGGATGTGGTCGCCGCCTGCCGGCCCGTGAAAGCTTCCCTGACGGGCGTCTTTAACGCGCGGGGGGGGATGAACGCTACCGTCGTGGCCGAGTACTCACGCGATGAAGGATGCGGGGAATGAACGGGAGCATAACGTTGAACGTGGACACGCCTATAGGCCCGCTGGACGTGACGCTCTCGAAGTATGCCATCCAGCGCATCGATTTTGACGGCGTGGCGCCAAAGGGCCCCGTGCCCAAACCCATTCAGCCCCTTTTCAGCCAGTTCCGCCTGCAGCTGGAGGAGTATTTCTCCGGCCGGCGGGAGGTGTTCGATCTCGCCCTGGAACCAAGGCCTGCGGGGACGGATTTCCAGACCATCGTGTGGGAAACGCTCAAGGACATCCCTTACGGGGAAGTCATCTCCTACCAGGACCTGGCCGTGTGGTCCGGGCGCCCCAGGGCGACGAGAGCCGCGGGGGCGGCATGCGGAGCCAACCGCATTCCCATCCTCATTCCCTGCCACAGGGTTGTGGGAAAGGCGACCCTGGGGGGATACGGCGGCGGACTCGGAATCAAGAAGACGTTGCTCAAGCTCGAGCGCGACCGGCTCTTGGACAAATTGATCGAGTGACCAAGAAGTTCGACTGACGCCCGCGCCTGGAAGGTCACGCCCGCCTACCTTTCAGCTCTCAGGTTCTAAATTCGGAATTCCAGAATGTAACTCCCAAGTGCCAGATCGGATAACCCACCTTGAGGGGCACCCCCGGTCTTGATATCCTTTAAGCCTTATGACCGAACGGAGCAGACTTCCTCACGCGTACCCGTTCCGCCTCATAGCCCGCGAGGGCGGATCCCTCGGTTTTGCGGTCACGACATCGGACGCGTGGAGCCGCGGGGCGGGCGTTCCCCAGTGGGTCATCGTGGAGATGATGACGCAGGCCGCCGGGTTGATCGCCGGCTCCGAAGGGTCGGTAGGCGGCGTGCTCGTTCAGGTCGCGAGATTCCTGTGCCCAAGGCCCGTGATGCCGGGCGACCGCCTCGACCTCACAGGGGAAGTCGTTCACAGGATGGGGCCTGTGCTCCGCGTCAAGATGACGGCAAGGCGCAAAGGGCGTCTCGTGGCGCGCGGCACTTTCACCATCCGGGAGATCGAGCGATGATCAAACGGACGGTGTGCGTGACGGGCGTGGGGATCCTATGCGCCGTCGGTTCTGATGTGCCCTCCTTCTGGAGGGCCCTTCTGGCCGGAGCGTGCGGCGTCGGTCCGGTCACGCGGTTCCCGGCCGGAGGTTTGCGAAGCCCCATGGTGGCCGAGGTCCCCGGCGTGGGCGCCTACCAGGGCAGCCGCGTGGACGGCCTGGCGGTGCGAGCGGCTCGCGAAGCCCTTGCCTCAGCGGGGTTGGACGCACTGCCCGAAGACGCCGGCATTGCGACCGGGGCCTGTGTGGGCGGGTTGCCCGAGTCCGAGGACGTCTTCGGGGCGTATTCATCCACCGGCCGGCTGAGCCGTGGTCTTCGCACCTTCACGCGCCACGTCCCCGCGACCACGACCGACGTGCTGGCCTCTCTGTTCGGTGCCCAGGGTCCCCGCGCCTCCGTCGTCAATGCGTGCTCTTCGGGCAGCGCGGCGATCGGGCAGGGCGCTCTCTGGATCGAGGCAGGCGAAACGGACTGCGTTCTCACCGGCGCCTCCGATGCCCTGAGCCGGCTTACCGTCGGGGGATTCAACAGCCTTCGACTGGTGAGTCCCTCACCGCCCATGCCCTTCGACCGGGAGCGCTCGGGAATGGTGGTGGGCGAGGGAGCGGCTTTTCTCGTTCTCGAATCATTGGACCACGCGGAGAATAGAGGGGCCGAGCCCCTTGCAATCCTCGAGGGATTCGGCTTTTCCGTAGACGGGTATCACGCCACGGCGCCACATCCCGACGGCAGGGGCGCGCTCGTCGCCATGAGAGCGGCCTTGCTCGCTGCAGGAGCCCGTGCCGTGGACGTGGATCACGTGAACGCGCACGGAACGGGGACGCGCGCCAACGACGAGGCGGAGGCCCGGGCCATCGCCGAACTCCTCGGACCCCGCGCGCGCGAGGTGCCGGTGGTTTCGTTGAAGGGGGCCATAGGGCACTGCCTTGGGGCCGCGGGGGCCATGGAGGCCGTGGCATCGGTTTTGAGTCTCCGCGATCAGGTGGTCCCTCCCTGCGTGGGGTTCGCATCCCTTCCGGACAACCTCTGCCTCCGAATTCCCGCAGCGTGCGAGAGCCTCCCCCTGAGGAAAGTAATGTCCGTCAACCTGGCCTTCGGCGGAAACAACGCCGCCCTGCTCTTCGGGAGGAGGCCGTGAAGCCGGTCTGGATTACGGGAACGGGCGCCGTAGGTCCACTGGGCATCGGCATCCCAGCCTCATTGCAGGCGACTCGGCGCACGAGCGAGCCGCGACGCGTACCCGCAGACCTGGCCTTGAAGCGAGATTTCCCCGGGGCCTCTTTACGCTGGCTGGACGATGCGTCTCTGTGGTGGGCGCACGCGGTCAAGCAGGCCGTGGCGCGAACGCCGGACGAGCGACGGGTTTCCATCGGACAATTCTCCGGGCAGACGTGGGGCCCGACACAGCCCGTTATTGACCTGGAACGGACGCTCCTGAACGAAGGCTTTTCGGCCATGAATCCCGCGGCCTTCCCTTTCTCCGTCGGTAACGCGCCGGCGGCCCAGGCCTCCCTGCTGGTTCGCGTTACGGGACCGGCGATCACCCTGAACGGCAAGGAGGCCTGCGGACTGGCGGCCATCGTGGAAGCCTGCCGGTTTCTCGACGCCGGGCTGCTTACTTCATGCGTTGCCGGAGGGGCCGACCAACTCGCGCCTTTTCTGCTTAAGCTCTTGAAGCCGTTGCGCAGCCCACGGGCCCTTCCTTCCGGTGAAGGCGCCTATGCCGTGAGTCTCGAATCGGGCCGGGATCGCCCCGCCCATGCTCTGGCCAGGATTACCGGGTGGGCCTCGCTTTCGTCCTTGTGTCCGCCGCACGTATACCCCGGGAATCCCGAGTCGCTTTTCGACAGGTTGCTGGAGAGAATCACCGACAGGGCTGGTCTCGAGCCGAGCGTTATCGAGCGCGTGGTGCTGCCCGAGGATACGAAGAGGCTGCAGGATGCCTCTTCCACATGGCGGGAGGCACGGGTGCCCGGTGCAAGGCAGATCCGTTTCCAGTCCTCCCTCGGCGTGTGCGGAGCGGCGTGGGCCGGAGCCGCAGGGTCAGCGGCGCGGGCCCATGGAGAAGCGAAGGAGGGGCCGACGCTTCTCCTGGCGTTCTCGACGGGGGGAGCCGGGTGCGGCGTGCTGATGGAGGATGCCCGTGCTTAGCCGGATCGAGAGGCCGGAAGCCGGTCCCTTCATCGATGCGAGCGCACTTTTTCACGAATCCGTCTACGCCTTCGTCACCTTGAAAGATGCCTGTGGTACTGACGAACCCGCGCTCATTCGCTTTCTTGAGGAGCGCGGGTGTTTCTGCACGAGGGTCCACCGGGTCGAACAGGTCCATTCCGGAACGGTCGTCGACGCGGATAGAGCCCCCTGCAAAGCAGACGGGCTCCTATGCAACAGGCCCGGCGAAGCCGTTAGGGTGGTTACCGCGGACTGCGTGCCCATCCTCCTCGCCACGAAGGACGGGCGGCGGATTGCCGCGGTGCACGCGGGGTGGAAAGGGACCCTTGCCGGGATCGTCGAGGCCGCCGTAGTGCGGCTCCGGGCGGGGAATGAATCCGGCGTCTCGGCCTATATCGGGCCGGCCATCGGCGCGTGCTGCTACGCCGTGGACGAAGAACGCTACGGCGCGTTCAGGGACACATTCCCGGGATGGGTCGGCGGCGGGAGGCCGGTGCTGGACCTGCCCGCGCTCAACGTCCGCATGCTCAAGCGCGCAGGCGTTGGGCCGGACGACATCCACGTGGAAGATCGTTGTACGGCTTGTAGCATTGGTCTATGCTGTTCCTATCGAAGAGACGGGGAGGCAGCGGGCCGCATGGCGGCCGTCGTCGGGAGAAGAAGGTGAGCGACAAGCTGACACACCTCGACCAGGACGGGAAGGCCCGAATGGTGGACGTGGGCGGCAAGGAGCCCACCCGGAGAACGGCCCGGGCAGCGGGCCGGGTATCCATGGGGGAGAAGGCCTATCGATTGGCACGCGCGGGCGACCTGCCGAAGGGTGATCTCCTGGCCGTGGCAAGGGTGGCCGGAATCATGGCCGCCAAGGCGACGCCGCAGCTCATCCCCCTGTGCCACGTGATCGCCTTGAATGCCATCGCCGTCGATTTCGAATGGGAAGACGAGACGCGTTGCATCCGGGTCGAGTCAAGTGCATCGGCGAGAGACGTCACCGGTGTTGAAATGGAAGCCCTCACGGCCTGCACCGTGGCCTGTCTCGCCCTGTACGATATGATCAAAGGTGTCGACAAGGGCGCCGTGATAGGTCCCGTTCGGCTCGTCGAGAAGACGGGCGGCAAGTCGGGCCACTTCAGGAGGTAGGTCCAATGTCCACTCTCCAGCACGAGCAGGCTCTGCTCTTCGACAGAGACCTTCAACGCAGGCTTTCGGCCTTGAGCCCGCAGGCGGAAGAGGGCGCATGGCTGAATGCGGCCAACGCCCTCAGCCTGAGGTCGCTGCCATACCTTGCCGCCGACGTGACCGAGAGAGGCCTTGCCCTCCATCCCGAATCGTACGACTTGTGGATGATCCACATTCAGGCCGTGGCCATCTCGCCTGTCAAGCTCGCATCGGCCGGAAAGAGGCTTGCGGCCGAGAAGAAACATCCGGCTGTCCGGGGCGTGCTCATGGCCCTCGTCGAATACTATCTCGAGAAGGACAGAGATGGTCTGGCGAGACTCGAGCGTGTGCCCGAGGAGCACCGAAATGCCCTTTATTACGAGGTGTGCGGTTTGTACGACATGGCCCGGCAAGAATATGAGCAGGCCGTGAAGAGCTTCAGGAAAGCCCACAGGCAGGCCCCGAAAGACCTGCGCCTCATGTATCACCTCGCCAAGGCCCAGTACGCTTCGGGCGATGTTCCCAAAGCGGTGCGGTGGCTCTATCGCGCCGTCTCCAGGGAGCGACATTTCGTCCAGGCCTGGAATACACTCTGCCGTATTCACCTCGAGGAAGGCGACCTCAGCCGCGCCAGGCAGGCTCTCGGCATGGCTTTGTCGGTCAATCCACGGGACTGGGGCCTCTATTTCACCTACGCGGATTACTATCTTGGGGACGGACGGTACGCCATGGCCCGCGCCGAACTCCAGGCGGTCCTCGATCTCCATCCGCAGGAGGTCATCGCTGCCGAGGTGTACAACTACCTCGGGTACACACATTACCTCGAAGGCCGATACGATGATGCCCTTCCGAGTTTTCAGAAAGCCCTCGAACTCAATCCCTCGCTTTCCGTCGCGTGGTTCAACATGGGCAATCTCCATTTCCATAGAAAGGACATGGAGCAGGCCAAAACCTGCTACAAGGAGGCCCTGCGGGCTGATCCCCACATGGCCCAGGCAAACTGCCAACTGGGGCTGACCTACCTGGAGCAGGGCATTCTGGAGAAGGCGAGGGCGCCCCTCGAAAAGGCAATGACGCTCGATCCCGGTGACTTCTGGGCCCACCTGGGCCTCTCCGAGTATTATCGCCGCACGAGAGATGCCGCGGCCGCCCTGGAGGAGGCGAGGCAGGCCATGCGGATCGCTCCCGATGATGCGAACGTGCACAACTACCTGGGGATTGCACTGGAGACCAACAGGCGCTACTTCGACGCCGAAAAGGCCTACAGGCGGTCGCTGGAACTCGACCCCCGGCAGCGCTGGGCAGCCAACAACCTCGGCTACCTCTACGAGAAGATCATGAAGGTGGATTCAGGCTACAAGCCGTCGGCCATCGAGGCCTGGAAGAAGCGGCTTCTTATCTGCCGCGATACAGGGGCGTCCGTCAGGGGGGCCATCAACCACCTCGAAAAACTTGGGGTTCCCACCGCCACGATCAAGAAGTGGCTCGGCCAGGAAAAGGCAACCCGAAAAAGAAGGTGAAAACATGATCGTCGGCATGGGCCTGGACCTGGTTGATACCGGGCGCTTCGAGGCGGCCGTTCGAAGGCGGCCGGCTCTGCTCAAGCGCGTCTTCACCCCCGGTGAGAGGTCCGCCTGCGAACGCAAGGCCGACGCCATCTGTTCCTATGCCGCGCGGTTCGCCGCCAAGGAGGCGGCCATGAAGGCTCTGGGAACCGGGTGGGGGCAGGGCGTCGGCTGGCAGAGCGTGGAAGTGGTCGGTGGGGCTGGACGCGGGGCGCCCGGCCTCGTTCTGCACGGCCGGGCCCTGGAACATTTACATGCCATGGGGGGGGTGAGGGCTCTGGTCAGCCTGACCCACGAAAAGACCATGGCCGCCGCCGTCGTGATCCTGGAAAGCTGAAAAAAAGACATTTGGGAACTGGGATTCAGGATTTGAGGGGCGGCAGGCGGCCGAGCTTTGAAGCGGTCGGCCGCCGCAAGTCTTCGTCTTGGTCCCTTCAGCCTTCAGCCCGTTACGATTTCCCTCATCCACTCAATCAGGAGTCCCGAGTCGGGTGTGTTCGGGGATAAAAAAGAGGGCCGGAAATTCCGGCCCTCTGGGGCGTCTTGCCTGAGGAGGTGCGTCTATTTCGCGTCCTTGGCCTCCTCGGTTTTTTCGGTAGGCGCGGGCGGGGTCATGGGAACCTCAACGAACTTTCCGGCTTCGACCTTCCACATGACGTACGGAGATTGCTGGGGATCGCCCTTGGCGTCGAACTTCATCTTGCCGAAGGGGGTGTCGACCTCGATCTTGTGGAGCGTGTGTGCCACATCCACGCCGTTCGTCGTGCCGGCGGCCTTGATGCCCTGAAGGGCGACGGTCACGGCCGTGTAGGCATAGAGGGAATAGGGACCCAGATCCCCGTATTTTTTCTCGTATTCTTTGACCACGGCCTGGGCGGTCGGGAGGGTCTTCTGGTCCGGGATGAAGGTGACGAGGCAACCCTCGGCCGCGTCCCCCGCCTGCTTGATGAACTCGGGATCGTAGCAGCCGTCGCCGCTGACGAATGTCGCCATCAGGCCTGCCTGCCGCATCTGTTTTACGAGCGATGCGCCCTGCGGCCACAACCCGCCGAAGTAAACGACGGTGGGTTGGGTTTCCTTGAGCTTGCGGACGGTGCTGGGTATATCGACTCCGGTTCTCTCGATAGTGCCGTAGTAGACCGACTGCTTCTTCGTCAGAAATTCGTAGTTCTTGAGAAACTCATTGGCCAGATCCTGTCCGTAGGAAGACTTGTCGTTGATCACGGCCACCTTGGCACCGGGGAAATTATCCGCCACGTATTTTGCCGCGCTCTTGCCCTGCTGGTCGTCGCGCCCGCAGACCCTGAAAACGGTGAGGTATCCGCGGTCGGTGACGTCCGGGTTGGTGGAACTGGGCGTGATCATGAGCATCTTCTTCTTGTCGTACAGCGGCTCTGCGGCAAGCGTGCAATTCGAATTGTAGTGACCGATGACGGCGTCGACCTTGTTCGTAAACTGCCTGGCGACGAGGAGCGCCTGGTCCGGGTCGCCCTTGTCGTCCGCGGGCACAAGAACGATCGGCTTCCCCAGGACGCCGCCCTTGGCGTTCCACGCGTCCACCGCCAGCTGGGCGCCGTGGAGGACGTCTTCACCGCCTCGTTTCTGTTCTCCGGACAAGGGAGCGGCAAGCCCCAATTTGATATTCTTCTTGGAGCAGCTGAAACTCGCCGCCAAGAGTGCGATGATCACGACACCGAGAATGATCGACAGTTTCTTTACTGATTTCATGGCAGGCCTCCCTCCGTCCGCGCTCTCAATCACCTTTGCGCTCCAGTCTGGTTTAGCCGTCCGCCGGGTACCCGATGCTGACGTACTCACGGCAGGAACACACCCGATGAAGATCTCGGCGCGTCTCGCGGGTCCTGGAAACGCCGCCGAAACTGTTGGCACCTACTTCTGGTCTGATGCAAGCCCTTTCACCGGAAGATACTCGACCCAGGCCTTGTCGATGGCGACGGGGTTCTTTGGGCGGTTGTTGACCGGATCCCGAGGCGCATTCACGATCTTGTCCACGACATCCATGCCCTTGATCACCTTGCCGAAGGCCGTGTATTTATGGTCGAGGTAGCCGGCGTCCGCAACGCAGATGAAGAACTGGGACGACGCGGAATCTGGGTCCGTGGCGCGGGCCATGGAGACGATACCCCTGGCATGGTGAATGTCGTTGAATTCGGCCTTGATGTTGATCTCGCTGCCGAACTTGTCGGTCTGCCCACCCTGGCCCCAGGTGGACGGGGGGCCCATTCGGGTGTTGGGGTCTCCGCCCTGGATCATGAAGCCGGGAATCACCCTGTGGAACTTCGTCCCGTCATAGAATCCGGTCTTGCACAGATGGATAAAATTCTTGACGGTGTTGGGTGCCTTGTCGGGAAAGAACTTGATCTCGATGGTTCCGAGCTTGGTCCTGAGAAAGGCGACCGGTTCCGTACCGGGCTTGGGCGCGTCTTCGTCGGCCTTGCCCTGTGCCGCGGACGCAGCAGACTCGTTTGCCTGCGAAGGTTCCGCAGCCTGGGCGGGGGCGTTCTCTGCCGCCTTCGGAGCGGCCTCCGCTTTGGGTGCCGGTGCTTCGGATGTCGCCCTGGCCGCCTCGCTCTGCGCGGGCGCCTCCTTCTTGCAGCTCACGGTTAGAAACAGGAGTCCGGTCAGCAAACCTGCCAGGCACGATATGGCGATGCGCTTTTTCATACTGCAATCTCCCCCAGTGTAAGGTTATGGGCCAGGGCCTCCCGCGGTTCCTACGGGCGCCACTTCAGTTTACGATATAGCAGGAATGAAAAAAAGTCACACACCACCCGTCCGGTTCCCGGGATCACACCGGGAACCCGCCTCGAGGGAGCGGGGGGCCGTGCCGTCAGCGGAGAGGGCGGCACGATACGGGCGTCTTGAGTGATCCGGGGCACCGTGAGGCGCACGTTCACCGCAAACGGGAGGATCAAACCTGGACCGTCACTTTCGCAAGAATGCCGCGGAGCGTGTTTTCTTTGTGCCTCAGGTGAGCCTTGTACTCCGAGTCCTTCGTGTGGTGCACCTCTTCGCGGAGTTCCCCGAGTTCGTTGTCGAGGATTCTTCTGAGGAGATCCATCTCCTCTTCGGTCAGGTTCATGTCCATGTCCATGTCCATGGTATACCTCCTTCAGGGGTTTGCCCCCCTCAGGCAGTCCGTGCTGGTACCTCCAGGCGTTGCCCGTCCGAGGGCGCCCCCAGAGAAAATTAACGTTCTGTCAGTATTTTAATTCTCCCCGGCCTGGATACCACTCTTTCGGCCGTTTCGCCGGAACCAACACCTACTGCACGCGGAAAGTGATACTCTGAAACAGCTTAGCGGCCGTCGAGTCCCTTCCGGCGTATTCTCGGTGCCAGCACACCTCGGCCCGTGAGCCGGAAGGGTGTCCGAATAGGAGCCCGATCCCTGGGGGAGGAGCCATGACCACCTATCCTGAAGCCCTGTTAACCGAAGCAGAACGGGACCTTCGCGATGAGGCGAGGGACTTCGTGAAATGGGTGCCGCGCCAACTCATCCTGGATATGGACGCGGACGAGGTACGGTTTCCGAAGGAGTACCTCGTGGAGGCAGGAAAGCGATCGCTGTTGGGGCTTCGGTTCCCGTCGGCGTACGGAGGGCGCGACTTGCCCTGGACGAGCGAACTCCTGGCCCTCGAGGAGATCGGCGTGCTGGGCACGTCGCTGGCCTGTCTCTATTCGCTGGTCAGCATCGTCGGTGAGGCCCTGGCCGTTTTCGGGACCGAGGACCAGAAGAACCGCTATCTTGTTCCCATGCTCGCGGGGCGCCTGGCCCCGGCTGAGGCCCTGACCGAACCACGGGGCGGGTCCGACTTTTTCGGGGCCACGACCCGGGCGGTCCGGGACGGCGACCACTTCGTGCTGAACGGCCAGAAGCGGTTCGTGGTCGGCTCGGAGGGGGCGGACTTCTTTCTCGTCTACGCCAAGACCGGGTCGGACGACGATCCCAAGAGGGCGATGACCGCTTTTCTCGTGGACCGCGGCGAAGGCGTCGTCGTCGAGCACGTCTACGGCCTCATGGGCACACGGGGCGGCGGCACGGGCAGGCTGGTCTTCCGGGATGTCCGGGTGCCGGCCGCCAACGTCCTCGGCGGTGAAGATGCCGTCGGTGCGGGAGCAGAAGTCTTCAACCAGATGATGATCCCGGAGCGCATGACCTCTGCGTGCGGGGCGCTCGGGATGGGAAGGGCCGCCCTCGACGTGGCCGCTCGCTACGCGGCCCGCAGGAAGGCCTTCGGGGAGGTCATCCGGCGTTTCGAGGCCGTGAGTTTCAAGGTGGCCGATTCCCTCGTTCTCCTGGACGCGGCTAGGGCCCTCTGCCGCGAAACCTGCAGGGCCATCGATGAGGGAGGCGTCCCCCCCGGGCGCGTGCGCCGGCTGGTATCCGAAACGAAGAAATTCGCCACCGAATCGGCCTGGGCCATGGTGAACAACGCCATGCAGATCCTGGGCGGCATCGGGTACACGGACGTCTTCCCCGTCGAGCGCCTTCTGCGGGACACGCGGTTGATCATGATCTGGACCGGGACCAACGAGATCATGGACCTCGTCATTCAACACGAATTCTACAAGGAGTTTCTCAAGACGCCCTCGCAGGCGCGGGACGTGGAAGGCGACGCCGTGAACGCCCAGGCCCCCGGCGAAAAAGTGTACGAATGAGAAAAGGGCGGCCCTGGGGCCGCCCTTTTCAGATGAGTTCGCCGGACCGGGTCCGTGCACATTGAAAGCCCGCCCCGACGTTCGTCATGGTCAGTACATGTCGCCGCCCATGCCGCCGGGCATCGGAGGCATGTCCTTCTTCTCCTCGGGAAGCTCGAAGATCATGGCCTCGGTGGTGAGCAGCGTTCCGGCCGCCGATGCGGCGTTCTGGAGCGCGGTGCGCGTCACCTTGGCGGGATCGAGGATGCCGGCCTTGATGAGGTCCTCGTACTTCTCGAGCTTGGCGTTGAAACCAACGGCGCCTTTCTCGCCCTTGATCCGCTCCACAACCACGGAACCTTCGACGCCGCAGTTGTTGGCGATCTGTCTGGCGGGCTCTTCGAGCGCCCTGCGAACGATCTTGACGCCGGCCATGAAGTCCTCCGAGCCCTTGAGCTTGTCCAGCACGTGAATAGCGCGGATATAGGCCACGCCGCCGCCGGGCACGACGCCCTCTTCCACGGCAGCCTTGGTGGCGTGGACGGCGTCTTCAACGCGTGCCTTCTTTTCCTTGAGCTCCGCTTCGGTGGCCGCGCCGACCTTGATGACGGCCACGCCGCCGACCAGCTTCGCCAGGCGTTCCTGGAGCTTTTCGCGGTCGTAGTCTGAGGTGGTGTCCTCGATTTCGCGACGGATCTGCTTGACGCGCCCCTCGATGTCGGAGGCCGTGCCCGCGCCTTCGACGATCGTGGTGGTGTCCTTGTCCACGACCACCTTCTTGGCGCGTCCCAGGTCGGCCATCTGGATGTTTTCCAGCTTGATGCCCAGGTCCTCGGTGAAGCACTTGCCGCCGGTCAGGATGGCGATGTCCTCGAGCATTCTCTTGCGCCGGTCGCCGAATCCGGGGGCCTTCACGCCGCAGATGTGAAGCGTGCCGCGCAGCTTGTTCACCACCAGCGTGGCCAGCGCCTCGCCTTCCACGTCCTCGGAGACGATCATCAGGGGCTTGCCGCTCTTGGCGACCTGCTCGAGGAGGGGCAGAAGGTCCTTCATGTTGGAGATCTTTTTCTCGTGGATCAGGAGGAGGCAGTCCTCGAGGACGGCTTCCATGCGCTCGGCGTCCGTCACGAAGTAGGGGGACAGGTAGCCGCGGTCGAACTGCATGCCCTCGACGATCTCGAGCGTGGTTTCCATGGTCTTGGCTTCTTCGACCGTGATAACGCCGTCCTTGCCGACCTTCTCCATGGCCTCGGCGATGAGCGTGCCGATGGTCTCGTCGTTGTTGGCCGACACGGTGCCGACCTGCTCGACCGCCTTGCCTTCAACGGGCTTGGCGCTGTTGTGGATCTCGTCGACGATCGCCTTGACGGCACCGTCGATGCCCTTCTTGAGCTCCATCACGTTGACGCCCGTGCCCACGGCCTTCAGGCCTTCCTTCAGCATGGCCTGGGCCAGAACGGTGGCGGTGGTGGTGCCGTCGCCGGCCACGTCGGACGTTTTGGAGGCGACGTCCTTCACCATCTGGGCGCCGATGTTCTCCTGCTTGTCCTGCAGTTCGATTTCCTTGGCGACCGTCACGCCGTCCTTGGTGACCAGCGGGGAACCGAACTTCTTCTCTATGATGACGTTGCGCCCCTTGGGGCCGAGGGTGGCCTTCACGGCGTCGGCCAGTTTGTTGACGCCCGCCATGAGTGCCTGGCGGGACTGGGAGGAATAGACTATTTCCTTAGCCATAAGTGACTCTCCTTCTCTCGCTATTCAACGATGCCGAGTATTTCGTCCTCGCGGACGACGATGTGCTCCACGTCATCGATTTTCAGTTCGGTTCCGGCGTATTTGCCCACGAGGACCTTGTCGCCGGCCTTGACCGTCATGGCGATCCGCTTGCCGCTATCGTCGAGCCTGCCGGGCCCGGCCGCTATGACTTTGCCCTCCATGGGCTTTTCTTTCGCGGTGTCCGGGACGATGATCCCCCCGCGGACCTCTTCCTTCGCCTCGAGACGCTTGATCAGGACGCGATCGTTGAGTGGCTTAACCTTCATTCGTTTACCTCCTATAGGGAAGTTAGGGTTGTTAGCAACCAGGTCATCAGAGTGCTAATTATAAAACCTGCTTAATGCATTGTCAAGTATCCTTAGTCTCTTTTTGTTCGGCCCTGCGAGAGAGGGTTTCCAGCCCCCTGTCCGTGCCCACCGACGGCAGGCAGCGCTTTCGGAAGCCCGGCCCGAGCGAGCCCGGCCTGTCCCGGTGCGGCGCATGCACTTGCCGCCCGGAGACTCGGCCGGTATAGTCATGGTTACCGGAGGAGATTCGATGTCGCAGACCTTAAAGCTCGCCCTGGTTCAGATGGCACCCTCCCTGGGACTCATCGACCGGAACCTCGAAGCGCACATGGAGTGCCTGCAGCGCCCCGAGACCCGCGACGCCGATCTGGTCATTTTTCCGGAACTGTCTCTGACGGGGTATCTTCTCCAGGACCTGGTGGCGGAAGTGGCCCTTCCCCTGCGGAACGACGAGAAGCTGGCGCCCCTGCTCGATGCGAGCCGGCGGCAGGACATCATCGTCGGCCTGGTCCTCCAGAGCCCCGAGTTTCTGTTCTACAACGCCGCGCTCTACCTTTCCGGCGGCCGGATTCATCACGTGCACAGAAAGGTCTACCTGCCGACCTACGGAATGTTCGACGAGGGCCGCTACTTCGCCGCCGGGTACGGCTTCAAGGCTTTCGATACGAGGTTCGGGCGCCTCGGGATTCTCATCTGCGAAGACGCGTGGCACCTTTCTTCTTCCTATCTCCTGGCCCTGCAGGGAGCCCATACGCTCGCCGTACTATCGGGAAGTCCGGGAAGGGGCTGGACGGGCGGCGGGCCGGTGGCATCCGTTCAGACATGGGAACGGGTCGGGCAGACGCTCAGCCAGTTCCTCACGGTGAACTGGCTGTACGTAAACCGCGTCGGTTACGAAGATGGATTGGCCTTTGCAGGCGGATCGTACGTGTCCGATCCCTTCGGCAACCTCCTGCTGGACGGCGACGAAAACGTGGAGGCCGTATACCGCGTCGACGTGCCCCTCGCCGCGCTCAGGCGCGCCAGAACGCTGACGCCCCTTCTGAGGGATGAAAAGCCCGAGATGGTGCTGAAACACCTGCAGGCTCTGGTTGCCGACCGGCTCGCCGGAGGAGGGGAAGAACGATGAGCCGCAAAGAATGCGGGGGGTATGTACTGAAAGCCACAAGGCGGAGCACGTCATGAAGCGGGTCTATCCCCCTGAAGTCAATCCGGATGTGGCCCTAGCCATGATCGACCGCTTCCTCACCGAGGAGATGGCCAAGACGGGCCTTAAGGGGTTCGTGGTCGGTCTCTCGGGCGGCGTCGATTCGGCCTTGTCCTGCGCGCTTGCCGCGCATGCGGTCGGCCCGGACAAGGTTCTGGCCGTTAAACTGCCCTTTCGCACGAGCTCCCCGGCCTCGGAAGAGGACGCGGACCTCGTGATCGATGGCCTGGGTGTGCGCGCCGAGCGTGTCGACATCACGCCCATGGTGGAGGCCTATTTTCGAGATGAGGCCGGGGCTTCGGCCCTCCGAAAGGGAAACTACATGGCCCGGACGCGCATGGCCTGTCTGTTCGACCTCTCGGCGCGGGAAGGCGCCCTCGTCCTCGGTACCAGCAACAAGACCGAGCTGCTTCTCGGTTACGGGACCTGGTATGGGGACATGGCCTCATCCTTAAACCCCATAGGCGACCTCTACAAGACCCAGGTCTGGCAACTCGCCAACCACATGGGTCTTCCGCAGTCGGTCATCGAGAAACCCCCGTCGGCCGATCTCTGGCCCGACCAGACTGATGAAGCTGAGATGGGCATACGGTATACGGAGGCCGATGCCATCCTCTATTTGCTGGTCGATGAGAGGTACACGGTTGAGGAGGTGGCCGACGTCGGGTATCCGGAGGCGCGGGTCGCCGATGTGCTGCGGCGCGTGGAGGGCAGCCAGTTCAAGCGGCGCCTCCCCATCATCGCGAAGCTCTCCCAGCGGACCATCGGCATCGATTTTCGATACCCGCGCGACTGGGGAAGATAAAAGCGACAATCAGAGATTTCTGGAGTTGGAGTTTCCGGCCTGAATGAAACCCACCTTCACGACGCGTCGCATTAAGCCTCTGCGGAACCGGCCATCGATCCGTCCCGGGGGCGGCTGGCCTGGCTGTGTCTTCCGGCGATCAGCGGCATTTCTCTCCCGTCGGTTCAGGCATCGGCGGGAAGTGCGATGACTTCCGGGTCGTCCATAGCCCAGGATGGATACTCTTCCCCCATGAGGAAACGGTGGGCGTAGAGCGTGGCGAGGCGCGCGTATCGATCCCCTTCGGTCCTCGCAATCCGATAGAGGAGGCCGACCTGAGCGGCGTCTGCCAGCCGGGTGAGGAGGTGTTTCGCATGCCACTGGGCTTCCTCTGGGTTTCGGGATGCGAGGCCTGCGACCTCGCGCCGGATAATCCCCGCGGCCAGGTCGGCCTCCGGGGTTCGGGCCTGCTCGAGCATCGGAACAAACTCGGCCAGAAAGCTTTCGTGGGCTCGTTTCTTCTCCATCGCTTCGAGCATGTCCAGCGACTGGACGTTGCTCGGCCCCTCCCAGATGGGCGTGATCAGAGCTTCCCGGTGCCAGCGGGCCACGGCGTACTCTTCGAGAAACCCGAGACCCCCGAAGAGCTCCATGGCGAGGCGGGTGCTCTCGGCGGCGTGGTCGGCGGTGCGGTTCTTGGCCAGATGGGAGAGAAAGCGGGCGTAATGGTAGGACGCGCCGTAGGGAGGGCGCTCGTGCCAGCACCCGTCGAAGGCGTCCACGGCACGGAAAGCCAAAGCCAGTCCTGCCGCCTGCCGCACGGCGAGATCCACGATGTCGCGGCGGATAAGGGGGTGCTCGACAAGAACCTTGCCGAAGGCCGAGCGCCGCTGGACCCTGAAGAGCGCTTCAAGGCGCGCCTTCGCGGCGATTCCCATGGCGGCTGCCGCGTTGGCCAATCGGGACACGGTGAGGATCTCGAGCGTGTAATAGATGCCCTCCTCTGCACGGCCGACGAGAAACGCTTCTGCGTTCTCTACCTCTACCTCGCCCGAGGGTACCGCCCGGGTTGCACTCTTGTCCTTGAGCCTCCGGACGCGGTAGTTGAGGGTGCCATCGCGCCGCACGCGCGGCAGGAGGAAGAGCGCGAGGCCCTTGGGACCTGCCGGTGCACCCTCGGGGCGGGCGGTGGCGATGGCGACGTCGGTGAGGCCCGCGCCGCTCGCGAAGTACTTGTCACCGGCCGTAAGACGCCAGATCTCGCCGTCGGCATGGGCCGTCGTCAGGTTTGCCCCAAGGTCGCTTCCCCCCTGAATCTCGGTCATCCAGGTGGCGCCCCAGGCTTCGCCCGCAAGCAGGCGCGTTTTCCAGGTGCCGTGTTCGGGGGCGTACTTGTGGATGGCGTAGGCCACCTGCTGGGTGATGGTGAGGATGCAGTAGAGGCCCGGATCGGCCAGAAGGTAGCCCAGGGCAAAATGGTGGTGCCATCTGCCGCCATCGTAAGGGGGCCGCATGATCGGCGCCAGCCTCTTCAGGAGAGTGGTCTGAGCCGGAGAGAGCCTCGCCCTGTCCACGCGGTTGCCGTCCAGGTCATGCATCACCAGGACCGGCGGGGCGTCATGGTCCACGTGGTGCCCCACATGGTAGGCCTCGCCGCCCATGAGCTCGCCCCATCCGTCGAGTTCCTTCTGATGCGCCGCCGCTTCGGGCCAGAAGTGACGAAGCACCGCCTGGATATCCCGATCAAGAGCATAATGATTCTTACCGAAGGCGTAAGATTGGAAGTCCATTCCGGATTCTCCTGCCCGTTCCGGGGTGTCTCATATCTGCCCCGATTCTATCACGCACACGCATTCACACGGTTCCGCCTTCGGAGTGTGAAATGGGGAAGGGCCGCCGGGTGGCGAGGTCGGTGATCCGAAGCTCCCGCACCAGGCGGGCGAATCGGCTAGCTCTTCGCCCTTCGGGGCGAAGGAGCCGGGACGGCACCCCGCTTCCACTGAACGATCCACAGCACGACTGCGGCGATGATCATCCCGGCGCACAGGACCTGCCCCATGGTGAAAGGTCCGAGCACGTAGCCCAGCTGGGGGTCGGGCTGCCGGGTGAACTCCACGAAGAAGCGCGCCACGCCGTAGCCCATCAGGTACGCGCCCGAGAGAAAGCCCCTGAAAGGGCGCCAGTTCCGTATGGACCAGAGGATGATGAAAAGCACGATACCTTCGAACAACGCCTCGAAGAGCTGGGAGGGGAAACGCAACTCGTGGGTTGGCGCCAGAGGAAAGTACATACCCAACGACCAGTGTGTGACGCGGCCGTACAACTCCCCGTTGATGAAGTTCCCCATCCGCCCGAAGGTGTAGCCGAGGGGAACGGCAGGAACGAGGGCGTCCATAAGGTCGAGGATCTTCCATCCCCTCCGGTGGCTGAAGATCCACAATACTATGAGCACGCCGAGCATTCCGCCGTGGAAGGACATCCCGGAAAAACCCGTGAAATGGATGCCGCCCTTGAAACTGAACGGGAGGAAGATCTCGAGCGGATGTCGCACGTAATAAGGAAGGTCATACACGAGCACGTAGCCGAGTCGCCCTCCGACGATGACGCCTATGACGCTGGTCAGAATCACGTCGGCCAGGGAGGAGGTGTCCGGCGGAACGCTCAATTCCCCTTCACGAATTCGCCACGCCGTGAGCAGGTACGCGGTGGCGAGAGCCAGGATGTACATCAGGCTGTACCAGTGAAGGGCGAAGGACCCGATGGAGAAGATGACGGGGCTGATGTGGCTGGGGAGGTGCTGCCAGGTGTGGAAGAATGATCCCATACACGCTCCTAGAAATTCGAGGGGCAATTATACCGCTTAGCCAGCATCCATTTGATCACCCTTTCTATTCTGCCTCAAGGAGTTCAGGCCGTTGGGCGCCCCTGGAAGACCCGTGGGGCGCGCAAGGCCGGTCCATCTTGAACACTCCGAGGTGAGACCGGGACGAAGGGATTGTTCGGCGGTTCCAGGCTGGCGGAGGAACGACAGCGTGAGCGGCGTGAATGTCGCGTCGGCACACTCAAGAATTGGACCTTCGATGTGGCGGCCGCCAAATCTTCCAGGCTTCTTTACGGGAACTGGTCCGCAACGGTCGGGGTCAGCCACGGATTCCACCTGTGATCACCGCCTTGGTACGAATGCCTGCGCCGGCGGGTCGTTCGCCCCGCCGGCTTGCTTTTCAGCCAGCCATCGTTACCTTTTAGATTACAGACAGGGGGAAAGGTCCGTCTCACTTCGTCGCCGTCTGCTCCATTGCCCCGGCGGAAGGAGGAGGCGCACTTTCTTGAGCGATAGTAAGTGATTAATCACGAATGTCCTTATGGTGAGAGGTGGCTTCTCTGATCGGCAGTAAAACTATGGACTTGCAATCCTATCCGCAACGTGGGACACTCTATATGTGAATGGGCACCTACTAAGATAGCCGACATTGTTCTTCCGATTCCGCCTTCTCCTCCACGGGGAAGGCACCGCTGGTTTAGCCCTTACAGGAGGAGAAAAAGATGCGAAGCAGGATCGAAAAAGTCGCGGTCCTCGGAGCTGGGATCATGGGGTCCGGGATCGCTGCACACCTGGCGAACGCGGGCATACCCTCGCTCATGCTGGACATCGTCCCCCCGGAGCTCACCCCCGAGGACGAGAAGGCCGGCCTCACCAGGGACGACAAGCGCTTCCGGAACAAGTTCGCCCTCAAGGGCCTGGAGGCAATCAAGAAGAGCAAGCCCGCCCTCATGTACTCGAAGAAGTTCATGCAGCTCATCGAAGTGGGCAATTTCGAGGACGATCTCTCCCGGCTCGCGGAATGCGACTGGGTCATAGAAGTGGTGGTCGAGCGGCTGGACATCAAGCAGCAGCTCTTCGAGAAGGTTGAGAAGGCCGTCAGGCCCGGCACGATCATATCTTCGAATACATCCGGCCTGTCCATCGAGGGCATGGTCAAGGGCCGTTCGGAGGACTTCAAGAAGAACTTCCTGGTCACCCACTTCTTCAATCCGGTGCGCTACATGCACCTGCTGGAACTCGTGTCCGGAAAGGACACGGACCCCCAGGTGGTGAAGGACATCGTTGATTTCGGGACCTTCCGCCTGGGCAAGGGCATCGTTTACGGGAAAGACACGCCGAATTTCGTGGCGAACCGCATCGGTGTATTCGGCATGATGGCCACGTTGCACGCCATGCTGGACATGGAATACCGGGTCGACGAGGTCGACGCCATCACCGGACCCGCGCTGGGCCGTCCGAAAAGCGCGTCTTTCGGGACCGCCGACCTCGTGGGTCTCGACACCTTCATCCACGTCGTGAACACCCTCAAGGAAGGCTGCCCGGACGACGAGGCCAAGTGGGCCTTCGAGATACCCGATGTGCTGTCGGGACTCGTGAAGAACGGCGCGCTCGGCCGCAAGAGCGGAGCGGGCTTCTTCAAGGCCGTCAAGAAGGACATGGGCAAGAAGCAGATACTGGTCCTGGACTACAAGACGGGCGAATACGTGTCCCAGGAAAAGCCCGACATCCCGTCCCTGAAGCAGGCCAAAAAACTCCATGACCCCGGAGAACGCATCAAGACGGTGGTCCTTGCCGATGACCGCGCGGGTGCCTTCGCGTGGCGCGTCATGAAGGACGTTCTGGCCTATTCGGCCAACCGCATGGGTGAGATCGCAGACAGGATCGTGGATATCGACACGGGCATGAAGTGGGGCTTCAACTGGGAACTCGGGCCGTTCGAGACCTGGGACGCCCTGGGCGTCGAACCGACGATCGAAAAAATGGAACAGGACGGTGTGGCCGTAGCGCCTTGGGTCAAGGAAATGGTCAAGGCAGGATGCCCCACCTTCTACCGCGACGGCGAATCCGGGCGCCAATTCTATGATATCGAAACGAAGGGCTACAGAGCCGTCCCCAAGCCTGAAACCTTCCTGATTCTCAGGGACATCAAGCGGCAGGTACCCGCCATCCTTGAGAATCCGGGCGCGTCTCTCGTGGACCTCGGAGACGGTATCGCGTGCATCGAGTTCCATTCCGCGAGCCAGCCCACCATGAACCCTATCGATCAGGACATCATGGAGATCATGCACAAGGGCATCGAGATCGCAGAACGCGATTTCCGCGGGCTCGTCGTTCACCACCAGGCCGCTCAGTTCTGCGCCGGTGCCAACATAGCCATGATCCTCGAGGCCGCCAAAGGCAAGATGTGGGATGCCATCGGAGAGATGGTGGGCAAGTTCCAGGGCATGACGATGGGCATGCGCCGGGCCAGAATCCCCGTGGTCACGGCGCCCTTCGGCTTCACCTTCGGCGGTGGCGCTGAGATCACCATGGGCGGCGACAGGGTCTGCGCCCACGCCGAGACCTACATGGGGCTCATCGAAGTGGGTGTAGGACTGGTACCCGCCGGCGGTGGCCACTTCTTCGTGCTGGATCGCGTGCTGGCAGGCATCGATCAGCCCCTTCTCTCCAATATGCCCTTCATTCAGAAGGCCTTCGAGACCATCGCCATGGCAAAGGTTTCGACGTCGGCCGAAAAGGCCCGCGAGCTCAAATACCTGAGGCCCTTCGACAAGATCGAGATCAGCCGGGAGCAGCAGCTGTACACGGCCAAGAAGATGGCCATCGCCATGGCCGAAGAAGGCTACCAGCCACCGCTGAGACAGTCCTTCAATCTGCCCGGCAGGGACGGCATCGCCACCGTCAAGATGTTCCTGCACAACATGAAGAACACCCACTGGGTGACTGCGCATGATGCGAAGATCGCGACGCACGTCGGGACCATCCTCTGCGGCGGCGATACGACGATCAACAATCCGGTTTCCGAACAGACGATCTTGGACCTTGAACGCGAGGCCTTCGTGAGCCTCTGCGGCGAGGAGAAGACGCATGCCCGCATCCAGCACATGCTCGAAAAGGGCAGGCCGCTCAGGAACTAGATCGGCTGGAACGCTGGAGACCTGGAACGCGGTAAAGAAAGATGGAAGGACGGGCCCCGTGCCCGCCACATCGGTAGGAGAGGAACCATGCGAAATGCCGTAATAGTTTCCCTGGCCAGGACGGCCGTCGGCAAGGCCAAGAAGGGGAGCCTCAAGGATACGCGGCCCGAGGAATTTACCGCCCCCATTCTCAAGGCTCTCATAGAGCGGACCAAGGGCCTGGATCCGGAAATGGTGGACGACGTCATCCTCGGCTGCGCCATGCCCGAGGGCGAGCAGGGCATGAACATCGCCCGGGTCGTCACGCTCATGGCTGACTTCCCGGACAGCGTGCCCGCCATGACCATCAACCGCTTCTGCTCGTCCGGAAGCATGTCCATCGCCATGGCGGCGGACATGATCAAGGCCGGGAGCCAGGAGATCATCATCGCCGGCGGCGTGGAGTCCATGAGCAAGGTACCCATGGGCGGCAACAAGATGATCGCCGACCCGTCGGCCATCGCCTTCAATCCCGACATCTATTCGGCGATGGGCACCACGGCCGAGATGGTGGCGAAGAAGTTCGAAGTTTCCCGCGCCGAGCAGGACGAGTTTGCCTTCGAGTCGCACAAGAAGGCCTCGGCGGCCATCGCGGCGGGCAAGTTCAAGGACGAGATCGTGCCCCTGAAGGTCCGCACCATGGACGGCGGCGTCTGGAAGGAGTTCACCTTCGACACGGACGAAGGCCCGCGGGCCGACACTACCGTCGAGGCCCTGTCCAAGCTTAAACCTGCCTTCGACCCAATAGGCACCGTGACGGCCGGCAACGCCTCACAGATCAACGACGGTGCCGGCGCGGTGGTCATCATGTCCGAAGAAAAGGCGCAGGAAATGGGACTCGAGCCCATAGCCTTCGTTCGCGAGTGGACCGTGGCCGGTGTACCGCCCGAGATCATGGGCATAGGTCCGGCCAAGGCCGTCCCAAGGCTCCTCAAGAAGGCCAAGCTCTCCATGGACGACATCGACCTCTTCGAGTTGAACGAGGCCTTCGCCAGCCAGTCGGTTTACTGCCTCAAGGCGCTCGGCGCCCTGGGCCTGGACCCGGCCAAGGTCAACGTCAACGGCGGTGCCATCGCCACCGGCCACCCACTGGGAGCCACCGGCGCCGTTCTGACGTGCAAGATTCTCGGAGAGCTCAAGCGCCGAAGCGCCAAGCGCGGCGTCGTCACCATGTGCATCGGTGGGGGCATGGGCTTCGCCTACCTGCTCGAACGTCCGTAAGAGCAGCTATCCCGGAGGACCTCCCCCATTCGGGGGAGGCTCCCCAGTCCGCCGCTTTCGAAGAGGTGCGGGGGAACGGAGAGGTTCCCCCGCACAGCGGACTTCCCATGAAAGGGCAGGGGGT
>CAZDOY010000001.1:61352-167056 GCA_964507185.1 uncultured Thermoanaerobaculia bacterium
GGGGGAACGGAGAGGTTCCCCCGCACAGCGGACTTCCCATGAAAGGGCAGGGGGTGACAGCCTGCCCAGGGCAGGCGTCCTAGGGGGGCGGCTGAGCCCCCTGGAAGAGCGCGTCCTCGCGCGAGACGGGATGGGCTTGGCGTTTGGTGGCTCGATCAAAGAAAAACGGGGAGAGCGGCAGGCTCTCCCCGACATCCAGCGAAGTCGGTGCTTGGATCGACCGACATCGGCGGACCGGTGTTGTTCGCGGATCATCGGGCGTGTTTTTGCGACAGTCTCAGCTCCACGTGCTCGTGGCGGTCCTGTAAGCTAGGGCGTAGTAGTAATAGGATGTTTTGTACCTTCCGCTCGCGTAGTAGGTGTTCGCCAGGCTGAGGTAATAGTTGGCGCTCCCCACGCTCTGTCCCGCGCTGACCAGGTTGCTGATCGTGTCGGTGACGATCTGCGCGACCGTCTCGAGCTGTCCGCCTTCAGCGGCGGGGAGCTCGAACATGCCGATTACGGGATTGGTTTTCGAAAGATTGTTCTCTATGGCCATCTGCAGTTGCTGCGCCTGACCCGCCATGATGACCGAGAGGATCTGTTGTGTGTTGCTGTTGTCGTTGGCGATGATCGCATCTTTGTTGCTGTTGTCGTTGGCGATGATGGCATCCTTATTGGTGTTGTCGTTGGCGACGATGTTGGACGTGTTCGTGTTGTCGTTGTTAATGATGTTGGTCGTGCTGGTGTTGATGTTGCTCATGATGCTGCTGGTATTGGTGTTGTCGTTGCTGACCGTCGCTTGATAGTCCTGGTCGATCTGGCCGTTGATGTAGGCGAGCCGGGCGTAGTTCCCCGCTATGTTCCCCGAATCCGTGTCGCCGTCGCAGACAGTATATTCGTTGAGTACCAGTTCCGCGGCCTCCAATGCCTCATCAGGGATAACACAAAGCAGGGATGTGTTTCCGCCTTCGCCCAATGCAACCACGACTTCCTCGCATGCTCTGCTGAGAGGGATCCATATGAGTTTGGCCGAGTCCAGGGCGGTCGTGTAGGCGAAGACCACGTCGCTGTTGCTCGTGTAGCCGGAACACGCGGACCCGTACGTGGCGTTGGGGAAACCGGCGGTCGTGTAAAGGGGGCCGCCGGCCGCGGCCTTGTTCAGGCGGGCCGGCTGGCTCGCCGTAACGGTCAGGGCCTTCTGCATGGCGCTCTGGAGCGGCGCCAGATCGGCCCCGGAAGCCATCCAGTGGGCCACCACGGCGTCGCTGACCTGCTGGAGTTGGCTTTGCGCAGTCGCCAAGTCGGCTTGGCCCTGCTCCGAGCCCGTCAGCGCGGCGATGGTGCTCATGTTGGACAGGATCGCACTGAACTGGGCCCTGTAGGCCTGAATCTGAGAGGGTGGATACATCTGAAGCAGCTGCTGGTCCGTCAGGGGCTGGGTGTTTCCGCTGGCAGCGGCGAAACTGGGGACGCCCGCGAGGGCGACTGCGAAAATGCAGACGACGAGCAGTACGAAGGTTCTGGATTTGATCGTGGCTCTCATGTTCTCTCCCTTAGAAATCCTGATTGTTTCCATCCCTTGAAACCTCACAATTCGCTTCTGGATATGGAGCTTGTGACCAGGAACCAGCCGAACGAAATTCAGGTGGCACGCGGGTCGGTGGAATGTTCCCTGCCTTTGCCCTTTTGGAGCCCTGGGCCAATCCCCTGCGCGTTGTGGTACTGCGTCTGCTTGTGCTTATCTCTTGTCCGGGCTGACGGACACTGCGGCACGGCCCCGTGGCGGGCCGGATAGCCCACAGAGTTTGCACCTGTCCAGCCGGACTCTGCATGGCAATCACCTCCTTGTGCCTTTTTCGTGCGCATGGTGCCGAACGCCCCCGCGACGCCGACCCATGCGAAAGTTACAGTCAGCGAAGATGACTTTCACAATTACCCTGTCCAATAAAAAGTCATCAGGAAGGATAATATTGCAGGCGGTGTTCCGGAAACCGCGGACCTGCTACCGCGCGCCTTGTTCTCACAGGAAGGCCGGATGGGCGTGGACGCGCGCGGGGGGGTGGCGGAGCCTCACACAGGATCAACCACAGTGCTGGCAGGCGGCACCGTCTTCAGTGTCTTCTTCGCGGTCGTGAACCGGTGCCGGAAAGGGGATTAGTGAGGTGGAAGACCTTGTCTGAGAAGCCTCCTCATCTCGGAAGGAGGAACCACGGCTCTTTCCAGGTACGAAATCTTCTTGGGGGGTGTTCGATCGAATCGGCGGAGATCGCCGGCGCGAAACGTCAGTCCCGGGTGCCCTCGCGGCCGATGGCGATCATGCGTTCGATGGGGAGCCGCGCGCGCTCGGCCAGGTCAGGCGGAACCTTTACCTCGTGGACGCCGGCTTCGAGGGAATGCAGCAGCTTGTCCATGGTGATCATCTTCATGTATTTGCATTCCATCTCGTCGCTCACGGGATAAAAAAACTTGCCGGGGGCCTCCTTGGCCATGCGGTGAAGGATGCCCGTCTCCGTCGCCACCACGAAGTCCTTCTTCGGCGAGCCGACGACGTGGTCTATCATGCCTTCGGTCGAGGTAATGTAGGCGTTGTCTGCCTGGATGTCCTTGTCCTTCAGGTAGACCATGCAGGAGGTCACACACCCGCATTCCGGGTGAATCAGGAAATCCGAGCCCGGGTGGGCTTCCCTGGCCTTCGCGATGTCCTTTGGGCGAACGGCGGCGTGGACGTGGCATTCACCGGCCCAGATATGAAGGTTCTTCCTGCCGGTGACGCGGCTGACGTAAGCGCCGAGAAACATGTCGGGGCCGAATAGGATGGGCTTCTCCTCCGGGATGGACCGGACGACCTTGACCGCGTTCGACGACGTGCAGCAGTAGTCGCTGAGGGCCTTGACCGCGGCCGTGGTATTCACGTAGGTTACCACCACGGCATCCGGGTAGCGGGCCTTCCACGCCTTCAGTTGTTTGTGGGTCAGAGTATCCGAAAGGGAGCACCCGGCTTCGAGGTCGGGAATGAGGACGGTCTTTCCGGGACTGAGGATGCTGGCCGTTTCCGCCATGAAGTGGACGCCGCAGAACACGATCACATCGGCCCTGGTCTCTGCCGCCTGTTGTGAGAGCCCGAGCGAATCCCCCACGAAATCCGCCACGTCCTGTACGGGGGCGATCTGGTAGTTGTGGGCAAGGATGACCGCATTCTTCTCGCGCGCCAGATCTCGAATGCGCTGTGCTACAGAGGCTTCAGTCGAGGTGGGTAGGGCCATAACAAATCCTCCGGGGCCAGTATAGCGCAGGATCAGCGGATCTGCCCGCCGATCCGGGGCGGGAGGCAGGATATCACACATTCCCCGGGTGGCGCTCTCCGTGTTCTTCGAGCGCACAGGGAGCGCGGGAACCCCGCGGAGGCGTACGCCATGCGTGCCCCTGGAGAAAGAGACCCGCTCGCCCCGGCTTCCCACCGGCCGGCCGTGACGGATACCAACACGCTTCAGCAGAAGATTCCTCAGGGTACGACTTGCAGACAGATGGCGCACAAATATACGGAGGGGCAGAACCCCTCCGTGTGCTTTTCGACGGGAAAGGATAAGGACTTACTGGTTATTGCCCAGGCGGCTGAGAACACGGGCCAAGCGAGCTTTGTAGCGGGCCGCGGTGTTCATGTGGATGACGCCCTTCTTGCGAGTCCTGTCTATCAGAGAATAGACCTCGGGGAGAGCCTTCCGCGCGTCTTCGGCCTTCTTTTCGGCCGCGAGGGCGCGGAACCTCTTTATGGCCGTCCGCATTTCGCCGAGAGCCGCTCTGTTCCTAAGTCTCCGCTTCTCGTTCTGCTTGACTCGTTTCAGTGCCGATGAATGGTTTGCCACACTTTCCTCCAACATACTCAAGAAAACGTATCATACAGAGTCTGGCGCACCGTGTCAAGGCCGCTCGAACCCCTTGCCGGGCAGGCCGGGCCGTATCTCGTTGACCCCGAGGCCGGCTTTAGGCTAATGTGTAGCCTTTGATCGGGCCGGAGGTCGAAGGGCGGGCATCGTCTCGAAGGCATATGGACAGCGGGCACGCCTGGCCGCTCTGCAGAATGTTAAGGCCGCCGAAAGCGTTACGAGCGTCTGAAGTCGTTATGGCGAAGACACCTATGAATAGGGGGCTTGCGTGAATATCGAAGAGTCGATAGTAACCGCGTTGGAATACGAGAAAAAGGTCCGAGACCACTACCTGTGGGCTGCGCGCGAGACGGACGATGCCAGGAGCAAGGGGTTCTTCGAGACCCTGGCGAAAGAAGAGCAAGGTCACGTCGATTACCTGGAATCAAGACTGGCCGAGTGGAAAGACAAGGGCGTGCTCAGTCCCGAGCCGCTCAACACCATCCTCCCCTCCAAGGAATTCATCGAACAGGGAGTCGCCAAGCTGAAGGATTCGGCGGCGTCGCGGGACTATCAGGACGACTACCGGAGGCTCTTCACCGCCTTGAAGCTGGAAGACGAGGTCAGCGCCTACTACAAGAAGCTCGTGGACTCCATCGACGATGCAGAGGCAAGGACCATGTTCAACCGCTTCCTCGAGATCGAAGACGGACATACGGCCATCGTCCAGGCAGAGGTCGATGTGCTGACTCGCACTGGGTATTTCTTTGATTTTCAGGAGTTCACGCTGGACGGTATGTAGGGCTTACTGACCGTTGGAGCTCCGATTCCTAAGTCACAGGCCGCACGGAGGTTCGTGCGGCCTGTTCATTTAATAAGACCCCGCTTTAAGAGCCACGACCATCCCGGCACTTCCCGGAAAGAGTGCGCCCTTCCGGATACGGGGCAGGACATGGCGTGCGCCGATTGGCTCATCGTTGCATCGTGGTTGGATGATTGCGGGAGCCCCCGCAGCCGGCCGATTGGCGGTCGGCCCTCATCCGGCTTCAGCGTGCTCGGCGTAGGAAGTGTGCGAGACCCTCAGGACGATAAGTCCCAGGATCAGCACGAGTGCCGCCGCCGCACCGGCCGTTATAAAGGGAAGAGGTACCCCGAACTGTTCGAAGGCGTAGACGCCCCACATGGGGCCTATTATTCTAGCGAGAGACGAGACGGACTGGTTGACTCCCAGCGTTCCCCCTTGTTCGGACGCCTTGGTGAGCCGCGAGATGAGCGCAGAAACAGACGGCGAAGTGACGCCCGCCCCCAAAGCCAGAAAAACGAGGAAAAAGATCAATTCGGGAACGGACCGCGCAACCATGGTCGTGAGGTAGCCGAATACAAGTAGAATGGCGCCCCAAATGATCAGCCTCCTCTCTCCGAAATGCTTGGCCAACCTTCCTATCAGGCCGCCCTGTACGATGGCGGCGAGCAATCCGAGAAAGACGAAGAGGTATGTGACATGAATGATGTTGAGATCGAGCCGCTTCTGGAGGAAGAGGGCGAATACGGACTCGAAAATGGAAAACGCGAATGTGGTCAAAAAGAAGATGACGACGAGAAAGCCGATCTGCGGGTGTGACAGGGCGCGAAGAAGAGCTTCGGCGTTGAGCCAATTGCGCCGGGTATGTGTTTCTGCGGAACGGGCGGCGCGGGCCTCCTTCGGCCAGGTTTCAGGGAGCTTGATAGCGGCGTAGAGCAACGCAAGGGCGGACAGACCCGCCGCAAACCATCCGGGTGCCTCGCTGCTGATGTGCAACGCACCCCCTGCAATCGCGGGTCCGAAGATAAAGCCCAGTCCGAAGGCCGCTCCGATCAGCCCCATGCCGTGGGCGCGTTTTTCGGGGGGCGTTACATCGGCTACGACGGCCTGTGCCGCGGCGATGTTGCCGCCCATGATTCCCGCGATGACGCGCGAGAGGAAAAGTACACCGAAGGTGGTTTGGATGGCGAAGAGAACATAGCCGATGACCGATCCGCAGAGGGAAAGCAGGATGATGGGGCGGCGCCCAAAGCGGTCCGACAGCCGCCCCAGGATGGGGACGAAAATGAACTGCATCAGCGAATAGACCGCCATGAGGAGCCCCAGCATGGCCGGTGAGGGGTGGTACCGTTCGCCGTAGAGAGGCAGTAAGGGGATGACGATACCAAAGCCCATGAGGTCGATGAACACTACAATGAAGACTATCAACAACGGGGATTTCTTCACTTCACACTCTCCTTGGCGAGCCAGCCTCTATAACAACCGCACATATCCTACCACGAGCATCTACAAAATCAGGCTGGACAATATTTCAGGCGTTGCGGTTTCGGGGAGGACGGCGGCTTCCCAATCGCGCAGTCTTCATGGAAAATCCTGCAAAAAAGGAAATTGCGGGAGCCTTGGGGAAGGCTCCCGCAGAGGAAGAGGGAGGGGGGTTAGGCAGATGCTAAATTAAGCAATAGGCGTGCCAAGGTGATGTGTAGAAAAATCAGTGGGTTACGAAGACCTGGATGCGTGCCAATATGGCACGTCGTGCCTATTCGGCGCATGGGTGTGCCGGGTGAGTCCAGCTGTGTCGAAAATGACACAGCCCAAATGGGCATTACGCGGCTGAAGGAGCGCCTCGTGTCTTAGCCGAACAGGGAGGGAGCGGCGTGTGTTCAGGCTGCGGACCGCTCTCGCAGAGCGATTCCGGTCCTGCGAGCAAAGAGAAAGCCCCTTGCGGGGCTATAAAGAGGAATGGAGGGGGTATGAGGATATAAATATAAGCAAGGATTGTGCCAATAATTGTGCGGACATAGGAAGAACCGGCGGCAGGAAGTGCCCCCCGGACCCCGTCAGTTGTCCCCGATGGGCATGTTGTAGAAGAAGCGGAAAACACCGCCCAGCTTAGGCGCGGTAACTTGGGAGGGGAGAGGAGGCAGCGGGTCGGAGGATCGGAGTGCGTCGAGGGCGGACTGATCGTAGGACGGAATGCCGGAGGGGCGAACGATTTGAAGGTCGGTCACATGGCCGTCTTTGAGGATGCTGAAGCGTATCGCAACCCAACCCTTCTGACGAAGGACCGTCTGGGCTTCGGGGACATGCCAGTTCCCCTGCACCCGTTCCTGGACCTGCCGGGCGTACGGTCCGAGGTCCCACGCCGCCGTATCGAATGACATGGCACCCGTATTGAGTCGACTGGCGATGGGGTTGTGGAATCCGCCCTGGAGGCTGCCCAGCATCATTTTCTGGAGCTGGCTACCCAGGCCGCGAACCTCTGGCCTGCCGGGCTCGGACGGACTCCCGGAGGCAGGGGCGCCGAGCGTCCCCGCATCTTTCAAGCCTCCCACGGGCAACCCGTTCTGGTCGTTTGACGGCTTCCCGCGCTGGCCCAGTTCGGTGCCCCGTTCTCCGGCGGTCTTTGCCTGTTCGCGCCTCTCCTGTTCCTGGTCCCGCTTCTGAAAGCGACGGTCCCTGGAGAGGTCGGGACGTTCGAGTCTAGCCATTTCATCGCTTTTCTGCCCCCTGGTGGGGGCACGTCCCGGCGATGGACGAGGAGATGCCTGCATCGGGGCGACCGATGGACGGGTTACGGGTGCGTCGCCCGGGCCCCCCGTCTGGCGAATGGGACTCCGGCCGAAAGATGTGGGGTCGGGGGAGGTTCCTTTCTTGGCGTTGGGGCTGGCACCCCTTCGATTCATGTCCGAGAGGCGGGTGGGATCTTCCGGAGGCTGCTTGGCGGGCACCATGTCCTTAACGTACACGAATCGAACCGGGCGCCCGTTGATCGTACTGAGCCGCCTGGCCGCCTGATTCAGTCCCGCTGGGTGGGACGAAGCGGCCAGGTATTGCTGGCTCACGAAAAAGAGCACGACCGCGTGAAGAAGGAGTGCGATGATAAAAGCAAGGCTCGGTGTCCAGCGATCGTTCATCTCAGGTACCCATGCGAATGGCGCCTGTGTGAATCACTCCATCCACAGGCATGATGGTCACCCCAGGCTCGCAGTCTCCCTTTGCCGTTCCGGGAAAACGCGCCTCTCTTGAAGAACCTGAGAATGGGGGCGTCCTCGGCCTCCTGAACAAGCCATCGAAGATTGAACGTCATAGTCCGCCTCTGGCCGCCCGGATAAAACCGGATCGAACCGGACCGAATTCCGTACCCGGATGCCTGGGGTGAATCCGGTTCGTAAGTAAGATATAAGTCGTTTTGCCTCCAGGTTCCATCCAGACTCCTGTTCCCGTGAACCCCTCGTGCCCGATGCTGCCCTGGGGCAAGAGGCCGTTGGCCCACCATCCGATGGAACCCACCGCTTTCCAGCCTGCCGTTCTCCGCTGTCCTAAACCGGGTGGATGCGGGCTGTCCCAGGCCAGTTCGAGGGACTTCCGCGAGAGAAAGCCCTCGTCCGGAACATAAGCCTTGCACAGAATCTCTACCGCGCCAAGAGTGCCAAAAAGGCCGGCATTGCCCGATGCGCCGCCCATGAACCTCGCGTTGCCATCATTCACCTCGCCCCACGCCAGGCCCGTGGCGAAGGGCGGAATCTCAGCGCCAAAACGGCGCGCCATGGCCGTTTCGTAGGCTGCGTCGAGTTCGGTGGCCGCGATCAGACGGGCAGGCAGGCCGGCAGGCCGGAAACACACCGCACCTTTGGTTATCCCAAGTGGTCGTGCGATCCATTCGTCGAACAAATCGGAGAGGCTGTCTCCGAGAGCCCGCTCGAGGATAAGGCCGAGTAGAATGTAGCCGGGACAACCGTACTCCACGTTCTTTCCGGACTTCCCGCGAGGGCACTCCGTCATGAGCCAGGATGCGGCGTGGTCCCTGTCCATGAGGTAGGCATAGAGCGGCACCCAATCCGGGAATCCGGCCTCGTGTCGCAAGAGGCCGAGCAACGTAACGGAGGGGCCGGGTATACCCTCGACGGGAGAGAAGAGATCGATCTTGCCGGCATCGAAGGCGCGCAGGGCCAGAAGGGCTGTCGCCAGGGGCTTTGTCAGGGAAGCCAGGTCGTAGAGGGTGTCCTCCGCCACTGGAACAGGCTCGGGCGCTGTTACCGCCATGCCACGCCATCCGCGCAGGGTTTTGCCGTCTGATCGAGCGACCGCCCACGAAAGCCCCGGCGTCTGATCGGGGCAGACGGAATCGAAGTAAGCCTCGATGGCGGAAGAACTCAAGGCGCCATGCATTGCAGGATGGTCTGCGCGACGGCAACCGCGTCGCGCGCGGCTTCGCCGCCGACCTTCGGCTGTTCTTCCCCCCTCAGTACACGCGCGAAATGTTCCAATTCGCAGCGGAGCGGTTCCTTCTTATTGACGACGACGGGGATGTTCGCGATGGTTCTATCTCCGTCCCGATCTTCCACGCGATAGTACTCCACCGCCTGCTCAGAATAGTCGACGCTCAGGTAGGCCGCAGGCTGGAAGACGCGGAGCTTCCTGACCTTGTCCTTGGAGATGCGGCTGGCCGTCAGGTTAGCGACGCAGCCCCCTTCAAAGCTAATCCTGGCGTTGGCCAGATCGACGTAAGGAGTCAGCACCCTTACGCCCACGGCTTCTACCTTCGAAACGGGACGGCGCACAAGGCTCTGCGCGATTTCGATATCGTGGATCATCAGGTCGAGAATAACGTCCACATCGAGAGATCGGGGCACAAACACCCCCAAACGATGTACCTCCATGAAACCTGGCTCCAGGACGAACCGCGAAAGGGCCTCGACGCCGGGATTGAAATGCTCGATATGCCCGACGAGGAGGGCGGCCCCGGACCGGTTTCTGGCTGTCAGGATGTCGTCGCACTCCAGAATCGAGGTCGCAAGGGGCTTTTCGCACAGGACGCCCACTCCGGCCTCGAGCAACGGAACGGCAAGTTCTCGGTGCAGGCGGGTCGGCGCCGCTATGACAACCCCGTCCAAGCCGGTGAGATCCGCGTCGGTGGGCAGAACCCTGGTCCCGAACTTACCGGCGATTTCACTGGCCCTTCCGGCGTCCGGGTCTATCACCCCCGCAAGTTCAACGCCTTCGAGGTCGGAGAGGATCCTGGCATGATGCTGGCCGAGGGATCCCACACCCATCACTGCTATGCTGAGTTTTCCGTCTGTGGTCGGCTTCTGCATGAGACGTGCCCCCTTTGTATTAGGGGCGGCCTTCGGTCACCTCTGGATACCGCGCGTGGATTCCCTGATGAAGGTGAGGAGGTATCGGACTTCCGAATGCTGCCCAACGGCCTTCTCGGCTTCTTCCAGGCCGTCTTTGAGCAGGTGCTTGGATTGGAAGAGAATCCTGTAGGCGACTTTCAAAGCGTCGATGGACTCCTTGGAAAAGCCCTTGCGCTCCAACCCGATCGTGTTGATGCCATAGAGCTGTGCGTCGCTCCGTGCCCCGACGGTCTTAACAAATGGGAGAGCGTCTTTCGTGATGACCGAAAAGCCGCCGATGAAAGCGTATTCACCAACCCGGCAAAACTGGTGAACCGCGCTGAATGCGCCGACGGTGGAATGGTTTCCGACGTGAACGTGACCAGCCAGGGTCGCGGCGTTGGCGAAGATCGTGTGCTCGCCGACTTGGCAGTCGTGCGCAACGTGGGAGTAGGCCATGAAAAGATTGTGGTTCCCAATCCTGGTCACGCCACCACCCTTCGCTGTCCCCCGGTTGATCGTCACGAATTCGCGGATGACGTTGTCGGAGCCTACGACGATCTCGGTCGGCTCTCCCGCGTAAGACGTATCCTGGGGAGGACCCCCGACGGCTACGTTCGAGACCAGCTTGTTGCCGCTGCCGATGGTGACCTTCCCGTGAAAAACGCAGTGAGGCCCTATGGTGCAGTCGTCCCCCACCGTAACATCCGGACCGATGTAAGCAAAAGGGCCAACTTCAATACCGTCGCCCAGTTTGGCGGCGGGATCGACGACGGACGCTTCATGTATCCTGTTCATTGATCACCTTTGAATGGTAACGCCGTTTCCGGCGGCCCTCTCGATACATGGGCAGCCGATGACGCATGAGGATCAGCGGTACACCATGGCCGAAAGGATGACGGCCTCGGCGACCAGGGCGCCGTCCACAAAGGCTTTGCCCTGGAGCTTGCAGGTTGATGACTTGCGCTTCAGGATTTCGACCTCGAAGCGAATCTGGTCGCCCGGAACCACCGGTTTGCGGAAACGCGCACCGTCGATACCCATGAAGTAAACGAGCTTGCTGTCACGGTCTTCGATCTCCCTGAGAAGGAGAACGCCTCCCACCTGCGCCATGGCCTCGACGATGAGGACGCCCGGCATGACGGGCTTGCCTGGAAAGTGGCCCTGAAAGAACTCCTCGTTAATGGTCACGTTCTTAATGCCCACGATCCGCTGTCCCGGTTCGAACTCCAGTATCCGGTCAACGAGAAGGAATGGGTACCGGTGCGGCAGGATGTTCTGTATTTCGACAACATCTATCATGCGTTGCCCTCCTCGGCCCGCAGTTCGGACAGGCGGCGCTCCAGCTCCTTGACGCGGTCAAGCAGTTCCTCGAGGCGGCCTGCCATTGCCCGTTCCTTGAGCCACGCCTTATGCGGCTGGGCCGGATGCCCCGTCACAAATGCACCGTCCGGCAGGCTCTTGGTGACGGCTGACTTGGCTCCAATTCGGACTCGGTCTCCGATACGGATGTGGCCCACGGCGCCGGACTGCCCCGCAAGGATGACGCTCCTTCCGAGCGTCGTGCTGCCGCTGATGCCGCTTTGGGCCACCAGGATGCAGTCAGGTCCCGTTCGCACATTGTGCGCGATCTGAACCAAGTTGTCGACCTTTGTGCCCTCTCCGATCCGTGTCTCTTCCATTGCGCCCCTGTCGATCGTCGTATTCGCGCCTATTTCCACGTCGCTTTCTATGACGACCCTTCCGACCTGGGGAATTTTGACGTGGCGGCCTTCGTCCTGCGCGTAACCGAAGCCGTCCGCCCCCACCACGGCGCCGGAATGCAGAGATACTCGGTCCCCGATGATGGTATCCGGGTAGAGGACGACCCTGGGAAAAACATGGCAATCCTCGCCGATTCGGCAATTATTCCCGATGGTGCAGGCGGCCTCTACGACGCTTCGCCGACCGATGGTCACGCCGTCCCCGACGACGGCATAGGGCCCTACGTGAGCACTCGGATCGATGGTGCAGTCGATGCCGACGACGGCCGTGGAATGGATACCGGGAGTAAAGGCACGCGGAGGGTGAAAGGCCTGCATGACGAGAGCGAACGCCAGGTAAGGATCAGGACAGGGTATCAGCACCTTCCCGGGGAGACTCTCGCCGTCAGGGACCAGCAGTGCCCCCGCAGAACTTCGGCGCGCGGTCTCCCTGTATTTGGCATTCGCAAGAAACGAAATGTCCCGCTGCGTCGCAAGATCAAGCGGGGCGACCCCTGTGATTTCCACGTTGGGGTCGCCCACTACGCTCAAACCAAGAAGTCTCGCAACGGCGGAAACTTTCATGGGATTCAGGTTCCGGGGTAGGCCTGGTTCATCGCATTGGTGATCTCCGGGGTGATGTCGAGCGCCTCGGCGTTGTACAGGCAGATGCCTTTTTCCACGACGACCGACAGGCCCTTGGACTGCGCGTACTGCGCGATGACCTTGCCGAGCTTCACCTGAAAATCCTGCTGTATCCTCTGACTGCGCTGCTGCATGTCGTCCTGTGTAGCCTTGACGTAGGCCTGGTATTCGTACATCTTCTGGTTGAACTCGCTCTTGATTTCGTCCTTTTTGTCCTCGCTGATCTTCGGGTCCTTCGCTTTCTCTTCGAGGCTCTTCAGGGTGGCCTCCTTGGCCGTGATTTCCTGTTGCTTTTTGTCGTGATAGGCCTTGAGTTCGGCCTTCATCTGCTTGCCCAGCTTGCTCTGCTCCGCCACCTGCATGGTGTCTACAACGGCGATCTTGGCTTGGGCGAAGACCCCGATTGCGGTGAAGGCAAGAACGGCAACGAGGGTAGAGGTAAAGAGTTTCCGCATGGTTCAATCCTCCTTGGCTGTCAGAACGTCAAACCGATAGAGAGTTGGAAATTGCTGAAGTCGTCATTTGGCTTTGCATTCAGGTTCGTCGCGTAGATGAGCCTTAGCGGGACGTTGAAAGTGGGAATGAAGAAGCGCAGTTCAACGCCGGCGTCGGCCCGGTAGTTCGAAAGATCCCAACGCTGGCGTTCGTGATAGGTGTTTCCAGCGTCGACGAACAGTGCGACGTCCACCTGCTCGGTAATGTGGAAGACGTACTCCGTGTTTGTCAGGAAGAACCTGTTGCCGCCTTCGATGGTTCCCGTCACCGGGTCGACGAAATAGCGGTCGTCCTTGGTGAGCGGATAGACAGAGCGGATGCCGAAGCCACGGAGGGAATCCTGACCACCCAGGAAGTAGCGCTCCCAGATCGGGATCGTGTGCCCCGAGTAGGCGGTTATGTATCCCAGGCTGAGCCTGAAAGCGAAGTTCTGCTTCCTGTGCGTGGGCAGGTAAATGGAAGCGTCGAAGGAGGGCTTGACGAAGTAGTTCTGCCCACCCACGAAGCCGCCGGCTACCGTCGTATTCAGAGACAGGGACAGGCCGCGCGTCGGCCGGAAGGGATTGTTGACGGTGTTGAAGTTGATTCCTCCAAAGACCGCGGATGTGGTGGTGTTGTTAAGGTAGTCGCTGTAGAGAGGAGAGAACGTCTGTACCTGCAGGTTGGTCACCTTGGACTGCTCATACCTGTAGCCGACGGTCCATGCCGCAAAATCACCGAGGGGGAACGACACCGCCATGGAGCCGCCCGTTGCTTGCTGATCGAACTGAAGATAGGTGAGTCGCGAATTGTAGACCGAGAAGGAACCGCCTATTCGATGGCCGAACAGCCATGGATCGGAATAGCTTATGGAGTAGAGTTTCTGCACCTTGCCTATGTTGGCGTTGAATGACAGGGTCGTGCCTCGCCCGAGGAAGTTGTAGGTCCTAAACGCGCCGGAAATGAAGAACCCGTTGACGCCGCCATAGCCGCCACCGAAGAGCAGTTCGTTCTTGCTGGCCTCGGTCCCCGTGACCGCCACGTTGACCGTGTTGGTATTGGGAACCTTTGTGATGGTGGGGTCCTGCTCGATCTTGAAGAGCCCCGTCTGCTTGAGGCGGTATAAGCCGCGCTTGTATCTGACGTAGTTGAAAACTTCCTGCTCATAAACCTGCATCTCGCGGCGAAGGACGTAGTCCCGGGTGGAGGTATTGCCGTAGAATTCAAGGCGGTTCAGGTAGTAGATCTGGTCCTCGGTGATGGAAATGGTCAAGTTGGCGACCTTCTCCTTCGGGTGTTTGTCGAAAATCGGCGTCGCCGTGGCGTAGATATATCCTTTCTCCCCGTACATGGCTTCGATGTTCTTGATGATGTAATTGAGGGCGATCTTGTCGAGCGTCTTGCCCTTCTTGAGAAAGACCAGCTTGGAAAGCTCCTGGGCCGTGAAGACCGTATTGCCCTCGAATCCCACCGTGCCCAGGTTGTAGGACACACCTTCGGTAATGGGAATGCTGAGGCTCAACCATTTCTTAGTGTGTTTCGAATTGAAGTGGCTGTCCACGATAGGATCACCGATGTCGACATCCAGATAACCTTCCGATTCGTAGAGGTTTCTCAGGAGCTTGACGTCGTCGTAGTAACGGTTTTCCGAGTAGATGTCGTGTCGCGTCGCCCAGGACAGGAACCAGTGAGGCCTGGTCTTCTTCAGCGTGTAGCGGAGCTTTCGCTGGGAGAACGCGTGCACGCCGAGGAACCTGACCTTGTCGATACGAGCCTTGGGGCCTTGCTTGACGTTGAATGTGATGGAAACCTGGGACGGGCCCATGGCCTGGATCTTCGACGTGACATCCGCGTCCGGATAGCCTTTTTCGGCGGCCATGAAACGAAGGGCCGCCTCGGTCTTCTTGAGCTTCGCGTAGTCGAGGACCGTTCCGGCCTTTATCTCGGCGTGGTTGTCCTTGAGTTTGTCCAGGATGGTGCTGCTGGTTAGAGACTTGCTCCCGGTGAAGTCTACGGTGGCGATGATGGGGCGTTCCTTGATGTGGAAGATCAGGATCTTGCCCGTCTTGCCGTCCTGGCTCTCTATGGAGAGATTCTCGAAAAGGCCCGAATTCCAGATCTTCTGGAACTGCTGGCGGATTCGGTTTTCCGCATAGGGTTCGCCGACCCTGAGGCTGGTTAACGCGAGGAAAGCGTCCGGTGTGAGGCGCTCGTTCCCTTCCAGAATGATCTTCTCGATGGTGACGGGCTTCTTCTTGCCGGGGGCCTGCTTTGCTGGCGTCTGCGCCATCAAAGAAAAAAAAGTAATACAGGCGAGAAGGCCGGTCAGGATCACGGTTAGTCTTCGACTCATGCCTCACCTATCCTGAAATGGGTGCCAGTTCAGTTTGTCTGAGGACGATCTTCCCCTCATCTAATCCCAGCGTGATGCAGGTTCCCTTGCCCACATCGTGAAAAAGAAGCCATTCAGCCAGGGGATCTTCGATGCAAGCCTGAACGCCCCTTCGAAGAGGCCGGGCGCCGAAGGCGGGATCCGTGCAGCAGGTGTCCACTAGGAACTCCGCCACACCGCCATCGGGAACCAGACGTACGTGCTTCTCCCGCACAACGTCGTTCAGGTCCTCGATCATCCTCACGGCGATGGAGATGAGGTCCTCGCGGCTGAGCGGGTCGAAAATGATGATCTCGTCGATACGGTTGAGAAACTCCGGCAAAAGGGTCTTTCTGAGCAGTCTCAAGACTTCGCCCTTCTTGATGGTCGAGGTCCGCTCGGCCCCGTCGTCGAAACCGGGCACGCCCTTTTCCAGGATGAACTTGGAACCCAGATTACTGGTCAGTATCAATATCGTGTTCTTGAAGTCTACCGTATCCCCGTAGCTGTCCGTGAGAATCCCGTCCTCGAGGATCTGCAGGAGCATGTTAAGGACGTCCGGATGGGCTTTTTCAATCTCGTCGAGCAGGATCACAGAGTATGGACGACGCTTGATCTTCTCCACGAGCTGGCCGCCCTCTTCGTATCCCACGTACCCAGGCGGAGAACCGATCATCTTGGAAACAGAGTGCTTTTCCGCGTATTCGCTCATGTCCAGGCGCACGAGGGCCTTCTCATCCCCGAAGAGGAACTCGGTCAGGGTCTTGGCGGATTCTGTTTTGCCCACGCCCGTCGGGCCTAGGAAGATGAAGGAGCCGATGGGGCGGTTGGGATTCTTGATACCCGCGCGCGAACGGCGGATGGAGCGGGCGAGGGCGGAGAGCGCCTTCTCCTGGCCGATAACGCGCCTGTGCAGGTTCTGCTCTATCCTGAAGAGCTTCTCCTTTTCACCTTCTCGCAACGCATTGACGGGAATGCCCGTCCACAGGGCCACCACTTCCTCGATTTGTCCCTTGTCGACCACCGCGGATTCGGACCTGTCTTCACCGTCCTGGATCAGGCGGGGCTGGCGAATCGCCGGCCTGGGAATCGCGGTTGCCGGTTCTTCATGCCGACTCCGCCCGAGGTGCCTGGGAGGCAACGTGAAGACGTCCACCTCCACCAAAGGCTTGGGGCCGTCGGAAGGGTGGTTCATGATCTTGGCCATGGCTCCTGCCTCGTCGAGGACGTCAATAGCCTTGTCGGGGAGAAACCGGTCGGAAATATACCGGTTCGAAAGGGAGACGGCCTGCTTCAGCGCGTCCTCCGTAAAGAGTACTCCGTGAAACTCCTCATAGCGGGATTTCACTCCCTTGAGAATGGCCAGGGATTCTGCCTCGCCGGGCGGCAGTATCTTCACAGGCTGGAAGCGGCGCACGAGGGCGCGGTCCTTTTCGATGTATCGCTTGTAGTCTCTGAATGTAGACGTCCCGATGCACTGGACCTGTCCGCGGCTGAGGGCCGGCTTGAGGATGCTCGCCGCGTCGAGCGACCCTTCCGCGCTCCCCGCCCCGACCATGGTATGGATCTCGTCCACGAAGAGGATCACGGACCGGTCCTCGGCGGCCTCCTTGAGTATGCCCTTCAGCCTCTCCTCGAACTGTCCGCGGTACTTCGTACCGGCAAGAACCAGAGACAGGTCCAGCGTGAGTATGCGCTTGTCTGCCAGGGTTCCAGGGACATCACCGGAGGCAATGCGCTGGGCCAGTCCTTCGATCAGGGCCGTCTTCCCGACGCCCGGCTCGCCGAGGAGAATGGGATTGTTCTTATGGCGGCGGGCGAGAATCTGGATGACGCGGTCGAGTTCGGTTTTTCTGTCGACGAGAGGGTCCAGCACGCCGTCTTCGGCGAGGGCCGTCAGGTCCTGCGTGAATTCTTCGAGAGAAACCTTGTCTTCCCGGCGCCTCTCGAGCGCGTGTTTCCTTGTCCCGTAGACGACCCTTTCGCGGGCCTCGTGCAGGGTCAGCCCCTGCTGGGAGAGGATTCGTCCAGCTGTGGAATCCTCCAGGTGCAGCAACCCCAGAAGGATGTGCTCCACGCCGATCCGGATGGAGCCAAGGCGTTCGCTCTCCTCCGGCGCGTACTTCTCGATCAGAAGCCTGGCGTCCCGGGACCAGCCCGGCGTCGCCCTCGGTGCCCCCTCGCCGTCACCGCTGACGCCAGCGGCGACCTGCTGCCGGACCTCCTCGGCCCGTATACTGGTGCGGGCGAAGATATCCTTGGCGGGCCGCGAGTCGATTTCAAGCAGGCCCAGCAGGATATGCTCCGTGTCGGCCATGGGGGAACCGGCCTGGTGCGCTTCGTGTCGGGCGAAGTAGAGGACCCTTCGAGCCTGTTCCGTGTACCTCTCGTACATGCCTCTCCTCAATCCGAGGAATTATACCATCGGGCCGGAAGGCTGTCACCCAATTCTGCCGTCCTTCAAGCGCAGGATCCTGTCGCATGCGCCAGCCAGCCCGGAATTGTGGGTCGCTATCAGGATCGTAAGACCGTGCTGATTTTTTAGGTCCATCAACAAGTCGAAGACGAGGCCGGCCGTTTCTTCGTCCAGATTCCCCGTTGGTTCGTCTGCCAGCAGGACGCGCGGTTCGTTAATGAGGGCCCTCGCGATGGCGACCCGCTGTTGCTCCCCGCCCGAGAGCTTCGAAGGAGCGTGATTCTCCCTGGCCTCGAGGCCGACCTCCCGCAGGAGCTTCCTGGATCGCTTTTCGGCATCTCTCCCGTCGCCCGCGACGATGGCAGGCAGCATCACGTTTTCAAGCGCCGAGAATTCGGGCAGGAGAAAGTGGAACTGGTAGACGATGGCCACACTGCGCCGGCGGAACTGGTCCAGGTCGATGCCCTTTAGGTCGGTGACCACTTTGTCGTCCACCCGGATCAGGCCTGCGTCGGGATGGTCCAGCCCTCCGATGAGGTGGAGAAGGGTGCTCTTGCCCACCCCGGATGGTCCGGTAAGGGCCACGACTTCGCGGTCCTGTACCGAGAGATCCGCGCCTTTCAGGATGTGAATCCACTCGCTGCCTGAAGCGAAACGCTTGTGGACACCTTCGAGCTGGATCATCGTCATTCGTACCTCAAGGCTTCCACCGGGTCCAGGTGCGCGGCCCTGTATGAGGGGTAGAGAGTCGCGGCAAAGGAAATCACCAGGGCGAAGGCGCATACGGCTGCCACCTGTCCGGGCGAAGTTATGAAGGGAACGTAGGGCAGGGGATAGACATCCAGGGACAGGGGGATGGCGTGCATCCTGTCCAGAACCACGCATGCGGTCGTCCCGAGCAGGGCGCCTAGAGCGGTCCCGGCGATGCCTATGACCATGCCCTGGAAGAGAAATATCCGCAGAATGTCGAGCTGCGAGGCGCCCATGCTTCTCAGGATTCCGATGTCCCGCACTTTCTCCATGACCATGAGGATGAGCGTTGAGACGATGTTCATCGCGGCCACCATGACGATGAGCCCGATGGCGAGGAAGAGGAGGATTCGCTCCATCCTCAGGGCCTTGAAGAATTCGGCATTGCTGCCGACGAGGTCGAGCACGCGGAATCCGACGCCCAGCTTCTTCTGGAGCGCCTCGCGCGCCGCGCCGATAGAGCCCGGGTCCTTCAGCCGCACCTGCACGGCGCTCACATAGCCGGATTGCGTAAAAAGCTCCTGTGCGAGCGGCAGGTTCATGTAGATAAATTCCGTGTCGTACAGGTAGTATCCCGTCCTGAGGATGCCTGTGACCTTGAGGGACACCATCTTCGGAATGTTCCCGAACGGGGAGAGCGTGAGGCGCGGCGCCAACAGTTGGATCGTGCTGCCCAAGGTCACGCCGAGGTTGTTGGCGAGGTCCGCCCCGAGAATGGCCCCGTGGGCCCCATCCGGCGTCTGCCCAAGAAATCCGGACCCGCGGGTATACGGCCTTATGTCGACCACGCCCGCTTCCGAGGCGGGATCGATACCTACGACCTTGGCGACCACGCCGACGCGCGTGGTCGGCCCGCTGGCGAGCCCAGTGCCCAGGACGATCGGAGCCGTAGACCTGACGTAGCGAGAGGCCTGGAGGACCCGGTTGACTTCCTGGTAGCCATCGGGTGAAATCTCGTCCGGGCCGCCCAGGATGTTGAGGTCCGCATTGAGCAGCTGAATCTTCTCCTGGATTCGTGTCGTGAAGCCGGTGGAGATGCCGAGGGCGATGATCAGGGCCATGACGCCGACGGTCACCCCGAGGATGGAAATGATCGTGATGAGGGATATGAAGGCCTGTCTACGGCGAGCGAAGAGGTATCGCCTGCCGACGAAGGTCGGGAGGTTCATGATACCTCGTCATCTGATGGACGGGGCTTCAAGAGCGGGAAGAGGACGACGTCCCGTATGGAACTCGTGTCCGTCAGGATCATGGCCAGGCGGTCGATGCCCAGGCCTTCACCGGCGGTGGGAGGCAGACCGTATTCCAGCGCGTTGCAGTAGTCTTCGTCGTAGGCCATGGCCTCATCGTCTCCCCCCGCCTTGGCCAGGACCTGGTCTTGAAAACGCTGCCGCTGATCGTCGGGCTCGTTCAGCTCGGAGAAGCCGTTTGCGAGTTCCATGCCCGCAACGAAGAGTTCGAAGCGGTCGACCGTGTCCGGCGCGTCGGCCCTCCGCCTGGAGAGCGGAGACACCTCCACGGGGTAGTTGTGGACGAATGTCGGATTCCAGAGCGTGGGTTCGACCAGAGTTTCGAAGGCTTCAACGAGGAAGCGTTCCGGCGTCCGCGACTTGACGGGGCTCATCCCCAGCTCGTCCACCCACTCCTCCCGGCCCTCGGGCGTATTCCAGGCGCCGTCTGGAACGCCCCGGGAAGCCAGGGCTTCGCGGGCAGCAGTTCTCAGATCCAGCCGGGGGAACGGTTTTTCGAAGTCGATGGTCCTCTCCTGGTAGGTGATGGTGGTTTTCCCGTTGACGACCTCGACCGTATGGCGTAGGAGTTCCTCGGTGAAGGTCATCAGGTCGGCCGCGCACGCGTAGGCCCTGTAGAACTCCATCATCGTGAATTCGGGATTGTGCGTGGTGTCGATGCCCTCGTTGCGGAAGTTCCTGTTGATCTCGAAAACTCTGGGCATGCCGCCGACGACGAGGCGCTTCAGGTAGAGCTCCGGTGCGATGCGAAGATAGAGCTCGCAGTCGAGTGCGTTGTGGTGGGTGACGAAGGGGCGGGCCGCCGCTCCTCCCACGATCGGGTGGAGCATGGGGGTCTCCACCTCCTCGTATCCGGCATCCTGCATGAAGACGCGGATGGCCGAGATCATGCGTGAACGCGACTGGAACCTCGGCAGACTTTCCGGGTTGATGACGAGGTCCAGGTAGCGCTGCCTGTAGCGCTGTTCGACGTCCGTCAGCCCGTGCCACTTTTCGGGCAGGGGGTGAAGGCACTTCTGCAGCGGGACGTAGGCGTCCACCAGGATCGTAAGTTCGTCGGTTCTGGTCCTGAACAGGTCTCCCTCCACCCCTATCCAGTCTCCGAGATCCAGGAGAGAGAGCTTGGGATACTCCTCTTCGAGCTTCTGTTTCTGGAAGAGTATCTGGAGGCGTGCGCCCGATTCGCTGATATGGGCGAATGTGAGTTTTCCCATCTTGCGGAGGCTGAGGAGCCGCCCTGCGGCCTTTACGTGAACCGGCTCGGCACTCAGGGTTTCCGCGCCGGCGCCGCCGTATCGTTCCCGGATGTCCGAGAGGGGGGCGGTGGTTACAAAATGGTCCGGAAGGGCCTCTCTGAAAGCGGATGGCCATTCATCGCGTTTTGCACGCCGCTGGGCGACAAGTTCGTCTTTCACGGGTTGGACTCCTCACCCCCCTGGGAAGCCGGATTATAGGCAATATCCGCTTTGGGGTCAAGTTAAAAAAATGGCGCGCCATAATGGCGCGCCATTTTGACACGATTCCTTTGCGCCTCAGCCGGCGCGGAAATAGAGGAAGATGCCGCCCTGGACGTCCTGAATATAGACGCTCACCGGGTCGCCCTTCTTGATGGTGTTGGCTATCTTGTTGAACTGCTCGGCGGTGGTGATGTTGTGGCCGTCCAGCTCGGAAATGACCATCCCTTCCTGGATGCCCTTGGAGAAGGCATTCGATTGGGGATTCACGGACACGACGATCACACCCGTTGCGTTCTGGGGGATACGGTACATCATGCGCGTCTGCTGGGTGATGTCCTGCACCGTGATTCCGAGAACGTTCTTACTGGGTTGCGCCGGTCCGCCTTCTTCCGAGCTGTTCTGGGCGCTCAGTCCCTTTTCGCGGTCGCCGAGCTTCACCTTGAAGCTCTTGCGGTGCCCGTCCCTCATGACCTCGAGGGTGACGGTCGTGCCTGGCTGGAAGCCGGAAATTTCGTAGGGCAATTCCCGGCTGTCCTTGATCTCGTGATCGTCGACCTTGACGATGATGTCGCCCTTCTGGAGGCCGGCCTTCCCGCCCGGCCCGTTGTTGAGGACGCTCTGGATGAGCGCGCCGCCCTTGAGTTCAACGCCGTATTTGTCCTTATAGTAGCTCCTGGCGTCTCGGTCGACCTGGCCGACCGTCACGCCGAGGTAACCCCGCTCGACCTTTCCCTTGGTCTTGAGCTGGGGCAGCTCGCCTTTGACCAGGTTGATGGGTATCGCGAAGCCGATCCCTTCAACCATGCGTCCCCTGAAGTCCCGTCGGGTGATGGCCGTGTTGATGCCGATCACCTGCCCCTCGACGTTGACGAGGGGACCGCCGGAGTTGCCGAAGTTAATGGCGGCGTCGGTCTGCAGGAAGTCGTCCAGTGAACTGGCGGAGATTCGGCGCCCCTTGGCCGATATGACGCCCACGGTTACCGTGTGGCTGAACATGAGGGGATTCCCCACGGCCATGACCCAGTCGCCCTGCTGAGCCTGGTCGGAGTCACCCAGAGGAACGGTGGGAAGATCCGTCGCGTTTATTTTCAGCACGGCGACGTCGGTTTCCTTGTCCTTTCCGATCACCTTCGCGTTGAATTCCCGGCCGTCGTCCAGGGTGACAGTGACCTTGGAGGCTCCCTCGATCACGTGGTTGTTGGTGAGGATGTAGCCGTCCTTGCTGATCAAGAACCCGCTCCCGCCGGCTTCCTGAACGGGCGGTGTCCCCTGCGGAACCTGGGGGTGCGGCTGCCCGAAGAAAAACTCGAAGGGGTTGGTGAAGGGGCTCATCTGACCCTGGCCCTGTGAATTCTTCTGGACGCTGATGGCCGTTATGGACACGACGGCGGGATTCACCTTCTTGGCGATCGGCGCCCAGCTCGGCAGGCCTGCCGGGCTCGTGGAAGGAGCCTGGGCGGGTTCCGTTACGGCGCTTGCGGTCGGCGCGCTCACGTTCCGTAGCTGAGCCAGTCCAAAGCCGAGGAGGATGAGCAGGGCACCTGCTGCGGCAAGCATCAAGAGTTTAACGGTCTTCATAAAGGGCTCCTTTCTTGGTTCACTTCATCGTAGCGATATTGTTTCAGTTTTCTGTGGAGGGTCCGAAGGCCGATACCCAGGATGCGCGCGGCACGGGTCTTGTTCCCGTTTGTCTGCCTTAGCGCGGCAAGGATGGCCTGTCTTTCCATTTTGTCCAGGGGCTGGACCGCCTGGCCCGAGGGCGCCGCCACGCCGACGCGTGCCGCGGGCACGGCCGCGCCTGAAGAGTGAGCGACGGGAGATGCCGGCTCGAACCCGGGCCGGAAATCCGGCGGCAGGTGACCGGGGTGGATCTCGTCATCGGAGCAGAAGATCACCATCCTTTCGATCACGTTCTTGAGTTCCCGAACGTTGCCCGGCCATGAGTGTTCCGTGAGGGCGGGAACGACCTCCGAGGACATGCCTGTTATGGTCTTGCCGTGTTCGCGGTTGAACTGCTCGATGAAGGCGTGGGCGAGAAGGGGGATATCCTCCTTCCTCTCTCGAAGCGGGGGAATGACCAGTTCGACGACCTTGAGGCGGTAGAAGAGATCTTCACGAAAACTCCCCTCCGCGACCATCTGGGAAAGATCGCGGTTCGTGGCGGTGATTATGCGGACGTCGACCGTGCTGGAATGGGCGCCCCCAATCCGGGTCACCACCCGTTCTTCCAGCACGCGGAGGAGCTTGGCCTGCAGATCGAGCGTCAGCTCGCCGATCTCATCGAGGAACAGCGTTCCCCCGTTGGCCTGTTCGAATTTTCCGGCATAGGCCTTGTCAGCACCGGTAAAGGCGCCCTTCTCGTGTCCGAACAGTTCGCTCTCCATCAAGTTGGCGGGGATGGCCGCACAGTTGATGGGGAGAAAGCGGCTTCTCTTTCTGTCGGAATTGTGGTGGATGGCGTTTGCAATGAGTTCCTTCCCCGTGCCGGACTCCCCGTTGATCAGCACGGTGGCGCGGGTCGGCGCGACCAGGCGTATCTGCTGGAACAGCTCGCGCATGGGCCTCGACGTGCCGACGATATTCTCGAAGCCGAATCGCTCGTCCAGGCGGGCCTTGAGCTCATCCACTTCAAACTTCAGCCGGCGCTTTTCGACGAGAGCCTGGACGCGCCGCCTGAGCTCGTACAGGTCCACGGGCTTGGCGAGATAGTCGTCCGCGCCCACCTTCATGGCCTGAACGGCCGATTCGACCGAGCCGAAGGCGGTGATGAGGAGAACCGGCACTCCGGGTTCGGTCTGCTTGACCTTCTTCAATACCTCCATGCCGTCCATGCCGGGCATTCGGAGGTCTGTCAGGACCAGATCGGACGAGGTGTGGTCGACGAAGTACTTCATGCCTTCGGAAGGGTTCTGAAAGCCGTGAACTTCGTACCCGACCCTCTCCAGTGCCCGCGTCAGGCTCCTGAGGTTTTCTGCTTCATCTTCAAAGATGACTATGGACCCGTGAGCCATTTTGGCACACCTCCTTGCTTTAGCTTAGTCCTAAAGCAAGGCTGGTGCCAACTGGCGATAACGCTCTTTCCCGCTCAATTTGGACGTCGTTATCGAGTGGGCCGAGGCCGGGACAGTTAAAGTCTTGAAACAAGGTGTGTGCGGGAGGAGATGTGAAGGCGGCCAGAAGCGGTGCCTCCGGCCGCCGGGAGAGGATCGCCGTCAGGCCGTTTTCTTGCCCTTGGCGAAGATTGTTACGCGTCCGCCGCTACCCTTGGCGCGCGGAGTGTCCTTTTCTTTCTCGCTCAGGGCCAGTTCACCGCCGGACATGGACAGGCCCAGCTCGTGCCCCACGTGTCCTCCGATCTGAATGCGCCCCCCCGTCATCTCCTCGCCGGCCAGGTCCCAGACGAGATCGCGGACTTCGATCGCTCCGCCGGTCATCCTGTAACCTGCGGAATAGCCGGCGTTGGCCCGCACGAGGATACGGCCGCCCGTCATCCTGTTGCCACAGAAATCGTAGGCGTTGCGCGCAACGGTTATTTCCCCGCCCTTCATGGAATGGCCGAGATGGTTCTCGGCAAGGCCCTTGATGACAAATGAGCCGCCTTTCATGCCCATGCCCGCGTAATCCGCCACGTCCCCGTCGACGGTCAGCGTACCTGAGTTCATGAAGGCGCCGGCGTAATCGCCGAGGTCGCCCTTGACCGCCAGGTCGTTCTTCTTCAGGAATGCTCCGAATCCTTGCAGGCGGACGTCCTCCAGAGCGCTGAGGTCGATTTCCTGGTCGCGGGCGAGCACCTGGAAAGCCGCCGACAGGAAGAGGCCGGCCTTCTTTGGGAAGGCGGCGTGGTCCCGCTCGGTGGTGATGGCGTCGAGGACGGCCTGAAGAGTCTCCGCTTCGAGTGTTTCGTCCGCCAGCGCGGCCTGTGCCCCCTCGAAATCCTTGTCCAGGGTCTCGGCGAAGGGTTCGTTCAGATATTTCTGAAAGGTCGAAAGTATGGCCATGGATCCCCTCCTACTCGGGTGACTGCCAGGCGCGGTATGGGTCGCGCACGTAGGCGTCGATGGCACGGGCCGCTTCGCGTCCTGCACGGGTGGCGAGGATGACGGTGGCCGCCCCGGTGATGGCGTCCCCTCCGGCGAAGACCTTGGGCACGGTGGTCATGTACGTTTCCCGGTTGACCTTGATGACCGAGCCCCAGCGCGTCGCGAGGCCAGGAAGGTTGGACGGAATGAGCACGTTGGGCGTCTGGCCGATGGCCACGACAACCGTGTCGCAGTCGATGATGTAATTGCTGTCCGGAATGGGAATGGGACGCCTTCGCCCCGAGGCGTCAGGCTCTCCAAGCTCCATTTTCTGTACTTCCACGGCCTTTACGCTGCCGTTCTCGTCTCCGATGTACCGGACCGGGTTCGTGAGCAATGTGAAGATGGCGCCCTCTTCTTCCGCGTGTTCGATCTCTTCACCGCGTCCGGGCATCTCTTCGCGGCTCCGGCGGTAGACGATCCGGGCCTCGTCGGCGCCCAGGCGCAGGCCGATCCGGACGACGTCGAAGGCCGTGAATCCCGCGCCCACGACGACCAGCCTCTGCGGCCTGCGGATCGGGGTCCCCGCCTCGGGGTGGGTCCAGGCCTTCATGAGGTTGACGCGCGTGAGGAATTCGTTCGCGGAATAGATGCCGTTGAGGTTCTCGCCCGGGATGTTCATCATGTTGGGGAACCCGGCGCCGGAGGCCACGAAGACCGCGTCGAACTCGTCCAGAACCTCCTGGACGGGCATGGTCCGGCCCACGACGTTGTTGAGCTCCATCTGCACGCCCAGGGAACTCACGTACTCCACTTCCTTCTGGACGATGGCCTTCGGAAGCCGGAATTCGGGGATGCCGTACATGAGGACGCCGCCGGCTTTGTGCAATGCCTCGAAGATGTGGACCGTATGGCCCATCTTCGCCAGGTCGGCGGAGCAGGAAAGACCTGCGGGTCCGGAACCGATGACGGCCACCTTGTACCCCGTCGAGGGCTTCTTGTGGATGTCTTCGGCGCGCCGTTCGGAGTGCATAAACTGCCAGTCCGCGGAAAACCTCTCCAGGCGGCCGATGGCGATGGGATTGTGTGCGTTGGTGTCGTTGATGATGCACGCCGCCTCGCAGAGGTTCTCCTGGGGACAGACGCGCCCGCAGACGGCCGGCAGGTTGTTGTACTGGCGGATATCCTCGGCGGCCTCGGTGAACTTCCCCCTCGCAATCAGGCCTATGAAGGAAGGGATGTCGATGTGGACCGGGCAGGCGACCACGCAGCGCGGCTTGGGGCACTCGAGGCAGCGCATGGCCTCGGCGACGGCGATGTCCGGCGTGTATCCCAGAGCCACTTCGCTGTAGTTCTTAAGGCGGTCGGCCACGGTCTGGCAGGCGATTTCACGGCGGGCTTCCTTGGACCGGGGGCGCTTGCGCTCCCCTTCCTTGACCCCGCCCAACTTGACGATATCTATAGTCTCAGCCATGGATTTCCTCACCGTTTCAGTGTTTCGAAGTAGAGATTGCAGCTGGGGTCGGCCGCTATGGCCTTTTGTTCCTGTTTTTTGTAGACCTTCATGCGGTTGAACATCTGATCCCAGTCGACCTTGTGCCCGTCGAAGTCCGGCCCGTCCACGCAAACGAACTTGGTTTCGTCGCCCACCGCGATGCGGCAGCCTCCGCACATGCCCGTTCCGTCCACCATGATGGTGTTGAGCGAGACGATCGTGGGAATCCCCCACGGCTGAGTCTTTTCTGCAACGACGCGCATCATGATCGGGGGGCCGATGGCCACGATCCTGTCGATGGTCCTTCCCTCGTCGTGGAGCTGCTCGAGGGCCGTTGTCACGAAACCCTTTATCCCGCAGGACCCGTCGTCCGTCGTGATGATCACCTCATCCGACACGCCGGCAAGCTTGTCGTTCCAGAACATGAGGTCCTTACGCCTGTACCCGATGATCGTGACCACCTTGTTGCCTGCGGCCTTGAGTCCCTTGCAGATCGGGTAGATGGGCGCGACGCCGAGCCCACCGCCGATGACCACGACGGTGCCGTAGTTCTCAATGTGCGTCGGGGTCCCGAGGGGGCCCAGAACGGCGAAGAGTTCGTCGCCCTCCCGGAATTCCTGGCCAAGTTCGATGGTGGATCGTCCGACCTCCAGGAATACGATGGTGACTTCCCCCGTCTCCGGATTGGAGTCCGCGATGGTCAGTGGGATCCGTTCGCTCTCCTCCCTGTTCATGACCATCAGGAACTGACCCGGTTTGTGGGCTTTCGCCACGCGGGGGGCGCGAATGGTCATCTCGACCACGCCCGTGGCTAGAACCTTCTTGTCGGTAATCTGGTACATGCTTTCCCCTTAAGCGCTGATGCACGACATTCCATTCGATACAGTCGTACAATATGAAAGTATCCCCCCAGGAATTTGAGGGGCGAATTATAATTCCAGAGGGACGCAATTGCAAGTAGAAGGAAGAGTTATGCGGACCATGGGCAAGCAGCACATGGTCTGGGACGGGACGAAGATCATGCCCGCTTTTCCGGCCGGTCGCCTGGAACTCGAGGGCGGTCGAAGCCGGAACCTGGTGGCCGTCGGCGACCGGGTGCTGCTGCGTCCCGATTCCGGCGGCACGGCCTTGATCGAGGCCGTGCTTCCGCGCGCCAACAAGATTTCCCGCCGCCTCACTTTCACGGGCGTGGAGCACGTCGTCGCATCCAATGTGGACGTGATGGCCGTCATGCTTTCTGCCTGGCCGAGGCCGAACACGGGACTGCTGGACCGCTATCTCGTCGAAGCCCATGCTTCGGACATCGTGCCTGTGATCCTCGTGAACAAGATGGACCTGGCCGAAAAACCGGCAGTGGAAAGCGAGCTGTCGCCATACGCCGCCCTCGGGTACCCCATTCATCGCATGTCGGCTCAAACCGGTGAAGGGATCGAAGGCTTTCTTTCGGACGTGTCCGGCAAATGGGTCGCGATTGTCGGCCACTCGGGAGTCGGAAAGACGACGCTGCTCAACACGTTGTTCCCTTCTCATCAGGCACGTGCGGTGGGCGACGTGAATCCGGCCACGGGCAAGGGGCGGCACACGACGACGAGCGCCGTCGCCCACAGACTGCAGGACGGAACCGTTCTCATCGATACGGCGGGGATTCGCGGGTTTGCCCTGTGGGGCATGGACTGGCGTTGCGTGGAAAGCGGGTTCCTCGAGATCCACGAGGCGGGAGAGGGGTGCCGTTACCCCGACTGCAGGCATCGGGGAGAGCCCGGCTGTTCCGTGGGTACAGCCGTTTCCGGAGGGCGAATCACCGAGCGTCGTTTCGAGAGCTACCTGATCTTGCTGGACGAAGCGGAGTCGGTCGCTTAGTGCGGGCCGGGTCAAAGCAGCCTGATAAGAGAAGGGGGCGCCGTCCGGCGCCCCCTTCCTTGTAGGTGCAACAACGTTTTACTGGTTGGCCGGAGCTTCGGCCGGGGCTTCCGCAGGTGTTTCGGCGGGAGCGTTTGTTTCCTCGTTTGCGGGCGCGTTGGCTTCGGCAGCCGGAGGTTGCTCGGCGGGCGTAGCGTTCTCGGCGGGCGCCTCGGCCGGCGTCTCGGCCGGCGCGGGGGCCTTGGGGGCCTCGGCCTTCTGGCATCCCACGAAGGAAACCATCGTCAAGGCCAGCAAGAGAGCCAACAGGATACAAGACAACTTCTTCATCATTCACTCCTCCCTGACAGTTTGTCCGGTAACTCAACCTAATTCCTACCTGATCGGTGACTGGCCTTTAGAACGTAGCATAGAGGCAGGGCGCTGTCAACGCGGATCAGTTCATCTCGTGCTTGAGATCGCGCGAAAGAAGTTCGTCCAGGGCCTGGGCGGGGCCCAGGCCCTGGAATAGGATCCTCTCGACCACGGACGTGATGGGCATGTCCGCGCCGTGAAGGCGCGCGAGGTCGGACACGGAGCGTGTGGTCGGGACGCCCTCCGCGACCATCTTCATGGAATCGAGAATCGCCTCGAGGGGCTCGCCCCGGCCGAGCCGGACGCCTACGGTCCGGTTCCGGCTCTCGCTCCCCGTGCAGGTCAGCACGAGGTCGCCCATGCCGGAAAGTCCGGAGAAGGTCAGCGGATCCGCCCCGAGAATAACGCCCAGCCTGACGATCTCACGCAACCCCCGGGTGATGATGGCGGCTATCGTGTTCGGTCCGAATCCCAACCCGGCCGCGATTCCGCACGCGAGAGCGATGACGTTCTTGACCGCGCCGCCAAGTTCCACGCCGGTGCGGTCCGTGCTCGAGTATCCCCGCAAGGGGGGAGCGGAAACGAGGTGTTGGGCGCGCTCGGCCCGATCGGCCAGGGGCGACGCGAGAACGACAGTCGTGGGATCCTTTCGGGCCAGGCCCGCGGCGAAGGACGGTCCCGAAAGGGCTACGACGGGTTTGCAGGAGTCCGGGAGATACGCCTCGATAACCGCGCTCACGGGAAGCAAGGTCTCCTGTTCGATGCCCTTGGAGGCTGACACGACGAGGGTGCCCTCGGGGCAGAGACGGCCGATCTTCTTCCAGAGGGCGCGTGTGGCCTGGGCCGGTGCCACGGACAGCCAGCTCGAGGCGGTGCACGGAACCGCCTCCGGATCGTGGAACAGGTCGATGTTCTCCGGCAGAGAGGTGCCGGGAAGGAAATCGACGTTTTCCCTTGCCCCCTTCATCGCCTCGTACTGGTATTTTTCGTAAACCCACAGGGCAACTCTGTCGCAGCTGCCCGCAAGGTGAACGGCGAGCGCGGTCCCCCACGCGCCCGCGCCCCATACGATCACTCTATTTTCGGGCTTCACGCGGCACCCTCCTTTTATCTCCCCACAGCCTGGATTCGGTCCCATCCAGGAGATGTCCGATGTTGGAATGGTGCCTGGCCACCAGGAGAAGGGCGATGCCCGCGCCCAGCGCGGCGACTTCGAGATTGTAACGCCCGGATGCAAAGTGGCCGGCCACGAGGATGGCTCCGAACGTGAGAGAAGCCAGCACCGAACCCAGGGACACGAAACGGATGGTGAGGACCTCCGCAAGAAACACGCAGAGGGCGATCAGAGTGGGAACGGGCGCAATGAAGAGAAAGGCGCCGAGACCGGTTGCGATCCCTTTGCCGCCTCTGAATCCCAGGAAGACCGGGAAGCAGTGGCCCACAACGGCCGCAGCGCCGGCCGCCGCGTTCATCCACGGCGCGTGCCCCCAGTGGAGGCCTGCCCAGACCGGAAAAGCGCCCTTGGAGAAATCCAGGACGAGGGTCACCAGAGCCAGGAGCTTGCCCTGTGTTCTCAGGACGTTCGTGGCTCCGATGTTGCCGGATCCCATGGTCCGGATGTCGGCGCCCGCTTTGTACCGCGTCAGGATGTAGCCGAAGGGAATCGCCCCCAGCAGGTAGGCGCCCACTATAATAAGGATGTCGGTGAAGTTCATCGCTCTCCCTCGAGTGACCAGCGCTCGACCACCTCGTGGACGGGGCCCGCAGGTGTGAGCGTGCTTTCGTACAGCGTGACGTGGTCCGCGCGGTCCTCCCCCGCGTTGAAGCCCTCGAGTCTCCTGAGCGCTTCCATCAGATCCGGTTCCCGCCTCGGCTCTCTGAGCCGGCCGAGGGTCAGGTGTGGATGGAAGGCCCTGTTTTCGCGAGGAATGCCGACGCCCGCCAAGCGGTCTTCGATCGACGCCTGAAGGGCCGATAGTCCGCCGGCGGTGTCCCGGAGACCGCACCATATCACGCGCATGCGATCGGGGCTGCCGAAAAAACCAAGACCACTTATGCCGTAAGTGAAGGGGACTGTTCCGCAAACCACTTCTGACACGGCCCTGCGGACGCGCTCGCTTTCCTCCAGGCCGAGATCCGGAAAAAACTTGAGCGTCAGGTGGATCTGTTCCGCTTTGACCCACTTGACGCCCCGGGCTTCTACGGAGAGCTGTCGAATGACATCGTCCATGGCCATCCGGGAACCTTCGGACATGTCCAGGGCGAGGAAAGCGCGCATGGGAACCTCCGTACGCTGCATGGTAGGCGACGACGGCCGAAGTGTCAACTATTCATTGGCCTTTTCGACTGCCGCCCTGTCAGTCCAGCTCAACGGGGTCCCACTTCTTTTGCGGGGGCACTGGCGGAACAGGCGGCCGTGACTCCGGCACAGGTTTTTCAAGAAATAATTCCGCCAGGAGGGGGTGACGCAAGGCGGCGAACCGCCCCTCCCGGCGAACCAGGGCCGCGTCTTCCATCCAGCGAACGTAGGATCTGGCGGCTCCGGAGGAAATTCCCATGTCCGAGGCCAGGTCGGGGACGGAACGGGGCCCCTTTTTGGCCAGGAGAGCGCCGATCCTCACCAGGGCCGTACCCCCGCGCGCGGCGGCCATGCCCGTCGACCACTCGTGTTCGAGGTGCAGGCGCTTGAGGGATACGTCGGCAGGTATCCTCGAATAGAGGGGCGGAATCTCCCCTGCGGAAGGCGTTTCCCAGTACCCGGCCCGGACGCCGGTCCCGACCAGGGCGTCGCGCACCTGCACGGCTCGGCGAGGGAAGCGGCACACGAGCAGGAACCCCTGTCCGGCAGCTCGAAGGGCGATCCTCTGCCAGACGTCGGCATAATCCCGGGTGCCGGCCCATCCGGGGAGGCAGTCCGCGGATCGAAGCACGAGGCCGGGCGCCGCGGAAGGGGCGAACTGGGGCGCGGTCCAGGCGAGGTCGCATTCCTCCCATCCGCGGGGCGTGGCCACGTCGTATCCATAGTCTGCCCGCGCAACCAGGCACCGGTGTTTCTTCAGTGCACCTTCCAGCATTCGCTCCATAGGTCAATGTTAGGGACGGAAAAGTAGAATGTCAAGTGACAACTATCCGGCATGCGATCGACGGCCGTCCCCAGGGCAAGATCCTCCGGACAGGGCGCGTGTTAATATAGGTTGCTTCTGTGCGGAGGCGCTCCATGATAGTCACTTTCCTGGGAACGGGCACTTCGGTGGGCGTCCCCGTGATCGGTTGCCGTTGCAGGGTGTGTACCTCCGGCGACCCTCGGAACAGACGCATGCGCCAGTCGGTGTGGATCAGAGAGGGCGATCTGTCCCTGATAATCGATACGGCCGTGGATTTTCGCCAACAGGCCCTTCGCTTCGGCATCAGGAGGCTTGACGCGATCCTGCTGACCCACCCGCACGCCGACCACATTCTGGGGCTGGACGAAACGCGGGTGTACGCCTACTGGCAGCGCCAGACCATTCCCGTCTACGGAAGCCCCGCCACGCTCAAGGGCGTGCGGCGGACCTTCTGGTACGCCTTCGAGGATGTCCCGGAAGGCGGAGGACTCCCCAGGCTCGATCTTATCGCGCTCGATGGGCCGTTCGCGCTCGGGGGGCTGGAGATTCTCCCGGTGGAGGCCGACCACGGCAGCATGACCGTGACCGGATATCGAATCGGAGATTTTGCATACATAACCGATTGCAAACGCCTGCCCGAAGAAACCGTCGCAGCCCTGCGGGGCGTGGACACGCTGGTCATCAACGCTCTGAGATACTCGCCGGAGCATCCCACCCACATGACCGTCGGGGAAGCGCTGGCGGCCGTGGAGTCCGTCGGGCCCCGCAGGAGCTTCCTCGTGCACATGGGACACGAAATGGATCACGAAGAGCTTTCTAAAGCTCTTCCCGACGGCGTTGCGCCGGCTTACGACGGGTTGACGTTGGAATTGAACGGTCGCGATCCCAAGGTGGAGGTCACATGACATTTGCTGCTCGCTATCCCGACCTGGAAGACAAAGCCGTCCTCGTAACCGGCGCTTCTTCGGGCATCGGTCTCGCCTGCGCGAGGCTCTTTCTGGCCTCGGGCGCCCGGGTGGCGGCCCATTTTCGCTCCGGTGAAGGCGTAGTCCGGGACCTCGCCCGCGAAGCCCCGGAAGGGATCTTTCCGGTCCGGGCGGACCTGTCCGAAGAAGCAGGCTGCGTGACGTTATGCCGGGAGGCCACCGAACGGCTCGGAGGGCTTGACGTGCTCGTGCATTCGGCCGGGATCTGGACGGACGGGTCCATTCGATCCCTTGCCCGGGAAACGCTGGAGACCATGTTCAGGACCAATACCTTCTCCTCCTTCTACCTGGCGCGGGAGGTCGCCAACCGGATGGGCAAAGGCAGTCTCGTCTTCATCGGCTCTACGGCGGGGCAGAGGGGGGAGCCGGAGCACAGCCATTACGCCGGCAGCAAAGGGGCGGTACAGTCCATGGTCTATTCCCTGGCGCAGGAACTGGCGCCGGCCATTCGCGTGAACCTCGTTTCACCGGGGTGGGTGAGGACCCCCATGAGCCGGCAGGCCCTTGAAGAGAGGGAATCGGCCATCGTTTCTGCCGTGCCCCTCAGGCGCGTGGCCGAAGCCGAGGATGTGGCGGGGGCGGCCCTCTTTCTGGCAAGCGACGCGAGCCGGCATCTCACGGGTCAGGATATCTGCTGTTCCGGCGGCGCATTGCTCCCCATGCCCAGGGGCTGACATACCGTCCCGATGGGGAAAGGCGTTGCCTTTATCGGTCCGGCTCCCGGCCCGGCAAGGCCGGCCGGCTGCCCGTGCAGCCGTCCGCGACCCGGACGCACGGATCGGAAGGCAGCGCAGGGGAATCGAATCGGCGCGCAGGTTCATCCTGCTTCCTCACTTGGCCGGTTGCGGTTTTTGCCTCAGGGCCGATTCAAGGTCGTGGACGAGGGCAGCGACGCGAAGGCGCGTCTTGGCATCCAGATCGCAGTTCAGCGCCTTCCTGTAGAGGGGTAGGGCCTCCGCCGGGCGGTCCGTTTGCAGGTACAGCGTGCCGAGAGTCAGGTAGTTGGGTGCGTAGGAAGGATACAGTCGTATGCCCTCCCTGTAGAGATCGAGTGCCTCGTCGAACTGGCTCTTCAGGAGGTAGACGTCGGCTTCCTCTTTCAATGTGTGGGCGGGATTGGCGCTAAGCTGCAGCGCCATCTGAAAATCGGCCGCGGTCTCCGCCTTCTTTTTCTGGACGAGGTGAATCCTTCCCTTGAGGACGTAGGTCTGCGCGTCGGCGAACCCGCCCGCAACGGCTCGACCGAGGAGGTCGAAGGCTTTCTCAGCCTCGTTCTTGTCGAGATGGTAGGCCGCAAGCGCGTTGACCGCGGACACGAGGTCCGGTTCGATCTCGATGGCCGAACCGTAGCATCGGGCGGCCTCGTCCGGCTTGGACTTCAGGACCTCCGCGTGTCCCTTGGCCACGTAGGCCCTCGCCATTCTGGGGGCCAGGGCGAGGGCGCGGTCCTGTGCCCCGATCGCCTCGTCCGGACGGCCCTCGTGCCGCAAGGCCTCTCCGTATTCGAACCAGGCCGTGGGATTGCCCGGATCCTTCGACGTCACCGACGCCATGAGGGTGGTTGCCTTCCCCCAATGCCCCATCTCAAGGGCGTTGCGGGCCTCGTTCATGGCGTGCAGGATGCCCGTGGCGTCCGAGGGGGCGCGTAGCGTTTTCCCGACGATCTGAGGCCCGCCTCGTCCGGACCGGGCCGGCCCGCGGACCGCGGACAGAGACATGGCGTCCGCCGGGGGAGAGGACGGGATGGCCGGAAGGCGGCCTTTCAAGCCGAGAGCGGTCCTGGGTGGGGAGTCCGACAGGTCGCGCGTTTCGCCAGGATCCTTCCTGAGATCGTACAGTCTGTCCCCGCGCGTGGACCTCACCCACTTGTACCGGCCGTCGGTCACCGCAAAGAGCGGGCTCCAGCGGAAGTTGTCGTAGGCGAACCACGATTCCATGGCAACCGTTCCGGTCTTGTCCGCCTCAGAGGAGAGAAGGTCGCGCCCGTCGGGGCGAAACGAGGCCGGGGCGGTCAGCTTCGCAGCCGAAAGGACCGTCGGGGCCACGTCAGCGAGACTGCACGGACTTGATATGCGCCGATCTCTGGTCTTGCCCGGGAGGGAAAGGATCCAGATCGAACGGACCGTGGGTTGATAGAGGAGCGCTCCGTGGGTTAACTCCCCGTGGGCCCCCAGCGCTTCCCCGTGCTCGGAGACGACTGCCACGACCGCGTCCCTTGGCAGCGCCCGCAGGAGGCGGCCGGCTTCCGAATCGAGGTAGGCCACCGCCTTGTCGTAGGGCGTTCTGTCATCCGCATGAGAGGACGGACGATGCGAGGTGTACGGGGCGTGGGTGTCGGCGTACTGCACCCACAGGAAGAGGGGTTTTGAAGTCTTTCCCGAAAGGGCGGCGACGGCCCGGTCCGTGACCTGGGTCGCATCGCGCGCCTTCATCGGGCCCACGGCGTCGTCGTAGACGTCGAAACCGCGGCTCAACCCGAACCGGCCGTCGAGCGCCGAAGTCGCAACGACGGCGCGCGTTTCGTATCCGTCGGCCTTCAGGATCTCGGCGAGGGTTTTTATGTCGGCGGAGAGGACGCCGTATCCGTCGTCGTACAGCCCCGTCCGGGTCGGGAGGCATCCGGTAAGAAGGGTCGCGTCCGCGGGAAGGGCCATGGGGGACGACGTGTAACAGCCGGTAAAGACGCACCCTTTTCGGGCCAGCGCATTCAGGTTGGGCGCCAGGTCCTCCGGTCCGCCCCAGGCCGCCAGCCGATCTACCCGGAAGGCGTCGAGGCTTACGAGGACGATGTCGGGGCTCTTTCCCCAGAGGCAAAGGCTCATGGACAGGACCAATGCCGCGACGAAGATACGGATTCGCATTTCTCACCTCCCAGAATGACCGGCGGACGAAACATCGCCTCCCCAACCGGGGTGCCGAAGCGAATCACCGAATAGGATCGGTGGGGACGACCGGGGGTTCGATGGCGAATATTCCGCAGGTGTTCCCCTCGTGCAACCCGCCGGAGAGCGCGCTCGGGCGGAGCGACGTCACAGATATTACCACGGCCGAGTGCAGTGCGCCCCGGACGTGCGCCGGAACAAAGTGTTCTTGACCATATATTTAGGCGCGGCTACAGTAATAGGCCGCGCAGGAGCATGCGATGGCGAGAATACACACCCTGGGTGCAATGACAATAGGTTCCGTCTTCCTGACGCTCGGCGCGGCGGCCTTGCTCTTCGCGTGTGGAGGCGGGCCGGTCCGCGTCGGGGCCGTTCTCCCTCTCACTGGGCAGCTGGCGCCGTACGGCCGGAGCATACGCCGGGGGATCGAAGTGGGTGTCGCGACTGTGAACGCCGACGGCGGCGTATCGGGCAGGCGCCTCGAAGTTCTCGTGCGGGATTCGCTTTCGAGCCCGGACAAAGCTGCGGAGGCCTTCAAGACCCTGGTCGGGAAAGACGGTGTCCAGGCGGTCATAGGCGGGTGCTCGAGCCCGGAGGCCCTGGCCATGGAGCCCTTGGCTCGGAGTCTCCGGCGCATACTGTTTTCACCTTCCGCGTCAAGCCCGGGCCTCGGCCGTGATGGGGGCTACTTCTTCAGAAACTGGCCCTCCGACGACCTGGAAGCGGTCACGGTGGCCGATTTCGTCGCATACACGCTCCATGCCACGAAAGTCCTTGCGGTGGCCGAAGACAACGCTTACGGACGCGGCATGGCCTCCGCGTTTTCCAGCCGGTTCCAGCGCGACGGCCGAACGGTGCGGGTCATGGAAGTTTCGGCGAAGGGGGGCGACTACGCCGGAACGGCGCGCCGGATCATTGAGGCGGGAGGCCCTCAGGTCGTCTTCATTTCGGGGTACGGTCGCACCATCGTGCGGCTGGTGGAGGCGCTCAAAGGCGCCGGCGAGGCGAGGCCTCTCCTTGCGGCGAGTGCCCTGGGCGATAGCGACATCCTCAAGAGCGCCGCAGACCGGATCGACGGACTCATTTTTCCGCTTCCACACTTCGACCCCCGAAGCCTGAATCCAGAGGTTCAGGTTTTCGTTACGGAGTACCAGGAGCATTACCATTCGGTGCCCGGCGTTTATGCGGCGCACGCCTACGACGCCGTGCATCTACTGGCCCGGGTGATGGAGAGAAACGGCCTTCGGGCTGACGACATCAGGGCGGGGCTGCTCTCGCTCAAGAACTACTCCGGCGTCACCGGGGAGTTGACATTCAAAGATCAGGGAAGCGTGGCGAGGCCCTTCCGGCTCTTTGTGTCGCGCGGTGGCAAGGCGGTGCCGCTGAGCAGCGTTCTGGACATCGTTCTCCCGCCCCTGCAGGAGCGGGTGGCGCGTCTCCGCTTCGGGGAGGAGTAACGTGGGGCGGGTTCTGACCCTTTCCGAACTGATCGAGGCGAGGCGGACCTGGCGGTCTGCGGGCCGGACCGTGGTCTTCACGAACGGGTGCTTCGATCTGCTCCATGTGGGGCATACGAGATATCTGAACGCGGCTGGAGCGCTCGGAGACCGCCTCGTCGTCGGTCTGAACAGCGATGCCTCCGTCAGCCGCCTCAAGGGGCCGTCCCGGCCCGTGACGCCCCAGGCGGAAAGGGCGGAAATACTGGCGGCCCTGTACGCCGTGGATGCCGTGACGGTCTTCGAGGAGGACACACCCCTCAACCTCATCGAATCGGTCACGCCCGACGTTCTTGTGAAGGGCGGCGACTGGACGCTGGAAACCATCATCGGCCGGGAGCACGTTCTCGCCGCCGGCGGCCGGGTTCTCACGTTGCCCATCGTTCCGGGCCGCTCGACGAGCGCTCTCGTTTCGTCCTTGAACAAGCCGGCGCCGTGATGGACCCGCTCCTCGGACGTTTCTTCTCAGAACTGTACGAGGCCCTGGGCGGACCACATGGCTTGACCTCGGTGAGGGGTGGAGCTCTGCCTTACGTGCTCGCCGCGCACCTCTCGCTGAGGGAAAGCGCAGAAGCGGTGGTGGTTTCAACGGAGGCTGAAGGGCAGAGACTCCAGTCCTTCTTCGAGGCGGTCCTCGGCGAACGCGGCGCCCCGGCGTGGTTGCCGGCTCCCGATGCGGACCCCTACGAGGGGCTGCCCAGGCATCCGGGAATCCTGCTGGAACGTGCCACGGCGCTGACGCGCACGCTGACGTCCCCGCGTCCCGCCGTCATGACCTCGGTGGAGGGCCTGCTCTACCGCGTGCCCAGGCCCGGATACTGGAAGGCGAACCTCAAGCTTCTGGAGAGGGACGAGATCCTCGACAGACACGCCCTGCGCGTCGAGCTTTGGCGGATGGGGTTCAGACAGGTCGACCTTGTGGGCGAGGTCGGCGAGGTCGCCTTCCGGGGCGGAATCGTCGACGTCTTTCCCCCCACCGAGACCATGCCCGTGCGCTTGGAGCTCTTCGGCGAAGACGTCGAATCGGTCCGGTATTTCGATCCCGTGACCCAGCACTCAATGGGTGACGTGGCCCATCCCGTGCTCCTTTTCCCGCTCTCCGAAGCCTTGCGCGACGAAGAACTCATCACCCGGCTGCGCGGAGAGCTGTCCCAAACGGGAGCGTTTGGAGAAGTCCGCCTGGAAAGCCTCAACCAAGGTGGAGTCTACCCCTCCTACGAGGCGGAAATCCGGCACGACGCGGACTTCTACTGCACCTTCCCCGAGTTCGCGGGCAGTGCGAGATGGACGGTTCTCGAACCCGCCGCCCTTGTACACCAGGCCACGGCCACTCTGCGGGGATTTCGAGACAGCTTCGTGCGCCAGCACCGTCCCGCCTTCCTGGCCCCGGACGCGCTCTTCATGGGCGTCAAAGACCTTGTGGCGCTGACCGAGGATCCCCGGACGATCCTGGCGGGCGGCTCGGAAGAGGGGATCGTTCCCAGCGAGAGGCCGCCGGTGTTTCCCGGCGAGCCCTTCAGGATGCTCGAAGAGATCAGGAGGCGCGTCGCCGACGGCTACCGGTGTCTTGCCCTTCTGCGGGGGCAGGGAACGCTGAACCGGCTGGCGGAGATGGCCGTGGCCGAGGACTGCCCCCTGAACAGGGAGCCCCCGGAAGGCGATACCCTTCCTCCGGGACTCTACGCCGTGAAGGCTCCCGTGGACGAGGGCGTGGTCTTCCCGAACCAGCGGTGGATGGTCGTCACGGAGCAGGAGATCTTCGGCCGTGCCCGCGCCGTGCCCGAGGCGCGGATCCGAAGGCGCGAGGCCTTTTCCACCGGGTTGCGGGACCTCAAGGTCAACGACCCGGTGGTCCACGTCGAGCACGGCGTAGGTCTGTACCAGGGCATCGAAACGCTGGTCAGGGATGGGGTCAGGGAGGACTATCTCGTACTCGCTTACGCGGGTGGAGGAAAGCTCCTCGTTCCCGTGGCCCGTATGGACCTCATTCAGAAGTACGTGGGACCCGAAGGGCACCATCCTCCGCTAGACCGCCTCGGCGGGACGGCGTGGAAGAAGAACAAGGACAAGGTAAAAAAGGCCGTGCGCAAGGTGGCCGTCGACCTGCTCAAGCTCTACGCGACACGCCGCACCGTCGACGGCTACAACTATTCGCCCGACTCCGAAGGGCAGGAGGCCTTCGAGGCCCAGTTCCCCTTCGATCTCACGCCGGATCAGGAGAGGACGGTCCTGGACATCAAGGCGGACATGGAGTCGTCCAGACCCATGGACCGGATCGTGTGCGGCGACGTCGGCTTCGGCAAGACGGAGGTGGCCATGCGGGCGGCTTTCAAGGCCGTCGAAGAGGGGCGGCAGGTGGCCGTTCTGTGTCCGACGACCGTGCTGGCGCTCCAGCATACGGAACGGTTTCAGGAGCGCTTTGCCCCCTTTCCGGTGAAGGTGGCCATGCTCTCGCGCTTCGTGCCCGGCCCCGAACAGAAGAAAGTCCTCAAGGCCGCGGCGGCGGGAGAGGTGGACATCGTAATAGGCACGCACCGCCTCCTGTCCAAGGACGTGAATCTGCCGAGCCTCGGGCTGCTCATAGTTGACGAGGAACAACGTTTCGGCGTGGGACACAAGGAGAAGATCAAGGCCATGAAGGCCCGGGTGGACGTGCTGACCCTCACGGCGACGCCCATACCGAGAACCCTGCAGATGGGCCTTTCGGGTATCCTGGACATGAGTCTCATCCAGACCGCGCCGAAAGACAGGCTGAGTATTCAGACCACCGTTCAGCCCTACGACAAGGAGCTGGTGGTATCCGCCGTCAGGCGCGAGCTCTCGAGGAAGGGCCAGGTCTACTACGTCCACAACCAGGTGGAAACTATAGCCGGAGCCGCGCGGAGGCTCCAGGAGTGGGTCCCCGGGGCGCGCGTGACCATCGCCCACGGGCAGATGGGCGAAAGGGCGCTGGAGGATGTCATGCTGGCCTTCTTCCGCGGGGAGTACGACGTGCTCGTGTGCACCACGATCATCGAGAACGGAGTGGACCTTCCGCGGGTGAATACCCTTCTGGTCGAAGACGCGCACAACTTCGGTCTCACTCAGCTCTACCAGCTGCGCGGCCGCATCGGACGTTCGGACGTGCCGGCTTACGCCTACCTGCTGACCCCGCCGGGCGTCGCGCTCATGGGCAACGCGGCCAAAAGGCTGGAGACCCTGCAGGAGTTTTCGGAGCTCGGTGCCGGGTTCAGGGTGGCCGCCGTGGATCTCGAACTGCGCGGGGCTGGAAATCTTCTGGGTGGGGAACAATCGGGACACATGGCCGCCGTCGGCTTCGAACTCTACTTGCGGATGCTCGAAGAGGCCGTCGCCGAAGCGAAGGGCGAAACGCCGGCTTCGGTCGCGCGTTGCGAGATGAACCTGGGACTGGACCTCTCCATCCCGATGGAGTATATGGAAGAGATGAATCAGCGCCTCTCCTTCTACAGGGAGTTATCCCTGGCCTCGAGCGTCGAGGAGGTGGACAGGATTGCGGCGGAGGTGGCGGACAGGTTCGGCCCCATGCCCGCCGAGGCCGCGTGCCTGGTCGCGTCGGTCCGGCTTCGTATCAGAGCGGAAGGTATGTACGTCAAGAATGTGACCGCCAAACAGGGACTCCTCCGCGTCCATTTCGATCCGGGCGTTCCCCTCGATTCCGCCGGGCTCGTCGCGTACCTGTCCGGAAGGCAGGGCGTCCAGCTCAGTCCCGCAGGCGCGCTCGAGGTGCCCCTGGACCGCGGCGAAGATCCATTGAGGATTCTGGACGGGGTATTGGATGCGGCCTCGCCGGGGCAGGCGGTGGCCCTATGACCGCCAGGCGTCTCCTTCTCCTGTTCGCGCTGTCCGGAATCTTCCTCGTTTCGGCCTGCCACCGGGATCCGATCCAGCGGCTGAAGGCCGAACCCGACGTGCTTGCCGTGGTCGGGCGCTACTACATCCAGAAGAAGACATTCAAGGCAGCGCTCGACCAGAACCAGGTCGCTGATACGACCAACGCCGACATCATGAGCCGCGTCTGGGACCACCTCGTGAACGACGTGCTGATACTCAACGACTCGGTCGGCTCTCCCGTCCCTGCTTCACCCGAACCGCTCGAGAGGTTCGCCGATTACGGGGTCCTGGAGGATGCGGCGTCGGCCGAGCTGCAGCAGAAGGTCTACTCGAAGGTGGAAGTCTCCCGGAAGGAGGTCGAACGCTACTACAGGGACCACCTCAAGGATTTTCAGAAGGGCCGGGGCGTCCTGTTGCGCGAAATCCTCCTGCCAGGCCTCAATCAGGCGAAGGAAGCCGAGAAGCTTCTCCAGCGGGGCCATTCCTTCATCGCCGTGGCAAGGCTCTATTCCCTGTCTCCGGAGAAGGGCGGCGATCAGTACTTCGAATACCAGGAACTTCCCGATTACCTCCGGCGGGAGGTCCGCATCGCCAAGGCGGGTGTACCCACGCGGCCCATCCAGGTATCGGCCGAGTTCTACCAGATCCTTCTCGTCGTCAAGAGCTACGAACGATACACGCTTCCCCTGCAGGACATGGCGCCGCACATCCGTCTGACCATTTCGGATGCCAAGGGCGATCAACTCCTCGACGCCTACATGGCCGGACTGCGCCGCCGCTTTAAAATCACGGTGTTTTGGTCTAAACTGCCCTTTACCTACCGGAAGGAGACCCAATGAGCCGCCGCAGCCTTTTCGCCCTCGTTCTCATGTTGGCTGTCTGGCCCCTGTCCAGCTGGTCACACGTGATAGAAGAAATCGTCATCAAGGTCAACGATTCGATTATTACCCGCACCGAATACGAAAGCAGGCTCAAAAGTACGGAGGCCGCCCTCAGAAAGGAATATAAGGGCCCGGATCTGGAAGCGCAGATAAAGGTCCTGCCGCAGAAACTGCTCGATCAGATGGAGGACGAGCTTCTTCTGGTGGAAAAGGCCAAGCAGCTCTATCAGGTGGACATGATCGTGGACCACCAGTTGGATGACTTCATGAAAGAAAACCACCTGAAGACCAAGGCCGATCTGGCGAAGGCCCTGCAGGCTCAGGGGCTCACCATGGCGGAGTTCCGCAAACAGATCACGCTAATCTACGTGCCCGAATTCATGAAGAGCCGGGAGATCAGGAGCGACATCTCGATTTCCACGGATGAGATCAAGAAGTACTACGACGAGCACAAGAACGACCTGGCGCCCAAGGCCCAGGTGCATCTCCAGGAAATCCTGATCCTGAAGAGCGATCATACCAAGGAACAGGCGGAAGCCCTGGCCGACGAAATCAGGAAGCAGTACAAGGCCGGAACGGATTTCGGCGAGCTGGCGGAAAAGTATTCGGAAGCTTTCTCTAGAAGCAAGAAGGGCGATGCGGGGTGGTTCACGCGCGGCGATCTCTCGCCCTCGATCGCCGATGCGGTTTTTTCCCTCAAGGCGGGCAGCACGACGCCCGACCTAGTGCCCACGAACGTGGGCTGGTACATTTTCAGGGTGGAGGCGGTCAAGGAGCCCGATGTCCCGAGTCTGGACCAGGCGAGGGCACAGATCGTCGAGGCTCTGAAGGAAGAGAAGTTCAAGAAGGCCTACGCCTCCTACATCAAGCGCCTGAAGGCCGAGAACTACGTCTGGGTCAACCCGAAATACGTGTAGAAGCCGGCTAGTGGCCACGTGAGACTGGACCTCTTTCTAAAGAATACGCGGCTCGTCAAGAGACGTTCTTCCGCCAGGAATTTCGCCAGGGGCGGAGGCGTCCTGGTCAACGGGCACCCGGCAAAACCCGGAAAGGACGTCAAGGCGGGCGACGTGGTGACCCTCCTCGACATGGACGAGCCTCCGAGGCACGTCGAGATCGTCGCCGAAGCCGGAAAGCCGGTTCCTAAGGGCCGTGAAGCAGACTTTTTTAGGATGCTCGATTGAACGCATGGTGTGAGATGGACGGCATGTCTGGGGCCCGGCCGGTACCGGCACCATGCCCCGAGTCCTACAGGCTCGGAAGGGTCACCATTTCGCCGGCCCTTGCCCTTGCCCCCATGGCCGGACTGACGGATGTGACCTTCCGGCGCGTGGTGAAGCGCTGCGGTGGCGTGGGGCTCGTCGTCTCGGAGATCCTCTCGTCGGAGGCCCTGGTCAGGGGCGCCCTCCGGACCGAGGACTACCTCAGGATAGGGAAGGCCGAACATCCGGTCGCCCTCCAGCTTTCCGGTTCGGATCCCGGACACATGGCCGAGGCGGCGCGGCGCTGCGAGCAGGAGGGGGCGGACATCATCGACATCAACATGGGCTGTCCGGCGCCCAAGATCACGAAGAGCCAGTGTGGCGTCGCCCTCCTGAGGGACGCGCGGCTCGCGGCCGCCGTGGCCTCGGCCGTCGTAGAGGCCGTATCCGTGCCCGTGACGGTCAAAATGAGGCTCGGCTGGTCGGAAAGGGAGATCACCTACCTCGAAGTGGCGAAGGCGCTCGTGGATGCCGGTGCCGCCGGGCTCGCGCTGCACGGCAGGACGCGATCGCAAGGCTACTCGGGACGGGCGGATTGGACGAGGATCGCTGCCTTGAAAGCATCCGTCCCAGTTCCCGTCGTCGGCAACGGCGACGTGAAGACTCCGGAGGATGCCGTCGAGCTCTGGCGGACGACGGGCTGCGACGGCGTCATGGTGGGGAGGGCGGCCGTCAAGAATCCCTGGATATTCAACCAGATCGAGGCGTACCGGACGACGGGTACCTATCGATCTCCGACCATGAGCGAAAGGATCGACCTCATCCTCGACCATTTCGACGAATTGCTGGGAATCGGGCCTCCGGGTCTCGCCCTCCATCGCATGAAGACCTTCCTGGGCAAGTACACCACGGGGATGCCCGGCGCCGCTGCCCTGAGGGGCAGCCTGGACCGCTACAAAGAGCCGGCCGCCCTCTACGAGGCCTTCGACGCATGGTCGCAGAGGCTGGATGCGGACTCCCCGGACTGAATCCGGCACCACGCCGGCGGGAACGGAAAACGATCTTGTTGCCCGGCGCGGTCGGGGGCTATACTGGGACACTCCGGACAAAGGATACGTAGAGAATGCGCGGTGAACAGACGATTCTTGTTCTTGATTTCGGCTCTCAATACACCCAGCTCATCGCACGCCGTGTTCGCGAACTGAACGTGTACTGCGAGGTCGCACCCTTCGACATCCCGGTTTCGGAGATCGGAGACGCGGCCCCCCTGGGAATCATTCTATCGGGTGGTCCGCAATCGGTCTTCGCCAAAGGCGCACCCCACCCCGATCCCGGGCTCCTCGGACTCGGAGTCCCCGTCCTGGGCATATGTTACGGCATGCAGTGGATGGCCCACATCCTGGGCGGGACGGTCCGCCGGTCCGACCACCGGGAGTACGGTCCCGCCGAATTCTCGGGCTCCCGCGAAAGCCTCCTGTTCGAGGGGCTCCCGGACGGACAGCCCATATGGATGAGCCACGGAGACCGCGTAGAAGGACTGCCCCCCGGTTTCAGGGCCGCCGGGTCGACGCCGAACGCCGCCGTCGCCGCCATGGAAGACGCCGGCCGCCGCTTGTACGGCATCCAGTTTCATCCCGAGGTCACGCATACGCGGGAGGGGCGGACGATCCTCCGGCGGTTCCTTTTCGACGTATGCGGGGCGAAGGGCGACTGGACCATGGCCTCCTTCGTGGAGAAGGCGATCGCGGAGGTCAGAGAGACGGTCGGCGGAGAGCGCGTGCTCTGCGCCATCTCGGGCGGTGTGGATTCGGCGGTCATGGCGCTGCTCATCCACAGGGCCGTGGGCGACCGGCTCGAATTGCTCTTCATCGACCATGGCCTCTTGAGAAAGGACGAGGCCCGGACGGTGGAGCACACATTCGCCCGGACGTTCCACCTGAAACTGAGGTCCGTAGACGCCGGGGCCCGCTTTTTCAAGGCCCTGAAGGGACTGTCCGACCCCGAAGAAAAGAGGAAGGCGACGGGCCGGGCCTTCGTCGAGGTTTTCGAATCCGAGGCCCGTGCGCTCGGCGACATCCCGTTTCTCGCCCAGGGGACCATCTACCCGGACCGCATCGAATCGGCGGCAACGTCCCGAACGGCCGCCGTCATCAAGAGCCACCACAACGTCGGCGGGCTCCCCGAGCGCATGCGCATGCGGGTCGTGGAACCGCTGAGAGACCTGTTCAAGGACGAGGTCCGTTCGGTGGGGAGGCTTGTGGGGCTCGACGAGGCCTTCGTGGGCCGCCATCCCTTTCCGGGCCCCGGTCTCGCCGTCAGAATTCCCGGCGAGGTCAGGCCCGATGACGTGGCGGTCCTCCAGGAGGCAGACGCCCTGTTTCTCGAGGAAATACGGAAGGCGGGACTCTACGACGCCATCGCGCAGGCCTTCGCGGTGCTGCTCCCGGTGCGCAGCGTCGGGGTCATGGGAGACGAGCGCACGTATGAGCGCGTAGTGGCCCTGAGGGCCGTGACCACGGAGGATTTCATGACGGCGGACTGGTACCGGTTCGACCACGGTTTTCTTGCCGGGGTGTCCTCGCGTATCGTGAACGAGGTGGAGGGCGTTAACCGGGTCGTTTACGACGTGACCTCCAAGCCGCCGGGGACAATAGAATGGGAATGACCCTCGAATTCGGGATGCGGCGATGACCGAAAGACAGTTTGTCCACCTTCACCTGCACACACAGTATTCGCTTCTGGACGGCGCCTGTCGGCTGGACGACCTGATCAGCCAGACGGTGGCGCACAAATCCCAGGCCCTGGCCATAACAGACCACGGCAACCTCTTCGGGGCGGTCAAGTTCTTCAAGAAAGCGCTCAAAGCGGGACTCCGGCCCATCGTCGGGTGCGAGGCCTACCTTGCCGTCGGGTCGAGGTTCGACCAGGATACCCTCAGTCCGAGCAGGAAAAGGCCCTATTCCCACCTCATTCTCCTGTGCGAGAACGAAAAGGGCTACAAGAACCTCTGCAAGCTCACCACCGCGGCCTTCATGGAGGGATTCCAGTACAAGCCGCGGATGGACAGGGAACTGCTCAAGGAGCACCACGAAGGTCTCATCGCGACCTCGGCGTGCCTGGGCGGGGAAATCCCCCAGAAAATCATGCAGGGCCGCACGGAAGAGGCCCTCAGGACGGCCCTCGAGTTTCAGGACATCTTCGGCGAGGGCAACTTCTACCTCGAGATCCAGGACCAGGGCATCCCCGAGCAGGTCGAGGTGAACAGGCAGCTGACAGACATGCACCGGGAGACGGGCATCCCGCTGGTGGCCACCAACGACGTGCACTTCCTGAGGAAGGACGACTACGAGGCCCACAATATCCTCATGTGCATCCAGACCAAGACAACCCGGGAGGATAGGGCCCGGTCCGGCAAGCTCGCCTACAGCCCCCAGCACTACCTGAAGAGCCCCGGGGAGATGTGGGAGCGGTTCGGCGATTATCCGGAAGCGCTGGAGAACACGGTGGCCATCGCCAAGCGCTGCCACTTCAGCTTCGACACCGCATCCAAGCACTACCCCGTCTTCCACGTGCCGGAGGGCCAATCGCTGGCGACCTACTTTGAAAAGGTGGCCAGGCAGGGCTATGCGCGTCGCGTGGCCGAGGGCCTGATCAGGCAGGCCGGGGCCCATAAGAAAGAGGACTACGAGGCGAGGTTCGAGCGTGAGCTCGACATCATCAAGAAGATGGACCTGTCGGGTTACTTCCTGGTGGTCTGGGATTTCATCCGGTACGCCAAGGACCACGGTGTTCCGGTGGGGCCGGGCAGGGGAAGCGCCGCGGGTTCTTTCATCTCCTACTGCATGGGCATAACGGATCTGGACCCGCTTCGCTACGACCTCCTCTTCGAGCGTTTTCTCAATCCCGAGCGCGTGTCCATGCCGGATATCGACATCGATTTCTGCATGCGCGGCCGGTCCCGGGTCATCGACTACGTGACGGAAAAGTACGGGCGCGAAAACGTCGCACAGATCATCACATTCGGCGAAATGAAGGCGAGGCTTGCCATCAGGGACGTGGGCCGCGCCCTTGCCGTCCCCCTCGACAAGGTGGACAAGATCGCGAAGATGGTGCCCGAGGAGCTCGGCGTCACGATCGAAGGTGCCCTGAACCTCTCTGCGCAGCTCAAGAGTTTCTACGACTCGGATCCGCAGGTGAAGGAGGTTCTCGACATCGCCCGGCGCCTCGAGGGACTGACGCGTCACGCCTCAACGCACGCGGCGGGAGTCGTCATCGCCCCCAAGGCGATCACCGAATTCTGCCCGCTGCACAAGGGCAGCGGCGGCAAGGAGGACGTGACCACGCAGTTCAGCAAGGACGAGATCGAGTCCCTCGGCCTGCTGAAGATGGACTTCCTCGGCCTGCGGACGCTGACCATCCTCAACGACGCGCTCGAACTGATCCGGCGCTCCGGCGGCGATCCCCCCGATCTGGCCGCCGTACCGCTCGATGACCCCGAAACCCTTGACCTCTTCGGCCGGGGCAACACGGACGGGGTCTTCCAGTTCGAGTCCGGCGGGATGAAGGACATCCTCCGCCGGCTCAAGCCGAAGCGCTTCGAAGACCTGATCGTCCTGAACGCGCTCTACCGGCCGGGGCCCCTGGACGCCGGCATGATCGGGGAGTACATCGCGAGGGCGCACGGGAGGAAACAGCCCGAGTACCCGATCCGGGAGATAGAGGACATCCTGAAGGAAACCCTGGGCGTTATCGTCTACCAGGAGCAGGTGATGCTCATCGCCCACCACCTCGCGGGTTTCACGCTCGGACAGGCGGACAGCCTCCGGAAGGCGATGGCAAAGAAGGACGCCTCCGCCATGCAGACCCAGCGGAAGCTCTTCATGGAAGGCTGCCGCGAGAGGGGCGTCGACATCAAGAAGGCCGAGGACCTCTTCGACAACATGGAGACCTTCGGCCGGTACGGCTTCAACAAATCACACTCCGCCGCCTACGCTTACGTGGCTTTCCAGACGGCCTTTCTCAAGGCCCATTTCCCCACGCACTTCATGGCGGCCATGCTGTCCGCCTGGGCCGACAACACGGACGAAATCCTCAAATACATGAACAGCTGCCGGGAGATGGGCATCAAGCTTCTCCCGCCCGACGTGAACCTGAGTGAGGAGGGGTTCACGATAGAAGACGGGGCCGTCCGGTACGGGCTCTCGGCCATCAAGAACGTGGGACAGGCCTCCGTGGAGGCCATCATCGAGGCCAGGAACAGGGTGGGCCCGTTCACGGATCTGTTCCAGTTCTGTCGCGAGGTGGACCGCTTTCACGTGAACAAAAGGGTCCTTGAGAACCTCGCCCAATCGGGCGCCATGGACCGGTTCGGCGTGCCGAGATGGGACCTGATAGCCTCCCTGGAACACGCCATGTCCATGGCGGCCAGGGACCAGGACGACCGCATGCGCGGGCAGGCCGGACTCTTCGGCGAAGAGGACATGAAGGAAGCTCCCATCCAGTACCAGAAGGGAGAGGCCTGGCGGGACATGGAGAAGTTCAGCCGGGAGAAAGCCAGCCTGGGCGTCTATCTCAGCGGACACCCGCTCATGGAACAGCAAGAGGTCCTCAACCGGTACGCCACCCACTCGCTGTCCGACCTCGGCAACCTCGGCGAGCCGGCCGAGGTGACCGTGGGCGGCATCGTCACCACGTGGCACCAGCGCAAGAGCAAGGCCAAGGGCGAAATGTACGGCATTCTCACCCTCGAAGATCTGGAGTCCAGGGCGGAGGTTCTCCTCTTCAAGGAGACTTACGCCAATTACCAGGAACGCGTGGCCAAGGACGCGGCCGTCCTCGTGGTGGGCAAGGCCACCAGGGAGGACCAGAAAGCGAAGATCATCGCCAGTGCCGTGGTACCCTTGAAGAACGCCGACGAGGAACTCGAACTGAAGGCCGCCGGCGTCGTGCTCAACGTCCCGTCGGCCCTGTGCGAGGAGGACTGGCTGCTGGATCTCGAAGTGCTGCTGAGGCGCTACAAGGGCCCGTTGCCGACGTACATGGATGTGATCGAAGAAGGCCGCAAGGTGACCAGGGTCATGCTCGGACCCACCTGCCGCGTAAAAAGCGGCAAGGACCTGCTGGGCGAGCTCGAGGCGTTCTTGGGCAAGGGGCGGGTCAAGTTCATTTTTCGACCCGCTAACGGCAACGGACGGGGTAAATCCAGGCCTCGGGTAGGGGCCTGACACGTCGAAGCAGCCATGTTGAAGAGGCGATCATGAAAGATCCCCGGGATTTCGAAAGACCGATCCTCGAGCTCGAGGCCAAGATCGAGAACATCTCCCTTTTCGGGGAAGGGCAGAAGCGGGAAAAAGAGCTCGCGACGCTCCAGAAGAAGCTCGAAAAGCTGAGGAAGGAGACCTTCGCCAAGCTCACGCCGTGGCAGGTCGTCCAGGTGGCCAGGCATCCAAAACGGCCCTACGCGTTGGACTATATAGCAGGAATTTTCACGGACTTCATAGAACTGCACGGCGACCGCGCTTTTGCGGACGATCCGGCCATCGTGGCGGGGTTCGCCCGTTTTCACGGCAGGCCGGTGTGCGTGATAGGGCACCAGAAGGGACGCGACACGAAGCAGAAAATCTACAGGAATTTCGGCATGCCCCGCCCCGAGGGATATCGCAAGGCGCTGAGAATCATGCGCATGGCGGAAAAATTCGGCATGCCGATCATCACGCTGATAGACACACCCGGCGCCTATCCCGGCATGGATGCGGAAGAGCGCGGCCAGGCCGAGGCCATTGCCGCCAACCTGCGGGCCATGGCCCTGCTCCGCACGCCCATCCTGGTCACGGTCACGGGCGAGGGCGGCAGCGGCGGTGCCCTGGCTCTGGGGATCGGCGACCGGGTCAACATGCTTCAATATGCGATCTACTCCGTCATCTCACCGGAGGGATGCGCGGCCATCCTCTGGAAGGACGCCACGCAGGCCGAGGCCGCCGCCGCCGCGCTCAAGCTCACGGCGCAGGACCTCCTCGAACTTGACCTGATAGACCGCGTCATCGAGGAGCCGCTGGGAGGCGCTCACGTCGCCCCCGGGGTCGTATTCGAATCCCTGGGCAAGATCCTGCAACAGGAACTCGACGAACTTGCGGACTTCTCGGAGGACGATCTCATCGAGGCCCGGTACAAGAAATTCAGGGCCATGGGCAACGTGCTTATTCCCGGGTCATCTCCATCCGAGTCAAAACAGGCGGGCTCGCCCAGGAAGCCCCGGCGTTCCGCTCGCTGACTTGACTTGAGGCAAGACCTGCCCTATCGTGCCGAAGGATAGGGGGGCGAGGACAAAGAACATGGCTCTATATCAAGTGCAGATCGAAAGCCAGGCCAGGACCGTCTACACGGAATGGGAAGGCGGGGCCTTGGAAAGGGCCACGCCGCTCATCGTGCGGACGGACTTCGGACAGACCTACGCCGAGGTTCTGGAGGGCAGGAGTTTCATGGCTCCCCGTGTTTCCCACGTGCAGACCGTCTCGATGTTGCGCCTGGCCACCGAGGAGGACAGGAAGAAACGCGCCCGCCAGCGGCAGATCGAAAAGGACGCCTTCATATTCTGCAGGGACCAGGCGCGCGCCATGAACCTGGAGATGAAGGTCGTCTACGTCCATATGTATTTCGACGAATCGCGGCTCCTTTTCGTATACACTTCCGAGAGCCGCGTCGATTTTCGCGAGCTGGTCCGCACCCTGGCCCACCAGTACCGGACGAGGATCGAAATGCGCCAGGTGGGCGTCCGGGACGAGGCCAAGCTCCTCGGCGGCTACGGACACTGCGGCAGGCCCCTCTGCTGCTCGTCGCACCTTCATCAGTTCTACCCGATAACCATCCGGATGGCCAAGGACCAGGGATTGAGTCTCAATCCCGCCAAGATCTCCGGGCGATGCGGCCGCCTGATGTGCTGTCTGCGCTACGAATGTCCACAGCGGAAAAAGAGCCCCCAGCCCTCCCAGCCGGAGGAATAGTCCGGCAAGGAGCATGAGATGCCAGATCGAAAACTGATTCGACCCAACCTCCGTGACTACACCGGCCGGCGGCGTGAAATCCGCGAGTCCAAGGACGACGAGAGCGGGCCTCCTTCCGGCACCTTTTCGCCGGCGCGGCGCAAGCAGGTTCCCCCTGAGCAAACCAACGCCGAAAATTTCTATTATCTCAAGCAGATGGGCTCCAAGACCCCCATGATCGTGGTCCTCATGGACGGCGAGGAACTGCGGGGTTGGATAGAGTGGTACGACAGGGACTGCATCAAGGTCCACCGAAACAGCGAGCCCAATCTTCTTCTTTACAAGCACGCCATCAAGTACATCTTCAAGGAGCGCGAGGCATGACGCGTCCGAAAGTGCTCATCACCACGGGCGACCCTGGTGGGGTCGGTCCCGAGACGCTGTGGTCCATATTGCAAGACGGAGAGGTCCAGAAGGCCGCCGACGTCACGGTCATCGGTCCCTCACGGTCCGTCCAGTCCGTCCCGGAAGGCGTCCGCTGGGACGACGTGGATCTGCCGACCCTTCGATTCCATAAGCGGCCCCACCCGGATAACGGGAGAATCGCCCTCCTCGCTATCGAGGAGGCCTGTCGGAGGATGACGCGCAAGGAGGCCGACCTTCTGGTGACCGGCCCCGTATCGAAGGAGGCCATCCGCCGGTGCGGAATCCCGTTCTCCGGTCACACCGAATACCTCGCCCAGTTCTTTCAGGCCAGGACCTACATGGTGTTTTTCACGGGCGTCATGCCCGTCGCCCTGTTTTCGACGCACGTCCCCTTCAAGGACATCCCCGCAGTGTTGACCCGGGAGGCCCTCGAAGACTTCATACGCGGCCTGGCCACCGCCTGGAACCGCCAGCTCAGCATGCGGCCGCGTTTCCGGGTTTCCGGCCTCAATCCGCACGCCGGTGAGGGAGGTCTGCTTGGAAGGGAAGAGAGGGAGATCATAGAACCTGCCATCGAGGCGCTCATAGCCGAAGGTATAGAGGTGGAAGGACCCGTCCCGGCGGACAGCCTCTTCCTGCGTCCCGAGTCGCCGGAAACGGTGGCGGTTGCCCTCTATCACGACCAGGCCATGATCCCGGCCAAGATGATGAGCCACGGCCACGCGGTGAACTGCACGCTCGGTCTGCCCTTTTTGAGGACGTCGCCCGACCACGGTCCCGCCTTCGACATCGCGGGGCTCGGCAAGGCGGATCCCGAGAGCATGCGGCGCGCTTTCTTCACCGGCATCGAGCTTCTGGGACGCAGGCGGTAACGTGCTGGATATCAACCTCATCAGAACCAGTCCGGACGAGGTCAAGAGGCGGCTCGCCCGAAAGGGTGTGGACGGCGCCGCGGTAGACGAGATTCTCGCGCTCGACGGAAAGCGCCGGGATCTGGTCACCGGCGTGGAGACCCTCAAGGCGCGCCGTAACGAAACCAGCAAATCGATCGGAAGGCTCAAGCGAGAGGGCAAGGACACGGCGGCCATCCAGGCCGATATGCGGGCCCTGGGCGAGGAGATTTCGGGCGTCGACGCTTCCGTCGCCGAACTGGACGGGGCGATCCGCTCGCACTTGCTGAACCTGCCGAATCTTCCCCACGAATCCGTCCCCGACGGGCGGGGCGAGGCGGACAACGTCGAGGTCTCGGTCTGGGGAAAGAAACCCGATTTCGACTTCCCCCCAAGGGCCCACGACGAACTCGGGACGGCCCTGGGCATTCTCGATTTCGAGCGGGCGGCCAAGATAAGCGGCGCCCGTTTCGTGGTGTACCGCGGGGCGGGGGCCATGCTCGAGCGCGCGCTCATCTCGTTCATGCTGGATCTCCACACCAGGAGCCACGGTTACACCGAGATTCTCCCGCCCTACCTCGTCAAGGCGCACGCGCTGGAGGGGACGGGCAACCTGCCCAAGTTCGAGGAGGACCTCTTCAAGGTGGACGGGGGAGCGTTTTACCTCATCCCGACCGCCGAGGTGCCCGTGACCAACCTTCACCGCGAGGAGATCCTTGACGGAGCGCAGCTGCCGATCCGGTACTGTGCTTTCACCCCCTGTTTCCGCTCCGAGGCCGGGTCCTATGGCAAGGACACGAAGGGCATGATCCGCCAGCACCAGTTCCACAAGGTCGAACTGGTGAAATTCGCCCATCCGGAGACGTCTTACCAGGAACTCGAGGGGCTCACGTCCGACGCCGAGGCCGTCCTGAAAGCCCTCGGTTTGCACTACCGGAAAGTCATCCTGTGCACCGGCGATATGTCTTTCTCCTCCGCAAAGACGTATGATCTGGAAGTGTGGCTCCCGTCCCAGGACTGCTACAGGGAGATCAGCTCCTGCTCGAACTTCGAAGATTTCCAGGCGCGGCGTGCGGGCATCCGGTTCAAGCCGGAGGGTGGGGGTAAACCGCAATTCGTGCACACGCTCAACGGTTCGGGGCTGGCCGTGGGGCGGACGCTCGTGGCCGTTCTTGAACAGTACCAGCGCGAGGACGGCTCGGTTGAGATTCCGGAGGCACTGCACCCCTATTGTGGAGCCATCCGACACCTGCGGCTTGATAGTTAGGGAATCCTCGGGATAGATTCACGGCATTCGGGGCACAAGGTTTCTTTTTACTATTCGCAGGGTTGGCAGATCGGTATGCTAACGGCGGATGATGTTGTTAGTGTAGGCAGGTGCAAGAGGAAGGGGGCAAGGTCATGAAGTGTAGGCTAGGAGGTGTACTCCTGCTAGTCGTTACACTCGTGCTGGGGGGAACGGCCGTCCGGGCGCAGGAAGACACCGGCAGTCTGAGCGGCCGTGTGATCGATACGGCCGGCCGGCCCATACCGGGCGCTTCGGTGCAGGTCACGTGCACCTATCTGCAGGGTCCCAGAGGGGCGGTGACGAATTCGATGGGCGAGTTCCTCATCCCGTACCTCCCTCCCGCCAGTGATTACAAGACGGTCTTCGAAGCGGCCGGGTTCAACAAAGTCGTCCAGTCAAGCGTCAAGATCAGCCTGGGCACGACCACCAGCCTGCAGGTCGCGCTGACGAGCGGCGGCGAGGAGCTCACCGTGACCGCCCGACCGGCCGTCATGACCCACAAGGGCACCCAGGTCAGCACCAACATCACCCAGCAGGAGATGGAGACCATCCCCATCGGCCGCCATTACCAGGACACCCTGTACCTGGCCCCGATGGTGACCCCATCGGGCATGGGCGGTAACCCCGGCGTGGCAGGCTCGACCGGAAGCGAGAACATTTTCCTGATCAACGGCCTCAACACGACGGACCCCGTCATGGGCACATTCGGCACCAACCTGAACTACAACTTCATCCGCGAGATGGAGATCACAACGGGCGGTATGCAGGCCGAGTACGGCGCCTCCACCGGTGGCGTGTTCAACATTCTGACCAAGTCCGGCACCAACGAATTCCACGGCGAACTCTTTGCGTACTATACCGACGAGTCCTTCACCGCGAACCGCCACTCCAACGACTTGTCCACGGCCACCAACAGTCCCTACCACAACTACGACTACGGCTTTGACGTGGGCGGCCCCATCGTCAAGGATCGTCTCTGGTTCTTCGTCGGCTACAACCCCACGCTCTTTTCGCGCCACTACGAGGGCTCGATGACAGCGATAAACTACGGCTCAAACAACCCGGACACCTATCTCACCGAGCTCCATATTCCTTACAAGTATGACAACATAAGCCGAAACTGGCTCTGGTCCGCCAAGTTCACCTACCGGGTCAACGACAAGCACAACCTGGAGCTCTCGGTCTTCTCCGATCCGTCCCACTTGTGGCAAAACGAAGGGCCCTTCCCGAGCATCGACAGGCGGGCCCTCCAGACCCGCCGGTACCAGGGCGGTTACAACGGAGCGCTCCGCTGGTACGCTTCCTGGTCCCCGAGCCTTTTCAGCGACACGGGCTTCGGCAAGACCCACTCCCGCCTCGACATCCTTCCCTGGGACCACGCGGGATTCGGACGTCCCGAGATCCTCAGCGCCGACTACAGCCCCTACGTGAGCCTGGGCGCCGGCATCGGGAACTACATCTGGGACGACCGCGACAGCACCCAATTCCAGACCAAGTGGACCCTGCTGGCCGGCAAGCACGAGGTCAAGTTCGGTGGCCAGGTCGAGGAACTGAAGTGGAATTCCTACTCGGACTACACAGGTGGCTACAAAAGGCTGCTCATCTACCAGCGCCCCAACCACCCTCTCACAACTAATCCGGTCGACTACGGCTATACGTTCGACTACCGCTTCCAAAACCCACAGTCCTGCGAGAAGGGCACCTACACCGCCATCTTCGCCCAGGACAGCTGGTCCGCCACGGACTTCCTGACCCTGTCCTACGGCATCAGGTTCGAGCGAAACGAGGTGAAGCCCGGCAACGGCGGCCAGAAGCTCTCTCTCGACTCCTGGTCGCCGCGCGTGGGTATCGACTACGACTTTATGCACAACGGCAAGTCCAAGGTCTACGCCAACTGGGGCCGCTTCTACCAGCGCGTGCCCATCTCCATGTCCCAGTCCATGGACCCCGGCCACGCCACTTATCGCGACTTTTATTATGCCGGTGGCTACCAATACACCGACGTTTATGGCTCCGTTCCCACGACCGTGCTCGGCGGCGTGAAGAACCAGTACACGGACGAATTCATGGCGGGTGTCGAGTACGAGTTGCGTCCAGACCTGACCGTGGGTTTCAACGCTACCTTCCGCCGGCTTGGCCGCGTCCTCGAGGACGTGGGTTACATCGATAACAGCGGCAACATCAGCTACATACTCATGAACCCCGGCGAACAGTGGCCCGCCATCATGAGCCGATGGGCTTCGGAGGTGCCTGACTACGAGCGCTTCCCCAGGGCGATCCGCAACTACGACGCCTACGTCCTCAAGCTCAACAAGCGATTCTCCAACAACTGGTTCCTCAACGTGAGCTACACCTGGTCCACGCTCAGGGGTAACTACGAGGGCGGCTCCGGCGGCTACGGCCTCGCGGGCCTCAGCCCCGACGCCTCGAGCGCCTACGACATCCCTGAAAGCATCCTCATCAACAACCGGTACGGCTACCTGCCCCAGGACATCCGGCACTCGCTCAAGATTCAGGGCAGCTACCGCTTAGACTGGGGGCTCGTGCTGGGCATGAACTTCGATTTACGCTCGGGCCGGCCGCTCAACCAGGAAATGGACTATCCCTACAACGAGATTGGCTACGGCACCGTCCTGACCGCGCCGCGCGGCACAGACCGCCTGCCCGGCGTCTGGCAGCTCGATCTCCACGCCGAGTACGACATGAAGCTGTGGAAAACCGACCTGGCCCTCTTCGTGGACGTCTTCAACGTGACGAACCGCCAGACAGCCCTTACCAAGTACGAAACCTACTGGCGCGCACCCGACAATCTCCAACAGATCTTAAAAGGCACCTGGTTCACGGACAAGAACAAGAATGGTACGCTGGCGAACAGGGATTACAATTGGGGGCTCACCACGGCCAGGCAGGGCAGCCGCAACGCCCGCATCGGCGTCAAATGGAGCTTCTAAGTGTCGTAAACTGCTGAAAATAATGACTCTAGGGAGGCTCCGGGATGCCCTTGGGCCTTTTTCTTCCCGGGCCGCGGGACGGCCGCTCCCGGCGGGGGGTTGACATCATTCGAAGTCCTTTGCTAATTTGGGACAATCAGGTTGAAAGGAGGTGATGTGATCTAGTAATTCTGCCTGCTGAGTTACGGGAGGTGTTAAAACTTCGGAGGTTATGGAGGTGAAAATATGAGGAATGCGCTCAAATGGAGTGCCCTGCTTGTGGTGGCTCTGGCCATCATAAGTGTTTCTGTCTTTGCACAGACGGGCGGTGGTCTTCAGGGTAGGGTCACCGATGAAGCGGGTCAGCCCATCATCGGGGCGACCATTCACGTTACTGGCCCCAAACTGCAGGGCTTCGTGGGCACGGCCACAGACACGAGTGGTAGCTATCTGATACCCTTCCTGCCGGTCGGCGGCGACTACTCGGTGAAGGTAGAGGCCCCCGGCTACAACACGGTCATCCGCAAGAACATCAACGTCGTCCTTGGCTCCACGATCAGCCTGCCCTTCACGCTCAGCCAGGGCCAGACTGAGGTGGTCGTCACGGCGATAGCCCCCGTTCTCGACCAGAAAACGACCCAGGTCGGCGCCAACATCTCGGACAAGATGATCCTGTCCATCCCGCTGACGAGGAATTCCTCCGGGATCGCCTACCTGGCGCCCAGCGCCGTGGACTCCGGCCTTGGCGGCGCGCCGTCCATCGGCGGTGCCTCCGGTCCGGAAAACTCCTACACCGTCGACGGCGTCGACGTGACGGGTTCTGGCGACGCCCTGAACAACACCTCGCTGAACTTCGACTTCATCCAGGCCACCGAGGTAAGGACAGGCGGTATTGGCGCTGAATACGGCGCTCTGATGGGCGGGAACATAACATCCATCACCAAGAGCGGCGGCAACGAGTTCCACGGCGGCCTCTACGCCTACTACTTCGACGACGGGATGGGCGCCAAGGAGCGCGAGCTCAACAACCCCAGCGTCGTGAGCCACCGTGGCTCCTACAAGAAGTACGACGTCGGCGGCTTCCTGGGCGGCTACTTCATCAAGGACAAGCTCTGGTTCTTCGTGGCATACGACTACAACAAGACGGACACGGGCTTTACGTCGGGCGGCAGCGGCGCCAACGTGTACATCAACGGCCAGCCGGCCCGCTCCGGCTACATGACGTCGGGTTACACGAACACCGACAAAAACCCCATGTACGCCTTCAAGGTCACGTGGAACATCAACCCCAACCAGAAGGTGGCGGTATCGGTCTTCGGCAACAACGACAAATATAACTTCTACTATGGGCCCGGGCTTTCGAACCCGATCACGACGGCGGCGCCCCACGAGGACAAGCTGGACAACTACGCCGTGAGCCTGCAGTGGAACGCCACGTGGACGCCCAAGTTCTTCACAGAGGTGGTCCTCTCCCGGCGCCACATGACCGAGGACAACACTCCGACCAACGCCTCGGCCCAAAACAACTACACCTATGGCTACCGCTATGGGCCTTCCACCTACACGGGCTACGAGATCATCCCGCTGGCCGCCGATCCGAATTCACCACACACGACAGGGACCTCGGTCGACATCACCGCCTACAAGCCTTCCCTCGGCGGCATGTTGTACGAGCACACGCTGGACCAGAACGACCAGATCCGCGTGAAGGCCACCAACCTGTTCACGTGGGCCGGCAGCCACGAGCTGTCCTACGGGCTCCAGTCCTACGACATCAAGTACGACTACAACTTCAACTACACGGGTCCCTCAACCCCCGAAATGGCGCCCGCCGACCCCTTCTTCGGCCGTTCCCCCAGCGGCGGCTCCTTCATCCGCTGGCAGTACTACAGCGGTTCGCCCACGCAGTTCCTCTTCCGCGCGCAGAACTTCATGAACAACGCGGCCAAGAAGACCACGCAGACCTGGGCGGGCTACTGGATCCAGGACAACTGGAACGTCACCGACTACTTCATGCTGAAGCTCGGCCTCCGCCTCGATCAGCTCCACATGAAGGGCTCCAACAACAGCCTGAACGTACCCACCTCGTTGGGCCTTGGAAATATCCCCGGCCTGGCCAACGGCCAGGCGCGCAGCGTCAACATCAACGACATGTGGGCGCCCCGCCTCGGCTTCACGTGGGATATTGCCCACAACAACAAGAGCAAGCTCTACGGCTTCTGGGGCCAGTACTACGAGCGCATCCCCAACGACATGGCCATCCGCGCCCTCACCGACGAGTATTTCCACTTCAGCTACTATGAAGACGCCGCTCTGACTCAGCCCTTCCAGGGCACTAACAGCGGGTATCACTACTCCTACGGCTTCTTCAACACGCTCATAAAGGGCACGCCGACCGGCGGCAGGCTGAAGGGCTCTTACAACGAGGAGGCCATCCTCGGCTTCGAGTACGAGGTCCGCCCTGACTTGACCTTAGGCGTTCGCGGCATCTACCGCACCCTGGGCCGGGTCATCGAGGACATCTCGGTCGACGGCGCCAACCAGTACATCATCACGAACCCCAGCAACTGGACGGGTCTCTGGGTGCCCGACGTTTTCGGGCGCGTTGACGGCAACGGGAACCCCTACCGCTACAAGTTCCCCAAACCGGTCCGCATCTACAAGGCGCTCGAGATCACCATGAACAAGCGCTTCAGCAACAACTGGATGATGCAGGGCTCTTACGTGCTCTCCAGGCTGCAGGGTAACTACGAGGGGCTGTTCTCCCGCGACAACGGCCAGCTCGACCCGAACATCACGTCCAAGTACGACATCCCGTCCCTGCTCATCAACGGCTACGGCCTCCTGCCCAACGACAGGACCCACGTGCTGAAGCTGTTCGGCGGCTACTTCTTCACCAACATCCCCCTCGAGCTGTCCGGCAACTTCACGCTCCAGAGCGGCACGCCCGTCTCCGCCCTGGGCGCGGACGACGCCTACGGCCTCAACGAGGGCTTTGCCAAGGTTCGCGGCACGGCCGGCCGTACCCCCACGACCTGGCACCTGGACATCGGCGCCCAGTACAGCTTCAAGCTCTGGAAGAGCAACCTGGCTCTGCGCGCCGACATCTTCAACGTGACCAACGAGCAGCGCGCGATCTCCGTCAACGAGACCTACAACACGATCAACACTCAACCGGCTCAGAACTACCCCTACTTCGGAATGGAAACGGCCCACCAGCAGGCTCGCCGCATCCGGCTCGCCATCCGCTGGACCTTCTAAGTTCCGTTTAGGATGCAACACCACCGGGGGCGCAAGCCCCCGGTTTTTTTTCGCCCGGGCGCTTCCCCGAGCCGGGCTCTCTCGAGCCGACGGTCGATCGCTTTGCTATAATCCTTCCATGGCAAAGCTCGTGGGTCGATTCTTGATGGGGGTCCTTGCGCTTATCGGCACGACGGGCTGCGCGCCGGCGAACGACGGGCGTCCTGCGCAGCGTATCGCCGCGCCGCCGCCCCTCGTGGCCCTTTTCTCGAAGAATCTCCCGCCGTCCATGGGCGAGGCGGCCTTCGTGCCCCTCAGGCCCTACGACAGGGCGCGGGACCTGGAGGTGCTCCTGCTCTCCAGCGGTTCGACCGCCTTCACGGGCATGCTGATCCCCGGGCGTTCGGCCTACCTGATGAGGCGATGGGTGCGCCCTCTACCGGTCACATGGCTGAACGGCGTGAGATCCGACGTTGCAGCCGGTCTGAAGGGGGCCGAAGGGGCGTGGGCCATTCCCGTCACCCTGGACGGCGTGGTCCTGGTCTACCGGACCGACTGGTGGCACAGGCTGGCGCTTCCTCCGCCGGAGAGCCTCGCCGCGCTGCGGGACGGTCTTCTGAACGTCCAGACGGCCGTTGCGGGCATCGCCCGGCCCGTGATGTGCGCGGTGCCCGTGGACGAACTCTTCTGGGACCTGGCCTGGAGTTTCGAGGGCGAGGCCGATCCGGCGATTTATACCTATCCCAAGATCCACGCCCTGCGCTTCATCCAGGAGTTCGCCCTGTCCTCGGAGCCGGGAGGCGCATCCTCAGCCTTCGATGCGCTCGTGAAGGGGAACACAGCGGGCGCCTTTCTCCGCGGCAGCGATGTCAGGGCTTTCTTGCACGCGCACCCCGCTGAGGCTAAGACCCTGTCCGTGGTGCCCCTCCCGTCCTCCGGAGGCCGGGCGATTTGCATGTACAACGGCTTGTGCCTCGTCCGCCCCCAGTCCTTCAAGGACGAGCCGAGGGGCTGGGCCGGAATGCTCACGCCGTCCTACCAGAGGTACATCGAGCGCGAAGGTTTGGAACCCGTGCTGAAAGACGCCAGGCCTTCGCATGGCGACCCGGTATGGACCGCCTTCCAGAGGACGCGCTTCAGTGCTCCGCCAGAACTTGGCGAGTTGGGGAGCGAGTTCGTCTACGGCGCCATTCTCGATGCGACGGAGGCCTCCATGAGTCCCGAAGAGGCCCTGAGGCGGGCGGCCGCGCGCCTAAGATTGCGGGGCGGGGAGAATTTCCAATGAGGGGGTCCGGGCGGCTCGAGGACCGAGTCAAGCGGTGGGCCTACGCCGGGGCCATCGTCATGATCCTTGCCACGGCCGTGTGCCTGGGCCTGCTGCTGTTGGCCTGGAGGGGACAGGTCAGGCAGATCCAGTCCGAGATGGACACGTACACGCGTGCCGAGGGACTCGCCGTCGCGAGGCTGGTCCTCTACGATCTCGCATCCAATCCCAACGTCCTCCGCGCGCACCTCCTGGAAGACAACCTCCTGGACATGGGGCCGGCCCCGAGATCGATCCGGAAAGAACGTCCCGCCGAAGAGCTCCTCGATCTGGTAAATTCCAACGTCGAACTGCCCGATACGCGCATCTGGATGCTTGCCAGGCAGAAGGGCTGGGACGCCAGCCTGGACCAGATCGTTCAGGCGAGGCGGGTGCTTTACGAGCAGACGCTCCAGAGGGTGCTCCAGAGCATCAAGGAGGACCTGAGCGCCAGAGTCACCTTCTCGGACCACCTCAGGGGCCTCATGCTTCGATCCTCCGGTGAGTTGGCCACCATCCAGGTGGGCGAAAGGGGTTTCCCGCCCCCCGGCGAACTGAAAGGCCATACCACGCTCGTGCTTTCCGCCTCTCGGATGGTCGTTGTCCTACCACTCTATGTCCAGACCCGGCGCTGGGGCACGGCCTACTTTCTCATGGACCGGAGCGTGCTTGCACGAGTGACGGAGAAACTCACGGGCACCCTCAACTGGGGGCTCTGGGGCCTGGCGGGCCTCTTTATGCTGTTCCTCGCATCGTGGGCCGTCTGGTGGCGAAGCCTGTTGAAGAGTCTGAGGCGGGACGTGGTCGCGCCGGTGGTCAGCCTTGCGCGCCGCATGGAGTCCTGGTCCCAGGAGGTGCCTCCCGACCGCCCCGAAATGGGTGAACCCCAATGGCTCGCCGGCGCCTTCGACCGCCTGCTCGTCCGCGTTGAGGACCAGCAGGAACAACTGCTGAGGGCTCAGCGCCTTGGGCTTATGGAACGCATGGGGGCCGGTTTGTCCCACGAGCTCAACAACGCTCTCAACCCGGCCGTTCTGAGGCTGGACGAGGTTGCCATGGAGGGGCGGCCTCCCACAAGGGAAGACCTGAAGGCACTGCGCGAGTACCTTCTGTCGGCCAAGAAGATTCTCAAGGAGCTGTCCCTCGCCGGCCGAAACGAAGCGGAACCCTCCAGGACTCTCGTACCAACCGATTGGCTCTTCGTGGCGAAGAGGCTCGTGGAACACCAGTTCAGGGAAGGCGGGGTCAACCTGCATTGGGTCGTGGACGAAAACGCCCCGACGGTGTACGGTGAGGAACAGGGGCTCGTGCAGGTGGCCGTGAATCTGCTGATCAACGCCCTGGACGCCGCGGCGAGCGGGACCGGCGAGGGTAACGTCAGGGTCTCTCTCGAGGAGCGGGACCGGTCGGCCGTTCTGACGATCAGGGACGACGGGCCCGGCATTCCGGATGATCTGCGCGATAAGGTCCTGGAGCCCTTTGTGACCACCAAAGCCCAGGGCACGGGACTGGGCCTCTACCTTGTAGACGTCTTTCTGCGTCGCATGAACGGGTCGTTGCGGATGGGGCAGGCGCAGGACGGAGGGACCGTCGCAGAAGTCGTTCTTCCTCTGCCACCCGGGAAGGGAGCCGCCAGAAATGTCACAAGATAGTCAGCCGGAACAACTCGTCCTCTACCTGGTGGACGACGATGCCTCCACGAGGGCGGAACTCGTCCGCATTCTGGGCCGGCATACCTCTCTAAAGGTGCTTCCCTTTGAGACACCGCTAATGGTCCTGGATAGCCTGGATAGAGAACCGCCGGATCTGGCCCTGATCGATCTTCGGTTGCCCCAGATGGATGGGCTTTCGCTTCTGGAGAAGATCAGGGAACGCGCGCCGGACGTCATGCCCATCCTCATGACGGGTTACGGGGAGGCGGAAACCGCCCGAAGGGCAAGGGCAGGCGGGGCGCTCGATTTCGTGGAGAAGCCGCTCGATCTCCCCTATCTCCTGGTGGTGCTGCGCCAGCTCGAAAGGGAAGCCCGGCTGAGAAAGAACCTGAGGGCGGGGGGCGTGCTCTTTTCAAAGGTTATTGAGATGATGCCGGACGGTATCGTCATGACGGACCTTGCGGGGCAGGTCCTGTTCGCAAATACGCTCGGACAGGCCCTGTACGACGAAGGCGAGGACGAGGCAGGCGGCAGGCGGCGGCACGGAGGGCGGGTCTACGTCCTCGAGCGCAACGAATCGGGAGACAGGGCTCTCTGGCATTGGATCGACCTTACCGCCGCCCTGGAAAGGGAGCGGATATCCGCCTACAAGCAGATGTCCCGCCACCTGGCGCACGAAATCCGCAACCCGCTGACCCCCATGCGCCTCTGGTTGCAGGAACTGCAAAGCCTCAACGCAGATGACCCCAATTACAGGATCTTTGCGGGAAAAGCCGTTGCGGTGCTCACCGGGCAGATAGACCGCCTCCTGGCCGTGCTCGACCACTTCAAGACGCTGGGGGACGAGGACGGGCTTGAACTGGAACCCGTCGAGGTCCTGCCCGTGATCCGGGATGTGGTGGGCGCTCTTTCGCCTTACGCGGAACAGCTGGCCATGCGCGTGGCGATGCCCGAGGACGGTGATCTGGTCGCACGGGGGGATGAAAACAGCCTCTACCAGTGCGTCTTTAACGCCGTGCGCAACGCCCTTGAGGCGGGACGGAACACGGGAGGCGTCGTCCGAATCGAGACCGAAGACGGACCGGATGACGTGGCCATATGCATCGTCGACGAGGCCGGAGGCCTGCCGCCGGAGGTGGCGGCCGCACCGTTCACGCCTTACCTGACAACCAAGGCAGAGGGAACGGGCCTGGGACTCCTGGTATGCAGGGACCTCGCCGCCCGCATGGGCGCGAAACTGGAACTCGAAGACAGGCCCGGCGTGGGTGTTACGGTCCGGCTCGTGCTTAAGAAGCCCTGACGGGAATCCAGTGATCCAGTGATCCGGTGACCGAATGATCGAGTGATTCGCACCTGCCGGTCTTCACCTTTGACCCTTCGGCCTTAGACCTTAGCCCTTGGAAGACAGGCTGAGTCCCCGCCTTCTTCCCAAAATGTCCGCTGGCCCTCAGCGTTTCGGCTCCTGCAGGTCCGGCAGCGCGAGAAGCTCCACGAAGCCGCTGACCGTACGGTGATGGGGACTGGACAATCCGTCAGGGTCCCTGAAGGTGTGGGCCTTGACCGGGTGGTCCATGCAGATCACGGCCATGCCGAGTTCCTCGGCGGCGTCGAGTTCCCTGTTCGCTCCGTCACCGATGAAAAGCGCGTCCCGGGCCTCGGTCACCGCGCGTTCGACCGCCTTCCGGTAAATGGCGGGATCGGGCTTGGCGCAATGGGTCTCGTAGGAAAAGACGAGGAGATCCAGCCGCTCCCGCAACTTGAGCGATCCTACGATGAAGGCCGTGGTGGCCGTGGCGTTACTGATCAGGCCGAGCTTGAACCCGCGTGTTCTCAATGTTTCGAGGCACTCTTCAGCCCCGTCGTAGAGGTACACGCTCCGCTGAATCGTCTCCACGTCCATACGCGCCGCCTCCATCGCGGCGCTCCTGTCCTCGACGCCCAGGGCTTCGAGCGCTTTCACGGCCCTGTCGAAAGGGGTCTTGAGCAAACCGGTGCTGGCGTCGTACGACGTCGACCGCCAGGCCGCCATGAAGGTGTCAAACTCCACCCCAATAGCTTCTGCGGTACGGCGCTTCCCCTCGAAGTACACGGGCTCATCGACCGTGCAGAGCGTATCGAAAAGGTCGAAATAAACCCATTCGTAGAGGTTCATCAGAAGCGCCGGTGGAGAATGTAGTCCGGCATCACGTCGAGCAGATCGTGGGCGGCGTTATCGGGCAGCGGCCGGATCGCATCCCTGGCCGCGGCGGCGAATGCGCCTGCGATTTCCAGGGCCTCGTCCAGCGCGCCCGCGCGTTTGACCCGCTCGGTGACTTCGTGCAGCGTATCGGGATCGAAGCGGTGGGAGGCTACGACGGCCTCGATGAAAGCTTTGTCTTCGGGCGTACCGTGTTGGAGCAGAAGGAGTAGAGGCAGTGTTATCTTGCCTTCCTTCAGGTCGTTGCCGGCCGGCTTGCCCAGGGTTTCCTCGTTGGAAACGAAGTCCAGGCAGTCGTCCACCATCTGGAAGGCGATGCCGAGATTGAGGCCATAGTCTTCCAGGGCCTTCCGGGTGGGTTCGGGCGCCTCCATCAGATGCGCCGACGTGGCGGCGCAGGCGGAAAAGAGGTAAGCCGTCTTCTTTCTTATTATTTCGAGGTTGTCTTCCCGCCGGAGCGCCAGATCCCACTTTCGGTGGCTCTGGATCAGTTCGCCTTCGATGAGGCGGAGTGTCGTTTCCGAGATCAACGGCAGGAGTGAACTCCAGCCCTGTTTGATGGCTAGGTCCATGGCCATGACGAAGACCCTGTCCCCCATGAGGACGGCCTGCTCCTGTCCCCATCTCGACGACAGGGATGCCCGTCCGCGCCTGAGAAGCGCCTGATCCACGATGTCGTCGTGTATGAGGGTGGCGGTGTGTATGAACTCGAAGATGGCGGCATAGGTCACATCCAGCGAACCTTCGTATCCAATGGTCTTCCCGCACAGGAGGAGAATACTCGGGCGCAGTCTCTTGCCCCGGCTGGCCGCGAGGTAGGCGCCCATTTCAGCCACGGGCGAGAAGGGCGAATGAAGGTGCTCGGCCATCTCGGCCTCGACGCGCGACAGTTCGTCGCCCACCAGGGCCTTGACCCTGTTGCTCATGTTGACAAGATCGGCGCGCTGTACGAGACCCCTAAGACGGGCGGACAAAACCCTCCCTCCTTCAAAGAAGGCCCACAGCATACCGTAAATTCCCCCCCCCTCCAAGCCCCGGAGGACGTCGAGGGGGTGGCGGGGGGTATCTGCCGATGCCGCCGGAACCGTTTCATTGCCCCTCTCATCGAAACAACTGTTCCAGTAGGGCCGGATCTTGGCTCGAATAATCTAATCGATAAATGCTGAAAGGCAGTGGAACAGTATCTCCGGGCCAGCCGATTTGGAACAGGTGTTCCGCGCTCCCGGGTTTTGGGGCTTCGGCGTAAAGGCTTGAAAACAAAGGTTTTTGCTCTCTGGCACGGAACTTCCAGTGAAAGTGCCTGATTGAAAGGAGGTTTTCGATGAAAAAAACACAGTGGATCAGGACGACGATCATTTCGGTTGGACTCGGGGCCATGGTTGCGGCCATGACGTTCGGCGCGCCCGGCAGCCCGACCAAGGGCAAGTACTACTTCAAGAAGACCTGCAAACCCTGCCACGCCAAGGCTTCCGAAAACGGGGAACTCACGCCCCTGACGCACACCCAGGCCCAGTGGAAGGCCTACTTCAAGGCCGGCAAGCACGCCAAGGGCAAGGAACAGCTCACGAAGTACCTGGATGCCACGAAACTGAACGACGTGGAGGCCTTCCTGGTGGATCACGCCTCCGATTCTCCCCAGCCCGAAACGTGCGGCGGCTGATCGAAATCGAAAGAGCGCATTGATCGGGCGGCCCGCCCGAGGAGACGGATGGCCGCCCCGGTTGGGACAGGAAGAGATACTCATTGGAGAGCAGTATGAGGAAATTCGTGATTCTCGGGATCCTGGTGGGGCTGCTGCTTCCGCTGGGGCTCCGGGCCCAGAGCAACGAGGACCTGCTGAAGCAGATCCAGGAACTCCAGAAGCAGCTCAAAACACTTGAAGCCAAGGTCGCCGCGCAGCAGGAGGCGACGGCTCCGGCTCCGGCTCCGGCTCCGGCCGAACAGAACAAGATCCAGAAGCTGGACGAACGGCTGACCAAGGTCGAGATCAAGACGGCCGGCGACGCCATCAAGTGGGGCGGCGACATGCGGGTCCGCTACGACTACCAGGACTGGCATTTCAACCGCTACCAGCAGTTCCGGGGCTTCGATCCCGGCACCGGCATGCCCATGTACCAGCAGGTGCCGCCCCAGGACTGGAACAATTCCATGCAATGGTCGCTTCGCCTGCGCCTGCGGATGAGCGCCCAGATCAACGACAACATGAAGTTCATGGGCCGCCTTTCCACGTACAAACTCTACGGCGGGGCCGACGTGCCCGTGTTCAACGGGTTCCCCAATACGGTCTATAACGACTTCGCCTCCACGCGCGTCCCCTCGAGCGACGTTCTGCACGTGGAACGGGCTTTGTTCCTCTACAAGTTCCCCTCGACACACCTCACCATGGCCGTAGGCCGCATGAACACCAGCGACGGGCCGCCCCTGGAGATCCGCGAGGAAACCGAGCGCCAGGGCACGCCCCAGGCGATCATGGTGAACGCCGAAGTCGACGGCTTCCACCTTGAGTATGACCTCGGCGCAATCGGTTTCCCCGAAGGAACGAGCATCGGCACGTGCGCCGGCATCGGCTACGAAGCCGGTTTCGGAGGCGGCGGCCAGGTCAGCGAGAACTACACCATGACCCCGTTCGGCATGGGCCGCATCAACGCCATGAAGGACAGCACGGTCATCGGGTGGATCTACGACATGCCCCTGCTCTGGATGTCCGGTGACACGATCAACTCCGCCCGCTTCATCCTCGGTTACAACCGCTTCGGCAACATGACCGACATTCCGTACGGCACCCTCGTCAACTTCCCGATTCCCGGCCCCTACGCCCAGCCGAGCGCCCAGTACGTCACGGCGACAAGAAACCTCGGGGACATGGACCAGTGGGGCCTGACGTGGGAGCACCAGATCGGCGACCGCTTCACCTACTTCCTGAGCGGCGGCTACATCAAGAGCCACCCCAACGGGCAGGTCAGCCAGTACGGCTTCGGCGGCCTCCTGGGCGATCCCGACCACAGCAAGACGGGCTATGCCTACTACGCCGGCGTCCAGTACAAACCCACGCCCCAGTGGACCCTCGGCGCCGAGTTCAACCACGGCTCCAAGCGCTGGTACACCTTCACGCCCTCGGCCGGGGAGCCCAGCGACAAGCTGGCCGCCCGCGGCGACGTCTGGGAGGGATACCTGCATTGGAACTTCGCCAAGAACGTCTCGCTGAAATTCGGCTACGTCCACTACGACTACTCCACGGCTTTCAGCGGATGGCAGATCGCTCCGGCCGACCTCGACTACTTCAACCTGGACAAGAATCCGGCGCTCTTCTATGCCTTCCCGAAGACGGTCAACAATGCCTACATGATGCTCGAAGCACGTTTCTAACAGCCTCCATATGGCGGCCGGGAGAGGGCCTCTCTCTCCCGGTCGCTCCTCCAAATAGCGAGAGGAGCCAATCATGGGCAGTCATCAGATGGATAGAAGAACCTTCGTTCAGGTCACCGCGGCGGGCGCCGCGGCCGCAGCGCTGGCTACCCAGGTGGGGTGTCTCAAGCACTTCGAACGGGGCAAGGCGCAAACGACAAAGCTGAAAGAAATCCCCACGACCTGTGCCATGTGCGTGAATATGTGTTCCGTCAGGGCCGTTGTCGAAGATGGTTTCATCCATAAATTGAATCCCAATCCGGAAAATCCCAAATCGCGCGGCATGCTCTGCGCCCGGGGAAACGCCGGACTGAAGGCGGTCTACGATCCGAACCGTTTGAAGAAGCCCCTCATACGCGCCGGCGAGCGGGGAGAGGGCAAGTGGCGGGCGGCATCGTGGGACGAAGCATTTGATTATGCCGCAAAGAAGTTATCAGCCATCAAGGAGAAATACGGGCCTCAGGGGGTCCTCTGGTCCTCCACGGAAGGATTGCAGGAGAAGTTTTTTCGGAATCTCGGCCTGGCGTTCGGCTCTCCGAACATCGTTCGCCACCCCACGCTGTGCCTTGCGTCGGTGAACCTGGCCTACTCGGCCACCTTCGGCACGGCCCCGGTCTTCGACATGCTGAACGCGGACTACGTCATCATGTCGGGGGCGAACCGCTTCGAGTCCATCATCACGCCGGACACCATGGACCTCATCGGGTCGGTCATGCTCAAGAAGGCCAAGCTGGTCTACCTGGACCCCCGTTTCACCGTCACGGCCTCGAAGGCCGATACGTGGTTCCCCATCAGGCCCGGGTCCGACATGGCCTTCATTCTGGCCATGATCAACGTCATAGTCGCCGAGGGCCGCTACGACAAGGACTTCGTCAACACCTACACGGTCGGGTTCGACAGCCTGTCGGACCACGTAAAGAAGTACACGCCGGACTGGGCCGAAAAAGAGACGGAGATCCCGGCCCGGGAAATCGTCCGGATCGCCCGCGAATTCGCCGACGCCGCCCCCCGGGCCCTGTATTACTCCGGAAGGCGATCGTCCTGGTACAAGAACGACTTCCAGATGCGAAGGGCGCAGGCCATCCTCAACGCCATCGTCGGAAACTGGGACAAGCAGGGCGGCATGGTGCCCCACCAGAGGATCGCTCTCGGCGAGTACCTCTTCTTCCCCTGGGACGACCCGAAGGCCGAGCGGGTGGACGAGATCAAGAAGAACTTCCCTCTCGCCGCGGAGGGCGACGGGACCTACCTGAAACTCAGGGAGAACGTGATCGCCGGCCGGCCATACCCGGTCAAGGGGTGGATGGTCTACAAGCAGGATCCGCTGAACGGGCTTCCGGATCAGGGCAAGACGCTCAAGATGCTCGAACAGATGGATTTCGTCGCGGCCATCGACATCCAGATGAGCGACACGGCCTGGTACGCCGACGTGGTCTTCCCCGAATCCACCTACCTGGAACGCCAGGACCCGGCCGAGGCGCTGGCGGGAATATGGCCCGTGGTCGTGTTCCGCCAGCCGGTCGTGAAGCCTGCCTACGACACCAAACCGAACCTGGAGATCGCACAGGGGCTCGCCAAGCGGCTCGGCCTCACCGATTACTTCGACTACACCATGGAGCAGTGGGTGGACGCGCAGGTCAAGGACCTTCCCGGCGACAACCCTCTCGAGTATTTGAAGAAACACGGGGTTATGACGTCGAAGGAGTTCCCCAAGTACGGCTCCACGTTGACGCCGGACCACCGCTTCATCACCAAGACCGGCAAGGTGGAACTCTTCTCCCAGCGGCTCCAGGACTACGGGTACGACCCGATGCCCGTGTACCAGCCCCCCGCCCAACCTCCCCGGGGGCAGTTCCGCATGATCCTCGGCAGGAAGGCCTACTACACCCACGCCAACACCTCGAACAACCCGTGGCTGCACGAGTTCGCGAAGACGAACCACGTGTGGATCAGCCCCGGACCGGCCAGGGACCTGGGGATCACCACGGGCGACATGGTGGAGGTTTCGAGCACCAGCGGGACCGTTCGGTTGTTCGCCAGGGTGACGGATGAAATCCGCCCGGACTGCATCTTCATGCTCCACGGCTTCGGGAAGAAATCCAAGTGGCAGAAGCTCGCCTACGACAACGGCGCCTGCGATGCGCAGGTTCTCGAAACCGCTTGGGATCATGTCTCGGGCAACGCGGCCTTCCACGAGACGTTCGTCAAGGTCCGCAAGGTCTGAGGGGGCAACGATGGCTGAGAGCAGGAAGAAAAAGAGATACGCCCTGGTCCTCGATTCGAAGAAGTGCATGAACTGCAAGGCCTGCGTCGTGGCGTGCAAGGCCGAGAACGGAGTGCCGATCGGGGATTTCCGCAACTGGATCGACGAAACGAAGCGGGGAACCTGGCCGAGGATGATGGCCACCTTCGATCCCGGCCAGTGCATGCACTGTGAAAATCCCTCCTGCGTTCGCGTCTGCCCTACCGGCGCGTCCTGGCAGAGGAAGGATGGGATCGTGCTGGTGAACTACTCGGACTGCATCGGGTGCCGCTACTGCATGATCGCCTGCCCGTACAACGCCAGGTATTTCCGGGAGGACCTGGGCGTGGTGGACAAGTGCACCTTCTGCGTGCAGAGGGTGGACCGCGGCGAGCTTCCGGCGTGCGTGGAGACGTGTCCCTCCAGGGTGCGCGTCTTCGGAGATCTGGATGATCCCGACGGCGAACTCCAGCAGATGCTGAACACCCGCCGTTACCTGGTCAAGAAACAGCAGACGGGCAACGGCCCACAGCTGTATTACCTGCTGTAGGGGGAGAGCCATGAAAACGATCGAATGGGGATTCCTCATCGTCAACTATCTTTTCCTGGGCGGGCTGTCCGCCGGCGTGTTCTTCGTATCGGGCCTCGCCACCTACCTCCAGGACAAAGGCGATCCGGCTTACCCGCGAATCGCCAGGTACGGAGCCATGATCGCCCCATGGCCGGTGGCCTTCGGCTCCTTCCTGTTGATCTTCGACCTGGGTAACTGGTACCGCTTCTACAAGCTGTTCGTACACTTTCGCTGGGAAAGTCCCATGTCCATAGGGTCCTGGCTGCTTCTGATCTTCAACACGATCGCGTTCGTCTACTTTTACGCCTGGTTCCCGGAAGACGTTCGCCACCGGCTCTTCGGCACGTTGCCCAGGCGGCTTGCGTTCCTGAAGCGCTTCGACGTGGACCTGACCGCGTGGCGCCGGCCCCTCGCCATGCTCGGCTTTCCCTTCAGCATCGGCGTGGGTATCTACACCGGGGTGCTTCTCGGCGCCGTTCAGGCAAGGCCGTTCTGGAACACCAATCTCGTCGCCCAGATGTTTCTCTTTTCGGCCCTTTCCACCGGCTGTGCCATCCTCATCCTGGCCCTCTCGTTCAACAGGAAGAGCCTCGACTTCAAGCAGCTCCGTTTCCTCTATACGCTGGACATCTGCTTCATCCTGCTCGAGTTCTTCATCGTGCTGCCCTACCTGATTCACGGCGAACTGTCCGTGCTGGCCGTCCAGGAGGCGCTGGAGCTCATACTCGGCGGTCCCTACACTTTCCTCTTCTGGGTGGTGTTCCTCGGCCTTGGGCTCCTCCTCCCCCTCGTCATAGAGCTGTGGGAGATGAAGCCCGCGATCTTCGCGAAGGCGAAGATCCACCACAACAAACCTCTCTCTGCGACGGCGGCGATGCTCATACTCATGGGCGGATATTTTCTGCGCTATATCTTCGTCTACGCTGGCCAGATAAGCGCGTTCAAGTAGGACGGGAAAGGAAGGCGTCCCATGTCCATCACCGAATTTGCGGAGCTTTTCGAAATACTGTCCGAGGTCTTTCTCGACCCTGAAGCGGACGTCAAACTCCGTTTGTCCGCCCTTGCCGGCGGGTTGTCGGACGACGGCGGGGTACTGGAGAGGCTCCGGTCGCCCATCCAGGAAATCGTGCGCCTCGGCGACGACAAGCGCCGGTTGGCCGTGGAGTACGTGCGCCTCTTCATGCACGGCACGACGAACCGGACCGTGCACCCTTACGAGTCCGTACAATCCCGCGGCCGGCTGATGGACCACGAGTGCCTCCAGGACCTCCGGAATCTCTTCGACAGGGCGGATGTACGCCCTCGCGAAGACGTGGCCATGCCTCCCGACCACCTGGGTCTCGAGCTCGAGTTCTTGGCCTTTGTCCTGGGGAACCTCGCGAGCGCGCCCGCGGGGTCCGTGAGCTTCGAGCACTGGCGGTCGATCGCGGCAGACACCGTCGACAGCCACCTTCTGCCCTTCGGGCGCAAGATCGCCGCGCACCTGGATGAAGCGGACCCCGATCCCTACTACAGGCTCTCGTCTCAGATCCTTGTGGCAGGGCTCGAACAGCTTGAGTGCCGGTTGGCGGGGGACGCACTCGAAGTGTCTTCCGGAAAGACGCGCTGAGCGGCCGGGCACGATTGTCATAGGCTTCTCCTTGCCGTGGCCCCTCCGGGGTCACGGCTTTCCCCATTTTCGCGGACATCCTGGGGCGACGGCGTGATCCGGTGCAGGGTGATCAAGTTGTGAGGCGGCCTTCGGGGATGGCGACACACGATCGTTGACGGTCGTCCGGGCGCCGGCAGCGCCCCTTCTGCGTCGTACTCCGGAGCGCCGGGATGGTACAATATGCGGGCGGAGGCGTGGATGCAGAGGCAAATTCGATTCGGTGGGACGTGGACGAAGACGGTCGGCTGGCTCATCGGGGTCAATGTCGGCATCTTCCTTCTCCAGAACTTCTTCCCTCCGCTCACCGTGCAACTGGGGCTGGTGCCCGGTCACGTCTTCCCCTTCAGGATCTACACCCTCATCACTTATGCCTTTCTGCACGGCGGCATCGGCCACATTTTCTGGAACATGCTGACGCTCTACTTTTTCGGGGGGGACCTCGATCTCTTCCTGGGGCGCAGGCGCTTTCTGACGCTCTACTTCGGATCGGCGCTGACGGGCGGGCTGACCGCGGCCCTTCTGCTCAAGGGGCCCCTGGTGGTCATCGGCGCGAGCGGTGCCATCTACGGCGTGCTCGTCGCCTACGCCCTCTACTTCCCAAACACCGAGGTTCTTCTCTGGTTTGTGCTACCGATCAAGATCTGGGTCCTGGCGGTGATCTGGATCGGGATTACCCTGTTCTTCTCCGTCTTCAATTCCTCGGGCGGGGGTATCGCGCACCTCGCCCACCTTGGCGGCATCGTTTTCGCCTTCCTGTATGTCGGACGGTTCTGGCGGCCGGGACCTTTTATCAAGGAAATGAAGTACAGGTGGCGCAGGCGCCGCTTCAAGACGTTCTGATGGATGCGGAGAGCCTGCGACCGATATCGGCGGTGCTCGACGGCCTTCTCAGGGGGCGGGCCGTGCGGAGGATCAGGCGACCCGATTCCTGGAGTCTCGGACTCGATCTGGCCTCCGGCGGAGTCCTCGGCTTCTGCTGGGACCCGGCGCGGCCCGCCGCCGGGATATGCCTGTGGCAATGGCCCAGGGGGGCGCCGGAGGATGCCCTGGCTCATCACTTGAAAGGGGCTCGCATCCTCGGTGTCACGGCGGTGGAGAACGAACCGATTCTCAGGCTGGAGGTCTCGGGCGGACCGGCCGGGAGCTTCGTGTGGGAGCCCCTCGGCCGGTCGTCCAATGCCTTTCTGCTCGGGGAATCGGACAGGATACTGTGGTCGGGACGAACCCTGAAGGGCGGTTTCCGCACGGGAGAACCGGGGACAACGTGGACCCCGCCTCCGCCAAAACAGCCCGGTGGGGTCAAGCGCAGCGGGATTGAAGACGCGAGCGCCTATATCGAGCACGATGGGCCGGAGGCCCTCCTCGATGGTCTCCTGGAGAGGGGCCGCCGGGCGGCGCTTTCATCGCTCGGCAGGCGGGAGAAGGCCGTGAAGAGGAAACACCTGGCGGTGCTCGCCGACCGCGTCCAGGGCGAGGGATGGATCGATGCGGAAGCGACGGCCAACGCCCTGCTCGCTTCCGGGGACCTTCACCGACGAGGTGAGACGTTGCGGCGCGTGGTCGATTACGCGGCCGATCCCCCGGGCACGGTGGACGTGCCGCTCGATCCCGCGAAAACGGTTCTGGAAAACGTCGACGGCCTGTTCAGGAAGGTTCGGAAGGGTAGGGCACGAATGGAAGCCACCCGGCTGATCCTCGAGGAGATCTCGTCGGAGCTCCGGACACTCGAGGCGAAACGAGCGTATTTCGAGGCGTGCGAAGACCTGTCCGTCCTGTTTCCTGAGGGGCGGAGGGTGCGGTCCGATCCGGCTCCCCAGGCGCGTCGGGCCCTTCCCCAGGGCGTGGCTGGCGTCCCTCTCCCCCTGGGGTTCGCCGGCTACGCGGGGAAGAGCGCGGTGGGTAACGACACCGTGAGCTTCAAGATCGGAAAGGGGTCCGATTTCTGGTTCCACGCGGAGGATTACCCCGGGTGCCACGTGGTGGTGAGGAATCCCCGGCGAATGGATACGCTGCCGCCGGTCGTGGAGCAGGCGGCGGCCCTCTATGCGGCAAGGCACAGCGGGGCGCCGGGCGGGAACCGCCTGGCGGTCACCGTGAGCCGGTGCAAAAATCTCAGGCGCGTCGCAGGCTCCCCGGGACGGGTCATGATATCGTCGCATCGCACTGTGTTCGTTGACCTGCCTCGGTCCGAGTGATATCGTATAAAGCCATAAACCGCTGGGAGGTGGCGATGGAAAAACGCTGGACTTTGGTGATCTTGGCCCTGGTGGTTTTTGTGTTGACATCCGTAGGGGCTTCGGCCGCGGGGGTCTTTATCGTATCCCGCGCCGGCGTGGCGCCGTACAACGACGCCATGGCCGGATTCATGCAGGTCGCGTACGCCAGTCAGCTTCCAGGGTTCGACCCGAAGAGCATCCAGCTTCAGGGCACATCCGCCGACGACGCGGCGCTCGCGGCCCTGAAAACAAAGATGCCGACGTTGATCTTCACGGTCGGATCCTACGCCACCAAGAAAGTTCGAGCGGCCATTCCGGATGTCTGGATCGTCTATGCCATGGTCTACTACCCGGATCTGGAAGGCTTCACGGCGGACCCGAAGATGGTAGGGATCGGGTCGCTCGGGTCCCCCAAGGATCTCGAGGGGATGGTCAAGGCTTTCAAACGCCGGGCCAAAAGACTGTACATTCTGCATTCTCCGGCCATTCAGAGTTCTATTCCCGGCCTCATTGCGCGGCTCGACCAGGCCGGTTTCGACGCACAAGACAAGCCGGTCCCAGACGCGCCGAGCCTACAGGGCGTGTTCGCCTCGATCAAGGATGATGCGCAGGTGGTCCTTCTCCTGCCAGATTCCCTGACGAGCAATCAGGACGCCCTTCGGTATATCATTTCCCAGTGCGTGGATAACAAGATCATTCCCGTGGCCCTGTCCGACTCGTTGGTTGCGAACGGGGCTCTCTGCGCCGCCTTTTATCCGGGCGACGCCGTGGGGAACGAAGCCGCAAAGGTCGCCCAGACCATCCTGAACACGGGCAAAGCTCCCGCCGACAAGGTGGTCGACCCACCCAGCGTTTCGACGTCGGTCAACAAGAAGACCGCACAGGCGCTGAGACTCAAGCTGCCGTCCAAGATCAACTTCGGGGTCACGTATGAATAGGAGTCTCCGGGATCGTGTGCTCGCCCCTTTGAGGGGCAGCATCCGCGGCCAGCTCCTCGCCGTGCTGGTGGCAATGATCTTCGTGGGTGCGCTGATCATGTCGCTGGTCTTTTACATTCAAGCGCGCTCGGTAGCGCTGGCGCAGATCAGGGAGTCTTACCGCAGTCTCGGCACAATGGTGGCGGGACTTTCGCGCTACGATATGCAGTTCAACAAGACGGGACTCAAGGATACCGTTGATTCCATGGAGAAGTCCGATCCCAATCTGCTGTGGGTGGCGTTCGTCGATGAGAAGGGCGCTACGCTCGCCTCGGGCGGACCGCTCGTGAAGGCCCCCTTCAGCGGGCTCGCCAAGATGACCGGCAAGATGAGCCTCGCGACCATTGCGACCGAGAAGGGCAACGCCCTTTTGATCAGGGTGCCGATCGAGGTCACCGTGGCACCTGCCGCCGGCGCCGGAGACATCGGGTTCGAAGCGCCGGCCCCGGCGACGGCCGCCCAGCAGACGAAGTCCCTTGGGGAACTCAGGATCGTGGCGGGTCTCGCTCCGCTCGCCTCCCTGAGGCAGGGGTACCTGGCCTTCGGCTCGCTCGTGGTCCTTCTGGGCCTGCTGGCGGGCACGCTCATCGCCGTGGTCGTCACGCGCTATTTTACGGCGCCCATCTATGGCCTGACGGACTTTGCGAGGCAGATAGCGGGAGGGAACCTCACGGGCTACCGCGGCTCACTCGACCGCAAGGACGAGTTGGGCCGTCTCATCGGTTCCTTCCATGAAATGTCCGCCAATCTGGCCCAGATCGTTCGCGAGATCAGGAGCGCCTTCCACCGGGTGGAAGACGGGATGGAAACGATGAGACGCCACCTCGGGAGCACGCTGGACAATACGAGGGAGCAACAGGGCGCCTCCGTCAAGGTCGCGGACCAGGTGGAATCCATTCAATCAGCCGTTTCCGAGATCGCCCACCTCATGGAAAGTCTGTCGGAACTCGCGGAAGAGGTTAGTTCCTCGGTACTCGAGATGATCGCGAGCATCGACGAGATCGCAGCCAATACCGAGGGCCTCAATGACACGGTCAACACGGTGGCTTCCACGCTTACGCAGAACGTAGCCGCAAACAAGGAGATAGACGCTTCGGCCGAGAAGCTGAACCGGTTTGTGGAAGATACTTCGGCGGCCATGACGGAGATGGAGGGGAGCATCCGCCAGATCGGTCAGAACGCGGCCCAGACGAGAGAGGCAACGGAGCTGGTAGCCGAAGAGGCTGGGGCTGGATCGCGCGCCATGGAGAAGTCAAACGAGACGATCGAGAAGCTGCGGGCCTCCTTCGAGTCCACCGTCTCCGTTATGAAGCTCCTCGGTAAGCGGAGCGGCGAGGTCGGTAACATCCTCTCCGTCATCGACGAGGTCATGGAGCAGACGCACCTGCTCGCGCTGAATGCCGCCATCATAGCCGCCCAGGCGGGCGAGCACGGCAAGCCTTTTGCCGTGGTGGCCGGCGAGATCAAGGACCTGGCCGCAAAGACATCGGTCTCCACCAGAGAGATTTCAGCCATAATCGACAGCGTGCAGAGAGACGTTAGGCACGCCGTGGAGAGCGTAGACGGCCAGCGTGCCCTCGTGGAGGATTCGGTGGGTGTTTCCCACGAGGCCGCGAAGGTCTTCAGCCGTATAGAAGAGGCCGTGAGCCCTTCGCTGCAGATGGTGCAAGAGATCGCGCGCGCCACTGCGGAACAGGCGAAAGGGGCCGCAGGGATAGTCCGGTCCACCGAACAGCTTCGCGACCTCGCCCACCAGCTTCGGCAGGCCACCAAGGAACAGACCCTGGGTAGCGAGCAGATCCTCGATGCCGTCAACAGGATAAGGTCCCTTTCCGAGGAGATGCAGCGGGCGACAGCCGAGCAGAGCGCCGGTTCGAGTCTCATCCGTCAGGCTATGGACCGCCTGACGGCCGCCATATCAGACGTCCTGGCCCAGAACCAGGCCCAGAGCTCTGCGGGAAAGACCGTCGAGCAAGTCATGCAGACGTTCGCCGAAAAGAACAGGGCCAATGTGGAGAGTATCAAACAGACCTCTGAGCAGGTTGAGGCTCTGTCCGGAAGGGCCGAGGAAGTTAGCCGCGTGCTGAGCCGCTTCCACATAGAGGACAATTAGAGTGGTGGAATTTTCGAGCATCCTTCAGCTCAAGAAAGAGCACAAGGAAGCCGAGACGGAACTGATCTTCCTCGGTTTTACGGTCGGAACCCAGGCCTACGCACTGGGTGTCTTTGCGGTGCGGGAGATACTGCGGGTCCCCAGGATCTATTCGCTGCCGCGCGTTCCTGTTTTCGTAAAGGGTGTCATCGATCTCAGGGGTGCGATTCTGCCCGTAATCGATTTCAAGGAGCGCCTCGATCTCGGATCCGTCGATCCCCAGAAGGGCCGGGTGGTGGTCGTCGTGATAGGCAGTACATCCGTCGGGCTTCTGGTCGATACCGTTGAAGAGGTCTTTGGCTCGGCGCCGGACCAGATCCAGCCGCCGCCCAAGATGTTTAACAAGCCTCACCTGCAGTTCATCGACGGGATGGTCCGCTTTGGGGAGCGGCTTTACCTCCTGCTGAATCCTCCCGACCTCTTGACGCCCCAGGAAGTCGACACACTGGAAACCCAGTCCTGGTCACCCAAAAAGTAGGCCTCCGATGACTCCGAACCAAAATCCGTTGTCCGTTATGGAGGGGGCTCTGATGGACTACGCCTTGTCGCCGTCCGAAGCGTGCCTGAGACTCCGGCGCTGGTCCGATGCCGGGGTGGGCCGAGCGCTGGCGCATCCGGGACTCCTGGCGGACATCCGCCCCGAAGATTTCGCGAGGATCGCCTTTGTCGGCGCCGTTTCGTTCCCCGCGGGAGGTGCGACGCTCTCCACCAAGCGCATGGAACTGCTGGAATGCGCGAGACTCGGCGCGGTGGAGGCCACGGTCGTCCTCACGCCGGCGCACGTGCTCGACATGGCCACGGGCGTCCTCGAAACCGAGATGAGGGCCCTTCTCTCCACTGCCCCCGAACTGAAGGTCCGTTTTCTCGTTGAGCTGGCCCACCTCGACGAATCGCGCCTGACCCATCTGGTCCGTCTTCTCAAAGGATCCTCTCCGTCCGCCCTGGTAACTGCCAGCGGATTCTATCCACCGGATTGCGGGCACGGGCACGTCCGCCGCCTCCGCGCGAAACTGAACCGGAAAATCCCGGTCATCATCGGCCACGACGTGCGGACGCCCAACGAGTGGGAGAGCTTTCGAGAGGCAGGCGCCGGCGGGTTCGTCACGAGCAGGCCGGAGGCCTTCATGGAGAAGGCGTCATGAAACGCGTCGTCAAGAGGGCCCTTTCGTGGACTATCAGCCTCGGACTCACGGTCGTCCTGTTGTATTTCTTCCTTCACAAGGCGAACTTCACCGATGTGGCCCGTGAAGCTGAGAATGCGTCGCTCTCGTTTCTGGGGCTGGCCGTACTGCTCGAGGTGGTTTCGATCGTCATAAGGTCGTACCGCTGGGGCGTCATGCTCCGCTCGGTAAAGAAAGGCATCCCCATGGCGCCCCTGCTGAAGGCAACAGCGGTGTCCTTCACTCTGACAGGGCTCATTCCGGGACGGCTCGGAGAGGTCGGGAAGCCCTATCTGCTCTCCGTGTGGCAAAAACTGCCGTTCGGCTCCCTGCTCGCCTCCGTCGTTCTGGAGCGAGGGATGGACCTGGTGGCACTGGTCATCCTCTGGTTCGGATTCGTCTTCTTCGGGAGCAACGGCATCGCGCCGGGTGCCGACGAGGCCATGAAGATCTTCACCGACCTTTCGTGGGGCTTTCTCGCCCTGGCCGTCATTGGAGGCATATTCCTGTTTTGGCTCGTTCCGCGAAGGCGCGTGCTTGATCGAATGGCCCGGAGAAGCGACAAGTTGAGCCGGTATCCTCTCCTCCTGAAACTGATTCGCAAGGTCCTGAAGTTCGTCGAGGGGCTGGGCACCTTCCAGAAGAAGAGGACCATCCTATGGGTCACCTTTTTATCGGTGGTCATCTGGACCTGCATTGCGGGATCGGCATGGGCGCTCCTCAAGGCGCTCAAGCTTCATCTGCCGCTGGGGGCTTCCGTCCTCCTGCTGATGTTCGTGTGCTTCGGGGCGGCCATCCCCACGCCGGGCGGAATAGGCGGCGTCCACAAGGCCATCCAGATCGCGCTTGTCATGTTCTACTCCGTGGGCGCCGAGGCGGCTGTCACCGCCGGCCTCATAGGCCACGCCGCCATGTTTTTCCCTGGCATACTCTGGGGGCTGGGATACCTTGCTCTCGGGCGGGTTCATATAAGGGAACTCAGGGAGGTCGCGAGGGCTTCTTCGGAGAAATCCGACCAGATGGCGGAATCTTCCGAGAAAGCCAGCGGGTGACCATCCGCTTCGAAGGCCCGTCCGCCCACCGTCCTTCCAATCCCAAATCCGCACTCCCAAATCCCCATTTCCCGTCTTCCCCTTGAACACGGACGCCGCTGTGGGTAAACTCGTGGTTGGAGGAAAACCGTGCGCTGTCCTTTTTGCGGTCATTCAGAAGACAAGGTCGTGGACTCCAGGGAGGTATCCGGAGGCCACAGCATCCGCCGCAGGCGGGAGTGTCTCGAGTGCCACAGGCGCTTCACGACCTATGAGAACATCGAAACCGTTCCCTACCGCGTGATCAAGAAAGACGAGCGCCGGGAGAAATTTGACCGGGACAAACTCCTGAACGGGCTCCTGAAGGCCTGTGAAAAGCGCCCGGTGGCCACGGCGGACCTGAACTCCATCGTCGAAAAGGTCGAGGCGCACTTGCAGAATGCGCCCGATAGAGAGATATCCACGAGCGAGATCGGCAATATGATCATGGAAGGTTTGAAGGACCTCGACCAGGTGGCCTACGTGAGGTTTGCATCGGTTTACAGGCAGTTCGGCGACATCAGCGAGTTTCTGGAAGAGGTCAAGCATCTTCTCGAGCCCAAGCGGGGAGGAAGCGGCGCATGAGAGGTATACTCACGTCGTTTCTGGATCTTGTCCACCTACGGGCCGAAATGAACAGGCTTTTCGAGTCCCTGCAAAATCTCCAGTGCCCGGAGGAAGTTCCGGATTCTGGTTCCTCAACGCCCTACGATATTCTCGAGACCCCCGAGCATATCGTCGTAGAAGTGGATCTTCCCGGCGTGAATCCAGAGAGCATCAAGATCCAGGCCCGGGGAGTCCTCGTGACCATTCACGGGGAAAGGAGCAGAGCGACCCATAGCGGTATCATCGCATACCACCTCATGGAAAGGGATCGCGGGGGTTTCACCCGGACGATCACCGTTGACGGTGCGCTGGATACACACCGGGCGACCGCCGATTACCGGAAGGGGGTTTTGACCATCAAGTTCCCCAGACTTCCGGAACGTCGGGGCCGGACCGCGCTGATTCCCCTGCAGACTGAAGGATAGTCCTCAATGGCAAAAGACACCGCTCAATCACCGGCATTGCCGGCGCGGTTGCCCGTGTGGGAATTGGATGAGAGGGTGGTATTTCCTCTCGCTCTCTCGACCATTCCCATACCCGTCCCGGAAAGCAAGGAACTCCTCGAGGAAGCGCACGCACAGGGCGACTATCTTGCCATCTTTCCGACTTCCAAGGGACAGCGCAAGCACACGACGGGTAACGGGGTCGTGGCCCTCCTCCTTCGCATGGCGCCTTCGGGCAATCCCGGCGTGGGGCTCGTGCTCGTCCAGGGTGTGGTCCGCGCGCGCCTCACCTTGGGCCGCAGGCGTGGTTTCGTGCGCTGGGCAAAGGTGGAAGGCGTTCCTGACCACATGGAGCCCTCCGCCAGGCTGACCGCATCGGCCCTCGTGCGCGGTATCCTGCAGCGGCTGGACGATCTCTCGGGGACAGCCAAAGGCGTCGCCAGCGAGGTTCGCGCCTTTCTGACCACGGTCGAGGACCCGGGCCGCGTTGCCGATCTGGTGGCCGCCCAGCTCGATCTCTCCTTCGATCGGGCATGCCGACTCCTCGAGGAGCCGGACGTGGTCAAGCGGCTGAACCTCCTCCTGGACGAATTGTCCATGGAGCTGGAAATCCAGGCCATCCAGGACAAGCTCAACAAGCAGACGCGCGACGAGATGGACAAGAGGCAGAGAGAGTATTTCCTTCGCCAACAACTCGAGACCATCCAGGCCGAGCTGTCCGGCGCCGAGGGCGGCGATCCCAGCGGTGAGGTGGGTTACAGAAAACGCTTGGAATCCCTGACCCTCGTCCCGGAGGTAAGGACGGTTCTGGAAAAGGAAGTCGCCAAGCTCAGCCGGTTCGGTCCCTTTTCGGAAGAATTGAGCCAGATCCGCTCCTACCTCGACCTCGTATTCGACCTGCCGTGGGGTGTACTGACGACGGACCAGCTCGACCTCGTCAAGGCGCAAAAGAGCCTCGACCAGGAACACTACGGGCTGAAGAAGGTCAAAGAGCGCATTCTCGAATACATGGCGGTCTCCAAGCTCAAGGGCGGCAACCCCGGGACGCTCTTCTGCTTTGTAGGCCCGCCAGGAGTTGGAAAGACTTCGCTCGGCAGGGCCATCGCCCGAACCCTGGACCGGAAGTTCGTCCGAATGTCCCTGGGCGGCGTAAGGGACGAGGCGGAGATACGCGGCCACCGCAGAACCTATATCGGCGCCATGCCCGGCCGCATCATCCAAGGCATCAAAAACGCGGGCACGATGAATTCGGTTTTCGTTCTGGACGAGGTGGACAAGATGGGCTCCGACTGGCGGGGAGATCCTTCTTCCGCGCTCCTGGAAGCCTTGGATCCCGAACAGAACAGAGAGTTCGTCGATCATTACCTGGGATTTCCCTTTGATCTTTCGCGGGTCATGTTCATCGCGACGGCCAACACTCTGGACGGCATCCATCCCGCCCTCCTGGATCGCCTCGAGATTCTGGAGCTTCCCGGCTACACCGAAGAGGAAAAACTCGCCATCGCCAAGCATCACCTCCTGCGCAAGCAGGTGGAGGCGCACGGCCTTGGGATCATCGACCTGGCGATTCCCGACGATACCATCCTGTCCCTCATGCGGCGGTACACGAGAGAGGCCGGTGTCAGGGGGCTGGAACGCGGAATCGAGGCCTTGCTCAGAAAGGTGGCGCGAAAGGTGGCGGCAGGCTCGAAGAGTTCTTTCACCATCCGTACGCGTGATCTTACATCCTTTCTCGGGCTGCCCCGCTTTTTCGAGGACGAGAGACTGCGCCGGGATACCGTGGGTGTCGCAACGGGGCTCGCCTGGACGGAAACGGGCGGCGAACTGCTGTTTATCGAAGCCACCGGCACCCCCGGATCGGGCGTTCTCACCCTGACCGGACAGATGGGTGAAGTCATGCGCGAATCCGCCCAGGCGGCCTTGACCTACATCAAGGAGCACCTTGCCCACTGGGGACTCGAGTCCAAGGACGTCAGCAAGAAAGACCTGCACATTCACGTGCCCGAGGGCGCGATTCCCAAGGACGGACCTTCGGCCGGCATCACCATGGCCGTCGCTCTTCTGTCCACGCTGACGGGCAAGGCTGCTCCAAGGACCATGGCCTTTTCCGGTGAGATTACCCTTCGGGGGAAGGTCCTCCCCGTCGGTGGGCTTCGCGAGAAGCTTCTCGCGGCTCAACGCGCCGGCCTGAAAACCGCCATCCTCCCTTACGGGAACCGCAACGAGCGCCGCGACCTCCCTGCATCCGTGGCCAAGGCCATGGAGTTCGTGTGGGTCAAGGACATGGCCGAAGTGTTCAGACTTGCCTTTCCCGGTCTGGAAAAGGCGCGGAAAAGACACCCCACCGCGGGTGTTTCGAAGAAGCGTAAACGACCCCACACCTCGAAATGAGAGGGAACCGGATCGACCTCTGACTCTTCTAGTAGTTTGAAGTCCCGTCGCCGGCTTGGGACGCCGTGACCATGAGGTCGGGTTGCAACTCGCCCTTGCGGTCCCGTGCGGCCAGCGAATAGCCGTCCTCGGTGGTCTGGTAGATGAAGGTCTGGCCATAGGCGTCGGCTAAACTCCGCATAGGAATGTAGCCGTCCTTCGCAAGAATACCGAGCGACGCGGGGGTGCGCCCATTGCGGAGCTTGTAAAGCGTGATGGCCTCGGTCACGCGCCTGAGGGTAAGGCGGGTGCGCAGGGTCTGCTCGTCCTGCCTTACCGGGCTCTCCATCCATGGGAGATGGTCGAGTGGATGAAGGGGCAAAAGAACGACGGAAAGGGCCAGCCAGCCCCAGAACAGCGGGGCGAGGATGCTGTCCAGGGCGCCGGAAGGGAAGAAGAACCGCCGCGGTTCCGCCTCCTGGCTCTCGTCCGTCGGAAGCACGGGACGGATGAGCTGCCGATTGAGAAGTTCGAAGAGTGCCTTGCACGCGTCGAACTCGTTGAGTCCGCTCCTGTCTATGATTTCCTGCACCGAAAAGATTCCGTTGACGTGCTGGTAGACGGCCATCTCCTCCTGCGAGAGGCGCACGGTGCTGTTGGATGGCTGTTGTTCACTCCTGGGAGCGGTGGATGAGACCGGAGGGCCGTCCAGGACGATCTCCTCCATTGACGGGATGTCCTGCCTCGTGTCCAGAACAGGCGGCGCGGGAAGCGGGATCTGCTCGAAAACCACGTCGAAGGACGGGATCTTCTTCTCGATGAGAGGCCATTCGTCCAGCATTCTGATGCCTTCCATCAGGATGCTCTCTGCGGCCATTGGCGTCACGTTTTCCCGGTCATACTCCACGCTCTCTCTTGGTTCGAAGTTGTAGTCGCCGTCTTTCCAGCGAAAGAGGCGGAATATGGTCTGTTGCATCTGGATGGCAAGGGCCGTGCGCAGGCTCTCCGGGTCGATGAAGCTCTCGCTGACCAGGATGTAACCCAGCCGCTGCAGAGTCTGTTTCTGGATCTCGAGGGCCTTGGCAAGTTCCTCCTTGGAAATGCGGCCCGTCTTCACAAGAACGTGTCCGAGCCGGTCCTCGATTCTCTTGTTGAGAGATTCGGCGCCCACGACGCCGCCCTCGAGGAATGTGACCGTTACGACATCCTTCTCGCAGCGCAGTGTGAGGTATCCCGTCTTCTTTTGCAGGGCGATCAGTTGGAAGATGTCCGCGAGGCTGAAATCTTTCAGGGTTCCTGCAAGTGCCATGGACTATCCTTTCACTCCGCCCGTGGAGTGCGCGCCGCAGGGCGCGCGGCGGGCTGCCTGATGGCGGAGGGTATGCCGAAGAGGCCCCAAAGGAGGACTGCCAGGCCCGCCGCCATGAGAAGGAAGACGGTTGAGAGCGGCTGCGCATGGATCGCGACGGGGAAAGAGAAGGGCATGAGGAACGGCTTCATGACCAGCCCTCCCACAATGCCACACCACAGAAAGAGGAGGAACAGGGCGGAAAAGGGCCGCGATGCGAGGAAGTGCGTTGAGCCGGGCGCAACCAGGGAAAAGATGACCCGCTGAATCCGCTGGAAAGTAAGGTGGTGGTCCACTTCGTAGTTCTTTTTGAGCCTCGCTTCCGGGGAGACCCCGTCCTGCTTGATGTATAGATGCACGCACTGAGAGCAGAAGGACTCGAACTCCAGGGAAGTCTTGCAGCGCGAACAAAATGGCTGGCCGCACTTGAAACACGACCGGGCGAAGAAATCGGCTTTCTTGATAATGGCCAGGGAAAGAAAGACCACCATAAAAATCAGGGCCCAGAGAGAAAACGCAGGGTCGGAAATCAAGGACACCCGGGACGAGGCGGGCCAGATCGCGCTCTTGAGTAAACGAGGTTTCTGCCGTTCGACCTGGATCGCCATGTCGCGAGTCTTGTCGAGGCTCAGCCAGGAGGGGAAGGGGCTCCATTCTTCCGATTGATTGAGCTTGTAGGTATCGAAGAGGTGGGAGTCCAGCTTTCGTGCCTTCTCCTGGTCCTCCTGGGCCCCGGTGAAATTGAACACCTTGTTCCTCGCCATGGCCCGGTTGAGATACGCAACGGACATGTCCGATTTGTGAGCGATGGCGTGGGTAAACTGCTGGATGGCCTCCTGGTAGCGGTTCTCGTAAAAGTAGATGCAGCCAAGGTTGTTGGCGACCCTGGCGTCGTCGGGGCTCTCCTTGAGAAGCTCCCTGTAGAGGTTCTCGGCCTTGAGGTAGCTTCCATGGAGCATGTAGCGGCCGGCCAGGAGGAAGGAGTAGGTGCGTTCGAGCGGGTCCTTCGGAGAGATGTGGTTTGCGAGGTAGGCGTCGAGGCCCGCGTCGATTCTGTTGGCGTAACAGCGGACGTTGGATACGTTCGGCGGGGCCTGGTCAAGATACAGCCTCTGCAGACAAAAGAAGGTAAGGCCGCTGACCGTCGCGAACAGGAGTACGACGGCGACCGTGACAAGGCGCTCGGACCACCGGGCGTACAGCAGGAAAATGCCCGCCCAGTATATGATCCACCAGTACCCGGAGAGGAGCAGGAGCGAAGGGAGAAAGACGGCGACCCAACCGGCCACCTCGATCCATTTCGAGTCTCCCCCGCCCAGCCATTCTTTCACGTCGTGCCTCAGCAGGGCCTGGTACTTGAGGAGGAGAAGCAGGGAGATGACCCCGAGCAGTATGAAAAAGGTGATGCGAAGCCAGATCAGTAAATTGGAGAGGGCGATCCACCGCGTCTCGATGTTCCTGAAGGACGTGAAGAAGGCGGCGAGCGTCTCGAAGATGTACTCTCCCGAGAAAATGCCGTCATGGTGCCGCGCCGTTTCCGCCAGGGCGAGATGGATCGACGGAAGGTCCGGGTCGAAAGACTCGGCGTACCGGGCCATCCTCTTGTACTCCGCCCACTTCCCCCGCGTCTTGGCGTCGAGCCCCATGGATAGAAAGGCCTCGGCTATGTCGGGGGAGGGCCTGAGTCCTCTTCCGATGGCGTAATCCGTCATTTCGGAGACTATCTGGTCCTGGTCCTCGGTCGTTCGCGTGCCGGCCAGGGTGTGGAGGTACTTAATGATGGTGGTTTCATTGTTGATGTCTACGAGGGCGTCCCTGGAACTCGTCATCTGCTGGCGGACGGCATCGGGATCGAGGTGAAGGACGGCCCCGTGAGGCGAATACTGCGGGACGACCTGGGCGTGGGTCGGCAGGACGGACAGGGAGAGGAAGACTATAGCGGTGAGCCACAGCAACCCCGTACCCCCGTCCCTGTATGTTCTCATGGCTTGTTTTTATGCATGGCCTGGACGTATAGCATCTTGAGCTGCCCCAACGTTCTGTCCAGGAGATTGTTTTCATACGGATCGAGGTTCCCGTCGGTCTTGATCTTGAGCATTTCGAGAATGTCAATGATGGAGCCGGCCGACGGCAGGTCTACGTCCGCCGAGCCGGTCATGGGATTCGGAATCTGCCCCAGGCTCATGAAACAGGAAGAGCTGAGCGACAGGATGAAGTTCGTGAACGGGGACGCTTCTTCCGGTGATGCCGGTGCACTTTTTCGTTCGGATGGGGCCTCGGACCTTTCCGCACCAGACCCTTCAGGACCTGTGGGCATGGGCTTTTCCGAAGATTCAGCCTCGGGGCTGTCCTCCGCCCGCCGCTCGCCGTCCTTGTCGAAGTGTCGCTTGTCCAAAATCCTAACCGGGGGCTTTTCGCGGTCTTCCACCAAGGGGCTCCCTCCCTTTTTTATCAGCTTATCACCGGGGTATAGTGCTTTCAAGTGGCGACGTGGCCCGGAACTCCATGGCACAGAGCTGTGTGTAAATACCGCCGCGCTCCAGCAGTTCCTGGTGGCTTCCGGACTCGGCAACGCGGCCGCCGTCGATGACGACGATCTTCTGGGCGTTCAGGATCGTGGCCAGCCGGTGGGCGATGATGAGCGTCGTTCGGCCCTTGACCAGGTTGAAGAGCGCTTGCTGAACGAGGTATTCGCTCTCCGAATCGAGGGCCGAGGTCGCTTCGTCAAGGATCAGGATGGGCGGGTCTTTCAGGAGAGCGCGGGCGATTGCGAGGCGCTGCCTCTGACCTCCCGAGAGGGCGAATCCGGCCTCGCCGATCCTCGTGTCGTAGCCCTGCGGAAGGCCGAGAATGAAATCGTGGGCGAGGGCCTGCTTCGCCACGTCCTCGATAGCCTCCTGGTCGGCCTCCGGGTTTCCGTACGCGATATTCGCCCGCACCGTGTCGTCGAAGAGCACGGTTTCCTGCGTGACCATGCCCATTTGGCGGCGCAGGCTGGAGATGGTCACGCTCCGCACGTCGTGCCCGTCAATGGACAGGCGTCCGCCGGTTACGTCGAACAGCCGTGGAACGAGGTTGACCAGGGTCGTCTTTCCGGCGCCCGAACTGCCCACTATGGCCAGAATCTCGCCCTTGGGGATCTCCAGGTCGAACCCGTTGAGAACCTTGCGGTTGTCCTCGTAGGCAAAATCGATCTTCTCAAACCGGATGCTTTCGCTGAAGGGCGGGAGTTCGACGGCGTCAGGGACCTCCTGGATCGCGACTTCTCGATTCAGAAGTTCGACCGAGCGCTCGGCGGCCGAGACGGCCTGCTGAACGATGCTGTTGGCCTGGGACAGCTTCTTGACCGGAACGTACATGGCGTAGAGGGTGCCGAGAAAGGCGCTGAAGGTGCCCATCGTGGTGTGGCCGCCGACAATGCGAAAGTGGCCGTAATAGAGAATGCCCGCCACGGCCGTGCCCCCGATGAGTTCCATCAGCGGGGTGGTCAGCGCCATGACGCGCGTCGCCTTCAGGTTGGCCTTGAGGACTTCCCGGTTGAACTTGCGAAAGCGGCTCTTTTCCAGTGCCTCCATTTCGAACATCTGGACGACCCTGACCCCCGTGATGGTCTCCTTCATCTGGTCGGCAAGGCAGGCCATCTGTTCCTGGCTCCTGTGGGCCGTCCTTCGGAGCTTTTTGGAGAATCGGGCAAGCGGGTACACAACGAGGGGAATGGTGACAAACGACAGAAGCGTGAGCCTCCAATCCTGCCACATGGCGCTGGTGACGAGCGCGACGAGCGTGAAGCTCTCCTTGACGAGTTCGGTGAGCTTCTCGCTCACCGACGTCTTGATTCTCTCGATGTCCGAGATGAGGCGGGAAATGAGCGTGCCCGTGGGATATCGGGCAAAGAAGTCCTGTCCGTGGTGAATCATCCGAGCGTAAAGGTCGTCGCGCAGATCGGTGATGGTGGAAAGACCTACGCTGTCCATCCAGTACTTGCCGAAATAGGAGAAGATGCCTTTCGCGAAGAAGATGGCGACCAGGGTGATTGGAATGTAAATGAAAAGGTGCTCCTGGTCCACCGGGAAGAAACGGTCTATCCGCAACATGTGCACATAGTCCAGGATGGGCTTTGTTCCTGCTTTGTTGGAGGGGTTGAGCAACCCGTCGAAGATAAAGCGGATCATGTAGACTTCGAGCGCGTACAGCACGCTCACGAAAACGATGCAGACGGTGCCCGCGATAAAGGTCATTTTGTGGCGGCCCATGTAGTCTTTCCAGATGCGCGCCATCGCGGCAAATCCCATACTTGAACCTCCAACCAAGAATTATCCCGTATATCGGACGGTACGTAAAGAAAAAGGGCTGACAGGCATGGGGATCGGCCAGGGGATGTTCGTTCCGGATTCGGGAATTGGGACTTGGGATTTGTGGGCCGGTGGACGCGTCCTTCCGAAGAGGCCCAGGAGAAACCCGCTTTCCCTTTACTTCCCTGCCCTTCGGCAGCCTCGTTCCTGCCCGGATCGCGTGATCACTGGATTGCTTGAATATTTCCCAGAGAGGCCCACCCATCGATCGAGAAGGACGTTGAATCGTTTCACACTATCAGGAGTAGTACCTGATGAGCGCGTCGATGTAGGCGTCGGCCACGGCCTGGCGGTAGGCGGGGTCGGCGATGAGCCTGGCATCCTTGGCGTTGTTGAGGTTGCACACCTCGATGAGCACCGAGCAGGGGATGATGGAATTCCTGAGGACTGCGGGGAGCCACGACCTGCGGCCTCTGATGACATGGTCCCTCGTCGGGTCGTAGGGATGCAGGAGGAGGTGGTTCCTGGAGAAAACGTGCTCGAGGTCCTTGGCGAACTGGGAGGACAGGCCCTCGCTCCGCCTCATCTTGCTCGAGGACAAACGGTAGCAAGGCTGTGCCCTGTACTCTTCGTAGTGTTTGTACAGGGCTCCCTTCGAACACCAGCGCTTGGAACGGTAGCTGTCGCCGGGCACGTAGAACATGCTGCCGCGGAGGGAGGGGTGCAGCGAGTCGGCGTGGATGGATGTGAACACCACACGCTGGGGATCGATGCCCTCCTTTTCGAGCCGCTCGAAATATTGGTTGGCCAGGTGCCATCGCAGGTTCACCTCGACCCTGGTCTCGTCCCTGGAAGTCTGGTGGAACCACGGGTGAGTCAGGATGACGGCGCCGGTATTGGGCTCGAGCTTGCGCTTGTCCTGGGGGCGATATCCCAGGCGAGGCACCAGCAGTGTCATGAGGACCCTGGCCTTCGTTCTCCGCTCGAGTCCCTCGTAAATGCGGCAGGCGATGTCGTAGACGTAGGAGTCTTCCCACACCCCGTGCGCCATGGCCCCACGGTCCAGGCCGCCGTGACCCGGATCCAGGATGACCACGACACCATCCAGTACGGCACTCTTGTAGGTGTTGGTGACCTTGCTCATTTCCGCCTGGTTCTTTGCCCAGGCCAGATAACGGGAGTCCGTGTGAGGCAGGTACTGGGGGAGCAGGTCGTCGAGCGGGATCTTGATGGGATAGCCCACCGGGATGCTGGTCACGTCCTTGATATCGGAGCGCTTGGCGATCTCGAGGGCGAGCGCGTTGACGTCGCCGGCGCTGACGCTACCGGTGAACCTCACCACGACGGCGCTGTAGAGTGCCTCTCCGGCCCGCAGACGGTAGATCGCGTAGGGACCGTGCGCATCCTTGCCGTAGGTCAGCAGGGACTGGGTCGCGTCTTCAGGCCGGGCCTCCGGCGCCGACGGTTTGACGCCGCCGGGGGGCTTCCCCGGGGCCTTTCCCGGCTTCGGCGCGGAGCGCTCAGGACCGCCCGATGGGAGTCCGGGGCCCGGCGGGGGGGGCGGCGCCTTCAGGTTTTTCCGCATGGCATCCATGAGGAGCCCGTCCGGGATCGTGACGTGCGTTCCCGGCTTCGGGTGCCTGCCCGCCTTCCTGTTGGCGTTCGCCAGGTTGTTTGCGAACTTGCTGCCGCCCGAAAACCACCGTGCAACGTCCGCCCAGGATTCCCGCTTGCCGAGCGGGCTCGCCCCCCACACGTGTCCCCATCCGTCCGCGGTGCGCCGGTCCCGGGGAAAGAGCGCGGACAGCGCCTCTTTCATGTACCGCGCCGTGAGCAGGTGCAGGGGAATCCTCGCCTCGAGCAGTCGCCCGCGCCTCGGCCGCCGGTTGTAGCGCTCTATGGTGCGGGCGTTGTGCGACGACCCCGTGTAGCGCCTCGCGATGACGGCGAAGCCGTTGTGCCTGGGAAGCGGAACGCGCAGAAATATGAGCCCTTCCACGCTGGCCGTACGTCCCGCCGTCGTGTGAACCGGCCTTGGGCGGAACCGGGACATGGCAGGGAGGGTGAAGAGTACCAGCACGAGAACGAGAATTGAAAATCTCGGCGAAAGTGCGGGTCGCATCGTGCGCATCATCCAGGTGCCACGGTCTCTTCTGTGCGCGGAGGAGGACCTTCGGGCAAGTCCCTTTCCACCGCCCCCCAATCCCGCGGGTGTTCCAAATCCTTGAAGGCCGACACGCCCACCCTCTCGCAGTCCCCCTCCTCTCGGGTCGAAAGCGGGAGGCTGTGCGGGATCGCCGGCATTTTGGATGTGCGTTTCGTCAGCATGCGTCACTCAAGATGCAGTATAAGGGAGAATGCGGCTTCGTCCAACCCTGGGGGCTCTTGTGCCGCCCCGGGGCGATGGCCCACAATTCTAAACTGGAGGACTCATGGGCGGGCATGATCTTATCGGGGGCCTGGCGGAGAGGCGGCCGTTGTTCGAGGCGCGGGCCGACCTGTTGGCGCTCATAAGGCGCTTCTTCCGGCGGCGCCGGTTCCTGGAAGTGGACGCGCCACTGCTCGTTCCGGCCGCCGGCATGGAGCCCCACCTCGATCCCTTCGACGTGACCGGTGAAGAGACGGGCCTGCGCGCGTGCCTGCCCACGTCTCCCGAATTCTACCTGAAGAAGCTGCTTGCCGCGGGGGTGGACAGGTGCTTCTCGCTGGCGCCTTCCTTCCGGGACGAACCTCCGTCCAGGACCCACAGTCCCGAATTTCTCATGCTGGAATGGTACCGGGCCGGAAAGACGATGGAGGCTCTCGTCCGGGATTGTGCGGGCCTTTTGAAGGCCGTAGGCTCGCGGTTCTTGCCCGGCGGTCATCTGGTGAGAGATGGGCGGACCTGCGACCTGACCGCGGGTGTAAAGGTCCTGAGCCTGTCCCGGGCCTTCGAGTGCCACGTGGGAAAGGATTGGCTCGTTCCCGAAACGGTGGAAGAGTGGCGCGCGCTCGCGCGCGAAAACGGCGCGGACACCGGCGACAGATGGACGGCAAACGACTGTTTCTCGTATCTCATGCTTGCAAAGGTCGAACCCGCGCTCGCGTCTTACGACCGCCCCGTGGTGCTCATGGGCTACCCTGCCTTTCAGGCCGCCCTCGCGCGGCTGTCGGCGGACGATGCCCGCATATCGGAACGCTTCGAGCTTTTCGTGGCGGGCGTGGAACTTGCCAACGCCTATTCGGAACTCACCGATCCGGCGGAGCAACGCGACCGTTATGGGGCGTTTCAGGCCGAGCGGGCCCTATTGGGCAAGCGCCCCCATCCTCCCGACGAAGAGTTTTTTCAGGCCGTGGAGCACCTTCCTCCCTGCGCGGGGATAGCCCTTGGCGTGGACCGGCTCCTGGCCCTCATCCTGGGCGAAACCGTCCCCCGCGTCCGGCACGGAACGGGATGGGGGAACGGGCAGGGGGGAGGATGATTTGGGAATTGGAATTTGGGAATTCGGATTTAAACGACGGCTAGGGACGGGTCTTCGAAGGGCCGCATACGCCCTACTCCCCTAATCACCTAATCCCCTACTCACCTGCTCCCCGCGCCCTGCGGGCGCGCTTACACGCTCCGGCTGCCTCCGTTGAGAAAGGCGCTGACCCTTTCGGCGACTTCCCGGCTGGTCTTGACCTTGCGGATCTTCTTGACCAGCTTCTGACAGGATCGGAAGGAAAGGTTCCGGATCTGGTCCTTCACCTCGAGGATGGCCGAGGGCGTCATGGAGAGTTCCTCCACCCCGTAACCGATGAGCAGCGGAATCATGGAAGGATCGGCGGCCGCTTCCCCGCACACCGACACGTGCCTTCCGCTCGAGCCCGCCGCGTCGCAAACGCGGGCGATACACTCGAGCACGGCCGGGTGGAGGGGATCGTACAGGTGGGCGACGGAATCGTTGTTCCGGTCGATGGCCAGCAGGTACTGGATGAGGTCGTTGGTCCCTATGCTGAAGAAGTCCACGTGGGGCGCGAAGGACGCGGCCGTGAGCGCGCAGGATGGGACTTCCACCATGATTCCCAGGGGGATGTCTTCGTCGAAGGGCACGCCTTCGGTCCTGAGCTCCTCCTTGCAGGTCTCCAGGAGGCTCAGTGCCTGTTCGAACTCCTCGAACGTCGTCACCAGGGGGAAGAGGATGGACACGTTCTTGAGGCGGGACGCCCGCAGAAGGCCCCGGAGTTGGGTTTTGAAGATATCCGGATGTTTCAGGCAGAACCGGATGGCCCGCACGCCGAGGACCGGATTGTGTTCCCTGCGGTCGAGCACGGCGTGGAAGTACTTCTCTCCTCCGAGGTCCAGCGTGCGGATGACGACGCGGTGGGGATAGAAGGCCTCGGCTATCTTCTCGTAGTGCCGCTGGTGCTGTTCCTCCGTCGGGAGATCGGGAGAGTGGCTGAGGTAGAGGAACTCGCTGCGGTACAGCCCGCAGCCGTTGGCCCCCACCGTCAGGGCGCTCTCCACCTCGTCCGAGAGGTCTATATTGGCCGATACGAGAATGCGGTGTCCGTCCACGGTCCGCGCTTCCTGGCGAGCGTCGGCGAGAATCCTGCTCTTGTAGTTTCCGTACGCTTCCTTGCGGCGCTCGTACTCCTGGAGTTCCTCCTGTGTAGGGTCGAGGATCACGACGCCCTCAAGGCCGTCGACGATGACGTTCTTGCTGGAGCCGCCCGAGGCCATGAGTCCCTTTACACCGACCACGGCCGGGATTTCCAGCGACCGGGCGATGATGGCCGTGTGGGAGGTCCGCGCCCCCCGCTCCGTGGCGAAGCCTACGATGGGCGCGTTGTGCAGGGCGCTCGTTTCCGAGGGGGTCAGGGTCTCGGCGAGTATGACCAGGTTGTCGCCGGTCCATATGTCCCGCTCCGGAAGCGGCCCCGAGAGGTGGAGCTGGACGCGGCGGTGGAGGTCGTCGACGTCCGTTGCGCGCTCCTGAAAGTACGGGTCTTCGGTTTCCGTCAATCCGCGGACCATGTCCTGCATGGCGCCCTGGAGCGCGTACTCGGCATTGACCCGTTCGCGCTTGATCCGTACAACCGCGCCGTTTATAAGCGCGGGGTCTTTCAGGATGATGGTGTGGACGTCAAAGATGGCGAGAAAGTCTTCGCTGAGGATGCTCCTGGCGGAGGCTTTCTGGGCCTCTATCTCCCTTATGGTCGCGTCGATGGCCGCCTTGAGCCGGGCGATCTCCTGGTCGAGACGGCTCTCCGGGAGGAAGACCTTGATGACCGGAACGTTGCGGACGTGGACGATCTGGGCCGTTCCGACGGCGATGCCGGGAGACACGGGAATGCCGGAGAGGCGCATCACTCCTCCCCGAACCCGCTCTTGATCAACGATTCGATTTTCTCCATGGCTTGCTGCTCGTCGGGGCCGTTTGTCTCGATGGTGAGGGGCGTGTCCTTTGCCGCGGCGAGCGTCAACACGCCGAGGATCGACTTTGCGTCAGCGCACATCTGGTTCGTGGACAGGGTGACTTGCGCCTTGAACTGGTTGGCGAGCTGGACGAGCTTTGCGGCCGCCCGGGCGTGAAGGCCGAGTCGGTTCATAACGACGATGTCGCGGCGGATCATATCCCTTCTCCTCCATCCGGGGTCAGGACCTCGCTGGCCGAGACCATGGCAGTCTGGCCCTTCTCTCTCAACACCGTGAGAGAGTCGATGAGGGCCGAGCCGTCCCTCCGGAGGAGAATGGCCTTGATAAGCATGGGCAGATTCACCCCGGTGAGGATCTCCACCTTGCCGGCCTCGTAAAAGGTCATGGCGAGGTTTGTCGGCGTTCCACCGAAGAGGTCCGTGAGAATCAGCACGCCCTTGTTGCCGTCCTGGAGCTTGCGCAGGTTCTTGCGAATCAGCTCTTTTGCCGCGGCGGAATCCATGGTCCAGTCGATGCAGACCGGAACCGTGCCGGGATCTTCCTCGTTCAAGATATGAAATGCCACGTCCACGAATTCCCTGGCCAGCTTTCCGTGACTTACGACTAGGATTCCGAGCATGGTTACCTCTTATAGTCCCGGTGAATAAGGTTCACCGACAGGCTCTTGTTCTCCCGGAGGATATCATACAATCGGCGGGCGACCGCAACGGAGCGGTGGCGGCCCCCCGTGCATCCGATGGCAACGGTGAGGTAAGACTTGCCCTCCTGCTGGAAGAGCGGAAGGAGGTATTCGATGAAGGACCTCAGACGCTCGAGGAACAGGGTTCCCTCTGCGGAGTTCAGAACGAACTCGGCCACGGCGGGGTCTTCGCCGGTCAGCGGGCGGAGTTCGGGGACGAAGTGGGGATTCGGAAGGAACCGCACGTCGAAGACGAGGACCGCCTCCGGCGGAAGGCCGTAGGCGAAGCCGAAGGAGAGGACGTTGACGGTCAGGGCGCGCGGTTCCGCGAGCGAGATCGCGCCCTCTTCCACTTTCGCCCTCAGTTGGTGAATCGTCAGGTCCGAGGAGTCCAGAATCCAGTCCGATTTTTCGCGGATGAGGGCGAGGCGGCGGCGTTCCAGCTCGATGCCCTCCTCGACCGTCCCCTTCGGCGACAGGGGATGAGGCCTGCGGGTCTCGGCGAAGCGCCGGACGAGGATCTCGTCTCTGGCCTCGACGAAGAGGATGGTCACCTTGAGGGGGGATCGTTTGAGGGCGGCGTAGATGAGCGGAAAACGTTCGTCGAGGGTCTCGTCCCGGAGGTCCAGGCAGAGAGCCAGCTTCTGTGCCAGGTCGCCGCCCACGCTCTCCATGAGTTCGAGAAACTTCGGGAAGAGTCCGAGCGGTAGGTTGTCCACGCAGTAAAAGCCGAGATCCTCGAGGGTCCGGATCACCTGGGTCTTTCCGGCACCGGACATGCCCGTCACGATCAGGAGAGTCCTGTCAGTCATCGGACTTCGACTCCAAGGCCTCCTGAAGCCGCTGGGCGAAAGTCTTAGCCGTGTGGATCCCCTTACGTTTGAGAAGGAGGTTTCGAGCCGCGACCTCGAGGAGGATGGCGATGTTGCGGCCGGAGGCCACGGGCATGAGCAGGTAGGGGATGGGCATCCCCAGAATGGAGATGGTCTGTTCGTCGAGCCCGAGCCTGTCGTAGACGCCGTCCTGACGCCAGAGTTCCAGCTCGACGACCAGCTCTACGTCCTTGTGTTCCCTCGTGGCCACGACCCCGAAGAGGTCCTTGATGTTGATGATGCCCAGGCCTCTCAGCTCCATGTGGTACTGGAGCAGTTCGGGCGCCGAACCTCTCAGGGCGTTGCCGTGACGGCGGATCTCGACAAGGTCGTCGCTCACCAGCCTGTGTCCGCGGACGACCAGGTCCAGGGCGCTCTCCGACTTGCCGATGGAGCCCTCGCCGATGATGAGGAGGCCGACGCCGTACACGTCCACCAGTACGCCGTGGACCGAGAGAAGCGGCGCCAGCGCCGACATGAGGCCGTCCGTGATCTGGTTTATCACCAGCGAGGACGCTTCCAGCGTTTGCAGGATGGGGGTGTTCGTGTTCTCGGCGAGATCCAGCAGTTCGCGAGGCGGCGCGAGTCCCTTGGTGATGAGAAAGCAGCCCACGCCCTTCTCGAAGATGGGACTCAGTATGGAAGACCGGCTGGCGGACTCCTGCTTCTTGATGTAGGAGATTTCCGTGTTGCCGAGGATCTGGATGCGCTCGGAATGGATGTACTCGTGAACCCCGGCGAGTGCAAGACCGGGCTTCTGGATGCGGGGGCTCGATATGGTATTGGCAAGTCCCGATCGTCCGGCCAGGACCTTCATGTCCAGCTGGGGAAAGGCTTCCATGAACTGCTGGACGGACAGCCTGGGGTGGATTTCCTGGCCGGACAGGATCTTCATGTCTTGACCGGCGGGCTCACGAGGCAGATTCCCTCGCGTTTATCTTTGTAAATGACGGACATCCGCCCCGTGTCCTGGTCCTCGTAAACCAGCACCGGGTCCGACGCTCCGCCCAACAGCAGGACTGCGTCGGCGAGACGAAGCGGCTTGGGGTGGAACAGGTCGTCCCTGGGCGTAACGCCCGCCTGCCGGCGGCGGGCCCCGGAAGGCGCTTCCTCTTCTTCCTCCTCGCCGGCCATGAGTTCCGCCGGCGGTGTCGCGCGTCCCTTGGTCCGTCCTGCCAGGCGCTTGGTCTTTTCCTTCTTGGCCTGCTGTTCGATGGCGCCCGCCGCGTCGTTTATGGCCAGGTACATGTCCTCGGCCGTACCGGTTGCCTTGTAAGTGCGCTCCCTCGCGCAGTGGACCACGAGGTTCACGTTATGCAGATGCCTCTCGACCTCGAAGGAGGCGTGCACGGAAACGATGGGACCTGTGAATTTTTCGAGCTTTGCGATTTTCTTTTCTGCCTTGCCTTTGAGAGCGTCGGTGAGGGAGAGGTTCTTCCCAGAGTATTCCACTCGCATCGTTCGCTCCTTATAGTGTCAGGTCCCCTTCCTCCGCCCGGAGGATGGGATGTTCAGTTCTTCGCGGTACTTGGCCACGGTCCGGCGGGCCAGGAGGATTCCCTCCCGCCGCAGCGTATCGGCTATCTGTTGGTCACTCAGCGGCTTTTTCTGGTTTTCTGCGTCGACGAGCACTTTGATTCTCTCCTTGACCCTCAGGGAGGAGACGTCCGCTCCGTTCAGGGTGTTGATGCCCGTGTTGAAGAAGTACTTCATGGGCAGGATGCCCCGTGGGGTCTGCATGTACTTGTTGGACACCACGCGGCTCACCGTGGACTCGTGCACGCCGACTCGCTCCGCAACGTCGCGCAGGATCAGGGGCCGCATGTAGGTCGGTCCCTTGTCCAGGAAATCGCGCTGGAACTCCACCACCTCCTTGGCCACCTTGTAGATGGTCCGCTGGCGCTCCTCGATGCTCTTCAGGAACCACATGGCGGACCGTACCTTCTCGCGGAGGTAGGCGAGGGCCTCCTCACCGGCTTCCGGCGATCCTTGCTCCGCCATGGACCTGTAATGGCTGCTGATCCTGAGCTTCGGCATTCCGTCCTCGTTGAGAAGGATCCGGTAGTCATCGCCGTCCTTTTCCACGACCACGTCGGGCACGACCGTTGGATTGACGGGATTATTGTATCGAAGTCCCGGCTTCGGGTCGAGGTTTCTGATGATCCTCAGGGCGTCTTCCACGCACTCCTCGGAGACGCCGAGCCGGCCGGCGATCTGAACGGGCTTTTCCTTGCCCAGGAGCACGAGGTGCTCGTCCACGAGCCGAAGCGCCAGCGGGTCCGGATCGCCCATGGCCACGAGCTGGACGTGGAGGCATTCCCTGAGGTCCCTCGCCGCGATACCGACGGGGTCCATCTGCTGGACCGTGGACAGCACTTTCTCCGCGTTCTCGCGGGTCGTGTGCGCCGCCTCCGCGATGTCTTCCACCGTGGCGCCGAGGTACCCGTCATCCTTGAGACTCCCGATGATGGCCGCGGCGATCCGCCGCTCCTCGTCGGTCATCCTGCTGAGACCTATCTGCCACTCGAGGTGGTCGCTCAGGCTTTCCGGGTTGCTGAGGTATCGTTCGGAATCGGGCGAATTCTCTGGGGCTTCCTGCCTGACGCCGCGGTACTTCATGTTCGTTTCCAGGTAATCCTGGAAGTACGATTCGACGTCGATTTTCTCTTCGTAACTCTCGAGAGGATCGTCCTCCTTGGTCTCGCGGGCGTCGCGCTCCTCGGATGCGTTCAGCGTCGGTTCCTCGATGGTGCTTGCTTCCTCCAGGACGGGATTGGTCTGCAGCTCCTGGTCCACTTCCGTGGCCAGTTCGAGGCGAGTGAGCTGCAGGAGTCGGATGGCCTGCTGCAGCGTAGGCGTCAGGACCATCTTCTGCTGGAGTTTCAGGGACAGCTTCTGCTGAAGATTCATAAATTAATCCAGAGTGAACCCTTCCCCCAAGTAAACCCTTCGCACATCCGGGTCGCGCGCCAGCTCCGCTGGAGAGCCCTGGCGGAAGATGGCTCCATCACTAATGATATAGGCCTCATCCGTTATTTTCAATGTTTCCCGTACGTTATGGTCCGAAACCACCACCCCGATGCCGCGCTCCTTAAGGTGCAGGATGATGCCCTGGATGTCGGACACGGCAATGGGGTCGATCCCCGCGAACGGCTCGTCCAGGAGGAAGAAGGTGGGCGAGAGGACCATGGCCCGCGCGATCTCCACCCTGCGCCGCTCTCCGCCAGAAAGGGTGTAGGCCTGGGAGCGGGCAAGCCGCCGGATGTTGAGCTCTTCGAGGGCTTCTTCCACCCGCGCGGCACGTTCCCTGGGGGGCAGAGGCGTGAACTCCAGGATGGCCATCAGGTTCTCTTCCACCGTCATCTTCCGGAAGATGCTCGGTTCCTGGGGCAGGTAGGCGATGCCCGCCCTGGCCCTCTGGTACATGGGCATGGTGGTGATGGTCTCGCCGTCGAGCAGGATGTCGCCGGATGCAGGCTGCACGAGTCCCACGACCATGTAGAAGGTCGTCGTCTTGCCCGCGCCGTTGGGACCCAGCAGGCCCACAACCTTGCCGGAAGCGAACTCGAGGTCGATGCCCCGAACGACCGTCCGCCGGCCATAGGTTTTGGTTAATCCGCGCGTGGCAAGATCGTGACTTTTCTCAGCCATCGGATTTCTTCTCCTTGGATTTGCTGGCTTGACCCTCGGGCTGTACGCCTTCGAGAGTTCCCCTGGAGAGGCCGTCCTGCCTCTCCAGAACGTCCAGGCTGCGGGGGGCGAAGAGAACTACGGGGCCGGACACACGGTGAAAGGGCTGTTTCTGGGTGATGGTCGCGTCGCCCCGCACGCTGCTCGCACGGCCGGCCTGCGCAGCCGGATCGTAGGTCAGGTGTTCGGCCCGCCCCTGGTATGCCGAACCGTCGAACCGGCAATCGTCCGTGGCCTCGTAGGTGACGGGCCGGTCCTTCGAATCGAGGACCGCCTTCAGGGTGCCTGCCTTGATCCAGTAGTCCCGTCCTTCGCCGCGGGCGTTGCCCCGGGCCACGGCGATGCGCTTCCTGCCGTCGTAGGTGAGGGTTCCCCCGGTCACTGTCTGTACACCGCCCCGGGCATCTTTGAACACCGCTTTGGCCCCGCCTTCGCCCACGATGGTCTGCGCATCGGGCGCCTTCACCACGGGAGCGGCAAGGGTCATGTCCCCTCGGACGAGTTCCACCGAACCCCGAAGGACCGAGGGATAGCCGCCCTCGGCCGACTTCAGGGCATCCGATGTGAAGGTGAGCGTGGGCGCGCCTTTGGGAGAACGGCTGCCGGCCACGTTGCCGGACGCCGTTGTCTCTCCATCTCCGTGGCGCGTGATGCGGTCCGCCGAGAGCCTCTCCGCGGGCTTCACGACCAGCGCATGGCCGACGAGCGTCCAGTCGTCGCCTGATAGTTCGGCCTTGTCCGAAGTGAAAGTCCCAGTCTGCTGGCGCCCCAGGATCGGGCCTTCAAGCGCGGCCGTGATGGGGGCCTTACCGCCGAAGGCACCCGTGCCGGATACGGCCTCGGCCTCTCCATTGGTGCCGGTGATGGTGAGTCCTCCGGGCGAGTTCCAGCGCCAGAGTCCACCGGCCTTCGGGGTAAGGTCGAGCTTCTCGGTCTGCATACGGTACGGCGGGTCACTTTTCATGTCCACGACCACGTCTCCCTCCAGGTGCACGGACTGGAGATCTCCCCGCGCGGCCAGGACCGCTGCGGCCGTCTCGGACGTGAAGCTGTTTCGCCCCGTCTCACCCTCGGCGGGACTCCCGAGGACAACACGCTGGAGTTGGTTGCTCGAGCTTAGAAAAAGCGTGCCCCGTGGTGCCTTGAGAGCCCCGTTCGCCGTTTCGACGAACACGGGGCCGTCCATGATCCCCCTGTGCGTCACGAGGTCGACGGCGATGGCGCGGCACGCGAGACGCGCATCGCCCTTGCGCACTCTCACCTTCCCTTCCAAGTGCGCCACCTGAGTGTGCCTGTTGTACCTGAGAAGCTCCGCCGAACCGGTTGCCTTTCCCATGGTGAAGGTGACGGACCTTTCCGATACGACCTCGCCTTCGGGCGTCAGCCGGAACCCGGTGGAGTGCGCCAGCCAGCCGCCCTTGTGGCTGAGGGCCGCGTTGTCCCATATCCGTAGCTGCTTCGTATCGGGGGCGAAGCTTCCCTCGTCGCCCCACGCCTTGCCCTGGCCCGGGATGGTGAGGACCGGCTTTGTGAGTTTCTTGGTGCCGTCCTGCGCCTCCGTGACCGTGTCCGCGTTGATGTTGTAATCGATGGCGCCCGCGGTTTCCTGCCTGTACTTGAACCCCTCCGCGCTCAGGGTGCCCCCCGTTCCCTTCTTGATGGTCTCCGGGCGCGCTGGGGCCGGAACCTCCACTTTGGGCTTGAAGTGGTACGCCAGAACGAGGAGGAAAATGATAAATACGGCGGAAAAGGCCAACTGGAGCGTCCTGCGCCTGTTCATGGTCCGGATTTTCCACCGCGTCCCTCCAGGGGGCGCGCTTCCGGTGCGGACGCCGGCGGACGGCATGGAACGAAAGTCACTCGCACGCTTGCAAATCTCCTCTCCGGATTGTAGGATAGACAAGGCTTGGCGGGTAGTCAATGAACCGAATACCGCTGCCCTTCTCCGGTGTGGAAGGGAGCCGCTGGCACGTCCGACGCGTGGCGCCCTTCGCCCCGCCAGAACGCGGAACCCATGAAGGAGGCTCTGATGGAAGCCATCAGTCAAACCCTGGTGAATTTCTTGGGATCGGGAGCCACCTGGCTCGTGCGCCTGTTCCTTGCGGTGCTGGTTCTGGCCCTGGGATGGTTCATCGCGAAGGTGGTGAGCAAGATCGTCCGGCAGATCCTCCAGACCGCCAATTTCGACAGGCGCCTGGGCCGCTGGCTCACCCTCGATGAAGAAAAGGACGAGCAGGAAAAGCCCAAGCGCCAGATCGCCGGCGTGATAGAAGCCATCGTGTATTACCTCCTGCTGGTGATCTTCGTAATATTCGCTTTGGAGGTTCTGGGGGACAAGACCATCACCATGGTCCTTCAGAATATCTTGAATGACATGGGCAGCGCCGTGCCCAAGATACTCAAGGCCCTGCTCGTCCTCGCCGGCGCCTGGCTCATCGCCCTCGTGGTCAAGTTCGCGGTCATCAAGATCCTCAGATCGATCCAGTTCAGCGAGCGTTTCGAGAAGGCCATGAAGGTGGAAGCCGAGGAGGGCAAGAAACCCCGCAGGGACATGGCCGAGTCGTTCGGCAATTTCCTCTTTTACTTCATCCTCCTCTTCGCGCTCCTGCCCTTCCTTGACGCCCTGCAGCTCACGGCCCTCGTCGACCCGCTCAAGGCCATGTTCGCCAAGGTGCTCGGCTATGCGCCCAACGTCTTCATGGCCGTGGCAGTGCTCGTCCTCGGCTATTTCCTGGCACGCATCTGCGAGCGCATCAGCACGAACTTCGCTCGTGCGGCCGGCATCAACCGCTTCATCGAGGGCATGCGCTTCGAGTCCGTTCTCAAGTCCGTCGATGTGGCCCGCATCATCGGGACCGTGGTCTTCCTGCTCGTTCTCGTGCCGGTTCTCGGCAGCGCGTTCCAGATTGTCGACCTGCCGGTGATCACGAGCGCATTCGGCACCATGATCGGCCAGGTTGCGGCCGCCATCCCTCGCATCCTCGGCGCCTTCATTCTCCTGATCCTGGGGCTCATAGTCGGCCGTTACGTGGGCGACTTCGTGGAGCAGATCCTGAAGGACGTCGGCTTTGACGTCATCCTCAGCCGGCTCGGCCTTGAGCGGCTCGAAAAAAAAGAAGGGACGGAGGAAGGTCACTCCCGGACCCTTTCAAACGTCGTGGGCAACCTGGTCATGGCCGTGATCGTCCTGTTCGCCCTCATGGAGGGCTTCCGGATCGTAAAGCTCGACATGGTGGCCGACGCCGTGGACAAGCTGATCCTCTTCCTGCCCGAGGTCCTCATCGCCTTCCTCATCCTGGGCGTGGGTTTCTATCTCGCCAAGGTGCTGGAGGGAATCGTCCAGCGCAGCTTCGCCTCGGAGCGCACCATCGAAGCCAACATCATGGGCCTGGTTCTTCGCTACGCCGTCATCGTCTTCGCTTTCTTCATGGCCTTCGACGAACTGGGTATCGCGCACTCGGTCGTTGTGACGGCTTTCACGATCCTGCTGGCGACGGCGGGGCTCGGCCTCGCGCTCGCCTTTGGGCTCGGCGGTAGAGACCAGGCCCAGAGATACCTCGAGCACCTCAAGGAGTACGCGGACGAGCGCCGGAAGAAACAACAGAAGCCCTGAGAGCGTTTTAGAAGCAACCGACCGCCGGCGACCGGCCGAGAGAACGATGGCAATGGTCGCCGGCGGAGCTGTCTCTGGCGGGCCTCCCCGAACGTGCCCGTCCATGGGAGGAGATTGATGATGGACCGGATACGCGTCGCCGCCCTTCAGTACTACATCCGTCCCGTGCCCACCTTCGAGCATTTCAAGGACCAGGTGGAGTCCCTCGTAGCCACCGCCGCGGATTACACCTGCCAGCTGCTGGTCTTTCCGGAATACTTTACGGTGCAGCTCCTCACGCTCGGCGACGTGAAGCGGCCCATGCCCGACCAGGTCCGGGCCCTCGCGGGCCAGCTCGACCGCTACCTGGACATCATGACCGGCCTGGCGAGGCGTCACGGGCTTTACATCGTCGGCGGCACCATCCCGGTGGTGGAAGGCGACAAAGTGTACAACCAGTGCTACGTCTTCGGCCCGGGGGGGGACTACGGCGTGCAGGGCAAACTCCACATGACCCGCTTCGAGACCGAGGAATGGCTCGTGGAACCCTGTTCCCGGCTCAGAGTCTTCGAAACGGGCTTCGGCCGCATCGGCGTGGCGATCTGCTACGACGTGGAATTCCCCGAGATAGCACGGGCCGCGGCGGTCGCCGATGCCCAGATCCTCGTGGTTCCCTCCTGCACCGACGACCGTCAGGGCTTTCTGCGCGTGCGTTACTGTTCCCACGCCCGGAGCATAGAAAACCAGTTGTACGTCGTTCATTCGTGTACGGTGGGATCCCTGCCCATGGTGCCCGCCGTTTCTCTCAACTACGGACAGGCGTCCATTCTCACGCCCAGCGACTTTCCCTTCTCGCGCGACGGCATCCTGGCCGAGGGCACCGTCAACCAGGAGATGATGGTCATCGGGGAACTCAACCTCACCACCATCGGAGAGTCCCGGACGTTCGGCACCGTCCTGCCGCTCAAGGACTCCATCCGGACGGCCCAGATCACCCGCGACGTGGAGATCGTGAAACTATGAAACCCGAAAGGCTGGAAGTCATCGCGCGCAACACCCGCGCGGAGGATTTCGACGCCATCGTCGAATTGTCCAAGAGAGTCTATCCCCAGGGGCCCTACTGGTCCTCGCCTCCCCTCGCCTCGCACCTGGAGCTCTTTCCCGAAGGCCAGCTCGTCGCCGTCGAGAAGGAGACCGGCAGGCTCGTGGGCATGGCCGCAAGCCTCGTCGTGCTGTGGGACGACTACGACCGCCACGACAGCTGGCGAGACTTCACGGACCACGGCATGTTCACCAACCACGACCCCGAAAACGGCCGAACCCTCTACGGCGCAGAGGTCATGGTCGATCCCGACTGTCAGGGCCGTGGGGTGGGCAAGAAGCTCTACGCCGTGAGACGCGACCTGTGCGAGCGCCTGAACCTCCGCCGCATCCGCGCCGGCGCGCGCCTCAGGGGCTACGGCGCCTGGGCCGACCGGCTCACGCCCGAGGCGTACGTTCTCAAGGTCGTAGAGGGCGAGATCGGCGATCCCACGCTCAGTTTTCAGCTCAGCCAGGGTTTCCGCATTCTCGGCGTGGTCAGCGACTACCTCAGGAACGATCCCGAGAGCCTCGGCTACGCCGCCCTCATCGAGTGGATCAACGTCAAGGCCGCCCGCCCCGAAGAGTACGCCGGCGCCGACCCCAGGTTCCAGCGCCCGCCGCGCTAAACGCCCCCGCGTCCCTTGATTTTCCCGCCCGTTTCGGCTACAGTACCTGAGCTTGCTCCCGGGTAGCTCAGCTGGTTAGAGCGGGTGACTGTTAATCACTAGGTCGGGGGTTCAAATCCCTCCCCGGGAGCCAATAA
>CAZDOY010000002.1:0-109951 GCA_964507185.1 uncultured Thermoanaerobaculia bacterium
TGCGGGTGGTCGGGGCCAAGGTGGCAATAACTGCAGCTCTCGGGCTGGCGGGCGACGGTCCCGGCGAGCTTCCCACCGTTACATGTGTCCCATGCAGCCGACGCAGGCCTCCCCTTCGGCCATCTTCCGCGCGTCCGGTGGGTAAGCCCCGATCAGTTCCACGGCGAGTGCATGGAATTTCTCGTGCTCGCCGGCGCCCATGATCTCCTTTTCAAAGGTCTCGTAGGATTCAGCAAGCGCGTCCATCTCGACCGTAGGGATGGCCTGGAGGGCCATGGGGTAGAGAATGTTGTCCTCCTTCTGGATGTGCGCCCGGAGCATGGGGATATACGCCGAGGCGTGCTCGCAGAGGTCGTCTATTTCGGACGCGCTCAGTGGCTCCGTGCCCGACCCGATGGAGACCAGGGCTCCCACGTGCCCGCGCCCCTCGGCGTGCTCCGAAAGCATGACGGCGATGGGGCCGAAGTCGCTCGGAAATCCGAAGGCACTCATCTTGACGAACAGACGGTCTTCTTCCTTCCCGTGGTGGCACTTGTCCGCGAAGTTATTGAAGAAGTCGGCGTACCTGCGGACTGTGTCGCGGTCGACGCTGGCTCCGTTCCTCGCATTACCCGCGAAGGTCTCAAGCGAACCGAGTACCTGCTCGATGATACGGTGTTCGTGCATCAGAGTATCAATCGCTTTATGCATCGCAGCGCTCCTTTTTTTAGAATCACAGACGCTCAGTGGATGCGGATATCCCTTGATAGAGCACAAAAACTCATGCCTTCCTTCCCGAGTGAAGCTCGGAGATGGTCACCGAACTCATCATGTCGTTGTAGGATTTCTGGATGGACTCCCAGTAGGGGTGGAGCGAGCACGGGTTCTCGCTGTCGCACTGCCGGAAGCCGAATATGCACTCGCCTTCGACCCTCGTACCTTCGAAAACCTCCAGGACTTCGAGGATCGGGATCGAGGCGGCCCTTTCTTTGAGTTGAAACCCGCCGCCCCATCCTTTCTGGCTGAGGACGAAGTTGCGCTTGCGGAGCTGGTTGAGGATCTTGGACAGGTAGTTATGGGGGATGCCGGTATCGCGTGCGATCTGGCTGCCCTGGATCCAGTCTCCGCGCCGCTCCGCGAGGTAACCCAGGATGGTCAAAGCGTATTTGCCGGTCTGCGATATCATCTCTATCACCTCAAGACATGAGTATATGCGCTGAGATTCTAAAAGTCAAGTCCCGTTCATGCGGGCTCCCATCGGCAGAACGAGGCGTGTATGGGAATACACCTTCCCGGCGCGTAACCCGGGCAGGTCTTCTCGGTTTGGCGAGGGTGAGAGAAGACCGGGGCGCCGGCGGGAGTTATATCCGGGGGCGCCCCGGCGGAGGAATGCGTCAGGAATTCTTCTGGAAGGAGCGGATCTTGTCCTTGAGAGCTGCAACCACGCCGGGCTTGTCTTTGAGGTCCGGGTTCGGCGCCATCAGGGCGCTCCGGCCCACGGAGGCGCCGCCCTGAACGATGGCCTTCTCTATGGTCGCGTCCGTGACGCTCTTCTGCCAGGCTTCACTGGTGTAGTTCTGGGGCTTCGGATTAAGACCCGCGGCTGCGGGACCGTCTCCCTCTCCATTCATGCCGTGGCAGACGGAGCACCGAGTCTTGAAGATATTTGCGGCTTCGGTTCTGTCGGCCGCCGTGATGGTGACCGGGGCGGCGGGGCTTTCGGACTTCTCGGCGGCGGGTTTGCTCGGAGCGCTCTGGCTGGGCTGGCCGGCGGTATCCGGCTTTGAAGCCGCCGCCGGGGCGTTACTCTCTTTGCTGCCGCATCCGACGAGAAGTACGAGGAGGGACGCCACGAAGACGCCCGACAGGATGGTTCTGAGATGTTTCATTCTGACCTCCATAATAGGAACGTTGTTGAGGAATCGGCTTCAAAAGGAGCGCGATGGCTCCGCGGTTCTCCTTTCATCAAACAAAGAACCCCGTCGTCTATTCGCGTCGAGCGCGGACCGCGTGCCCGGGCGCGCCGGCGTCGAAGCGAGCGATGCGGGACAGGCAGAGGACGGCGGGTGAACGCCGTTCCCTTGCGTCCAAAGAATTATATGAGCGCGAACCGGCTTCACGGACAACAACCCTCTTCTTGCAGGAGACTACAAAGCCTGTTATGTCAGTTCTTTATACTATAACAGTTAATCTAGAAGATTAAAACATGGAGCCGGCTTCGCCTCGTGACGTGCCCTTGCAGCCTGAGGGTCGCATCAAACGTGGTTCCTGAGCATGAGTTCCTTGGGAGAGGGTTCCAGGTAGGATTGGCCCGCGAGGTACGAAACATCACAGCGGCGGACGAAATGCCTTATCAGCGTGATGGGCGCAACGAGGGGGACGAGTCCCTGCCTGTAGTCCTCGATCAGGGCCCCGAGTTCCAACTTGTCTTCGAGCGGGAGCGTCTTCTTGAAGTATCCGGCCATGTGCTGAAGCACGTTCGTGTTCTTCTTGGTGGTCGCGACTCTGGAGAGGGCGCCCATGAACGATTGCGCGTAAATCCCGGAAACCTCGCTTCTCGGGGTGCCCTTGGCCGAAGCCACGAGCCGCCCCAGGTCAGTGTAGGTTTTGGGGTCGTGTGCCATGAGCAGGAGTTTCTCGGCCGTGTGGAACCGGACGAGTTCCCCGACGGTCCAGCGGGAGTGGAAGAGGCGGCGCAGGCGCCGGTAGGCGAAGACCCGGATGAGGAAGTTCTCTCTGAGCCTCGGGTCGTTCAGGCGGCCCTCCTCCTCCACGGGGAGGAGGGGCACTGATTCCAACAGGACCCCGGCAAAAAGACCTCGTCCGGACTTGGAAGGCGGCCCCTTGCCCCCGTGAATCCGAACCCTCTCCATGCCGCACGAGGGCGAGTCCTTCTTCAGGATGTAACCCGAGAGATCGAGCGCATCCAGCTCTTTAGCCTTATTGACCGCGTAGCCTAGCATAGCCTCGGTGTGGTCCGATCCGCTCCGCGGGGCAACGAGGCGGATGCGTTCGCCGTCGCGAACCAGTTGGATGCTCTCCCTGGGAGTGCCAAGGCCTATTTCCACTTCCGGGCACACCGGGACGTACTTGACGAACCGCCCGACGGTATCCGTGAGGAAATGGTCCTGTTTGTGGCCTCCGTCGTAGCGGACCTTTTCGCCCAGGAGGCAGGCCGAGATTCCGATCCGTATTTCGTCGTCCGCCGTTTCTGGGGTTCGTGCGATCAACCTGGGCGCCATCATGATCTCCTTTCCCACAGCGGGGCTCGGGCTTTGACGGTAGTATAAGATACTTTGTCGGAGTCTGAGGAGATGAAGAGCGAGAAACCATGAGAGGCTTTGAAGGCAGGGAAAAGAAGCGGGAGGAGTTGGCCCGCCGCCGGCGCGTGCCAGCCGGCTTGGATGGAGGGCCTCTCCTCCCTAACCCCACCTCGGTGTAAGTATAATCGGATAGGATGGTAAATGGAAGGGAGTATGCCGGGCGGCGGCGAATGGAAAAAAGGCGGGGTAAATCACCCCGTGCGGCGTATGGAGCTGAGCCACGGGGCTTGGAAGGAGTTATGCACCATGAAGGATGATTCAAATCAGTTCGATGGCACAGGGACGCTGGAGATCCTTCTCACGGCTTCGCAACGCGCCCTGATACTGGATCAGGCATCACCGGACCCGGCGGCGGCGAAGGTCCTGACAGGGGTGGCGGGCACCGGCACCAGGGTTGCCGTAAAGCTCCCGGATGAAGACTGGGAGGCCATAGCCGGAGATCTTTCGGTGGTGGCGAACCACACGAAAGACAGGTCCCTCCAGAGCAAGCTCGATGCCCTGATAGAAACCATCGAGGATGCCCTCCTCTTTGACGAGGAGGAAGACGAGGACGACGAATGAGCCGGCGCCGTCTTCATCCCGTTGAAGTGGCCGCCCCGTGAAGAAGGAAGAGTCGGCCGATGTGACCTTTTGCTCTTGAAGGGCGACAGTGGAGGCTTTCCGTGGAGATGGACATGCGAGAACGGATCTCGGCCCTCGTGAGAAAGCACCAGGATGTCATTTGTGGGGCCTGCGAGAAGCTGGACGGCGAACGGTTCAAGGAGGACACGTGGAAACGCCCGGAAGGAGGCGGCGGCACCAGCCGCATCCTGCAGGACGGGCGCGTCTTCGAAAAAGCCGGCGTGAACGTATCCGTTGTTCACGGGACGCTGAGTCGGGAAGCCGCCGCCGCGATGGGGGGAGGCCGAGACCTTGGCGACCAGGATCTCGAATTCTTCGCGGCCGGCCTCAGCCTCGTGCTTCACCCGCGGAATCCCATGGCGCCGACGGTCCACGCCAATTATCGCTACTTCGAGAGGGGACCGGGCGAGAAAGACGGGTCCTGGTGGTTCGGAGGCGGATCGGACCTGACGCCGGCTTATCTTTTTGAAGAAGACGCCGTTCACTTTCACTCCGTTCTGAAAGCTGCGTGCGATAAACACGATCCCAGTTTCTATCCGAGGTTCAAGAAGGGGTGCGATGCGTATTTCCACCTGCCCCACAGGGGAGAGGCGCGGGGTCTGGGCGGCATCTTTTTCGACGATCTGCACGAGAAGCAGCGGGATGGCCTGTTCGCCTTCGTGGAGGATTGCCTGTGCGCGTTCCCGCGCTCTTATCTCCCGATCCTGGACCGCCGGACAGGGATGCCCTTTACGGAAGCGCAAAAGCGGTGGCAGGAACTGCGCCGCGGCAGATACGTGGAATTCAACCTGCTCTATGATCGCGGGACGCTTTTCGGGCTGAACACCGGCGGCCGGGTGGAGAGCATCCTCATGTCGCTTCCGCTGCGCGCGAGGTGGGAGTACGACCAGATCCCTCAGGCTGGGAGCGAGGAGGCAAAGCTGCTCGAGGTTCTGAGGAACCCGAGAGACTGGTTGCACATTTCGAGCTGAAGCGCTCCGCCGGACGGGGGAAGGGGAGGACGGTATGGCCGATTTTATGTATCGCAGTTCTTTTCAGGTGCCCGCACAGGAGTTGTTTCGCTGGCACGCCCGCAGGGGGGCCTTCGAGCGGCTGGCACCTCCATGGGAGAAGATAAGGATCGTCTCGAGCGAGGGCGGCATCGAGAACGGGAGCAGGCTCGTCTTCTCGTTTCGCAAGGGTCCGTTGAAGCTGAAGTGGGAGGCTGTTCACGAGGGCTGCGTGGAGGGTAAGGTCTTCACCGACAGGCAGGTAGAAGGCCCTTTCGCGGAATGGGTGCACGAACACCGGTTCATCGAAAATGGCCCGGAGAACTCCGTTCTCGAGGACGGGGTCAGGTACGCGCTGCCCATGGGATTCCTCGGCCGCGTGGCGGCCGGAAGGAGGGTGAAGCGAGCGCTTGACCGCACCTTCTCTTTTCGGCACGACAGAACGGCCGCCGACATCGAGCGCCACCGTCGCTTCGCCTCTGCAGGGACTTGGAAGATAGCGGTATCGGGCGCCACCGGTCTCGTCGGGAGTAGCCTGGCGGCCTTTCTCGGGGGCGGAGGACACAGCATCGTACGGCTTTCGAGAAGACGCCCGGCCGAGGCAGAAGACGCGGTCTACTGGAATCCCTCTCTCGGCGAGATAGACGCCAAAGGGCTGGAGGGGACGGATGCGGTTGTCCACCTGGCGGGTGAAAACATATCCGAAGGCAGGTGGAACCCGGCGCGAAAGGCGTCCATCCGCCGAAGCCGGGTGGAAGGCACAAGGCTTCTGGCTTCGGCTCTTGCAGGGCTCGAGTGTCCGCCGAAGGTCCTGGTCTGCGCGTCCGCAATCGGCTTCTACGGGGACAGGGGAGACGAAGTCCTGGAGGAAGACGGCACATCCGGAGGCGATTTCCTGGCCTCGGTGTGCCGGGACTGGGAAGAGGCTACGGTTGAAGCCTCGCAGGCGGGTATCCGGGTGGTAAACCTCCGCATCGGCGTCGTCCTTGCCGGGCGGGGGGGCGCCCTTCGAAAGATGCTGACGCCGTTCAGCTTTGGCCTCGGAGGCAGGGTAGGCAGCGGGCGCCAGTACATGAGCTGGATTGGCCTGGACGACCTGCTGGGCGTGATACAGTTCTGCCTCTTTACGGAGGGCATGGCCGGACCCGTCAACGCGGTAGCCCCATGTGCGGTCACGAACGCGGCATTCGTCAAGACCCTGGCGCGGGTGATGCGCCGGCCGGCCGTGTTTCCGCTTCCGGCTCCCGTCGTGAAGGCCGTTTTCGGAGAAATGGGAAAGGCCCTCCTGCTGTCGAGCACGAGGGTACGGCCCGCAAGACTCCTCGCCGCACGCTTTCCCTTTCTTCAGCCCGATCTCGAAGGGGCTCTGCGGTCCGAGCTGGGTCTTCGCATGAAATAAGCCTCACCCGCAGAGAAGTTTATAGATTCGTGGGCGGAACGCCACGGGGCGGCCCGGCGGTGTTTCACGATGAAAGGAAAAGCATGACAGGACAGGACAAGAACCTCGAATCCGTGCATCACATTGCCGTCCGCGTCGAAGACGTGGACGCTGCCGTGGCGTGGTACACGAAGACATTTCGGTGCGAAGTGGAATACAGGGACCCGACCTGGGCCATGCTGCGCTTTTCGAATGTCAGGCTGGCGCTCATGGCCCAGGGGCACCACCCCCCGCACCTCGGTTTTCTGAGGGAGAACCCCGAGGCCTTCGGCCGCACCAAACCGCACAGGGACGGGACCCGGAGCGTCTATGTCGAGGACCCGTCGGGCAATTCTATTGAATTCCTTGCCCTGGATAGTCTAAAATAGTCTTGTTTAGCAACCTCAAATTAAGGATCCAGAGTGGCGAAGAAGCCCAAGGGGCGCAAAAGAACATACAAGACGATCCTGAGAAAGCGCGTGCCGCCGGGTGCGCCGCCTGGAACCCTGGTCGCCGACCCGGGAGCCCCCAAGCCCACGATCCGCCTCCTGGCGTATGGTCCGGACGGGCGCAAGGAAATCACGGGCGCCGATACGGAGACGATCGTGGCCCTGAAGGGCAAATGGCCCGTTCTCTGGGTCAGCGTGGAAGGCCTGGGAGACGTCGGCGTCGTCGAGAAGATAGGGGCCATATTCGGTCTCCACCGGCTGGCCCTAGAAGACGTGCTGAACGTTCACCAGCGGCCGAAGGTGGAGCAGTACGGAGATTACATCTTCATCGTCGCCCGTTCCGCCGCCCTCAACGAGCGGGTGGCCACCGAGCAGCTCAGCATTTTCCTGGGCAAGGACTTCGTTCTCAGCTTTCATGAGCGGGGCACGGCCGTTTACGACGTGACGCGGGAGCGAATCAAGACCGCCAGCGGACGCATATCGTCTGCGGGCTCGGACTATCTGGCCTACGCGTTGATCGACACGCTCATCGACGGCTATTTCCCCGTCCTCGAGGACTATGGAGAACGCCTAGAGGGGATCGAGGAAGACGTCGTCAGCCGCCCGAGCGAGGGGTTGATCCGGCGCATTCACGAGGCCAAACGTGACCTCCTGAACATAAGGCGCTCCATATGGCCGCTCAGGGACGCCCTTTCGGCCCTGGAGCGCGAACCGGGCCAGCTCGTCTCGGACGACACGCGCGTCTATCTCCGTGACTGCTACGACCACACAATACAGATCATCGATTTTGTGGAGACCTATCGCGAGATCGCCACGGGCATGATGGACGTCTACCTTTCGAGCCTAAGCAACCGGATGAACGAAATCATGAAGGTGCTGACGATCATCGCTACAATATTCATCCCCCTGTCCTTCATCGCCGGGCTCTACGGGATGAACTTCAACCCGGCCAGGTCGCCGTGGAACATGCCCGAACTGGAGTGGCGCTGGGGCTATCCGTTCGCGCTCCTCCTCATGGCCCTTACGGCCGGGATCATGCTCTTCTATTTCTGGCGCAAAGGGTGGCTGGGCGGCCATGGCGAGGACGATGAAGAGACGGGCAATGAGGATCCCCGAGCAAGCGGGCACTCCTGACACCGGCCCTTTGGGCCACGGGCCGCCGATACCCGGGAACAGGCAAAAGGGCAAACGGTTCGCCCTGTCGGGACCTTAATCTTCGAAAGCCTGCCGGCGGATCGCCACATCGGCCGCGTGGCGCTCGAAGGCCAGTTCGACCAGCCTGTCGAGCAGCCTGGGATAGGGCATGCCCGTCACCTCCCACAGCTTCGGGTACATGCTGATGCGGGTGAATCCCGGGAGAGTGTTCAACTCGTTCACGAACACGCGCCCGTCGGGTTTCAGGAAGAAATCGACGCGCCCCATCCCGGAGCATTCCAGGACCTTGAATGTTCGGACTGCAAGGGCCCTGATCCTGTCCGACGTGTCCCTGTCGAGGTCTGCTGGAAAGAGGAGCCGGGCCCCGTCCTCGTCGATGTATTTCGCATCGTAGGAGTAGAACTCGTGCCCCCGCGGGACAACCTCCCCGCAGAGGGAGGCGGAGGCGTCCTCGTTGCCGAGCACCGCGCACTCGATCTCTCTTCCGGGCACGGCCTCCTCGACGATCGCCTTCCGGTCGAAGCGCAGGGCGTCAGCCAGCGCATGCAGGACGTCTTCTTCCCGTTTGACTTTCGTTATGCCCACGGAAGACCCGAGGTTGCACGGTTTGATGAAGACGGGCAGGCCGCCCACGCTCGAAAGCAGGGGACCGGTATCGAGGCCGTTCAGCTCGGATGCGGAGACCACCGTGAACCGCGAAATCGGAAGGCCGGCTTCGCGCAGGAGTCTCTTCATCACGTCCTTGTCCATGGCGACGGCCGAGCCGAGGACGTCCGCCCCGACGTAGGGCGCGTTGAGCAGGCGGAGAAGTCCCTGCAGCGAACCGTCCTCTCCGAGCGTGCCGTGGATGATCGGAAAAAACACGTCTACCTGCTTGAGGACCTCGCCGGATCCTTTCGAAACAAGGGCGGAGGCGCCGCTGCTTTCCTCGATCGGGAGAACCGCAGGGGCCTTACTGTTCAGGGCGATAAGCTTGGGATTCTCGGCGTTGAGAATGAAGGAGGCATCGGAACCGAGGTGCCACGTGCCTTCTTTGTCCACGCCGAGCAATATGGGCTCGTACTTCTCACGGTCGAGGGCTTCGTAGATGCTCTTTGCGGATTGTATGGAGACTTCGTGCTCGGCGCTCTTGCCGCCGAAGATTATACCCACCCGGATCTTCGTCATCGCGCACTCCCAGACGTCTGCCCGCCGGCCCTGCTTAATCCCTGTGGCTCAGTGTGGCCGTGGCCTGGGCCGTGGGCATGATTACCATTTCGGTCACGTCCACGTGCGGAGGCCTGGTTGTAACCCAGAGAACCGCGTCCGCGATGTCCTCGGCGCGCAGGGCATTCAGGCCCTGATAGACCTTTGCGGCCTTTTCGCGGTCTCCCCTGAAGCGGACGATGGAGAACTCGGTCTCCACCATGCCCGGGTCCACGGTGCTCACACGGACGGGCGTTCCCAGGAGGTCGATCTTCATGGCGCGCGTGAGGGCCTTTACGGCGAACTTGCTCGCGCAGTAGATGTTGCCTCCGGGATAGACCTCGCGGCCTGCGACGGAACCTATGTTGACGACGTGTCCCCGGCCTCGCTCGACCATGCCCGGGATGACGGCGCGGCTCACGTACAGCAGTCCCTTCACGTTGGTATCGAGAACTTCGTCCCACTCGTCCACGTTACCCTGGTGAAGCTTGTCCATGCCGCGTCCCAGGCCGGCATTGTTAACGAGAATATCCACTTCGCGCCATGCCTCGGGAAGGGTGGAGAGGGCTTTCTCGACGGCGGCGCGCTTGCTTACGTCGAGGGGCAGAAGGTGGGACTGAGTGCCGTGCTCCCTGGCGATGGCCGACGCCAGGTCTTTCAGTCGGCCCGCGCGACGGGAGGCAAGCACCAGGCGTGCGCCGGCCGCCGCGAAGGTCCTGGCGCAGGCGTTCCCTATGCCCGAGCTTGCGCCCGTTATGAGAACCGTTTTTCCTTTCATGTCGATCATCGTGAGGCTCCTTAAGCACCTGTGTTTTCATCGCGTATTCCCGCCCGGCGGTGGAGGTCCGGTTTGCTAGTATAGCCCGTTGGCATTGCCGTGAAAACGCACCCGCCGGACCGGACCGCGCCCGGGCAGTCGGTGCTCTTTTGCAAAATACAAGCCCGGGGGCCATATTTTCTATGCGATCAGCAGCATATCGGTTCCGCTTGGGCGGACGCGCCGTTCGACCTTCAGCCGTTGGTCGGGATAAAAGGGGGCGGAGATGGAACAGAACGGAAAGAAGGCATTTCTCATTGTCACCATAGCGCGCACCATGGGCAGCGGGGGGAGCTTTGTAGGCAAGCGGCTGGCGAACAGGCTCGGATGCAGATATCTGGATCGGGAGATTCTCCTTGCAGCGGCACTGAGACTCGATCGCGATCCGGAGGCGCTGGAGAATCTCGACGAACGCCACCTCAGCTTCTGGGAACGAACGCGCATGGCTTACGCCTTCGGCGTTCCGGAATCCCCATACGCCCCGCCCCCCGTGACGGTGGACGACATGGACCTGTTCGACGCCCAGAAGGAGATCATGAGGGAGGCGGCCCACAGGGATCACGTGGTCATCGTGGGACGTGGGGGCTTCTCTCTGCTGAAAGACGAGCCGGGGTTGCTCTCTGTGTTCCTTCATTCGCCCATGGAGAGCAGGGCGAGGAGGATCCAGAAGATCTACAAGCTCGCCACGCGAGAGGAGGCGATCGAGTTGATCGAGCAATCCGACAAGGACAGGGAACATTTCGTGAAGGCCGCGGCCGGTGTCCCGTGGAAGTCGCCCTCCAACTATCATCTGTGCATCGATACGGGGCGCACCGGTACGGCTGTCGCGATCGAACTGATCCATGTCGCAGCATTGGAAGTCGCCAGGGGGCTGGAGAAGCCGGACGAGGGGCCTTGAATGGCGCGCCGCTGTTTTCTTCGGGGAATGGCTGTGGTAGCTTCTTGAGTCTGGACTCCTTCTTGGGATCCGAACGGACGCCAGTCCCTGCAAGGAATCCGCGGAGAGCGAATGGTCGATCTTGAAAAGCACGGACCCTGGGCCCTCATAACCGGTGCTTCGTCGGGATTAGGGGAGCATTTCGCCCGTCAGCTGGCGGCCCTTGGCTTCAACCTCGTTCTCACGGCGAGGCGGAAGCAAAGGCTGGAAGCACTGGCCGAAGAACTCATTGAAAAGCACGGCGTGGAAACGCGCTGCATCGCATTGGACCTGGCGGCGGATGGGTCCGTGGATACACTCGTCGGTTCGGTGGGCGACCTGGACATCGGATTGCTGATCAACAACGCCGGATTCGGTTATTTCGGCTCGTTCAGAAATCAGGACAGGGACCGGCTCGCGGAGATGATCCGCCTGAACTGTCTGGCCGTCATGCTCCTCTCCCATTCCTTCGCAAACAGGTTGGCGAAACGCGGGCGTGGCGGCATCCTCATAGTGGCTTCCCTGGCGGGTTTTCAGGCCACGCCGTACATGTCCGCCTACGGTGCGACGAAGGGCTTCGATCTTCTCCTCGGGGAGGGCATCGGCCGCGAGCTGAAGGGATCGGGCGTCGACGTCCTCGTTCTCAATCCGGGTGCCACCCACACGGAGTTCGGGAAAGTCGCAGGCTCTTCCGGTAGCGGCTTGAGCATGAGGCCTGACAGAGTGACCGCAAAGGCCCTCAGAGCGCTCGGGCGCAAGTCTTCGGTGATTACGGGAATTCAGAATCGAGCGGTGGCAATGCTGGGCAGAATCCTCCCGCGAAGGACGATCACGTCGCTGAGCGCCTATACACTTCGAAAGATGACATCCGAAGAGCGCCGTTGAAGGCGCGGGCGAAATAGCGCTCCGGCGCTGCGAGCAGAAGAAAAGGAGAATCCGCAATGGCTGACCCGACCTCGAGGACGGGCGTACGATATATCACGGAAGATCTCATTGCTTACCTCGACAAAACGCATGCGGCACACGACGAAGCGCTGCAACAGGCGTTCGATGCACCGGGGCAGGAGGGGATGCCCGCCATACAGGTTGGTCCGTCGGAAGGCCGCCTGCTCAACCTCCTGCTTGGAATGGCCGGTGCTCGAAAAGTGGTGGAGATAGGCACCCTCGCCGGGTATTCGGCCGTCTGGATGGGGCGCGCCCTTCCTGCCGGCGGGCACCTCTGGAGCATCGAGGCCGAGCCCAGACACGCGGAGGTTGCGAGGCGCAACATCGAAAAGGCGGGCCTCGGGGACAAGGTGACGGTGCTCGTGGGAAGGGGACTCGAGGTGCTGAACCAGCTCGAACACGAGGGGCCCTTCGACGCCGTTTTCATCGACGCGGACAAGGCGAGTTACGACGCCTACGGGCGATGGGCGGCCACAAACGTCAGGCAAGGCGGCCTCCTCCTGGCCGACAACGCCTTCTTCTTCGGCAGGTTGTTGGAAGACGGGGAAGAAGCGGCCTGCGTTCGACGCATGCACGAGGAGGCGCGCGCGGCCTTCAAAACGGTGTGCATCGGCACGGGCGACGGCCTGCTGCTGGGCATTAGGAAGTAAGGCGGTTCGCGTTCGGCGGGATCATGCGGCTCGTCCGTGTGGAGTCCCTTTCACGGCGAAGCGCTTCCTGGAGGCTGGTGTGCTGAGAGCCATTCGACGTTTGCTGCCGACCTTCTTCCTCGGGAGCTTTCTCGCGCTGTTGAACATCACCGGGTGCGTCCTGTTCGTGCTGTCGAGGCCTCCGCTGGAAGGAAATACAAGCGGAGTGGTTTCTGCAGCGGGCGACGTTGATTACCAGGTCGTGGCGTGTCGGCGCCTGGATTTCTGGGAACGAGGCTCCACGGGCGAACCGGTCTGGCTAAAGGCGTTCGTCACGGCGAACATCTTCCCCGTGATTCTTGTGGTATTTTTGCGAATGCTCCTCGGCTACCTGCCGGGTTTCACCGGGCTGTCTCTGTGTGCCCGGTCGTGGATTATCGCGGTGGCCTTTCTGGTAGCGGCAACCGTCCAGTGGTACAGCGTCGGAGCGATCGTCGAGGATCGCTTTCGAAGGTTCTTCAATGTTTCCGCATAGACCGGGGCGACGGGATGCAGATCGTTCGGAGGATCCAATGGACATTCTCTACCATCCTATAGGTACGGTGCACAGTCCTTTCAGAGACATCGCGGGCATGCCCATTCAGCCGACCGCCGCGGAAGGGATCGCAGGCCGAATAGAGCTTTCGCCCGAATATCGAGAGGGCCTGAAGGACGTCGACGGCTTTTCCCACATCATCGTCATCTACCATCTCCACAGGGCGGCCGGCGCCGTTCTCACGGTTACGCCGTTTCTCGACTCGCGGCCCCGCGGCGTCTTTGCGACGAGGGCACCGACTCGGCCGAATCCCATTGGTCTTTCGGTCCTGAAGCTGCTTCGCGTGGAGGGTTCCGTCCTCCACGTTGAGAACGTGGATATTCTCGATGGGACCCCAGTCCTGGATTTGAAACCCTACGTACCGGAGTTCGACCATCCTGAAGAGATCCGGACGGGCTGGCTCGAAAAGGCACGCAAAAAGGTCCGTTCAAAACGTTCCGACGACCGGTTCCGGTAACCTGGGGTTGCCCTCCGCCTGCTATCAGTCCTAAAATACGGCCAGTTTCAATAAACCGGCGGAGTTCGCGGCCCGGAACGGGTCGATGAAGAGCAGCACAATCGCGCGAAGGAAGCAACCTTGCTGATTCATGTCCTCCAGCACGTTTCTTTCGAAGGTCCGGCCGCCGTTGCGAAGTGGGCCGGCACGAGGGGGCACGATCTGGCCGTGTCGTCTCTCTGGAAAGGGGAGACTCTCGCCGCCGGGGTATCGCCGGACTGGCTGCTCATCCTGGGCGGTCCGATGGGCGCAGGCGATGAGGACCGGTTTCCATGGCTCCTCGGCGAGAAGCGCCTTATCGAACGCGCGCTCAGATCGGACAAGGTGGTCCTGGGCATCTGTCTCGGTGCACAACTGCTCGCCGAAGTGCTTGGGGCGCGCATTACGGGTAACGAACACAGGGAGATCGGCTGGTTCCCGGTCCAGAGAACCGACGGGTGCGAGTCCCTGGAAATAGCCAAGGTCTTTCCGGAGGCGTTCGGCGCCTTCCACTGGCACGGCGACACATTCTCGATCCCTTCGGGCGCTCGGTGCATAGGCCGCTCAGAGGCCTGCGAAAACCAGGCGTTCGTTTACTCGGACAGGGTTCTGGCGCTTCAGTTCCATTTGGAGGTCACCCTTGCGTCGACCCTGGAACTCATAGCGCACTCAAGCAGCGATCTGGACGAAGGGGGGCGTTTCGTGCAGCGGGCCGGATCGATGCTGTCGGATCCGCGCCGGTTCGAGATGGCAAACGCTCTGCTTTTCAGGGTCTTGGACCAGATGGCGAAGAGATGCAATCCGGACGGTCGAACGGGCTGTCGCGGGACCGCAGACCTGCCGGAAGAAAGCGACATACTGAGGCGAAACCTCGGTTAGCGGGCCGGTGAAACGTCCGCGCAATTCCCGCCGGCACGGAATGGACTTATTTTAGTTGTTTCATCGTGGCCGTGCGGCTTTCTCGGCCAAATCCCCGAATGGAAGAAAGCGGGCGCACGAACGTTCAAGGAGGCAGGACAGGGAGGGACCATGCGAAGAACTCTCGTCGTCACCCTGATCGTGTGCATGTTCGCGTTATCCATAAGCGCATCACAAGCCGGTGCCGGAGCGCACAAAAGGTCGCCGGCTGGAAGGAGCGGTCACAAAATGCAGGTCATCACGCTGGGGGGAGGCTGTTTCTGGTGTATTGAGGCCGTTTTTGAGGAGGTCAGAGGCGTCGTGAAGGTAGAATCCGGGTATTCGGGCGGACACGTCGCCAATCCGACCTATCAGCAGGTCTGCACGGGAGAGACGGGTCACGCGGAAGCGGTCCAGATCACATTCGATCCGGATATCGTCAGCCTGAGGGACTTGCTCGGCATCTTTTTTACCGTCCACGATCCCACAACCCTCAATCGGCAGGGTGCCGACGTAGGGACGCAGTATCGTTCGGTGATCTTCTTCCGGGACGAGGCGCAGAAGAAGGCGGCGGAGTCGGCGATTCGCGAGGTGGAACGGGAGAAGCTCTACAGCGGGCCCGTCGTGACGGAGGTCGTGCCTTTTAGCGCCTTCTACAAGGCCGAGGCCTACCATCAGGAGTACTACCGGGACAATCCCGGGCAACCCTATTGTCGGATCGTAATCTCGCCCAAGGTGGTCAAGTTCAGAAAAAAATTCCAGCACCTGCTCAAGGGTGCCCAACCCTAACGGGCCGGTGAAAAGCTCTCGCAGACGGCGTTGCAAGCGCCACGGCTCCGGATGCACCGGGTCGCGCAGCAGCGATGCCGGGGCGTGTACTGCTGCCACGCAGGGCCGACGAGCAGGTGCGCCTCAACTTGTCCCGTCACCCGGCGGAAGGGAGGCATCAGGGTTCTCCTGGGGGGAATCGCCCGATAGTCCTCCGAAATGGAGATTGAAGCGCGAACGCTGGACTGGGTCCATCTTCAGGATTTCGATCCCCATCTCGTACCGTCCATCGGGCATCAACCTGTGGTGGACAATCCTCCCTTCGGCTTCAAGCACCTCCGATCGAACCGAGAGGTAGAGCCTGAGGGCCGCTCCGGGCTGCAGGAGGGTCGGTGCGATCACCGAGCAGCCACCACGGCCGATATCCTCGGTGACTCCGAAGGCGCCGTGACCCTCCTGTCCAATGGCTTCAAGGAGCGTGGGGTTCTTTCGGCGGACTCTGCCTGACCGGCGTCTTCTCTTCTGCACGGTATCCATGCGACCTCCTCGGAGGCCGCCCGGCCTCTCGAAGAAAGGGACGTCCATTCAGAACCAACTCGCCATGAATCCAATGCCCTGCGCCAGAACGTGCCGTACCCGAGCACGAAGATCTCCACCATTCCTCATGCGCGCATGGCATCCCAGATGAGGCCGGGAAGCTTCAACACAGACGGCGAAGCCTCGAACGCCACCAGCTTTCTGCCCATCTCCGGAAGAGTCCTGTGGCTGGGAAAAACGAGGGGCTTCGGCCTCTGGCGGAAGGGCCCGCGGATAACGGTCTTCTGGGGGTTCGGAATCATGAGGTAATTATGGACCGTACCGTGCCCCGACTGGATGTCGGTCGGCGGGTGGCCGGGGATAGCTCCCCATGAGCCTGCCATGGTAACGAAATTCAAAGTGCCCCAGAGGTTAACACCCACCGTGCCGTAGCGAAGGTCGCCCACGGCTCGTTCGACAGCTGCTGCAACGCGCGCGTCCTTGAGCGATTTCGGATGCACAAGGAGTGTGCAGGTGAGTGTTCCCCAGAGAGTGTCGTTTGCAAAACGGACCGCACGGTCGATAAAGCCGGGAACGTCCGGGGCCGCTATGGCCGTTTCGGAGAAGAGGGAACAGAAGGGCTCTTTCCGAAAGCAGATATCGTCCGTCTTTTCGGGATCGAGTCCCGTGATCAGGGTCCAGGGCAGGGAGCCCTCAGGGGGATCGCCCATGCGCTCGGCCTCGGGGTGGGCCTCCATGAACATGCGGTAAACGGCCTCTGCGCCCGGGTAGTAGGCGGGGCGCGGCGGCGTCCGCCCCAGCACGTCTCTGAGGCCGTCCAGCAGCTGATTTCTAAGACCCCAGCCGGCATGTTGAATGATGACGCGGGTGGTCAGGCAGTTGAATCCCGCATTAAGGACAAGCATTCCGGCGAGGTGTTCGGCCTGGTAGGCCACGTCGGAGGGGCTCCAGGGGCCGGGGACGACGATCGTCGGCGAGACGTTTCCCAGCTCGCATGTGAACGGCTTCGAGAGGAGCGGCCGGTTGGCCTTCTTGTTTTCAATCCCCGCATCGCCGCTGCCGAACACGATGGCATCGTACGTCCTGTCTGATCCCGTCAGGTGGAGCTCGTCGACGCGGCTTTCCCCGGCCAAGAAGCTTCCCTCCTTCGCCCCGCCCCGGATGATCTTCAGGAACCTGCCCTCGATGAGCGCGGCCATGCCTCTTTCAAGCAGGGGCGTGAGGTAGTCTGTGACAGGGTGCGTCTTGTAAATGACGACACACCCCTCGCAGAACATTTTGTCGAGGATGTCGCACGGACCGAGGATGGAGACGTTCCCGGCACCGAGGACGAGCGCGATTTTTCCCTTGGCGGGCGGGCTCTTGTATAGAACCGCCTGCTCAGAGATGAGCGATTCTTTCGTAACGCCGGGCTGGATCCAGATCTCGGTGGTCATGGCGGGGTAGAAAATCCTGTCGTAAACCGTCTGCGGAAACACGCGTACGCCCAGCTGACCGTCGCCCACTCTGAGGACGGGGCCCGGAATGCGCGGCCGCCCCTTGCGAACGATGTCCCGCAGGCTGTTGCGGAGCATGGCGGCCGCCTTTATCAGGAAGGCGAAGGTCAGCCATTCTTCCCCTGCGGCCGTGGAACCCGGGGCAACACCCTTTGCCTCTGCCGCCGCTTCGGACCATTCAGTCGCCACGCCCTGCAAATCCGAGATCAATCTGTCCAGAATGTCCACTTTCTTCTCTAGCGGAAGCCAGACCCATCTGTCCTTCGAGTATTCGAGTTCCGCGAGTGCCGCCTCCATGGTTTCACGCGATGTTGCATTGGAATCGGCAGCGTTCTGAACGGTCATTCCGCCCCTCCCCGCAAATCATGCTCGAGCAACAGTATTCATTGTACTGAAAATAGGTTTTTGCTCGCGCGAAAGCAAGAGGAGCACCTAAGACGGAACCGGGGGGCGTTGGCAGGGGGGAGAAATGGACGTTGCTCGCAAAAGATGCTACTATTTACGAAAAGATGGCACGGAGGGTGTTATGCCGAAACTGGAGAGATTCGGGGTATCCATGGAGGACGAACTCCTGATGCGCTTCGACGCGCTCATCGAGGAGCGGGGCTATGCATCCAGGTCAGAGGCCATACGAGATCTCGTCCGGCAGGAACTCGTCAAGGAAGAATGGTCCGAGCCCAATACGGACGTGGTCGGAACCGTGAACCTCGTTTACGAGCATCACGTCCACGACCTCTCCGACAAGCTGGCCGATGTCCAGCATCAGTACCATGACTTGATTATTTGTAACACGCACGTGCACATGGATGCCCACAACTGCCTCGAAGTCATCATCGTGAGGGGCCCGAACCAACGGGTCAAGACGATCGCCAACACGCTCATCAGCACCCGGGGCGTGAAGCACGGGCAACTCGTGAGTACGACGACGGGCAAAAAGGTGCTCTGAGGACGTGAGTGCCGAAGGAGGGGGGATCATGGATGGTGGTCGCGCGAGCGATTTCGTCGGGATATTTCGCCGGAGGCTCCTTTGCGCAGGACTCTTCACGCTTTTCCTGCTCGTCGGTGCCGAGGGCGATCGCGCCTGCTACAGCGGGCTGTGTCTCATACCGACGACGGATACGGTTGCCAGGAAGTATTTCAGCTTCGAATTCCAGGTGGACGGAACGGTAAGAAGACTCACCGCGGATTCGTACATATTCAATGTCCAGTTCGGCCTGACGGACCGGCTCGAAGCCGGCGTGGATTTCGATTTCAGCGAGGAAGCCGAACACCGGGCGTACTTCAACTTCAAGTGGGTTGCACTGGAAGGAAAAAATGACGAGTGGGCGGTGGCCGTGGGCGTCCAGGCCATGGATTCGCGCGTGAGAAAGCAGGGGCCCTATGTAGTAGCAATGAAGGACTTCCGGCTTTTCAGGGGGCACCTTGGGGCCATGTACGTCGAAGGGGCCACTCACCTGATAGCAGGCGTGGACAGAGGGCTGACCGAGCGGCTTACGGTCATGGCCGACTACATCGCCGGAAGGCAGAACTATTCGTCCGCAGGCATCGACTGGGTCTTCCGGGAAAACGTAGAAGTCCTCGCGGGCGTGCTCCTCCCCAATAACGGTGAAGGAGGCACACGTTATACCGTTCACCTTGTTATCAGCGGGCCGCTTCGGTTCCATCGCTGAAAGAGGAGGAGGCGATATGCACATTCCCGACGGCTACCTCGGTCCCGCCACCTACGGTGGCGCCTTCGCCCTGATGATCCCGATCTGGGCCTATGCCTCCTCGCGCGTCAAAAAGACACTCAGGATCAGGCAGGTCCCCGTTCTTGCCATGGCCGCGGCATTCAGCTTTCTTGTGATGATGTTCAACGTTCCGATTCCTGGAGGCACAAGCGGCCACGCCGTGGGATCGGTCCTCATCGCCATCCTCATGGGGCCGTGGGCCGCGGTGGTAGCCGAGTCGCTGGTGCTGGTCGTCCAGGCCCTCGTCTTCGGAGATGGCGGCATAACGGCGATAGGTGCAAACTGCCTCACAATGGCCGTGATCATGCCCTTTGCGGGGTGGTGGGTGTTCCGCGCGCTCGCGGGAAGCGCCCCCCTCGGAACGCGAAGGCGCTGGCTCGCGGCGTCCCTTGCCGGGTACGTGGGATTGAACGCAGCTGCGCTTGCAGCAGGGGTTCTCTTCGGAATTCAACCCGTTCTGGCGCGAGACGCCGCCGGCCATGCTCTGTATTCCCCCTTTGGTCTGACCATAGCGGTGCCCGCGATGCTCATCGAGCACCTTTTGGTTTTCGGCTTCGTGGAAGCTGCCGTGACGGGATTTGCAGTGGCATACCTGGATAGAACAGAGCCCCAGGTGTACCGGAGTTACGGGCCCGGTGCCGTGGCTTCGGAGCCGCCGGCGCGCTCCCCGCTTCGAAAGATTCTCATCGCGTTGGGGGTGCTCGTCCTCTTGACGCCACTCGGCCTTCTTCTCCCGGGTTGGCTCGGTGCTGGGCCGGCCTGGGGCGAGTGGGACGGGGAGAGCGTGAAGAAGCTCGCGGGATACGTTCCGGCGGGACTCGCGAAACTGGGCGGTCTGTGGCGGGCCCCCATGCCGGATTACGCGCCGCCTGGAGAAGGCCTGACGGTATGGGGACTGAGTGCCTGGTACATCGTGTCGGGATTGATCGGCGGGGTCATCCTGCTGGGACTTTTTATGGTGTTCAGACGGATTATTGCGAGGAGGGAGTCCCGTGGCGGCTCTGCCTGAGTGGCTCATGGAAGACATGGAGCCGACCGGAGACCCGGCGTGGAAACGTGCCTCGAAAACCGCGAGGCGCGGACTCGGCAAGGGCCTGCGAAAGTCGATTGCTGGATTCGGTCGCACCCTGGGATTGAGCCTCTCCGACAGGTCGATAGCAGAAAAGAGAGGCCTCCTCCAGGCATTCGATCCGCGCGCGAAGGTGCTAGGCATCGTGGCCCTTGTCGTCGCGGTCAGCGTGCAGGAATCGATTGCCGTGCTCAGTCTGGTGTGCGTGGCCTGCCTGGCTCTGGCCCTGGCCTCGCGCGTTCCAGCCGGGCGCTTTGCGGGCGTGATGCTGGCTGCGCCCCTCTTTTCGGTGCTCGTCATCGCTCCCGCCGTCCTGAACGTGGTGTCCGGGGGGCGGCCGGTTCTGGAAATATGGCCTCTGCCCCTCGACGCGCTACCGGCGTGGATGGCCGCAGGTCCGCACATCGCCGTGACGGACGCAGGCCTCCTGATTGCCTCGCGCTTCGTGCTGAGGACCAGCGCATGTGTGACCCTCGCCGTCCTTCTTACGGCTACGACGGGAGCCCCGAAGCTCTTCAGGGGGCTCCGGGCCGTGGGAGTGCCGCGCGTCTTCGTCATGATCCTGGCCATGATGGAGCGCTATCTGGAGGTCCTCGTGCGAGCGGCCCAGGAAATACACATGGCCAAGATGAGTCGTTCGGTCTCACAGGAGGCTCCGGGAAGGGAACGCGCCTGGGTGGCGGCCGGAATCGGAGCCATGTTCAGGCGGGCCCGATCTCTCGGAGATAGGGTCTATGACGCCATGATATCCAGGGGTTACACGGGGGAACCGCACACCTGGGAGCGGCTCCGCTGGAGGCCGAAGGACGCGGTATTCGTCGTATCGTCGGTGGGGCTTGCCGCGCTCCTGGTAATTGTCCGCAGAGGCATCTGAATCGGAGGCGGAGGATGGACCGTGTTTTCGACGTGGAACAGGCTTCCTTCAGGTATCCCGGCGCGGAGACGTGCCTAGAAGACATCACGTTCAGCGTGCGGAGAGGGGAACGGGTCGCACTCGCGGGAGCCAATGGGAGCGGCAAGACAACACTTCTCCACATTCTCGACGGCCTCCTGTTTCCGACCTGCGGCCGCGTTCTCTTCATGGGGAAGCCTCTCACGGAGGAAGCACTCGAAAGGGGAGCGTTTGGGGCGCAGTTCAGGAAGAGCGTGGGACTGCTCTTCCAAAATTCCGACGTGCAGCTGTTCTGCCCGACCGTCGAGGAGGAGCTTGCCTTCGGGCCCCTGCAGACTCGCATGCCGAGGGAAGACATATCCCAACGCATCAAGGACACGGCGGAACTCCTGGGCATAGGAGGGCTCCTGGCGCGGTCGCCACAGCAACTGAGCACCGGCGAGAAGAAGAGCGTGGCTCTGGCATCCCTGCTCACCATGGCTCCCAGCGTGCTCCTGCTGGACGAGCCGACGGCGGGACTGGATCCGAGGAGCCAGTCGCGGCTGGTGGACCTCCTCGAAGAGCTTAACGCCGCAGGGCTGACCCTCGTCTTCGCGACGCACGACCTCGTGCTCCTGCCGCACCTTGCGGACAGACTCATAGTCGTGGGCGAAGACCATCGGATCGCCGCGGACTCGGACGTCGCCGCCATCCTCCACGACGAAGCCCTCCTCGAATCGGTGAATCTCATCCACGAACACAGGCACCGGCACGGTTCCCTGGTTCACAGCCACCCGCACCGCCACGCCGCCGGGCACGGGCACGAACACGGCGACGGGGGTCCCGGTCACGTGCACGACCATTAGCAGGCCGCAGGGGTTCGCGCGCACGGCGGGTTGAAAAAAGTAAAGGCGGAATTCATACTGGACCCGTCTCCGACCCGTCGGGCCTAAGGCGGCTGCGCCACGGCGCGGCGGGCGGCGGGCGGAGCCGGTCGAAGGCTCCCAGCCCCGAGGGTCGCGCGGGAAACGGCGCGGCCTCCCCTCTTGGAAAGGAGATGCCCGTGGCCGAGCCGTCGACCTGCTCGATAATACATAAAAGAAATGCCAAGCCTATCCCTCGCGTGGAGGTGGGCCTTGTCTGTCGCTGAGCACGTGCCCGGCGCTACCCTGCGCCTTTCGGTGACGGACCGGTGCAACCTGCGATGCCGCTACTGCATGCCCGCCCGGGGCGTCGCATTCGTTCCGCACCGCGATCTGCCAACCCTCGAAGACCTTCGCGAGGCTGTCGCATGGCTTGCCGAGAGGCTGGGCGTCGATCGGGTGAAGATCACCGGGGGCGAACCGCTCGCGAGGCGGGGACTGCCCTGGCTGGTCGATGGGCTGCGCCGCATTCCAGAACTCCTGGAGGTTTCCATGACCACGAATGCGACGCTGCTAGCGAGATGGGCGGGCGTTCTGAAGAATGCGGGACTCATGCGCGTGAACGTTTCGCTGGACTCTTTGGATTCCCGGCGTTTTCATGAGGTCACGAGGGGCGGCAGGGTCGAGGATGCCCTCAGGGGGATCGACGCCGCATTGGAAGCCGGGCTTTATCCCATCAAGATCAATTCCGTGCTGAGAAGCAGTTCCTGGGAGGAGGACGTGCCGTCACTGCTTGACTACGCCGCAGGAAGAGGTCTTGAGGTGCGCTTCATAGAACTCATGAGGACCGGAACGGAAGCGGCATGGGCCAACGGGGAATACGTTTCGGCGGAGGCCATCAGGAACTCCCTGGGCCTTGGCGGCACGGATTGGAGCAGGATACCGGGACAGGTTGCTCCGGCCCGCACGGGATGTATTGCCTGGAAGGGGAAATCTCTGCAGGTGGGATGGATCACCCCCGTATCGCACGCTTTCTGTTCATCCTGCAACAGGCTCAGGCTCGACGCTCGAGGCAGGATAAGGCGCTGCCTGATGGACCCGGCCCCCATGCCGCTGGTCGGAGCTCTCAAACGAGATCCCGCGGAGGTTGTGGAGAAGAAACTGCGCAGCTACCTCGCGGGAAAACGCCCGCCGCAGAGCATGGACACGCATACTTTCATGAACCGCATCGGGGGATAGGCGACCTGACGGACCTTGTCCTCTTGCTTTATAGCCTCTAAGATGGTCCTTGTGACAAACACAAATCGGGTCCGCCGAGAACCAGCACCCGTCATGGCGGACAGTTAAAATCATTACGTGGAGGTTCCATGAACATGGAATCGTTGGGTATCGCCGGTCGCCACAGGGAGAGTTGCGAACTCCGAAACGGGTTGCTCCAGCCCTGGGCGGTCCGCTGTGAGGGAGCCATCGCGCACGAGTACGAAGCCGTCCATCCGGCGAACAGGACCTACTTCCAGCAGGACAGGGACAGGCTGCTTCACTCGGAGGCCTTCCGCAGACTGGGATACAAAACGCAGGTCTTTGTCGTTCACGAAGGAGACTTCTACAGGACGCGTCTCACACACACCATGGAGGTTTCGCAGGTGGCGCGAGGCATCGCCTGCGCGCTGGGGCTCAACGAGGACCTCTGCGAAGCCGTCGCCTACGCACATGATCTGGGGCACCCGCCGTTCGGACACAGGGGAGAAGCAGCGCTGGACCGTTTCTTCGGCGATATCCTCGAAGAGAAGCTGGGCGTGCGCAGGCCGCAGGGAGGCAAGGCGTTCGAACAGAATTACCAGTCCTACAGAATCGTAAGCAACCTGGAACGCCGATATCCGCGTTTCCCGGGGTTGAACCTCACCCGGGAAACGTTGCACGGCATCCTGAATCACCACACCGCCTTCGACGAGCCCGTCCTGCCTTATCCGCTGGTTCTCCAGGACGAAGCGGATACGGAACGAGTCAGAGCAGGGTATTTCGACACGGCCGGGTGCTCGGCCGAAGCGCAGGTCGTCAACGTGGCCGACCAGGTGGCCTGGGTCACGCACGATCTGGAGGACGCGCTGCGAGTAAGGTTCCTGAGTGTGGAAGAACTGCGGGACCTCCCCATCGGACTTCTCCGCACCGCCTGGGAGAGGGCCAGCGAAGGTGCGAGCGGCTGGGAGAAGAACAGGATCCTGTGGGGCAGACTGCTCGTTAGGAACATGATCGACGTACTGATCAACGACGTTGTCACGGTATCCGAACCGAGGCTGAAGTGCTTTCGAGACGCCGTCGAGATAAAGGCAACCAGAGATCCTGCGGTGGACTTTTCCACAGAGATGGGGAACTCCGTCAAGGCTTTGCGGGAGTTTCTCTACAGCAGGGTATACACGCATCCCGTCGTCGAACGTATGTCCGCAAAGGCGGAGGGCATCCTCGAACGCCTCTTCGAAAGTCTGACCAGGGATCTGCTGGTGCAGGGAGGCAAGTCGATAAGACTCCTTCCTCACAACACGCGCGAGCGCGTTGACTCGACGCCGAGTCCCATCGGCAAACTCCAGGTGGTCGTCGATTTTCTTGCCGGCATGACGGACAGGTTTGCGACCGAATTTTACCGCGTGCTCTACGAACCGGACGAGAAAGGCATTACCAGCCTTTATTGAACTGCCCTCCTCGTCGGCACCGGGCAGTCGATAGGCGGAAGGAGGTCTTTGATTTCTCGCGCACAGGGCGCCACGGGCCGACACAACCTCGTTCGCCTTTCGCTCGCTGATCGCCGGGAGTGCGGCTTGACCGCAGCAGGGCTTTTGCCCTATACTAACGGTCTGGTGGGGCTATGGCGCAGCTGGGAGCGCGCTTGAATGGCATTCAAGAGGTCGGGGGTTCGATCCCCCCTAGCTCCACCAATAAAAACGAGCCCCCCGGCCCCGACCGGCGGGTAAGAAAAGATAAAGCGCCGGAGGAATAAGGCCCCGGCGCTTTTCATTTTATCCAGTATGAACGCCACTGGGAGCAGCCGCGTGAAGCAGAACCAATGGATTCCGGCGACGGGATGGGAGGCCGAAAGCCTGTCGATCTCCAGGCGCTACGGCGTGGCGCCCGTGACGGCCATGTTCCTCGCCAACAAGTTCGAAGAGCCCTCGGAGATCACCGAGTTTCTGGAGGCCGGCGGCGGCACATGCCCGCCTGCGTCGCGCCTTCCGAACGTTGCGTCCGCGGCGCGTGCCATCGCACAGGCGATCAAGGAGGACAAAACCATCCTCGTGCATGGTGATTACGATGTGGACGGCCTCATGGGAGCGGCCGTGCTCATGGGAGGCCTCGGTTCTCTTGGGGGGCGGACCGTGGCGCACATTCCATCACGGTTCGACGGCGGCTACGGTCTTTCGGAGACGAGCCTCGAGGCGATCGTCAAGAGCGGCGCCGGACTCGTCGTAACGACCGACTGCGGCACAAATGCGAAGGAAATCGTCGAGCAGATAAGGGCCCTGGGCGTAGGCGTCGTCATCACGGATCATCACATCCCCAGCGAAAACTCCAGGCCACCGGCCATCATCGTGAACCCGCACATCGAGCGTGACCATCCAGACCGGACCATGTGCGGCGCCTACGTCGCCATGCAGACCGTCAGGCAGACCGCAGAGAGCATGGGCCGCCCCCTTCCGCTCGATCCCTTTCTCCGTCTCGTGGCCATCGCGACGGTGGCCGATGTCGTACCCATGTCGCCCGACAACCGCAGCATCTGCAAGAGGGGCTTCGAGGCGCTTGCACGCACACCCAACGTGGCCTTGGCCATGATGCTGAAGAGGGCCAAGATCAACGGGGACCTCCGGAGCCACCACATCGCCTACCACATAGCGCCCCGCTTTAATGCAGCCGGGCGCATGAAGGACGGGCGGCTCGTGCTGGACCTCCTCCTTGAAAGGCATCCGGGCAGGGCGTCCGTTCTCATGGGGCGACTGGAGTCGCTGAACCGGAAGCGGAAGGCGCTGCAGGCTGCCGCCATGGAAGAAGCTTCGGTCATAGCATGCGACCAGGAATCCTCCAGGGTCGTCTTCGTTTCCTCGGACACCTGGCACAGAGGAGTGATCGGCCCCGTTGCGGCCAGGCTGGCGGAAAACTATCGAAAGAGCGCGTTCGTGGTGGCCATAGAGGGCGAGGAGGGCGTCGGATCGGCCAGGGCGTCGGGGGCGGACAACGTCATTCGGCTGCTTGAAGGGGCCGCCTCGAACCTCATTCGATTCGGAGGACACCAGGGGGCCGCGGGATTCACCGTCAGCACCGACAGCGTTCCCGAACTCGGCCGTGCCCTGCAAAATGCGGAACCTCAGAAAGATTGCGGCTCAGAGGAACGCACCTACTTCCCGCTTTCGCCGGAGTCCCTTCCGGATGTGTGGGACGTGTGGGGTATCCTCGACCCATTCGGCCCCGGAAACGAAGAACCATTCATCGGCGTGGAAGGGTTGCACGCGAGGGGATGCCGGGTCGTTGCGGATCGGCACGTCATATGGGAGGCCGGGCTTCCCAACGGTGATCCGCTCAACGTCATAGCCTGGGACGGCGTTCGGAAAGGCCTCGGTCCTTCGAGCCTCACGCCTTCTGTGCAGGTCATCGCCAAGCCCGCGCCCGAGTTCCGGCCGGGCAAGCTCCCGTTCTGTCTGGCTGTCGAAGACATTCTCTAGCCCCAGGATGCGGATCCGGGAGGCTTGCGCGTTTCGGATAACTTTTCTGATGGGGCACCTGACCATCAGGGCCGGGGAGTGGCGCACACCCCCCTTATCCCGGGGGCCGGTTGTGGTAAGCTTTAAACTTGGTAAACCGGCAACCTCAATAGCCAAAAGGAAGGTAGAAAAATGTCAAAATGGGTCTATTTCTTCGGTAACGGCAAGGCTGAAGGCAACGGCACCCAGAAGGAACTGCTCGGGGGCAAGGGAGCCGGCCTGGCCGAGATGACCAACCTGGGAATTCCCGTTCCCCCGGGCTTTACGCTGACCACCGAGGTCTGCACCTACTATTACCAGAACGACCAGTCCTATCCGAAGGACCTCGAGAAGCTGGTCATGGAAGCCCTCTCCGGGGTGGAGGGGATCATGGACAGGAAGTTCGGCGACCCCGGCAATCCGCTGCTCTTTTCGGTCCGATCGGGGGCGCGCGCCTCCATGCCGGGCATGATGGACACCGTCCTCAACCTCGGGCTCAACGACGAGACCGTGCAGGGTCTCGCGGCCCTGACCAACAACCCCCGCTTCGCGTGGGATTCCTACAGGCGCTTCGTGGCCATGTACGGGGATGTCGTGCTCGATTTAAAGCCGGAAAAGAAGACGGATGACGACCCCTTCGACGTCATCCTGGACCAGGTCAAGGGAGAGGCCGGCGCTCGCTACGACACGGATCTCAAGACGGAGCACCTGCAGAAACTCGTCAAACTCTTCAAAGCCGAGATCAAGAAGAGGAAGGGGATCGACTTTCCTGAAAATCCCATGGATCAATTGTGGGGGGCCATCGGGGCAGTCTTCGGCTCGTGGATGAACGACCGCGCCATCGCCTACAGAAAGCTCTACGATATCCCCTCGGACTGGGGGACGGCCGTCAATGTCCAGACGATGGTTTTCGGGAACCTGGGAAACACCTCCGGCACGGGAGTCGGGTTCACGCGCGACCCGGCTCTGGGTGAAAACAAGATGTACGGAGAGTTCCTCATGAACGCCCAGGGCGAAGACGTTGTCGCGGGAACCAGGACGCCTCGCCCCATTTCGGAACTGCAGCACATCCTACCCGATGCATATGGCCAGCTCGTGGACATCAGAAACAAACTCGAGTCCCATTATCGGGACATGCAGGATTTCGAATTCACTATCGAGAACGGCAAGCTATGGATGCTCCAGACCCGCACGGGAAAGCGGCACCCCTTTGCCGCAGCCCGAATGGCAGTGGACATGGAAGCCGAAGGCCTGATCGACAAGAAGGCAGCGGTTCTCAGGCCGGAAGCCGACGGCATAGCGGCCTTCCTGGCGCCGGTATTTGACGGCGATGCCAAAAGGCGCGCGGTGGAGGAGGGGAGGATCATAGCCAAGGGTTTGCCGGCCGGACCCGGAGGGGCAACCGGCCGCGTCGTATTCACGGCACAGGACGCTGACGAATGGCGGAATCGGGGCGAGAAAGTCCTCCTGGTCAGAAAATTCACCAGCCCCGAGGACATCCGCGGCATGGACGCGGCGCAGGGCATCCTGACCGCGCAGGGCGGCATGACCTCCCACGCGGCGCTCGTTGCGCGCCAGATGGGCAAGGTCTGTATCGTAGGGTGCGGAGACCTCAATATAGACTACGCCAAAGGCGTGATGGAGGTCGGCGGCAAGGTGATCAAAGAAGGCGACTGGCTCTCCATCGACGGCTTCAGCGCGGAGGTCATCATGGGCAAACTGGAGACCCGGCCTTCGGAGGTCCTTCAGGTTCTGAGCGGCGAACTTCCCCCAGAAAAGTCGAAGAACTACCAGCAGTTCGTGAAGCTCATGGCGTGGGCCGACGAGTTCAAGAAGATGCAGGTCTGGGCGAATGCAGACACGCCCAAGCAGGCGGCGCTTGCCGTGAAGCTGGGCGCACAGGGGATCGGACTGTGCAGAACGGAGCACATGTTCTTCGAAGGCGACAGGATACAGTACGTTAGGCGCATGATTCTATCGGAGAGCGAGGAGCAGAGGCGCGATGCGCTCATGAAACTCGCTCCCATGCAGAAGGAAGACTTCGCGGGTATCTTCAAGGCGATGGAAGGGCGCCCGGTGACGGTGCGATTGCTCGACCCGCCACTTCATGAATTTCTTCCGTCCCGAGAGGCTCTTAAGCCTGATATATTCAACAGGAAAGTTAAAGAAGTGGCCGATGCCCTCAGCGTGTCGCCGGAGGAGGTGGAGGAGCGCATCGAGGCCCTCCACGAGAACAATCCGATGCTGGGACACAGGGGCTGCAGGCTCGGAATCTCCTACCCGGAGATCTACGAGATGCAGATCCGTGCCATCATCGAAGCGGCGTGCGATGTGGCAAAACAGGGCCTTCCGGTGAAGCCGGAAATCATGATCCCGATCGTCGCCACCGAGGGCGAGATGAGGATTATCGGAGAACAGGCCCGGAAGCTTGCGGACGAGATCATCGCGGCCGTGGGAGTCGATCTCAAGTACATGATCGGCACCATGATCGAACTCCCAAGGGCCTGCATGGTCGCGGACCAGATAGCGGGCATCGCGGAGTTCTTCTCCTTCGGCACGAATGACCTCACCCAAACCACCTGCGGCATTTCCCGAGACGACGTGAAGGGCTTCATGGGCACGTACGTCGCGAAGGAGATCTACCCTGTCGATCCTTTCCAGCGACTGGACAGGAGCGGCGTGGGAGCACTCATGAAGATCGCGGTCGAGAAAGGCAGGAGGGCGAGGCCTTCCATGCAGATCGGGATCTGCGGCGAGCACGGTGGCGAGCCGAACTCCGTGGAGTTCTGCCACCAGATAGGTCTCGACTACGTGTCCTGCTCTCCGTTCCGCGTGCCGGTGGCTCGGCTTGCGTCAGCACAGTCGTCGCTCAGGTAAGGCGCTCGAGGGCAAGGCGTGACGTAAAACGGGGAGCCGTCTGCGGGCGGCTCCCCGTTCTTTGCATATCTATTTTCCGGGCTTGGGTACTCGTGGGTTCGCGCCAGGCCGGGCGATAGGCGCCTAAAGTCCGCCCTTCTTCTCGGAGGGGATGCTTCTCTTCATGTGGAGGAGCTGGATTTCGAGGAGTGCTTTCTCCATCGCCATTCCAGCTTGCGTCATGAAGATCTCCATGCCGGTCAGATCAGGCAGAGCCTGCCCCGATACGGCGTTGTCGCCGTAAAGCATCGCGATTACGCGCCCACGGCTCATCATGGGCAGGGCCACGGCCGTGGGCGGGATGTAGGCTCCGAGCATGGCCATCGCTTGTTTGTCCTCGGGGCCCAAATCCTGGCCGGCCTTTTGAATGGACGAACGCCGTTTCACCGCATCATCGAGAAAGGAACCCCGACCGGCGGATATTTTCAGACGACGGACCTTGGCGGTCATGTTCTCCTCGTCGCCGGTTTCGCCAAACCCCCCGAGACCGACAAATGCCTCCTTCCTCACGAGGAAGAGGACAGCGCGTTCGAAGTACTCGGCTGCCAGCCTGAGCACGAGAAGGGAAATCTCACTCGACTCTTTCGGGCTGGCCAGTTCACCCATGAGTCCTTTCAGCAGGGAAAGCTGGTCGCGGATCCGGTCCCCCGAGCCGGGGGTGTCCGCTCCGAGATCGCTGAGGAAAGACGCCACTTCCTCCTCGACTGGAGGGATCATCTTGTCCACTTCAGCGCAGAAGCTATCGGCGAAGCTCCGGATCGACTCCTCGAACTCATCCACCTTCAAATTGGCCAGGCCCGGCTTGGGAAGAATGGCGAGAGCGCCGTTGGCCCTGGCGACGCTCAGGATCTTCTCGTCGCTAAGGTCGGTCATGAGGACGATCTTGACCTGTGGAAAGCGCTGGTGGGCATCCTGGACGAGTTCGAGCCCGCCGAGGTAGCCCTCACTGCTCTGGGTGGGCATCAGGAGGTCGACGAGCGTGACAAAGGGCGTTCTTTCGGCCAGCAGGCGTGTGCAGGCTAGCCTGTAGTCGTTGAGGCTCGACACGATGCACACATCGGCAAAGTGTTCCAGAAGGCGCTTTCGCAGGAGCTTCCTGAAGATGGATTCGTCCGAGGCGAGGAGTATCGTGATGCGATTGCGTGCGGGCTTCATGCGGAATGTTCTGGGGTGAGCAGGCTGCACGGCGGGTTCCTGGGGGCCCGGGGGCAAGGCATCCATGTCCGGTTCAGAGGGTGCGAGGTGAGCGCCCCCCGGCTCCCGGGCCGACCGTTCCTCGTCGTTGGATGCGGGCATAGGGCCGCGGGCTTCTTCGAGACGTCTCGGTTCGGCCCATTCGACCAGGCTCTCCTCGGTCAAGGTCTGGGTGAGCAGGTTCTGCGGAGAGACGGACTTCTTTAGGGGAGAGAAGGGCTTTACTGTGGTGCTCTCAAGTTCGTCGCCCGCTTCAGTAAGGAAGAAGTTGAACTGGCCTTCGGAAATCTGTGTGAGAATCCTGAGGCGCCGGGAGATCTCGAGTCTCCGGGCCTGCTCCAGAAGCTGGGTGTTGAGCGCACCGGTTTCGAGCAGGCGGCGCAAAACCGCCCGGGAATCCCCGCTGGCTCGCTCCCGGGCTTCCGAAAGATCTGTGGCGTCGACCAGGTCCTGGTCCTCGAAGAAGGCGAGAAAGTCCTCTTCGCTGAAGTCGCCGACGATATCTTCCACGTTGCCCGCAGCGAAGTAGATGAAGGACGTTCCCATGGAGGGAGGGGCAAGGCGGAGTACGCCCGTCCTTCTGGATACGTTGACGATTTGCAGGATGTCCAGGAGGGACAGGTCCTCCAGGCTACCGCCTAAGCTCATATTTCGCTCCGAACCTCATTCCCCCTCGGTTCGACTATAGAAGATAAGGCGACGCTTGTCCATGCCCGTCAGGCGGATGTTTTCCCGCTGTCTTGATCCCCCCGCGGAGACCACCGTGAGTTCGTAGACGCCCGGCTCGAGGCCGTTGAAAAAGAAATTGCCTTCCCACAGCTTCATGGAGACGATGCCCCCATTTCCGGCGAGCGTCGCCGTGCCGTGGAGCGGGATGTCCATTCCACCAAGGAGCTTGCCCGTGATGATCGAGCCTGTGCGATAGTCCGCAGACGGGCGGGCCCAGAGGAGACAGTCGGCGCCAGCAGGCGGTTCATAAAAGGTCCTGTCCTTCTGGTCGAGGAGGGATATCCGTCCGCCCGTATACGCCTTTAGCCCGCCGACGTCCAGGCCGCCGCCGTCCCTCAGAACGACGTAGTTCTGGGGAACCCAGTTGGTCGACCGGAAGGGGTCGCAGAACACGGGGCCAACCTCCGGAAAATCGATTTCTATCCACGCGTGGAGGCGTCCTCCCTGGAGAGAAACAGGCACCTTGGACGCAGGGACCTTAAGCCCGACGATTTCCCTGCATTTTACTCCGAGGGCCTTGAGGATGGTTACGGCGGCATGCGTCATACCCACACAGGAAGACTCGCCCCTGGCCATCACCGATCTGAACGTTTCGTCGAAATCGGGCTTCTGCTTATAGTGTAGCCTTTCGCGAAGAAAAGTCAGCACGGCGTCAACGGCCTGATCCTCGCGCGCGCAGTTCGACAGGCGTGCCTCCAGACTTCGGGCGGCCGATGTCGGCAGGTCCAGTGAGGCCGGCAGCCGGCCAGGACGGAAAGGCGTTCTCACTCGCAACGGCCGCAGGCTCACCTGCACCTTTATGCGCCAGTGTCCACGTGCGCCTTCCACCTCCTGAACAAAGCCGTTGCATTTGAAGGACGGCGGGGGAGGCGCGCCGGGGGCGTCGAGGCTGTAAACCGCCGATGCCGATCCCTCGACCCAGCCTATCAACCGCGGATAGCGCGGCCCCCCTTGCAGCGCGGGTGATGCCGCGAGAACCGCCACGGCCAGGAGAAGGAGGCTAGCCGGACGCGTGAAGAATGGCATCCAGGACCCCGTTGAGAAAGCGTCCGGATTCCTCTCCGCCGAACTTCTTCCCGATTTCCACCGCCTCATTGATGGCCACCTTGGCAGGTATGTCAGGATCGAATTTCATCTCGTATACGGCCATTCTCAACAGGCCTCGGTCGGTGCGTGTCAGGCGTTCGAGCTTCCAGTGCATCAGGTGGGCGGATATCAGTTCATCGATCTCGGTCCCTTGCCGCCAAACGCCCTGGACGAGGCTTTGTGCGAATGATCGGACCCTTGCGGAACCCCTCTTGTCCTGTTCGATAGCCGCTGTCACCGAGGTGATGTTTTCCACGCCGAGGTCAAGCTGATAGAGGTAGGTGAGGGCCAGTTCCCGGCCTTCGCGCCGTACGCCCATGTCACAAGGCCTTGTAGAGATTGGCCATCTCGATGGCCGCCTGGGCGGCGTCGAAGCCCTTGTTGCCCGCCTTGGTTCCGGACCGCTCGATGGCCTGTTCGATCGTGTCCGTCGTGATTACGCCGAAGAGGACGGGGAGGCCCGTTTCAAGGGCGCTGGCGGCAAGGCCCTTGGCGACCTCGGCGGCGATGTATTCGAAGTGGGGCGTACTCCCTCGGATGAGCGCTCCGAGCGCGATCACGGCGTCGAATTTTCCCGAGACCGCCATGCGCTTGGCCACGAGCGGAATTTCGAATCCCCCCGGCACCCAGGCCACCGTGATATTCTTCTCCTCTGCGCCATGCCTCTGCAAGCAATCCAAGGCTCCGTCGAGCAGCTTGGTCGAGAAGAACTCGTTGAAGCGGCTGATCACGATGCCGAATTTGAGTCCCTTTGCCGATAATACGCCCTCGAGCGTCTTGACCATCGAAACCTCCTCCCATGCTCGGCCCGAACCGTGCGCCGCCGAAATGGCGTGTCGCGCAGGACCGCGCCCGTTTATCTCTATTATAAGTCCCCGAATTCCGTCAGCCGCCTGAAGGCATTATACCTCGCCTCGATGTCCTCGCGGCTGAGGGAGGCCAAACGGTTCATGGAAAAGTCCTCGACGTTGTAGGAGGCCATGACGCTGCCCATGATGGCGGCGCGGCGCATCGTCTCCGGAGCCTGGTTTCGCTTGCTCGAAATGTACCCCATGAACCCGCCTGCGAAGGAATCCCCAGCGCCGGTCGGATCGAATACCTTTTCCAGCGGAAAACTGGGCGCGGCGAAGATTGAGTCCGCCGTTATCTTAAGGACGCCATATTCGCCCCTCTTGATGACGAGCATCGCAGGCCCACAGGACAGTAGGCTCCTTGCCGCCGAGAAGAGGTTTCCCTCTCCGGAGAGCTGGCGGGCCTCCGCTTCGTTGATGACGAGCACGTCGATGCGGGGCAGGACGCGCATCAGGTCTTCGCGGCTGTTCTCTATCCAGAAATTCATGGTGTCGGCCGCAACGAGCCTGGGCGAATCGAGTTGATCGAGGACCTTGAGCTGAGCCTTCGGATCTATGTTTGCAAGAAAGAGATAGGGCGCGCTACGGAATGCTTCGGGCACGACAGGGTCAAAATCCATAAGGACATTAAGGTCGGTACGGATGGTCCGGGCATCGTTCATGTCCTCGCCGTATTCCCCCTGCCAGTGGAAGCTTTTTGCGCCGTTCACGGTCTGCAAGGCAGAGAGGTCGATCTGGTGGGATTCGAGGAGTCTACGGTCTTCGTCCGCGAAGTCCTCCCCAACGACGGCCACTATGGCCACATCCGTGAAATAGGACGCGGCCATCGCGCAGAATGCGGCCGAGCCGCCGAGCACACCCTTTCTTTCGCCGAATGGAGTCTTGACGGAATCATAGGCCACGGTGCCGACAACGAGTAGTTCCATAGATCACCTTAATTTCAGTTTTGCACGAATCGTTTCAGGAGCGGAAGCAGCCTGTGGTAGGTCTCTTCCGGCCATTTGTCGCGTCTCGTGATGACGGCGTTGTCCAGGGCGTGCCTGCAGTGGCAGGAGCCGTCGGGTGGCGGCGCATCGAGGACGGCTTGGACGACGGCCCGCGCATGGTCCGCGTTCTGCTTCAGGATCCTCAGGACGTCCTCGATCCTCACCGAATCGTGATCCGGGTGCCAGCAATCGTAGTCCGTGATGAGGGCCATGGTGGCGTAGCAGATCTCGGCTTCCCTCGCGAGCTTGGCCTCCTGGAGGTTGGTCATGCCGATGACGTCCATGCCCCACGAGCGATAGAGGTTGCTTTCTGCGCGCGTCGAGAAGAGGGGCCCTTCCATGCAGAGGTAGGTGCCGCCTTCGTGAACCTCGAGATCCAGTGTGCGGCAGGCCTTTACGAGGCGTCGTCGAAGGTCAGGGCAGACGGGATCCGCAAAGCTCACGTGCGCCACGATACCGTCCCCGAAGAAGGTGTCGGGCCGGTGCCGCGTCCTGTCCACGAACTGGTCCGGAACCAGGATGTCCCCGGGCTTGTACTTCTGCTGGAGGCTCCCGACGGCCGATGCCGAAAGGACAGCCTGCGCACCCAGGATCTTGAAGCCGTATATGTTGGCCCTGAAGTTGATCTCCGAGGGCAGGATACGGTGCCCTTCGCCGTGTCTCGGCAGGAAGGCCACCGACCGCCCGGAAAGGGTTCCGAGCACGTAGGCGTCGGATGGTTCCCCGTAGGGCGTCCTGAGGGTGATCCGCTCGGACTGCTCAAAACCGGGCATTTCGTAGAGCCCGGAGCCGCCGATGATGCCGTATTCAACGTTTTCCATGCTGGTGCCTCCGAATGCAAGAGAATACCATATCCGTGGCCATTTCGCCGCCCGGGATTGCAGAGCGAAACCAGCCATGCACCCGGGCGGAGACTTCCCTTGATCACTTACTCGCTCGATCACCCGATCACTTCACAGCTTGACAGCCCCCCGGCCGGTCCCTACAATAGGCCCTCCCTTTTGGGAACATTCCCGGGATTCCAGACATTTTAGGAGGCCTTCATGGGCGACAATCTCGTACAGAAGATTCTGAAAGAACACCTCGTGGACGGGGATCTGCACTCGGGCGACGAGATCGCCATCAAGGTCGACCAGACCTTGACGCAGGACGCCACCGGCACGATGGCCTACCTCCAGTTCGAGACCATGGGCATTCCCAGGGTCAGGACAGAGAAATCCGTGTCCTACGTGGACCACAACACGCTCCAGGTGGGATTCGAAAACGCCGACGACCACCGCTATCTGCAGACGGTGGCGGCCCATTACGGCGTGTACTACAGCAAGGCCGGCAACGGCATCTGCCACCAGGTGCACGTCGAGAGGTTCGGGGCGCCCGGCAAGACGCTCCTCGGCTCCGACAGCCACACGCCCACAGGCGGGGGCATCGGCATGATAGCCATCGGCGTGGGCGGCCTGGACGTCGCGGTGGCCATGGGCGGAGGCGCCTTCTACATGCCCAGGCCTAGGGTCGTGAAGGTCAACCTCAGCGGGAAGTTCCAGCCCTTCGTGTCCGCCAAGGACGTGATCCTCAAGCTGCTTTCGATCATGACCACCAAGGGCAACGTCGGCAAGATCGTGGAATACGCGGGCCCGGCCCTGGCGCACCTGTCCGTTCCGGAACGCGCCACCATTGCCAACATGGGCGCAGAGCTCGGCGTTACGACCTCCGTTTTTCCCAGCGACGAGCAGACATTGAGCTTCCTGAAGGCCCAGAACCGCGAGGCCGACTTCAAGCCTCTGGCCGCGGACGGAGATGCCACGTACGACGAGGTCATAGAGATCGACCTCTCCCAGCTGGAACCCATGGTCGCCCAGCCGCACAGCCCCGACAACGTGGCCACGGTAGCCAGCCTGGAAGGACAGAGGGTGCACCAGGTCTGCATCGGGTCCTGCACGAACTCTTCGCTGCGCGACCTCACGGTGGTCGCCAGTATGCTGGACGGCAGGCACGTCCATCCGGACGTCGAACTCGTCATCGCGCCCGGATCCCGCCAGGTCGAGATGGAGGCTTCGGCACGGGGACTCATGACGATTTTCCTGAAGGCAGGCGCCCGGGTGGCTGAAACCGCCTGCGGCTTCTGCATAGGCTCCGGCCACGCGCCCGGTTCCGGGGAGGTCTCGGTCCGTTCCAACAACCGTAACTTCAAGGGCCGCTCCGGCACGGCCGACGCAAAGATTTTTCTCGCCAGTCCTGAAACGTGCGTCGCCTGCGCCCTCACGGGCACCTTCAAGGATCCCAGGAAGCTGGGTTTCGAGCCCGTGGCGTTCAACCTGCCAGAGTCGTTCGTGATCGACGACTCCATGGTCGTCGTCCCGCCCGAAGACGGCTCCGGGGTAGAGGTGATCCGTGGGCCGAACATCGGCGCGCCGCCGAAGACGGATCCCACCCCGGATCGCATCGAGAAGACCGTACTGCTGAAGGTCGGCGACAAGATCACCACAGACCACATCATGCCGGCCGGGCAATACCTGAAGTATCGCTCGAACATCCCGCGCTACGCGGAGGTGGTCTTCATCGGCGTGGACCCCGAATTTGCCACGCGGGCAAAATCCATGGGCGGAGGTTTCGTGGTGGGCGGAGACTCATACGGACAGGGCTCTTCCCGGGAACACGCCGCCATCTGCCCCAGCTACCTGGGTGTAAAGGCCGTTTTCGCCAAGGCCATCGAACGCATCCACAAGGCCAATCTGGTCAATTTCGGCATCCTGCCGCTGGTATTCGTGGATCCTGCGGACTACGACAGGATCGACCAGACCGACGCGCTCGTCATCGACGGGATTCACGCCGCCCTGGAAGGCGACAAGGTCCTCACAGTCAAGGACGCGACCAAGGGTTTTGACTTCAAGGTGAAGATCGACGTCAGCGACCGTCAGGCTCCCGTCCTGAAGGCCGGAGGCCGCCTGAACACCCTGGGGTAGCCAGGATCGCTGCCGCTTTCCCTCTTACGCACGAACGGCCGGGCACTCGCCCGGCCGTCTCTTTTCTGGAATTGATCGTCGAGAACTGGGTGTTCCGTTATCGGGCGGTCCACAAGGTGAGGGAAGCGCCGAACCGTGAAGAGCCAAGATAGTCCGCAAACTTCCAGGGCCCTCAGGCCGTTCCCACACTTCGATCCCCCAATTCCCAGATCCCCTGCAGCCCTTACCCCTCGATGAACCTCGCGACGTCGGCGAGGGTATCTTCAGATATGTCCGAAAAGCCGAGGCCGTATCCGCGGGGCGGAGCGAGCCGGACGACAAGGGATTGGGCTGCCACGGCGCGGTCGCCTTCGGGGAGGGGAAGACCGAATCGCATGTCGAGCCTGTCTCCCAGCCGGAGCTGTTCGTAGGTATGCATGAAGATGCCCGAGGTGGATATATTGGCGACGGTGCCCATGGCCTCACGGTCGCCGATCCTGAAGCGGCACGGGCTGTCGACGGGCCTGCGGGAATCCAGCCTGACCTTGAGGGGAACGTGGCGCCTTATCGCGGACAGAAACACGCCCTCGTCCACCGGTTTCATGATGAACTCCTGCGCACCTGCTTTTCTTGCCACCTTCGTCAAGTCCCGTTCCGAAAGAAGGATGACCGGTATGCCCTGGACGGGCGGTTTTGATGCGGCCAGGGTGCGGGCCACTTCCAGGCCGTCCATTCCCGGCATCTCCACGTCGAGCACGATGAGGTCCGGCCGTTGGTTGCGTGCGACCTCCAGAGCCTCGGGTCCCGAAGATGCCGTGATCACCTGGCAGTCGGCGCGGCGAAGAAAGGTCTTCTCGAGCTCGATGAAGGTCTTCATGTGATCGGCTATCAGGAACTTCATAGGCGTATCCTCCCCTTACAGGATATACAATTTCAAAGAGCAGCGGGAAGCCCGGGGAGGCCGCAGGTCAGGAAGTCATGGCCGCCGCCTGCACCCTTTTCAGAGCCCTGTTCTCCGCCATCTGTCCCAGGAACATGCCTGCGACGATGAGTCCGCCGCCAGCCAGTCCCCGCCAACCGAGGACTTCGCCGCCCACAAGGACGGCAAAGAAGCCCGCGAAGACAGGCTCCATAGTGAAGATGATCGCCGTTTGAATGGCGGACGTATAACGCTGGAAGGCCGTCTGGACGAAGTAGGCGAAGGCGGAGGCGAAGAGGGCCGTGATCACTATGGCCACGACCGCAGGGTAGGGGACGGGCAGCAACTTTCCGGCGCTGGGGATGGAGAAGAGCCAGGACAGCAGGGCGACGGTGGCAAGCTGGACCAGGACGAGGGCGGCGGTGTCGTAGCGCCGCGCCATGTGACCCGTCAGCAGGAGATGGATCGCGTAAACGGCCGCGCATATGAGGCTTAAAACGTCGCCGGGATTAACCCTCGAGAAGCCCGATCCAAGTGAAAGAAGACCGAGCCCGAGGGTGGCCAGGATGACTGCGAGCCAGACGTCGGCCCTGGGCAGGCGTCTGCTTATGAGCGCGTGAAAGACCGGAGTCAGGACCACGAACAGCCCGGTAATAAACCCGCTGTGCGCGGCGCTCGTCCAGACCAGCCCAAAGCTCTGGAAAGCGTACCCGCCGAAAAGGGCCGTTCCCATGAAAAAACCGCCGAGAACGGTGTGCCTGTCCAACTTGTGAAGGCGGCTCAGAAGAAAGGGCGCCACCAGGAAGGTGGCCAGCGTGAAGCGCAAGGCAAGGAATAAGTAAACGGGATAGCACGCCACCGCGTCGTGGACGAGCAGGAAGCTGTATCCCCAGATGCCCGTGGTCAAGGTGAGCGCGGACAGGCTGATCCAGGGCGAGGGCCCCTTGGAACCCGATCCGAGAAATAGAATCCTGACCCTCTCCAGGCCGTGCGCGGCTTCACCCATGCCTACTCATTATATCCGGATCGCGGCGCGATCCGAGGCACAAAAAAAAGGAGCCGCCGCTGAGGCGGCCCCTGGTTTATGCGGTATGACAAGATCCGAACGGCGGCTACGCCAGAACCTTGCCGATGATCTCCACGGCCCAGTCGATCTCCTCTTTCGTTATGACCAACGCCGGCGCAAAACGGATGACCTGTTCGTGTGTTTCCTTGGCCAAAATGCCGAAGGACATCAGCTTCTCGCAGAAAGGCCTCGCGGGGCCCGAGCTCTTCCTGATGACCACGCCTATGAGCAGTCCCTTGCCGCGAATTTCTTCAACGTGGGGGCTGTCGAGGGCCCTGAGCCGTTCAACGAAGTAGGCTCCCAGGTCTGCCGCCTGCTTGTCCAGCTTCTCGTCCACGAGGACGTCTAGCGCGGCGGAGGCGACAGCAGCCCCGAGGGGATTGCCGCCGAAGGTGGACCCGTGATCACCCGGCTTAAAGACCGCCATGACCTCTTCCGAGGCGACAATGGCCGACACGGGGAACACCCCGCCGCCGAGGGCCTTGCCGAGGATCATCACGTCCGGCTTGACGGCTTCGTAGTCGCACGCGAACCACCGGCCCGTCCTGCAGAAGCCGGTCTGGACCTCGTCGGCCATGAAGAGCACGTTGTTCTTTCTGCAGATGTCGGCGGCCTTCGTGAGAAAACCATGGGGCGGCACGACGACGCCTGCTTCGCCCTGGATCGGTTCGACCAGAAATGCGCACGTGTAGGGCGTGATGGCTTTTTCCAGGGCGTCGGCATCCCCGTACGGAATGGTGATGAAGCCGGGCGTGAAAGGACCGAACCCGTCCTTGTACTGGGCTTCCGAGGAGAAGCTGATGATGGTCACGGTGCGTCCGTGGAAGTTGTCCGAGCAGACGACGATTTCCTGTCGCCCTTCGGGGATCTCCTTGACGTACCTGCCCCACTTCCGGGCCGCCTTGAGGGCCGTCTCGACGGCCTCCGCGCCCGTGTTCATGAGAAGAGCCTTAGGATAGCGCGTGATCTTGCAGAGCTTCTCGACCATGGGGCCGAACTGATCGTTGTGAAAGGCCCGCGATGTGAGCGTTACGCGGTCGGCCTGCGTCTTCAGCGCGTCGATGATCCTCGGGTGGCGGTGCCCCTGGTTCACTGCCGAGTAGGCGGACAGGCAATCCATGTACTTCTTGTCGTCCACGTCCCATACCCACACCCGCTCGGCCTTGCTGATGACCACGGGAAGAGGATGGTAGTTGTTGGCGCTGAACTCCTCGGCCGTTTGGATATAATCGTGTGTCAGAGATGGCGTCATGACACCCTCCGGTGCTGGATTGTGCCAGACGAGGCCCCAACGCGGAACGCAGGGGAACTTCCCGCCAGCAAAGAAATCAAAGGTAGCAAAAAGAAACGGCCCCGATCAAGGCCCTCCGCCGGCTCTTTTCGGGAGGGGGCGTGGTCACGCCACTCGCCTGAACGAGGGCGGACTCAGAAGTCCACCACGTTGCCCACGACGATCTGGTAGTTGTCCACGCCCGGGCCCTTGACGAGCGGGACCGCGACGGTGAGCAGTATCACCCGCCCGAAGGCGCTCTTCATGTTGCCGAACCGGAAGCCCGCGCCGACGTCGGCGTAGGTCTTCCCCATGGTTCCGGTACGGAAATCGCGCAAACCGCCCACGTCCAGGTAAGCTACATACCCAACCTGCAGGAGTCCCCACAGGGACTTGGAAGTCACGAGCCTGTCCTCGAAGGACATCCTCCACCGCCTGTCGCCCGCCTTGAAGTGGTTGGGGTAGCCCCTCCAACCCTCGGAACCGCCGAGGTAGAGGTAATCCTCGGGATCGAGGCGGCTTCCGAGGGTGAGGTCGGCGTTGAAGACGAGGGTCTGGTGGCGGAGTCGCTGGTTGTAATAGGTGAAGATGGTCCGCATATAGAGATCGCGGAATTCCCCGTTCTCGCGGCGGCCGTGACCGGCGGCGCGCCACAGGATAAGGATGTCCTGTCCGGGAGCAAAGCCCTTTGAGACAGTGAACGCAGAATAGGGAGCGTCGACCGTGCTGCCGAATGAGCGGGAGAAGTACCCCATCTTGAGGGTGGCGTCCCAGCCCAGGTTGTAGTCTTCCGTCCGCCCGATGGCCTCCAGGTTGTCGTAGGTGCCAAACTTGTCCTGGGCCAGTTCCCAGTTCATGAAGAGTCCCCTGAGGCGTCTGTTCTCAAGATCGGGCTCCGGGAGAAGGCCCTGGCGATAGGAAAAGAGCGCTCCGTAGAGATTCTGCATCGAGAGAAACTCGATACCCGCGCGCCGGACCGTCCGCCCGTTCCGGGCGTATTGCCAGGACGCGTACAGAGAGACTTCGTCTCGTATTGCCGGGAATGCGTAAACGGAATCGCCGTTGTTGTACAGCGTCTCCACATACTGGTAACGCGTGGCCAAGACGCCGGCCGACCACTTGGTTTCGAGCGCATAGAAGGGCCGTTCCAGGGCGAACAGCCTGGCCTTTCCGTCCGAGAGCTTCTTGTAGTTCGTCTTCAGGGTCCACCACGTTCCGAACAGGTGGGGGTCCGTGTAGGCGAGTTCGTCCGTCGTCCTCTCGTAATCCTTCTCGTGGCTGATGAGGACCTCCTTGCCGTAGCCGAGGAAGTTCACTTCGTCCACGCGGAACCGGTAGGCGGTCTGTCCGCCGACATGGTGCAGCTTTAGTCCTCCTTTGATGCTCCAAGCGTCGCGGACCTCGACCAGCGCGGTCACTCGTCCGTCGGAGGACACCACCGGGGTGATCTCTGCGTCCCGAATGAAGGAGAGAGCGCGAAGCAGGCGTTCGCTTTCATGGATGAGGCGCGCATCTACGCGGTCTCCCTTCCGGAAAAGAAGGGTCGCCCGGACCACCCTCGGGCGCGTCCTTATGTGGACGAAATTGGCCGCTCGGCCTATGAAATTGTCTTCCTCGGGCTTTCCGAGGTCGAAGACGTTACCGACGCGGATCTCGATGCCCGATATGACTGCGTGCTTCGCCTCGAGTTCCGCCCAGGAGGCGGATGTGGCGGCGGCGGTCGGCGTGCAGAGGGCCGTGCTTAGCAGGACGATGAGAATCCCGGCGAGCAGTTCGGCTGACTTGATTCGCGCGAGCGACCTAACTGAAGGCTGCGTCAGAGCCTACACCTCGAAAAGCTGCATAGATACCATGCTTGCCCGTCCGTCCACCATGCCGTAGCTCATGGTGAAAGGTGCGAGTGGAGGATCGGCGGAAAGCCGTTCGGCCATGAGTTCGCGAAGGGGCATGACGCGCATGCCCGCGGCCCGGGCCTCGACCAGGAACGTCGCAAGGTCTTCGGCGTAAGGCCCGCCTTCAAGCTCGGCGTGAATCGTCAGCACGGGCCAGTGGGACTCGCGCGCCATCCGGAGGACCCGCCCGAAGAAGGAGGTTGCGTCGGAATCCGTTTCCCCCAAACCTTCGTCCAATGTAGGGAGAGTCGACGGCACTTGAGGCGTCTTCAGGGGGCGGCCCTCTATGAAGGGCAGAAAGGGCTCCAGGCCGCGGCAGTCGGAGCCGTAATCCAGTCCGAGAGACTCCTGATAGTCGAGGCTGTCGTTGGAACAAAACCAGGCAGGTGAGGCGTAAGTCTTTGGTTCTTCGCCGAATATGGAGACGAAGGCGTCTCGCCCCTTCTCGAGCTCCATGGCCGTGCGCTCATATGAGAATTTGTGCAGTCGGTCCTGCCAGGTTCGGTGGTCCCACGCATGGACCCCCGCTTCGTGGCCCTCGGCCACTATACGACGAGCGATGTCTGGAAACGCCGTGGCTATAGGGCGGGAAGGAAGCAGCGTCCCCGATAGAACGGTTCTCAACCCGTAAACTTTCGCGGCCCTCGTACGCAGCATTTTCTTGAGAAAGGCCGGATTCTTGAGCGCGTTCACTATCGCCTTACCCGAGCGGTCCGGGCCGAAAGAAAGATAGAAGGTCCCCTTGACCTCTGCGTCCTTGAGCACCTGAAGGAGCCTCGGAACGCCGTCTCTCATCCCTTCGTGGGTGTCTACGTCGATCCGCAGGCCCAGGAGCGGTCCGCCCTTCGGTGCTGCTTCTTTCGGCGGTTTAAGCAGGTCGGTCCTGGTGGTTGCCTTTGCAGGTGTCGCCCGGTCTTTCCCCTTCATGGCTTGCCGCGCTTCGGGCGGTATGTCATAGATATTTCTATGATCCTTTTGGGAAGGTTGAAGTCCGAAAAGCCTTGAAAATAAGGACATAGAATCAGTCTCCCCGGCCCGCACGGGGGAGATACCGAAAACATCTCCACCGCATCGGGAACCTCCCCTCAGCTCACTTGTTGACTACAGTATAGCAAAGGCGTCCTTGAGGCGCACGATTCAAAGACACTTCGGCCAATTCAGGATCTACCGGCAAGGTGCTGGTCCCACTCTTCGAGGAAGGCGTCGAGCGTGTGGGCGATCGCCTCTTCGAGACCGGTCCGGGGCTCCCACTGGAGAAGCCTTCTGGCCTTCTCAATACTCGGCTTTCGCGTGAGGATATCCTGATAACCTTCGCCGTAAAATGTGCCTGCGTCGATGCCCTCTATTTGGGGCTTCTTGAAGGCGGGGATTGAAGCCTTCCTGTCCTCGAACATCCGGCTCAGGATTTCGGCGAGCTCCCGCACGGAGCATTCGTTGTCTGGATTGCCGAGGTTGAAGATCTGGCCGTTGCAGACCGCGTCCTTGTTCTCGATGATCTTCATGAGGCCGTCGATGCCGTCGTCAACGTATGTGAAGCATCGCTTCTGTGCGCCGCCGTCCACTAGTTTGATTGGATTACCCTGCACGAGGTCGACGATGAACTGCGTGAGAACCCGCGAGGAGCCCTCCTTTGCCACGTCGATGCTGTCGAGCTTGGGGCCGATCCAGTTGAAGGGCCTGAAAAGGGTGTACGAAAGGCCGTGCTGCTGGCCGTATGCCGAGATGACCCGGTCCATGAGCTGCTTGGCGCACGAATAGATCCAGCGGGGCTTGTTGATGGGGCCGAGCACGAGCGTGCTCTCGTCCTCCTTGAACTCGGGGTCGGGGCACATGCCGTAGACCTCCGACGTCGATGGGAAGACGACCCGCTTGCCGTAGCGGACGCAGTACCTGATGACGCGGAGGTTCTCCTCGAAATCCAGCTCGAAGACCTGCAGCGGCGTCTTGACGTATGTCGCAGGCGTTGCGATGGCGACGAGGGGCAATACTACATCGCACTTCTTGACGTGGTACTCGATCCACTCCTTGTTGATCATTATGTCGCCTTCGAGGAAGTGGAACCTCGGATCGCCTAGGGAGTGCTCGAGCTTGTTATCGGACAGGTCCATGCCGAAGACTTCCCAGTCCGTGGTATTGAGAATGCGCCTGGTCAGGGCATTGCCGATGAATCCATTGACGCCCAGAATGAGAATTTTCATATTTCCTCGCTTTCCCCGGTCCATTTGGAAGATCGATCTGCCGTATCCCGTTCGACGCCCCGGTCATTGCGCCGGAAGGACGGACGGTCCGACCGCCGTCCGGTATCATCCATCATCAGTTCCCACCGAGCAGCGCACCCGGTTCCAGTCCGTAGCGGCTGCAGAAGGTCGGAGCGTCCAGCTCGGGGCCGTCTTCAAGCTGGCACGTCAGAACGCGCAGCCTTCCATTTCCCGTACTCACCTCAAAGCCGTTCTCATCCACGCTCACAACCATTCCGGGACGCGTCTCTTTTTCGGATTCCAGAGGCCATGCCCACCACACGAAGAGCCGCCCGCCCATGAAGTAGGTAAAAGCGCCGGGATAGGGATGGGTGACCCCTCGGATGAGGTAGAAGATGTCCGTAGCCGGCCGTGCCCACTGGATCAAGCCGTCCTGTGGCTTGCGCCCTCCGTAATAGGATCCCTTCGACAGGTCCATTCTTATCCTTGGGGCGTGGCCTTCCTTGAGAAGGGGCAGGGTTCTACCCAGAACCACCTCCGCCGCCACGAGCAGTTTGTCGTACAAGACCCGAGGCGTATCGTCGAAATCTATGGCAACCCTCTCCTGGTCTACGAGATCGCCCGCGTCGGGCTTGGTCACCATGTAGTGCAGGCTGACGCCGGTTTCCTTTTCTCCGTTCACCAGGACCCAGTTCACTGGCGCCCGTCCCCTGTACCTTGGGAGCAGGGAACCGTGGAGATTCAGCGCGCCGCTGGAAGCCAGCCCCAGGATGTCCGGGGGAATCATGAACCTGAAGTAGAAGGAGAATAGAAAATCGGGGCGGAGCCGCGCGATGAGGCTCTTCACACCCGGGTCCTTCATGGTTTCAGGGTAGTGAACGCGAATGCCTGCGTCACGGGCCTTCGCGGCCAGCGACGGCCACCAGATCTCTTCGTTTGGGTTGTCCCTGTGCGTCAGCACGGCCGGTACCTCGAAACCGCTTCTCAAGAGAGCGTCCAGACCCACGCAACCCATGGCGTGATAGCCCAGCACGACGGCCCTCATGGCTTTCCCTCCTCGTCCGCACGGATAACGTGGCGAATCACGAACCGGGGACGGCGCCTCACTTCCATGTAGATGCGGCCCACGTATTCGCCGAGGAGTCCCAGAGCGAAAAGAAGCACCCCAATGAAGAGAAAGAGGAAGGCGAAGAGGGTGAATACCCCGCTCACGGCCCATTCCTGTCCCATGATGATCCGGCCGGCGATGAGGACGACGGCGGCCAGCATGGAGAGGATAGCCGTTCCCACCCCGATGACCATGGTGGCCCTGAGCGGGAGCAGCGAAAAGCTCGTGATGAGATCGAATTGCAGCCGGATGAGTTTGAAAAAACTGTACTTGCTCTCGCCCCTGGCCCTCTCTGCATGCGCCACCGGGACCTCGGTGATCCGTCCCGCAAAGAGGTCAGCCAAGACCGGGATAAATGTCGATATTTCCCTTGAAGAGCAGAGGGTTTTAACCACTTCCTTCCTGTAAGCCCTCAACATGCACCCGTAGTCGTGAAGCTGTACGCCGGTGACCCAGGACGTGACCCTGTTGATGATCCTCGAGGCGATCTTCCTGAACAGAGAGTCCTGTCTCTTCTGGCGGACGGAGCCCACGACGTCGTAGCCTTCTTCCATCTTCTCGACGAGCTTGTGGATCTCCTCGGGGGGGTTCTGGAGGTCCGCGTCGAGCGTCACGATGATATCCCCGCGGGAGGCTTCGAACCCGGCGAAGACCGCCGCATGCTGCCCGTAGTTCCGGTTGAAGTCAATAACGACGAGGTGCGGATTCTCAGCGGCGGCTTCTTCCAGGATGGAGTAGGACCGGTCGGCGCTTCCGTCGTTCACGAAGATGATCTCGTACGCCCTGCCTAGTCCCTCCAGCGCCGTGCCCAGGCGTTCCATCAGTTCGGGGAGGTTCTCCTCCTCGTTGTAAACAGGGATAACGACCGAAAGGTAAGGTTCGCCCATCTTCTCGCGCTCCGTCTAAGCCACCGGTCCGGCGTGGGCCAGCACGTCCTTAACCGCGGCAACCACGTAGTCGACGTCGTCATCGGTCATGTCCGGGAAGAGCGGCAGCGAACAGATCCTGTCCGAAACCCAGGAGGCCTCGGGCAACGTCGACTGGAATTCAGGGTACTTGTTCTCGTAATAGGGGTGCTGGTGAACCGCCCTGAAATGGTAGCCGGTCCCGACATTGCGGGCTGCAAGTTCCTGCATGAACCCGTCCCGTGAGAGTCCCGCTGAATCGAGCACCTTAACCACGTACAGGTGCCAGGTGGCCGTGTGCGGGTAGGGCGGTGGTACGACCGGCTGGACTTCGGGAATGTCTGCGAAAGCCCGGTTGTACAGGGAGGCGAGATGTGTTCTCCGTGCGTTGAAATCGTCCACCGACGCGAGCTGGTGGATTCCGAGGGCGGCCTGCAGGTCCGTGAAGTTGTACTTGAAACCGGGGGAGATCACCTCAACGTGCGGCGAACCGCCTTCGGCATAGCGGTTCCAGGCTGACTTCTCCAGACCGTGAAACCTGAGCGCCCTGAGCCTGCGTGCGAGGTCCCCGTCCTCGAGAACGAGGAGACCGCCTTCCGCCGTGGTCATGTTTTTGATGGGGTGGAAGGAAAACACGCCCAGCCGGTCGAAGCAGCCGACGTGTTTTCCGTCATAGCGCGTTCCGACACCGTGAGCGGCGTCCTCGAAAATCCAGAGGTCGTGCTCGGCGGCCGTTTCGAGTAGAGGCCCGATGTGGCAGGGAGCCCCGCCGAAGTGGACGGGAAGAATGCCAACGGTTCTCGGGGTGACCGCCTCTTCGACCTGTCGCTCGTCGATCTGGAGAGTATCCCTGTGGATATCGACGAGGACGGGTTTTGCACCGAGCAGTTCGATCATGTTGACCGTGGCCACCCACGTCATGGGTGTCGTGATGACCTCGTCGCCGGGCTTCAGCCCAAGGGCCATGAGGCCTATGTGGAGGCCCGCCGTCGCCGAGGAGACCGCCAGCGCGTGAGAAAAACCGGTATAGGCGGCGAAATTCTCTTCGAACCGCTGGGCTTTAGGACCGGTAGTAATCCAGCCCGACCGCAGCGAATCCACGACCTCGTCGATTTCAATCTGCCGGATCGTCGGCCTGGAAAACGGAAGGAAGGTATCCCGCTTCGTGAATTCTTTGCGCATGTTCATCGTCGCTCCAATGTTGTTTACCGGGACGCTCGGCCTCCCGCTCCGGAGGGCTGCAGGCCAACCGTTTCCCGGAGCGGCGGTGGAGCGTGGGTGCTCTTTCGACCTATGTAACGCCACAGCCGGATCGTCCGGTGGCTGCCGAATCGGCCTTCGCGCATCAGGACGTAGTGGGCTGCCGCGAGAGCCACCTGCGGCACCGCGTTGTCTTGGTCGACCAGGAAAAGAGGCTGATCGGAGGCCTTTATTCTCTCGGTGAGTTGGAGCTCTGAAAGGGCCACAACCCGCCTCCCGGTGACGAAAGGAATGATACCACAAAGGGTCTCGTCGGCCCCAACGGCTTCTACGGCCCGCCCGGTCGGCAGCTGGGCATTCATCCATCTGACGAAGGGAGCCATGTCCTTCCGCGCGTCTATGATGGGCATGGCGAGGCCGATGACTGCCAGGCAGAAGATGGCGGCGCTCAGGCGGTGCGCTTCCCAGGCCTTTAGCAGGTTGCCCTTCGCACCTGACACAATACCCGCCCAGGCCGCCGCTCCGGCCATGCACAGAACGGCGATATAAAGCGCCCAGTAAGAATGGGTGTAGACGATCACGGCGACAGGAACGAAGAGTCCCCAGAGCGCCAGCACCAAGGGCTGTGCCCTGTCGTAGAGAAAGCGGCTCCAGCGGGACGCCTCGGTCGGCCGAGCCTTTATTGCCCCCAGGAACGCCAGGGCCATGAGAATAGCCACGGCAGGAAGCAGGGGCAGAAGGTAGGTTTCCCGCTTCGTGGACGGGATGCTGAGAAGCACGAAGCCACCCGCGGCGACACACCCCAGGTACAGGCGGAGACGCGGGTGTTCGGTTTCAAGGATCTCCTTCCAGAACCGTTTGTGAAAGAGCCCCAGAAAGGGGACTATCCAGGGGAGAACGGCCATGGGGAGGGCCTGTACGTAGTAGTAGAAGGGCTGGCTGTGGCCGGTGTGAACGGGATGGATGAACCTGTCCACGTGATTGACCCAGGCCAGCTGATAAACGGCTTCGCTCCCTCCCGATAGGTAGAAACCGAAGAGGCACAAACCCGTCGCAACAGCGAGTATGGACGCGCCCACAAAAGGCGCGTAAACGCGGACGGACCGTTCGCGCCTTGTGAGCAAGGCAAATGTCACGATGCCGGCGAGCGGAAGGACGACTCCTATGAGCCCCTTCGTCCACAGGGCGAGGATGAGGCTTCCATAGAGGAGCAGGAGCCATCGCGTCCGGTGAGTGCCGGCGACGGCCTCAAAAGCCGCCCATAGCGCCATGGTTGCGAACAACATGAGGAGGGGATCGAGAAGTACCCAGTGGGTGTCGCGGAAAAACTCCACGCTCGTGACCAGCATGAAGACCGCGAGGTAGGCCGCCTTGCGCGACGCGTGCCTGCGCGCCCAGAAGAAGACGATCAGCAGGGTGGCGAACCCGGCGGCGGCGCTCACGCATCGCGCTGCTGTGGACGACGGTTCTCCGGCAAGCGCGTAGGCTCCGGCCAGCGTCCAGTAGTAGACCGGCGGCTTTTCGTAAAAAGGATGCCCGTTCAACTGTGGAATGAAGGTCGGCGCGAGGTACATCTCGCGCCCCATCTCCGCTTCACGGGGCTCGTCGGGCGTCCAGAGCCCCCTGGACATGCCGAGAAAGCACAATCCGAGGATTGCGAGCCAGAAGGCGATGACGGGCAACCTGGCGTACACGCGGCCTCTGGATGGCGTCATGGGGCTTCCGCGGGCGGATGGTTCGTCAAGAGATACCGCCCCTTAGCGTACATGATCGTGAAGACCGGCTCTATGCCATCCGGTTCGAGGTGCTTCAGCGAGGACCTGTCCGTGACGCAGTAAATGCGAACGGGCGATTTCCACATGGCGCTGAACTGGCGGGCGTTGGGGAACCGGCGCTCCCGCACGTCCGGGGGAAGATTGGACGCGCCGAACGTCTGCTCGCCTTCGAACGCTGCAACCCCCATTGTACGCCGGGTATAGACGGGAATGGTCTGCGGGTAGTACCGGTAGCTGAACAGACGCTCGCCGGGGGTGAGGTGCGCATTGAGGTAGACGGCGAACCTCTTGAAGACCGCGCCTCTCTCGACGTGAAGCGCGGCCGTCCAGATGCCCGCAAAAAGCGATGAGGCGCACAACGTCATGACCATAACCCACGCCTTCCATTTTCGTATACCGGCCAGGAAAATGCCGGCGATCGCCGACGTAACAACGGAGAATCCAGCCAGGGCGAGCCACGGGAAGAACCCTCCCTTCGAGAATTGTGCGATCAACCCGAAGGCCGCCGCGAGCAGGGCCCCGCCCGAGAGGGCCGTCCCCGCCAGCGCGAGCACGACGAAAACCAGAAAAGAACGGCGCATGTAGGACGGTTCGTCGAACACACGGTCTATGAAGAGGGCCGCAATGATGGCGAATGCTGGAAGTGCGGGCAGGATGTAGGGGATGAGCTTGGAGTCCGACTTGGAGAAGAACAGGAAGATGAACCCGCCCCAGAGCCAGAGGTACAGCAGGGGGTGCGGCGTTTTCAGGGGTACCTTCCAGGGACGGTTCCTGGATAGAAACTCCCAGGTGGCGCTGGGGAGCGCCGACGTCCAGGGCAACAGCCCCCAGAGGAGCACCGGGAGGAAAAACCAGAAAGGTTCGTACCGGTCAGAAACCTTGGTCAGATAACGGAGAAAATGCTCGCGCACGAAGTAGAAGTATAGAAAGTGCTCGTTGCCCATGGCCGCCAGGATGTGCCACGGGGCCGCGATGGCCAGAAAGAGGAGGATGCCCGTGACCCACGGCACCCGCTTGAGCAGGGCCCACCCGTTGGTCAGGAGTATGTATAGGAAGATGATAGCGCCCGGCAGTACGATGCCGATAAGTCCCTTGCTCATCACCGTCAGGGCGGAACCCGCAAACATGCCGTACCAGAACAGCCGCTCTCGCCTCCGTCCTCCGTCCGGCCCGGCGTGGGCAAAATAGAAGCAGACCATGGTCAGCGTAAAGAAGAACGTCAGGGTCATGTCGATGGTGGCGATGTGCGCCATGGCCAGGTAGAGCGGGGACGTTCCCAAAACGATCACGGAAAGCCACGCCGCGCGTCGTCCGCGCATGCGGTCCGCCAGCCTGAAGACCAGCCAGAGCCCAAGAACGCCCAATACCGCGCTCCAGAATCGCGCCGCGAACTCGTTCAGGCCGAAGAGCTTTATGGACAGCGCGTTGAGCCAATAATACAGAGGGGGCTTCTCAAAATAGAGAACTCCGTTGAGATGCGGGAGAACATACTGTCCAGTGGCGAGCATCTCCCTCGGGATTTCCGTGTACCGGCCCTCATCCGGCTCCATCAGGGCCATGCGGCCGATGCCGGCGAAAAACAGCATCACGAGGAGGCCGAAAAGAAGAAGGGACGCCGGAATCAGGCGTCTCTTGGGAGTGACCGCGTGTTGTCCCTCTGTGCTCATGTTTTCTCCAGCGGGAATCGTGCGGCGAAAACGGTGCCTTCTTTACCGAACGACGACAGGGGCCGATCGAGGCGGTAAATGGCGGCGACGGCGCGCGCGATGAGAAGGCCGACCCTGGGACCGGCGGCCCTTTGAGCTTGCGCTTCCTCTCCCCTGCGAAGACGGTCGAAAATCAAGGCTCTGTCCCGTTCGGAGATGGCATGCCCCGTGTCCTGTGCTGGTGACCGTGGACCCTCTGTTCGCCCATACAGTTTATAAGTATGACACGGCTGCCTTCGCCGGCATAGTCCAGGGCCAAGTTGGACAGAAGTTGAATGAACGGCGGCCGCGCATCTTGCGCTAAGATATTGGAGTTCCTTGATTGGGCCACAGAGGAGGAGGGGATTATGCGGTGGTTCGTTCGCGGTGACATCGACGGCTTCTTCGGCCTGGCGCTGGACAACCTCGTCCAGCTGCTCCTCATAGACGTCCTGTGCCGTTTCGTGCTGGGCTTTCCGAACGGCCTTCTTTACGGGAGGGTTCTTCCCGGCGTCGCCGTGTCTCTCCTTCTGGGAAACGCCTTCTATGCCTGGCAGGCCATGCGGCTGGCGCGCAAGACGGGCAGGAGCGACGTCTGTGCGTTGCCCTACGGCATCAACACCGTTTCGCTCTTTGCCTATGTCTTTCTCGTCATGCTTCCGGCCAAGATGGCGGCCGAATCGACGGGAGCCGCCGATCCCGCGCGCGTGGCGTGGGAGGCCGGTCTCGTCGCGTGTCTGGGTTCGGGACTCATCGAGTTTCTCGGGTCCTTTGTGGCAGAACGGGTGCGCAGGGCGACGCCTCGGGCCGCGCTCCTGTCGACCCTAAGCGGCATCGCCATCGGGTTCATCTCGCTCGGTTTTTTGCTCAGGACCTTCGCCCGCCCGATCGTGGGTCTGACCACCCTGGGCATCATCATGCTCACCTATTTCGGCAAGGTCAGGTTCAAGGGCGGTCTCCCCGGCGGCCTCGTGGCCGTGGCGTTAGGCACGCTGCTTGCCTGGATAACAGGAATCGCTCCGGCCGCAGCGAGCCCGCACGGGGCCGGGATCTTCCTTCCTGTTCCGGTCATAGGCGATCTCCTCCACGCTCTGATGAGCGGCTACGGTCTGACCTATATGGCCGTCATAGTGCCCATGGGCCTTTTCAACGTCGTCGGGTCCCTGCAGAACATAGAATCCGCCGAGGCTGCCGGGGACGCCTACAAGACCATGCCCTCACTCGCGGTCAATGGGCTGGGCACCATGGCGGCCGCGCTCTTCGGTTCGTGCTTCCCGACCACCATTTACATCGGCCACCCAGGGTGGAAGGCGCTGGGCGCCCGCGCGGGTTATTCCGTTCTCAACGGGTTCTTCATGACCGCTGTATGCCTTACCGGAACTCTCGCATATATTGCGTGGGCCGTCCCCATTGACGCGGGCATGGCCATTGTGCTGTGGATAGGCATTGTCATTGCCGCCCAGGCATTTGAGGCGACGCCGCGCCACCACGCACCCGCCGTGGTCCTGGGCCTTTTGCCGGCTCTCGCCGCGTGGGGCGCCATGATGGCCAAGAACGGCCTGCGTGCGGCCGGCATGGGCATGCCGGGCGGCCCGCCCTTCACGGAGGCCCTCATCCAGGCCTTCGGCAAGTCGGACACCTGGATCCACGGCGCCTTCGCGCTGGAACAGGGCTTCATCTTCACGTCCATGATCCTGGCGGCGGCGACCGTGGCCGTCATAGAGAGGCGCTTCGTCACGGCGTCGCTCTGGTGCTGGGCCGCGGCTGCGCTGTCGGTGATGGGCCTGATTCACTCCTACCGATGGATGCCCACCGACACCGTCATGTCGCTGAGGCCGGCGTGGCCATGGGCCGCAGGCTATGCGGTCATGGGCCTGACATTTCTCGCGGCTCGCTGGATCACGACGGAGGCCGGGGCCGGCCCCGCCGAAGACACTTCATCCGGGGCGTGATCGTTCCGACGGGCTCTGCAGCGCGAGAGAGAGCTCCGGCCGCCGCGGATTGGCCCCGGGATGTCAGGCCGCTCCTCTGGCTGACAGGACCGCCGGAACGGTCTTGATGAGGATGATGAAGTCCAGCGCGAGCGACCAGTGATCGATGTATTGAAGGTCCAGCTTCATCCACGTGTCGAAATCCAACTCGCTCCTGCCCGATATCTGCCACAGGCAGGTGATTCCCGGACGCATGGAAAGGCGTCGTCTCTGCCAGCGCTGGTATTTTTCCACCTCGCCCGGGATGGGGGGACGCGGGCCCACCAGGGACATCTCGCCGAGCAATACGTTCCACAACTGGGGAAGCTCATCCAGCGAGATCTTGCGCAGGACGCGCCCGATGGGAGTGACCCGGGGATCGTTCCTGATCTTGAAGACGGGCCCGCTTACTTCATTCAGGTGTTCGAGGTCGCCCTTCAGCTCTTCCGCGTTCTGAACCATGGTCCGGAATTTCAGGCACAGAAATCTCCTGCCGTTCAGGCCGACCCTTTCCTGCTTGAAAAGGACCGGCCCGGGACTCGTCGTCTTTACGAGCAGAGAGATCAAGGCCATGAGCGGAGAGAGAAGGGCAAGGGCCGCGAAAGAGACCGAAAGATCGAATGCGCGCTTGAGGAACAGGGCGATCTGATCGTGGGGGACGGTCGTGAAGCGCAGCAGGGGGAGTTCTTCGAGGCGTTCCAGGTGGACCTGCGCTATCAGGTGCGGAAAGAGGTTCGCGGCCATGAGCGTATCGATGCCCAGATCTTCGCACATGAGGAAGAGCTCTTCCATGCTGGCCAGTCTCCCCGCTCCCACGCAGAATATCACCCCGTCCACCACTTCGCGCTCGAGGAGGGCGGACAGCGAGGACAGGTTTCCCAGGTGCTCCATCCCGAGCTCCTCCATCGCCCTGATGCTCGCGTCCGTATCCTCCGTCTGGTGGCTGAGGAAACCACGAATCCTGATACCGAGCTCGGGCCTGTGCAGCAGCCTGGCCGCCAAAGCCCGTGCCTGGCTGTTTGCTCCGACGAGGAACACGACCTTGAGGTACTTGCCCCTGGCCATGCCCTTGCGGAACCAGACCGCCACTCCGTGTTTGAGAATGGTTGAGAGCACGAGGAAAGACGCCACGAAGAGGATCAGGAACAGCCGGCTCAAGAAAGTCATCTTCAGCAGATAGGCAAGCGCAAGTGTCACCAGGAGAGCGGAGAGAACGGCGCGCACATTGAGGAAGAACATGGAGCTCAGGGGTACGGCCGGGCTCTGCTTGTAGGCCTTGACCGCAATGAGCGCACCCAGCGATACGAGAGAGCACAGCAGGAATACGGGGAAGTAATCCTGCAGCGGGAACATGGGGCGACTCGAAAGTGCAGAGAAGACTCGCGGGACGATGTCCCGCCGCATCCAGAAAGCCAGAAGAAAGGCCGATGCAAGCGCAAGAACGTCCGCGAGGGCACATACGAAATTGAACTGCCTCCGATAGTATTTCAGCATATGTAATCCTCATCGAACGGCACAATCATAGCATAGCGCCGAACCCTGTTTAAGCCTTATATCTGTGGAGGAGCGAGGCGCCATATCACGGCACTCTTTGCCCGGTCGCGTGCGTCTCTTGCGCGGTAGGCGGGTCGCTTATATAATCAATAGAAAGAAGCGGCAAAATATCCCGCAACGGGGGGGATCCTGATGCGGGGATGGAGGGACGAGTTACATGGAGCGCCGCGCGCCGGATTCAAAACAGTCTTACCAGGTCACCTGTTACCACTGCAGTCACGATTTCGACGCAATGGACAGCACCTGGTGCTCGTGCCTCGTGTCGCCCAGGTCTCTCGTGTGCCCCCACTGCCTGAACTGCTTCTGCAAGGCTCCCCACGACTACAAGAACAACTTCTGGTCGTCGGCGCCCCAGAGCCTCTGGAAGGAGAAGCTGAATTCCTATCCGGAGGAGGTGAATTTCAAGCCTGCGGCCGTTCCCAGGGCCGAAGAACTAGCCCATCCGCTCATATTGGTGGTGGAGGACGAGCCCGAAGTTCGAAAAATGGCGGCAATCGCGATCCAGAACCTCGGCTATAACGTCATTACGGCAGCAAACGGCCTGCAGGGTCTGGAGCTGGCCAGGCACTGTCTTCCGGACCTGGTGATAACGGATGCGCTTCTCCCCAAGCTCGACGGTAGGGAAATGGCCAGGAGGCTGAAGGACGCCGACGAGACCAGGCACATCAAGATAGTGGTCATGACTTCCATCTATAAGTCCGCAAAGTACCGCATGGAGGCCATGAAGGTTTTCCACGTGGACGAATACCTCCTCAAGCCGCTGGAATTCAAGCAGCTCCAGTCGGTTCTGATGAAATACATGGAGTGACCCCACCCCCGGCCACGCTCCCGGGCTTGCCCAGGTACCTACCGCACGCAACGGGCGATCGGACCCTTAAACCCACCAGCCTTTGGACCGGCAGGCGGATCGGAGTTCCACAGCTTGAATTAGGCGCGTGCATTTATTAATATTGCAGGTTGCAATTGGGAGATTGTATGCAAGAAACCTCCGAAGAGCTCGACCTGTTGCGCGCCCACCGCAAGTTCGTGCTGACCACCCACATATCCTCCGACGGCGACGGCGTCGGCAGCCAGTTGGCCCTCGCGAGGGGGCTGAAATCCATCGGATGTGAGGTCTCGGTCATTAACTCGACGCCCGTTCCGCAGAACCTCCTCTTCCTCCTGCACGGTTCCGACGAGATCCTCACGCCTGCCGATGCGGAAAACCTTGAAAGATATTTTTCGGACGCGCTGACCGTCGTCCTCGACATGGGGGCCTTCGAGAGGCTCGGATCCGTGCTCGACCTCGCCAGGCAGAACTCGGCAGGAATTCTCGTCATCGACCACCACCGAATGGAAAAGGTCCCCGGCGTCCACTATCTGCTCGACGTGGAAGCCTGCGCGACCGGCGCGGTCACGGCGAGAATCCTGGACGCTCTCGATATACCAATCACTGCGGAAATCGCCGAACCCCTCTACGTGGCCGTCCATACCGACACCGGAGGGTTCCGGTATCCCGGCACCACACCGGAAACCCATAACCTCGTAGCGCGCCTCCTCAGGACCGGCGTCGATCCGCAAAGGGTCTACACCGAACTCCATGAACGCCTTTCTCTGAAGCGTCTACAGGTAACCGGCGCGATACTCTCCACCGTCAGAATCTCCCAGGGCGGGAAGGTCGCATGGATTGAAGTCAGGCGCAAAATGCTCGATTCTCTCGATGCCTGTATGGAAGACGCCGACGACATGGTCAACTTCACCCTCCAGCTGGACGGTGTCGTGGCCGGATTTTACTTCAAGGAGCTGGATCGCAGCCTGACCAAGGTATCCTGCCGCTCACGCGGTAATTTCGCAATCGACAAGTTCGTCAGCCGATGGGGCGGAGGCGGTCACCAGCATGCCGCGGGTGTACGCCTCAAGGTCGGAATCGACGAAGCGAAGACGCTCATCCTTAGCGAGGCCGCGCGCTCGCTGGGGGAAGGGGCGATGAAGCGATGAAACGCCGAATCGGTATCCTTCTGTCCGGATGCGGTGCCTACGACGGTACCGATCCGCAGGAAGCCGTCCTGACCATGTTGGAGGTACAACGCGCCGGGCACGCCGTCGTCCCTCTGGCAATGGATGCGCCGCAGTTGCATTGCGTTGATCACACGAGCGGCGAGGAGTTGCCCGGCGAAGATCGCAATCAGATGCAGGAATCCGCGCGCGTCATCCGGGGCAAACTATTTTCACTTCATGAATTATCACCCAAGTTACTCGAAGGACTTATCATTCCTGGTGGTCAGGGTGCGGTGAAGAACCTCATGGCAAACTTCGGTTCGGTCAAGGACAAATCCCTACCACCCGATCTCGCCGGCTTCATAGCGGAGTTCCACGCGGCAGGCGGAATCGTCGGCGCAATTTCCCTGGCCGAGTTTGTCGTATCTCTGGCCCTCGGCCCTTGGCCCGGCGGTAAAGGTTGCTTCGATCTCACGCCGGATGAAGTACTCATCGACGAGGCGGGGCGCCGGTTGCTCACTCCCGGGAATACGCAAGCCCATTCTCTCCCGGACCTGCAGCGGGGGATACACGCCCTCTGCACAGAGTTGTTCAGGATGCTGGATCTCAGGGACGCGTAACGACCGATGCAAGTAAAGATCCTCCATTTCGCACAAATACGAGAACTATGCGGTGTTACAGAAGAATATATACAGTGCCAGACGAACAATACAGTGCTAGATGCCTGGCGTATAATAACGAACAGGCATACAGAACTGCGACAATTAGCTTATCGCCCCCTGCCCGCACTTAACGGACACTACGCGGAGTGGAACACGTTCATGAGCGCGGGGGACGAGCTGGTGTTTCTCTCGCCGATGAGCGGAGGCTGACCGTGGGAGAAGTTCTAAACACGCTAATACGCATTACATCCGAGTCCATTAGTGACACTAACTTAATAGAGTACGTAAAGACAGATTCCTCAGGCGCAGTGGTTTTGTTCCATGGCAGCGTTCGCGATCACAGTAACGGCAGACGCGTCATTTCGCTGGAATATGAAGCCTACGAATCCATGGCCCTGGCCATGATGAGCCAACTTGCCGGCGAGGCGGCCGCACGCTGGAATCTGCATCGCGTGGCCATTGTTCATCGTACCGGTGCGGTTCCCATCGGAGATGCGGCCGTAGTGGTTGCGGTTTCTGCCTCTCATAGAGCCGAAGCATTCTCGGCCTGCGCACACCTTATAGACCGCCTGAAGGAAATCGTTCCGATCTGGAAAAAGGAGTTCACGGAGGAGGGGAGCCGCTGGATAGCTGAGAGCCGCGGTTTCAAGGATCCGGAAGACACGAGCAGCACAGGCCGCTGATCAGGAAGTCCTCCGTTGCACCGCCAGGAAAATGGAGCGTCATTTTCAGGCCGTCTTCACGGCAGTCAACGGTCAGCCTGGAAATTTCGCGGGGGCCTGCCCAGCCTTCAAACGCCCTGGCCGCGTTGTCCGCGCCTTCCGGATCCAACCCATGAATTAGAAGAAAGTCCTCGACAGCCACCGCCGAGATGGCGACCCTGCCGTCCGTGCTATATCGCTTGAACTCGATATCCAGGCAGAACATGTTCGGCGCCCTCGTAGCAGGTTAACCTCTTTCAAGCCCTCAGGCTCGTCGAAAGCCGCAGTGCAAAAAAAAAGATGACAGCGGCGAGGGGAAAGTTTAACATGGGGCGCGCGCGCTCATGCACGAGATTGGCCTCGGAAGGGCGGGAGGGGATGAGCATGAGTCGGACTCGCCCTGGAAGATCACACCGGACATTATGATTTGACATAAGATATCTTATCAGACGTTATTATGGGCACGGGTACACATTCACGCCCGAGCGCCGGCCCCGCCGTCTTTCCAGCACCAACCCTCTCCGATTCCGGAGAGAATACTACCGTCGTGTTGGTACTTTGAGCGGAACGTCCCCGGCGGCCTGTTCCAGTTCATCCGTAGCGATCTCCGGCTTTGCCGTCTTCAGCTGCATTCGCCCGGGCCCTTTTGTGGGTTCATCGCCGATAGCCTGCTCAAGACTCTCATCGAGAAGTTCGGGTTCGAACTCGAGGTCCTTCATGTCCTGCCACTCGTCCGTGCTCTTTGGGACAGGCACCCGCTCGAGCGGTATCCTCAACCGATCGTTCATTTCAGCACCTCCCGGTAACATGTGGGCGCACCGTAGGCCGTTGCACGGACGTGCTCAGCCTATGGTAGCGGGCCTAGCGAATTTCTTACTATCCTCGTCTGACAGAAATATAGGTGCTGAAAAAAGCGCCGACAAGGAAGCCCGGCGAAGAGGCCTGACAGGGTAGAATCACAAAAAAGAAAGGGCCGTCAGGCCCTTCCTTTGCTTTATCTATATCGTCGTATTAGGAACTAATGTACAACACACTGTAACTTATGAGCAATGCGGCGCTACACGGCGCCGTGGGTGGTCACCCTGCTCAAGTGAATCCGGAACCGCATGTCGGTGAGCCACCTGAAAAGCCGGACGAACCGGAGCCAGAGGATACACCGCACGCGCCGGGAGCCGAAATGAGCTTCTCAACTTGATCGGAGCCGCACTTTGGGCAGGGCGGAGGTGGCGCCTCCCGGTTGAAGACGATCTTCTCGTAGGTGGCGTCGCATTTTTTGCATCGGTACTCGAAAATAGGCATCTTCGGTAATCCTTGCAGTCTCTTACATGGGAGCGGCGTATCCGCTCTGTGTCAGAGTACCTTGTCCAGAAGTCCTTTCAACGCGGACTTGGATAGGGCGCCGACGTGCTGTTGGGCTACTTCCCCACCTTTGAATATCAAGAGCGAAGGGATGGCCATGATGCCGTACTGCGCTGCGGTGGTCTGGTTATCGTCGACGTTTAGTTTGGTGAATTTCACCGTGCCGTCCATTTCTTCGGAAAGTTCTTCGACGACGGGGCCCACCATGCGGCAAGGGCCGCACCAGGGAGCCCAGAAATCAACGAGGACCGGTTTGTCCGCATTGAGGACTTCGTCCTGAAATGTGCCGTCACTGACTTCCATTACGTTTTTCGCCATCGGTGTTCCTCCTGGTCATACTGGAATTAGTGGGGTCGGACCCGACCCCGCAAGATTGCGACATTCAAGTGCTCACCCCCGCCTTCGGCAACAGATATCTATTGAGAATGTACCAGAAGCCGATAAGCAGCGCGAAGATGAGAAGGTCTTTTCCGGTCACTGCTGCAAACCCGCCTTTCGAAGGATCCACATCATCGGGCACCAGTTGGTGAAGGACGACTGTAACAGATTGAGCCCGACGAAGGCCGTGAAAAGGTACCACAGGGGGTTCACCCAGTGGCCTAGCGCCAGAGAAAGAACTATGAAGAAGCCTGCAATACCTCTCAAAGCGCGGTCTACACTCATCAGCACCTCCTGTCCAAGTTACTATAGATGCGCTGAGGCCGCAATGGTAACAAGCTTGTCCCGATTCACGGTCAGACCGCGCTGGAGGCGTACTCCCGCTCTCTCACAGCCCCCTCAGGAACAATTTCTTGACCTCGTGCAGGGCATCGACTAGCGAGTCTACGTCCTGCTTTGTATTGTATAAATAAAAAGAGGCCCGGAGGGTGTTATCCATTCCAAGGGCGGTCATGAGCGGCTGGGCACAGTGGTGGCCTGAACGGACGGCGATGCCGTACCGGTCGAGCAGGTTTGCCGCATCGTGGGGATGAACGTCCTCGATGTTGAACGAGTAGACGGCCAGGGACTCCCCGCTCTCGTGCCCGTAGAGCTTCAGGCCTTCAACCGATCTAAGGGCTTCGAGTGCGTAGCCGGCAAGTTGCTTCTCGTAGGCAAAGACGTCTCCCATGCCAACGTCGGCCAGGTAATCCACGGCGGCGCCGAGCCCGATCCCTTCGGCTATCGCGCTCGTACCGGCTTCGAATTTCCACGGCAGCTCGTTCCACGTCGCGCCCTCGGTGGTTACGGTCGAAATCATGTCCCCGCCTGTGAGAAAGGGGGGCATCTCATTCAAGAGGTCCTTGCGCCCGTAAAGAAAGCCGACGCCGGTCGGGCCGAGCATCTTATGGCCGGAAGCCACCAGGAAATCGCAATCCAGGGTCTGAACATCTATCGGCATGTGAGGAACAGACTGCGCCGCGTCCAGGAGGACGGTCGCACCGACCGAGCGCGCCATGCCGATCAGATCTTCGACGGGGTTGATGATCCCCAGGACGTTGCTGGCATGGACGACGCCGACCAGCCTCGTTCTGGACGTAATGAGCCTCCTGGCCGCCGCGAGGTCCAGATTCCCCCCCTGAGTAATAGGGATGAACTTGAGGACGACGCCCAGGCGGTCCCTGAGCATCTGCCATGGAACGATGTTGCTGTGGTGCTCCATGAGCGAGACGACGACCTCGTCCCCTGCCCTCAGGTTCGCCTGTCCCCAGGTCATGGCCACCAGGTTCAGGGCCTCCGTGGCGTTCCTGACAAAGACGATCTCGCGCCAGGACCGCGCGTTTATGAAGCGCGCGACCTTCTTGTGCGCGTCTTCGTACGCGACGGTGGATTCGTAGCCGAGGGTATGGATGGCGCGATGAATGTTCGCGTTGTATTCGGAGAAGTAGCGCGTCACCGCATCGATCACCTGGCGAGGGCGCTGAGTCGTGGCGGCGTTGTCGAGGTAGACCAGGGGCCTGCCGTGGACGCGCCGGTCGAAGATGGGAAAATCCCCGCGTATGCGTTCTACGTCGTAAGTGTTGCTGCTCTCTCTCGCGGCTGTTTCTGTCATGGAACGGGCTCCTTGACGAACACCTTTCCGCCGTCCACTTTCACTTCATAGGTCGGGACGCCTTCAAATGCCGGCATGGCAAGGGCCTCCCCCGTTTCCAGCGCGAAGCGGGCCCCGTGATGCGGGCACATCCAGCCCCCGTCTTCCACGTGTCCGCCCTCCAGCTCCATGTCCTGGTGGCTGCAGAGGTAGCCGAGCGCGTACACCTTGTCCTCGTGGCGGATCAGCAGCACTTCTTCATCGCCCACTATGGCGTGCCTGCCTTCCGGTCCGATCTCGTCGATCGAGGCGACTTCTACGAAACCATCGGTGTTCATTCGTCCTCCTCCCCAGGCCACTGGGCCTGCCCGTAGACGCCGGCCTTGAGGACCTTCATCGCCAGAAGGGCGCATTTCAGCCGCATGGGTCCGATGGGGATGCCTATGTTCTCCAGCATCTCATCCTTTGTCAGGTCCTTGACCTTGTCGAGGGTTTCCCCCTTCATCATGTCGGTGAGAATGGATGCCGCCGACTGGCTGACGATGCACCCCTTGCCGCTGAACTTGATGTCCTCGATTACGTCCCCATTGAGTTTTATGGCGATCTCGATCTGATCGCCGCACGACGGATTCCCCTCCGCGTGCAGGATGTCGGCTCCCTCGATTTTACCGAAATTGTGCGGGTGCCTGTAGTGGTCCAGCAGGACGTCCATCATCAAGGGATCCACATCCAGCAGTTCATTTGGATTTGTTGGATTCATCAGGCCTTCACCTTGTTTTCGAGTATTGGGTCTACGATTTCAGGTATGAACGGGAAGGGTGCGCGGTTGAAGAGGCTCTCTTGAAAACCGACGACGATGAGCCTTTTGGCGCTCACGGGGTCCAGTCCCCTGCTCTGCAGGTAGAACATCTGCTCGTCATCAACCTGTCCGACGCTGGCGGCGTGGGATGCCTTGACGTCCAGGGCCTTGATCTCTAGGCCCGGGATCGAGTCCGCGTGGGCCCTGGGAGAAAGGAGAAGGACGTGGTCGGCCAGGTAGGCCTCCGAAAAACTCGCATCCTTCTCCATGAGGATGTTGCCGGTGAAGACGGCCCGCCCTGCATCTTCAACCACGGTCCTCACCTGAACGTCGCTGTGGGTGTGATCCGCCAACTGGGAGGTCCGGCTGTCGAGGTCGATGTGTTCTCTGCCGGTGCACATCACCATGTGGCTCTCTTTCCAGGACGCGCCGGGGCTGGCCATTTCCGCAAAGAGCCTTGCAACGGTCCACTTTCCGCCCATCCAGGCCGAGTAGGCCTCGACAGAGGCATCTCTTCCCAGCTCGAAAGAGGTGGAAATATGGTGGTGCATTTCTTCCCCCTGATGCAGAAGAAACACCTTGAGACTGGCTCCGTCGGCGATTCTGCCCCCGAGAAGACTCATGTGCATCGAGGAATCTGTTCCGCCCTTCCAGTGGATGAACACAGAGGCCTGGACGCCGCGGTCGACGTCCAGCACGACAGGTTCCAGAACCAGGCCGCCGGGATCGCCCAGAGAAAGGTAGGCGACCTTGGCATCCGGCGCCTGGTCCGTGTGCCAGTGGACGGCGAGGCCTTCGCGCCAGCCGGCCAGCACGAGTTCGTCCCATTCCGAACGGGGCCTCAGACGCTCCGACAGGTAGGCCTCGCTCGAGCGCACAGCTTCGGAGAGAAGCCGTACGGACGGGCTTCCGTTCCCGGGTGCGACGGGTTCGAGCCCTTTTGCCTGGAGAAACGGCTCCGCGATGAGAGGGCCCTTGAGGGGCAGGGCCCGCCAGTTGAGCAGCACGCGTGAATATCGGCCGAAACGCGGGGATGTTTCCGCGAAACGCATGAGGTGATTCCTGCGCCTGGCCGCCAGCCACTCCGGTTCCCCAGCCTTCCTCGAAGCCTCCTCCACCTGCTCGACAGTGAAAGGAAGCTCCCGTTTCGACAGGGGCGAGGTCATTTCTTCGGCCGCACTCATCCTACCGACCCCTCCATTTCCATCTCGATCAGCCTGTTGAGTTCGATGGCGTACTCCATCGGCAGTTCCTTTGCAAACGGCGCGATGAAACCCTGCACGATCATTGCGGTTGCATCGGATTCTGAAAGTCCCCTGGACATGAGGTAGTAGATCTGCTCGTCGCTGATCTTCCCGACCGTTGCTTCGTGGGCGATGGCGACGTTGTCCTCCCCTATCTCCATGGTGGGATAGGTGTCCGAGCGGCTTTCCTCATCGAGCATGAGGGCATCGCATTTGACCGTGGCCTTGACCCCGGTCGCGCCCTTGGCGACCTTCAGCAGGCCCCGGTAGCTCGAGCGGCCGCTTCCCCGGCTGATGGACTTGCTGGTGATGGTGGAGGTCGTGTTCTTCGCCTTGTGGATAATCTTCGCGCCGGCATCCTGGTGTTGGCCGTCGGAGGCGAAAGCGATGGAGAGGATGTTGCCCTTCGCGCGCTCGCCTGCGAGGTAGATGGAGGGGTATTTCATGGTCAGCCTGGAACCCATGTTGCCGTCAACCCACTCCATGGTGGCGTCCTCGTATGCTATAGCGCGCTGTGTGACGAGGTTGTATATGTTGTGGGACCAGTTCTGAATCGTGGTGTACCTGACCTGCGCTCCCTTGTGCGCAAAGATCTCAATGACGCCCGTATGGAGGGATTTTGTGGAGTACTGCGGTGCGGTACAACCCTCGATGTAGTGGAGCCGGGCGCCCTCGTCCGCAATGATGATCGTCCTTTCGAACTGGCCCATGTTCTCGGAATTGATGCGGAAGTAGGCCTGCAGGGGGATGTCCAGCACGACGCCCTTGGGCACGTAGATGAAACTCCCGCCGGACCAGCACGCCGTGTTCAATGCGGCGAACTTGTTGTCCTCGGGCGGCACCAGCGAGGTGAAGTATTTCCGGAAGAGCTCGGGATATTCCTTGAGCCCGGTATCGGTGTCCAGGAAGATGACCCCTTTCTTGGCGAGGTCCTCGTGGATGGAGTGGTACACCATCTCCGATTCGTACTGGGCGCCCACACCGGCAAGGAATTTGCGCTCGGCCTCCGGGACGCCCAGGCGCTCGAAGGTCTTGCGGATGTCGTCGGGAACGTCCTCCCATGAATCTTCTCGTTTGTCCGTGGGCTTGATGTAGTAATTGTAGGCGGCGAAGTCCATCTCGCTCAAGTCGCCACCCCACGTGGGCACGGGTTTCGACAAGAAGACGTCGTATGCGTAGAGACGGATGTCCCGCATCCAGTCCGGCTCGTTTTTATGGGCCGAAATGTCCAGAATGGTCTGCTTGGTAAGCCCCGTAACCGACCGGTATACGGAGACCTCCGGGTCCCTGAAATCGTATTTATTTATATCGAGATCCAGAGCGCCGGTATCTTTTGCGTTCATGGCTATCTCCTTTCGTCAATGCGGGCCGGCCCCTCGGAACGCGGAGCGGGCCGTGCAGCGCGGCGGCAAACGGATAGACGGTCAGACCGCGTTGTATTCCTTCAAGATCCAGTCGTACCCGTTCTTCTCCAGCTCCCGGGCCAGTTCCATGCCCCGCGAACACAACACCCTGCCTTGAGCCATGACGTGGACCCGGTCGGGGTTGAGGTAGTCGAGAATCCTCGGGTAGTGGGTGATGATCAGGGCGGAGAAGTCAGCTCCTTTCATGTCGTTGATGGCGTTGGCCACGACCTTGGTGGAGTCTATGTCGAGGCCGGAATCTATCTCATCCATGACGACGAGCCTCGGCTCTAGGAGCTGCATCTGGCTGATTTCTATGCGCTTCTTCTCGCCGCCCGAGGCGCCTACGTTCAGGTGGCGGGTGGCGAATTCCGTGGCCAGCTTCAGTTCGTCCAGAGAGGCGTTCATGCGCTTGCGGAAGGCCAGAACCCCCTTCGGGTTCTTCTTGCCCGGTTCGGCCTTATTCTCTTGCCTGGACTGGTAGGCGTTCCAGAGAAAATGGGCGAAGCTTACGCCGGGCACTTCGACCGGATACTGGAAGGCAAGAAAGAGGCCGTTGCGAGCCCTCTCGTGGACCTTCATGGCGAGGAGGTCCTTGCCGAAAAGCTTGACCTCTCCGCCCGTGACGGTGTACTTCGGATGGCCCATGAGAGTGTGGGCCAGGGTGCTCTTGCCGCTCCCGTTGGGGCCCATGATCACGTGTATCTCTCCCCGCGGGACGGTGAGGTCGATGCCTGTCAGTATTTCCTTGTCCTCGATCGAGGCATGTAAATTGAGGATTTCAAGCGCCGGCTCGGGCATAACTCTTCTCCTTCAGGTTCTTCGATGATCTGTCATCCTTGTTTATTTGCGCTGGGGCGGGCAAAAGATCCTGCAGCGAGGTTTCGACGAAGATGTGTTCCACGGTTTCCCGTAGCCGTTTCCAGACGGAGGCCTGGGGGCATCCCCCGAAAAAGACGCAGCTGTTTTCATCGTCCATACACTCGACCAAGATCATTTCGCCTTCCATGATTTCGTAGATTTGCATCAGCGTGATTTCGGCCGGGCGTTTTCTTAATGCATACCCCCCGTCTCGGCCGAGGGTCGAACTCACGAGACCACCCCTTACGAGATTCCTCATGACCTTAGCGAGGTAAGATACCGGGACAACCTGCGATTCGGAAATGCTTCTGAGTTCGGCGGACGTCCCTTTTGGAAGCAGAGCGAGGTAAACCAGGCTCCTGATGGCGTAATCGAAACCCTTGCTGAGCTGCATGGGGAACTCCCTTCTCTAAATATGGATATAATGACTCCATATTTAAGATATTAATTTAGCACTCGGTATTTTTGCTGTCAAGGCCTCCTTCCACGCTCTTTCAGGAGGTTGGTCTTAACCCCAAATGTGCTTTCGTGCTAGCCTTCAGACACACGGGGAGACAGCGGACATGGCCATGCGGGCGATGGGCTACACCTTTACGAACCAGCTTCTCAGGTCCATAAAGAGAAGGGTACGCGAGGAGCGCGGGTCCTCCGACGGGGACGTAGAGGCCTATTACCGCCCCTACGCCGAAGAACTTGAAAAAGCGCGCACCCGGCCCGTAAACATGATCGACTTCCTGAACGAAGCTTCTCGCAGACGCGTAACGCTGGTGGGTGATTTCCACACCTTGGGCGATGCACAGAAGAACTACCTGCAGATAGTGGAGCGGCTTGTGGAAAGGAAGGTGAGGCCCATTGTCGTTCTCGAAATGGTCCACGCCGCCTACGACTTGCCGGTCCACCAGTACGTCCGCCATTCCATTACGGAAGTCGATTTTCTGGAGCGCATCAACTATTTCAAGAACTGGGGGTTTGACTTCACCAACTACAGGCCGATCTTCGAATACGCCCGGAAGCACAAGCTCGCCGTTCACGGTCTGGACAAGAACGGCGAGCTCGATTCCCGGGACCGATTCATGGCGTGGCGGATAAGACACATCGACGCGCGATATCCGGACCAGCCCATTCTCGTCCTCGTGGGAGACCTCCACCTGGCGTCGAAGCACCTGCCGCTCGAACTGCTTCACCAGGGAATCGAGCCCCTGCGACTCTTCCAGAACAGCGAGAGCATCTACATGAGAAAACTCAAGAGGGGGCTGCAGCCACGGGGATGGTGGTGGCTGAGCAGAGACCGCTTTGTCTGGAACACCACTTCTCCTGTGGTCAAAATGCAGACCTACCTGACCTGGCTCCAGCACGGTGGTGAAGCCATATACGCCATGTACGGCTATTGCCCGCGCGGTAATGCCGGAGACGAGGAAATCGAACTTTCGGATACGGTCCAGCAGTACATAAGGGCCCTTCACGATCTTTTCGGCCTCAGGCACAGGCCGGACGACGATTTCCAGGTCTTCACGTTTCACTCTCTGCACTTTCTTGACGATCCTTATTTCAAGAGCGGCCCAGGCGCCAGGTATGCGGGATTGGTCAGGGACGGCCGCTCGCTCTTCACGCGCTGGAATAAGACCATCTACGTGCCTCTTCTCGATATCAATCAAACCGTGGAGGAGTCCATGCACTACCTGATGGACCGGGAGCTTCCGGTGGAAAAGGGCCTCAAGGCCTTCATGGAGAGAGCCCACTACTTTTCGAGCGGCTACATTGCTTCAAAACTGATCAATCCCACCAGAACCTCCCCAACGGCCCGCGACATGGAGGAACTCGTTCAAAGACACCCGGGTATCCATCGCGAAAAGGACAGAAACAAACTCGAGCGTCAGGCGAGGGTTTTTAAAAACACGCTGGCCTTTCTGCGCCTCGTGTCCACCGACGGCCCCTGGATCAGTAAGGAAATAGATCCCATTCTCGGCACCGACCGCGAAACCCTCTATTCGGTTTCGCGGCAGGCGGGATACTGGCTGGGGGAGAGACTCTTCAGGGCATACGACGAAGGCCGGATCTCCGGTGCGAACCTCCGCCGGTACGCTTTCCAGCAGAGTGACCCCATATACCTCTTGGAAGGCGCGGACCTGGAGCTGGCGTCGTGAAGGATTTCGCTGCCACCCTTCGGGCTGTCATGTCCGCCCTCGCGGCATGGTATCGAGAAGGCCACCGAGAACTTCCCTGGCGTTCGACAAGGGATCCCTATACGATTCTATTGAGCGAGATCATGCTGCAGCAGACGCAGGTCGACAAGGTCATCCCCTACTTCGAGCGCTTTCTCGTCCGTTTCCCGGATGTCCAATCGCTTGCAGGCGCCCGCGAAGATGATGTGCTCAAGCTGTGGGAAGGTCTGGGGTACTACAGGCGCGCCAGGCACCTGCTCGAATCGGCACGCATCATCGCGGCCATGGGAGGATGGCCGAACGACATCGAAGGCCTTTCTTCCCTTCCGGGTGTCGGCAGATCGACGGCAGGCGCCGTCGCTTCGATCGCTTTCGGCAAACGCGCTCCCATCCTCGATGGAAATGTAAAGCGCGTGTGGTGCAGGCTTGCCGCCTACGACGCGATTCCGCAGGGGCGCGCCCTCAAGCCCCTCTGGGACCTTTCCGAGGCGGCCGTCGAGGTGGAGGAACCGGATATCGTCAACCAGGCGCTCATGGAACTGGGCGCTACGATCTGCCGGCGGACCGCCCCGACCTGCACCGCTTGCCCCGTTAACAGGTGGTGCCGGGCCTTTGCCGAAGGCCGGGTTGAGGAACTCCCGCTGTCCGTGCGCCGCGCTCCCCGTCCCGTATACGACGTGTCCGTCGCCATTCTCCAGCGCGGCGACAGGTTTCTCGTCACCCGAAGAAAGAGCGACGGGTTCCTCGGAGGCCTCTGGGAACTGCCCGGAGGAAAATGGGAAGACGGGGAAGACGGATGCAGCGCCCTTCACAGGGAACTCGCAGAGGAACTGGGGGTTCAAGCGCGTATCTTGAAAGAGTATCCCCCGGTACGCCACGCCTATACGCATTTTGAAGTGGTCCTGCATCCTTACGTCTGTGAACTCCTGGAAGATGCCTCGCCGACCACGGCGCTGCCGATGGAGTGGATCCGCCGACAAGACATCGCTTCGCTCGCCTTTCCTTCGGGCACCCTGAAGGTGTTCGCAGGCGTCTTCAAGGAGGACCTCAAGAGGGTCGCGGACGGCGAGGGCGAGTGGAACGGCGGACGCAGAACTGATCGGGAGTGAGTGGTCGAACAAAAAGCAAAGCTGCCGTGCCTCACGTTTTTCTTGACGTGACGATCGAACCTCTGGTCTTATGACCCGGGAGGTTGGCGCAATTGAAGAAGACGGACAAGGTTCTCCTTTACGGAATCATCTCCTTGCTGGCTGCCGGCGGGCTCTGCGTTGCCTGCCTGGTGGCCGTCATCTTCCTCCCCTTCTCGTGGTTCAGCCACGGGGGAGCGGCAGAAACCGCACGCTATTTTCTCAAGAACGATCCGGTGGTGCAGGCCAGAATCGGCGATATCAGGGATTTCGGCTGGCTCCCCAGTGGCTCGGTTCGGGAGGTTAACGGCGCCGGAAGGGCGCACCTGGTCTTCTCGCTCAAGGGAAGCAGGGCGGAAGGCCGCGCCACCGTGGACCTGGCAAAAGAAGCCGGCAAGGACTGGGAAGTGACCGCGGCCACGCTCGCGGTGGGCGGTAAGGAGTTCGTCCTGAAGGGCGATGGCACGCTGACGATGCCGCCCGCGCCGGTTTCACCCCGGGAGCCGGGTCCGGAGAGCGGTTACCCGAAAGACGAGGACGGCGGGCTCGCCGCCTGACCGCGAGGCCTCCTCTCGTCCCGGTCTATTCCTCGGGCATCGGTTCCAAAGAAATCCTGAGCTTAAATTTCGTCCCCATGATGTCCAGCACGGCTTCCATGGGCTGACCCGGCACCAGGTGGAGAGACGGCGGTTCCTCTGATGTGGGGGCCTCCGAGGGGGACGAAGGCTGTGTTTCCGGCTCTCCGGCTGGATGCTCGAGCCGGGCCGCGGCTCCCGGCTCTTCCTGGGGCTCCGCGAACGGTTCTCCCGGGGCCGCAGGCTCGACAAAGAGCAGCTCTGCCGAATCATCAGCCTCGAACTCACCGGGCAGGACGTCGAATACGGCGCTTTCCTGGGCCGAGTCCAGCATCTCATCGCTGCTGGCGAAGATCTCTTCTTCCTGGTCCGGAGCTGCGGCGGTAGGCTGTTGAACCTTCGCGGCGGCATAGCTTTCAAGGGGCCGTGAAAACAGATCACGCAGCACGAGGGCCGATATGGCCCTGAGGGTGTCTTCAACCCCCACCCCTTCGCTCGCGATCGCCTCGAAAAAAGGCGTGCTTCCCGGGTTCAACTGTTCGTCTATCTGTTCCAGATCGAGGATGCTTTGAAGGTCCCGTTTGTTGTATTGCAGAACGAGCGGAATGGCGTCGCCCCCTAGGTCGTTGGCCTCGAGGTGTTCGTGCAACTGCTGCAGTGAGTGCACGTTGGCCTCGGCCATCTTTTTCTGGCTGTCGGCCACGAAAACCACTCCGTCCGCCCCTTTCAGGACTTTCTTCCGGGTCTCTTCGTAGAACACCTGGCCGGGCACGGTGTAAAGCTGGATGCGTACTTTGGCATCCTTCGTATCCCCCATTTCGAGTGGCAAAAAGTCGAAGAGGATGGTCCGGTCCGCTCCGGAGGTCAAGGACAGCATCCTGCCCCGCACCTCCTCGTCCATGTGTTCGTAGATGTACTTCAGGTTGGAGGTCTTCCCGCTCAGCCCCGGACCGTAGTAGACGATCTTGGCGGTCAATTCTCGAGAGGACGGGTTGAATAATGCCATGGTCCCCCCTTGAGCAATTAGCTGAACATGTCCTCGAGGGCCTCTTCTTCCGAACCGTATACTCTTATGATCTCGTTGAGGCGGGTAAGTTCCATGAGCTTTGTGATGGTCTTGTTCGGTTTGACGAGCTTAAGGCGCTTCCCGTTGTCCCTGTACCGGTTGAGGTGGCCAACGACTTCACCCAATCCGGTCGAGTCCATGTAGTTGATGTGTTCCAGGTTCAGAATGACGCCCTCCACCTGGGGATCGCCGAGAAGCCTGGATAATTCGCTGCTGAGGCGGGTGGCTGACTCCCCGATGCTCACCTGTCCCGTGATGTCCAGTATGGTGATGCTGTTGTCCAGGGCTTTCTTCACTATTTTCATGGGGTGGCACTGCCCTCTGCTGCGCGGTCGAGCGAAAAAGGACCTGTCAGGGGCTGTCCCGACGCGAAATCATAGCTGTACCAGGATCCCTTGACGGACTGTCCGCCTTTGTTCAGCGTGCCCTCAAACCTTCCCATTTTACCGTATTTCTGGTCGATTCTCTCCATCACCAGAATGTTGTTGACGAAAGTCCCCTGGAGGCTCCCGGCCTGTCCGTTGTCCAGTTTGTAGTCGCCCGTCACGAGGGTTCCGTTCTGGCTGAGGTAGACATCTCCCTTAGTCCCCGAGGGCATGAGGGTGATCTGCCAGCGACCGTCGAGGACTTGATGGGATTCCTGCATTTCGGCTCGCACCTTGCTCACCTCGCTCTTCAGGGCGGTTTCCTCCCCGTAGAGGTCGATGATGGTCCGCACCAGGCGCGCCCTTTCCTCTTCCATTTCTTTCCGCGCCTCCGCGTTGTTTTGGAGCGCCTTCGCCTGATCGGACGTCCTCCGTTCCGATTCGCCGAGCACTTCGTCATCTGCAGCGATCGAATCTTTTATGCGCGAGTCGAGGCGGGCAAGCGCTGACCATTTGGCCTTGATCATGGCCTGCTTGGTCGAGAGGAGGGTCTCGAGCGACACGAGCCTCATGCGCTGATAGTCGCGGGTTCCGTCCGCCGCACGCACGAGCAGACCGGCCATGCTCGCTATGAGAAGCAGGCTCAATAAGGGATTGATCAATCGTTTTCCCATGCGAGAACAATAGCACAGGGCCCGGGGGGGTAGCAATATCCCCCGCGGGGACTTTTTCTCAGTGCCGCCTCATGTTTGACACGTTCGCTGTGATATCGTTGCTTTGAAAGGGCGACAGGACGATGAGCCGCGAACGCGTCATCCTGGTCGGTGTCGCACTGCCACACCGGCCTCAGCACCACATAGACGAGGACCTGGACGAACTGGCGGATCTCGTAGACACGGCGGGAGGCGCCGTCGTTCAGAGAATCGTTCAGGTACGCCAGCGGATTCACGCGGCGACCTACATAGGACGAGGCAAGTCCGAGGAAATAGCCGCGATCTGCCGGCAAGAGGACGCGCGATTGGTTGTCTTCGACGACGACCTATCACCCGCACAGGCCAAGAATCTTGAATCCGTTTTCGGGTGCCGGGTTTCGGACAGGACGGGCGTGATCCTCGACATCTTCGCGCGAAGAGCGAGGACCCGGGAAGCCAGGACCCAGGTCGAACTCGCCCAGTACAACTATCTGCTTCCGAGGTTGACCCGGGCGTGGAGTCACCTGTCCCGCCAGGCCGGCGGCATCGGTACCCGGGGCGTTGGGGAGACGCAGCTTGAGACCGACCGCCGCGCGATCCGCAAGAGGATCGCCTTTCTCAAACGGGAACTCGGGCAGATAGCCTCGCATAGGGAAGTCCAGCGGCGGAGGAGAACGCAAACCTACGAAATAGCCCTCGTGGGCTATACGAACGTCGGCAAGTCTTCGCTGATGAACCGGATGACCTCCGCGGAAGTCTCTGTAGAGAACCGCCTCTTCTCCACGCTGGACACAACCTTCAGGCGTCTGCACCTGGATGGATTCGCCGAGGACGTCCTCCTCATCGATACCGTCGGACTGGTGCGAAAACTGCCCCACCACCTGATCGCCTCATTCCGCTCCACCATGGAACAGATCCGGGAAGCCAGCCTCATTCTCCACGTCATCGACGTGTCCGAACACAATTTTGAGGAGAAAGGGCAGACCGCGCTGGGCGTCATGAGCGAACTCAAGCTCGACAGCGTTCCTGTGATCCGGGTATTCAACAAGATCGACAAGGCGCCCCCGCCATTTCTCGAGAGGGCGCGCAACCTCTACCCGGAGGCGTTGTTCGTTTCGGCGGGTACGGGAGCGGGCATTGCAGAGCTGAAGGAGGCGCTTACGGACGCGGTCCGCAAGTCCCTGGCGGGAGATTCCTTCTTCGTGCCCTACGGTCTCTGGCCCGGCTTCTCGGCCTTCAGGAGCCGCTTCACCGTTCTCAGGATGTCCTACGGTACGGACGGCGTGCACCTGGCGCTCAGGGGCAGAACCGCCGACATCCACGACCTCAGAGAATTTCTCGATAGTGATAAGTGACGCCGGCTGGCGGCGCATCCGGTGGACGTCCTGGAGCAAGGAAGGCAAATGGTTTCAGGCCGCGGGTGTGTCTTCTCCGATGGGGACGGGTCCCGCGTGGCTACGACCCTTGGCCCGTCCCAGGTAAAGGGCGCTGTTGATCAGCCCGATATGGCTGAATGCCTGCGGGTAGTTCCCAAGGTACTCTCCACTTCCGGGGGCGATCTGCTCGGAGAGGAGCCCCAGTCTCCCAATTCTCCCTATCACGGACAGAAAGAGCTCCTCGGCTTCTTCTAACCGTCCGGAGAGAGTAAGCGCATTGACGAGCCAGAAGGTGCACAGCAAAAAGGCTCCCTCCTGGCCCGGCAGTCCGTCGTCGCCCTCGTAACGGTAAACCATGCCGTGGCTCATGAGCCTTTCCATCGTGGCCTTGATGGTCCCCTGGACGCGCCTGTCCCTGAACGGCAGGAGACCCATCTTGGGGATCAGCAGGCCCGTGGCATCAAGCGAATCTCCGTTGAAGGACTGAACGAAGGTTCCCGTCCGGTCGTCGAAACCGCGCTCGAGGATGGCGGTCTTGATGCGGTCGCGCGTTTCTGCCCACTGCCGAACCGGAGCTTCAAAACCGGTGTTTCGCGCCATCTTGACGGCCCTGTCCAGGGCGACCCAGCACATGAGTTTGGAGTACGTAAAGTGTTGCGGGCCTCCCCGCACTTCCCAGATACCCGAGTCCCGGGCATCCCAGTTGGTCATCACTTCGGCGGCCACACCCTCGATGAAAGTCCAGTCGTCCCGCCTTATCTTTTTTCCATAGCGCGAGGTCTCATAGAAGGCCAGCAGGAGTTCGCCGTAGATATCCATTTGACGCTGTCTGTGGGCGTCGTTCCCGATTCTCACCGGGCGCGATCCTCTGTATCCATCAAGGTGGGCCAGTTCCATTTCCTCCAGTTTCAACTCGCCGTGCAGGCCGTACATTATCTGGAACTCCAGAGGTTGCCCCTCCCCTTTTCCCCTGGGTCTGATGCCCTTGACCCACTGAAAATAATCCATGGCCTCGTCTGTGTGTCCGAGGCTGTGCAGGGCCTGTGCGGTGAAGGAGGCATCCCTGATCCAGGCAAACCTGTAATCCCAGTTTCGAACCCCTCCCAGGCTCTCGGGGAGAGAGGTCGTCGCCGCCGCGGCGATGGCGCCGCTGTCGTGGTGTGTCAGGAGCTTGAGCGCAAGTTCGGAACGGACCACGTGCTCGTGTTGCGGGCCTCCAAAAACACACTCCGACTCATCGCATGAATGAGACCAGGTCCTCCAGTAGGCAAGCGTCTTTTCCAGAAAAGCCTCGCAATGTGCGGGATACCGCGTGATGCGGTGGCCGTATTGAAGCACCACCCAGAGAGAGTCACCCGCCTCGATCGTTACGGTCCCCCGGGCCCCGCGCGCCGACGGTGCCAACACGAAAGGCGCCTGGAGATACACCTCTCTGTCGCCCCATCGCGCCGTGACACCGCCCGGCGCCTCCTCAACGAGCGGCAACGCCCGTGCGTAATCGAAGCGGGGCTGGAAGTCCAGGGTCATCGGGACGCGCCCGGAAAGCCCGCGGATTCTCCGGATGATGGTCTGGTGGCTGGGATCCCGCTGCCTGAAGGGGTCCTTCACCGGCATGAAGTCCGTCAGCGTCGAAACGCCGTCCCCGGTCGTGAACGTGATTTCGAGAACATTGGTGTCCGGGATGTAGGCGCTTCCGGAGTTGAAGTCGCAGGCGGGCGCGATCTGGAACCATCCCCCGATCCGGTCGTCCAGGATTGCCGCAAAAACGCTGGGAGATTCGAGATGCGGGAAGCAGCACCAGTCTATGGACCCGTCACTCCCCACCAGTGCGCACGTCTCAAGATTTCCTATGAGACCGTAATCGCTGATGGGTTTGTAGCCTCGTCGTGTCGCTCCCGTGTCATCCTCCTGCAGCGTGATCAATGTACCACACCTTGTTTCCTGCAGGTCTGACCATGGCAACGGGAAAGCGAGATCCAGCGGGCTCAACGCCTTTGAGGACCTTCCGGAGCACGGCCTTTTTCTCCCCACCGGAAACGAGGACGAAGACGTCGCCTGCGGAGTTTATCGCGGGAAGCGTCAGGGTAATCCGCACGGGTGGGAAGATGCCTTCGGGCGCCTTCACCGCCGTCACCCACCGCTCTTTTTCGTCCAGCGCGGAGGAGTCGGGAAAAAGAGATGCCGTGTGTCCTTCGGCGCCCATGCCCAGCAGGATGAGATCGAATCCCCTTCCCGGCGCACCCGCGCGCCCGGTTCTGAAATGATCGAAGAGCGTCTCCTCGTAGGCTTCCGCCGCGGCTCCGGGGAGTCCCTTGTCGGCCGGGATCCTGTGGATGTTCGTCTCCGGGATGGGGACGCGGGACAACATGGCCTCCCACGCCATCCTGAAATTGCTGTCTGGGTCTTTCGGCGGCACGCATCGCTCATCGCCCCAGAAGATGTGCACGGCGTGCCAGGGCATCCTGTCCTCATACTCGCCCGCAAGGAGTTCGTAAAGCCTCCTCGGTGTATGGCCTCCCGCCAGGGCCAGTGAAAACCGGCCCGACTCGGAGGCGCACTTCTGAGCGAGCGTGGTCAGGTCCCCCGCGGCCGCCCTGCTCAATTCACCGATATCGCTGAAGGAATTGACGCGCTCGTTCATTTTGTTATCCACCCGTTTTGCGTTCCGGAAAGAAGCCGGTCGGCCTCCTCCGGCCCCCACGTCCCGGCGGCGTACTGAAACGGGTCGGCCGGTCGTTCGAGAACGGGCGTGTACAGCCGCCAGGCCGCCTCAACCTCGTCCGCGTGGACAAATAGTGTCTGGTCCCCCAGCACGACGTCTTCGAGGAGGGTTTCGTAGGCATCTGGAAGGGGTTGAAAGGCCTCGGCGTACCTGAAATGCAGCGCTTCGGTCTGCATGCCGATGGCCTGTCCCGGTGTCTTGACCTCGAAATGTATGTCGAATCCCTCGTCGGGCTGAAGTGTCACGAGAAGGACGTTCGAATGAATGGTGCACTGGTCGTGAGGCTGGAATATAGACACCGGAGGACACCGGAAACTCACGGCTATCTGCGAGACGCGTCTGGGGAGCCGCTTTCCCGTCCTGATGATGAAAGGAACGCCGTGCCAACGCCAATTGGCGATCCGGAGGCGAAGGGCGACGAAGGTCGCGGTCCTGGAGTCGTTCGGGATTCCCTTTTCCTCCAGGTACCCGGGCACCTTCTTTCCGTCTGTCATCCCGGCGCCATACCTGCCGAAGACAACGTCTTCGGCGCCTATCGGTTCTACGGCCCGCAGGAGTTTGGCCTTTTCCTGCCGGATTGCGTTCGCCTCGAAGGCAGCCGGAACTTCCATGAACGCCAGCGCCAGGAGCTGGGTAATGTGGTTCTGGACCATGTCCCTGAGAACTCCTGCGGAGTCGTAATACCCGGCACGGCTGCCGATGCCGAGGCTCTCCGCGACCGTGATCTGAACGCTCTCCACCCTGTCGCGGTTCCAGAGCGGTTCGAAGAGCGAGTTTGCGAAACGGAACACCAGGAGATTCTGGACCGTCTCCTTTCCCAGATAATGATCGATCCTGTAGATCTGGGATTCCTGAAAGAACTCGTGGACGAAGTCGTTGAGTTCGAGCGCGGATTTCAGATCGTGTCCGAAGGGCTTTTCGATGACCAGCCTGGTCCAACCCTTCGCGTCGTTGAGCCCCGCCTTCCCCAGGCCCCCTATAACGTCCCTGAACGCCTGGGGCGGGAGGGCCAGATAGAAGACCCTGTTTCCGGGAAGGTCGAACTCCGATTCGAGCGCCTCGATCCTGGTGCGCAGATCTTTGTAACTGTCCCGGCTTCCGTCAGGAACGGCCTGGTAGTAGAGGTTCTCCTTCCAGAAGGCCCCGGTCTCGCCCCCGACCTCCAGACCCGCCGCTGCTAGAGCCTCCAGCATCGAGTTCCGAAGGCTTTCGTCGGACAGGCCCGATTTCCTTCCGACGCCGAGGACTATTGTCCTCGGGTGAATCCTTTTCTTCTCGAGCCCGTTCGACAGCGCGGGCACCAGCTTCCGCCTGGCGAGGTCCCCGGTCGCACCGTGGATGACGAAGATACATGGTTCTGCCGTTGCGAGGTCCATGGCTCAGTCCTCCCGCTTGATGGCGTGGCCGCCGAACTTGTTGCGTGTCATGGCAAGGAGTTTGTCGGCGAACGAGTCATCATCCCTCGATCGGAAACGTTCCATGAGCGCCATCGTCATCACCGGAGCAGATACGGCCTGGTCTATGGCCTCTTCTATGGTCCAGCGCCCTTCGCCCGAATCAACAACGTAGGGAGCGACCCCCTTTAGCGTCGGATTTTCGGCCAAGGCCTCCGACATGAGATCTAGCAGCCATGATCTGACGACGCTTCCGTAACGCCAGATTTCGGCCACTTTGTGGAGATCCACGCCGAACGATTCCTTGTTCCCGATGAGGGCGAACCCTTCGGCGTAGGCCTGCATGAGGCCGTATTCGATGCCGTTGTGCACCATCTTGACGAAGTGTCCGGAGCCCGTCGGTCCCACGTGGCCCCACCCCTTGTCAGCCGCTGGTGCGAGTGATTCGAAGATCGGACGGAGATGATCTACCACATCCTTATCTCCACCGACCATCATGCTGTAGCCCTCCTTGAGACCCCAGATACCGCCGCTCGTTCCGCAGTCGACGTACTTGATATTGCGTTTCTCGAGCATCTTTCCCCGTCTCAGGGTGTCCTTGTAGTGAGAGTTGCCTCCGTCGATGAAGACGTCACCCTCTTCCGCCTGCTCGAGCAGGGATTCGATGGTCTCATCCACGGGCTTTCCTGCGGGAACCATGATCCAATAGATCCTGGGTTTGGCCAGGAGGCTCGCAAGGCCGCCGAGTTCATCGGCCCCGCCGGCCCCCTTTTCCACAAGGGCACGAACGGCGTCGGGATTCTTGTCGTAGCCGTAAACCGAATGGCCATGGCGGAGAAGTCTCTCAGCCATGTTCGCACCCATCCGACCCAGTCCTATCATTGCTAATTCCATTGCATATTCTCCTCTTGATCGGCAGACGGACACCGACGTCCTCGGATCAGGAGCCGCATGGCCGTCTCATTTTGTGTCGCCCGAGGGCGGAAACCCTCAGGATCCCAGCATCTGGAGAAGCGCTTTCAGGCCCTTGACGGGCTCGGTCCCCAGGCTTATTCGGACGATCCGGCGCTCCCGCTGGTCGAGCGCTCGGTAATCTCCAACGGATTGGGCATGGATGAGATCCCTGAAACTGAAGTCCGTCTCGGGCACGGGCAGGCTTTCGACGGGATCATCCACGATTTGAAAGAACAGTCCCGTATTTGGACCGCCCTTGTGGAGCTGTCCCGTGGAGTGCAGAAACCTCGGGCCGTAGCCAACCGTCGTCGCCAGCCTGCAGACATTCCTAAGTTGTTGTCGAACGGCCTGGAGGTCCTTTGAGATGGGATCGCTTGGGGCCAGGTAGGCCTGGATGGAAATGTAGTCACCGTCGCGCCCGGAATCAAGCAATCCCTTGATCTCAGGTGATAGTTTTTCGCTGTTTTCTATCTGGTAAGTGAGCACTTCTCGCTCGCTACCTTTGTCGCCCGTTTCTGCCATCGCCTTCTTTGCAAGATCCTTGGCCAGTTGAACGTCGGGCTGATTGAAGGGCTGTATTCCGAGTATGGCGCCGGCCGCGGCGACGGCCATTTCCCAGCGAAAGAACTCGGCGCCAAGGTCGTAGATATCTCTGAACCTGATGCGCGTGACGGGATGGCCCGCAGCCTCCAGTTTTCTCAGTGCCGCCTCGGTTCCCGATGGCGTTTCCCCGTGGAGCGCAAAGTGTACGAAAAGGCGATCCGCCCCATACGTCTCCGGCGGGGCCACCGGCTCGTCGGCGACAGGCACGATACCCTTGCCGGACTTCCCCGTGCTTTCCGCTATGAGCTGTTCCATCCATAGCGGCAGTGAAGCCACGGACTGTTCCGCGAGAAAGGTGACCTTGTCCCGCCCGGACAGGGCGCACTCTCCCAGCAACGCACCGAGCGCCAGGCCGGGATTTTCGGCCGCCCTGACGTCCGGCCCGCACGCAGAGGACATGGTTCTCGCCCTCGCAAGCAACTTGGGCACGTCGGCCCCGACGATAGACGCGGGAACCAGCCCAAAGTGAGTCAGTGCCGAATAGCGCCCCCCAACTTCGGAATCGGCGTTGAATACCTTCCTGAAGCCGCGCTCCTTGGCCAGCTTCTCGAGGGGAGTCCCCGGGTCCGTGACGGCCACGAAACGCCTTCCGGGTGCCTGCATAAGCGTGCTGACGCGCTCCCAGAAGAACCTGAACAGGGAGAGCGTCTCGAGGGTGGTGCCCGATTTGCTCGACACGATGAAGGCGGTCTTTCCGAGTTCGACGGTCGACTCGACGGCCCTGACGGCCGCCGGGTGCGTGCTGTCCAGGACGAGAAGCGATGGGAACCCGGCCGGGGGGGGAAAGGTACGGCCGAATACCTCCGGCGCCAGGCTCGAGCCGCCCATGCCCAGCAGGACCACGTGGCGGACGCCTTCCTTCTTCAGTTCCTGGGCCAGGGCGGACATTTCGGCCGTCTTCGCGCGCATGGTTGTCGGAAGCTCGAGCCATGCGAGCCTGTCCGTTATTTCCGGGACGTGTTCACGGGACCAGACCGTGTAATCCTTCTTCCAGACACGGGCCCCGAAATGTTCCGTATCCCATGTCTTCAGGCGTGCCGAGCGCATCTCTTCAAAGGCCTTCGCGGAGTAGAAGGCGGGAGCAGTCATGCTGGCCTCTAAATCGGTCCTCTTTGCGCCTATCGTCGTCAGCAGCTCGTCGTACGACCTGGCAAAGGCCCGCACCCCATCTTCCTGCAGTCTCTCCGTTATCTCCCTCAGGCTTATCCCCAGACCCTCGATGGACTCGATCACCCGTTCCGCCTCATCCACGTCTTCCGTGATGGTCGTCCTCGGACTGCCGTGGTCCCTGAAAGCCTCTATGGTATCCGGCGGCATCGTGTTCACGGTATCGGGGCCTATGAGTTCGTCAACGTAAAGCACGTCCGAATAGGCCGGGTTCTTCGTGCTCGTACTTGCCCACAGCGGCCGTTGCACGTTAACACCCGATGCGCGTAGCTTCTCGAAGGCTGCGCCGCAAAAAATTTCAATGAACCGCTTGTATGCCAACTTCGCGTTGGAGACGGCCGCTTTGCCTCTGAGCGCCATCGCTTCGGGAGTACCTATGGCTTCGAGGACCTTGTCCACCTGCGTGTCGACGCGACTCACAAAGAACGAGGCGACGGAGGCGGATCGCGTGGGGTTCCGGGCGCTCGACACGCCGTTGATGTAGGCCCTCGCTACGGCCTCGTAGTGATCGAGCGAGAACATCAATGTGACGTTGACGTTGATGCCTTCGGCCAGCAGGGCCTCGATTGCGGGGATGCCGGCGGGCGTGGCCGGCACTTTTATGAGCAAGTTCGGACGGCCGACCTCTTTCCAGAGGCGTCTGGCCTCCTGGATTGTGCCCTCCGTGTCTTCCGCCAGCCTGGGAGACACCTCGAGGCTCACGAAGCCATCCTTGCCCCCGCTCTCGCGAAAGACGACGTCGAGGACATTACACGCGCGCTGGATGTCTTCCACGGCCAGTCTCTCGAAAAGCTCCTCGTTTTCCAGAAAGGGCTCTTTCATGAGGAGCTTCTTTATTCTCGCATCGTACTCTTCGCCCCCGGCAATGGCCTTTTGAAAAATGGTAGGGTTGCTGGTTACACCCCTGATGCCGTCTTCCTTGACCATGCGTTCCAGCTTGCCGCTCTCGAGCAGGTCCGCCTTGATGTAGTCCAGCCAGACGGACTGCCCTTTCTCGTGCAGTTCTTTTAATGGATTCATTTTTCAGACCTCCTTGACCGGAATGGTCTTTATCATTCATTCAACTTGGCTCTCCCGGCATCGTGGTCGTCGGTCGAATCGATGATGCGTCGTCCATGACGGGGCGTCCGGACCTCGGCGCCGCCTCGGTCACTCCCCGCGTGGCTTGAGCAATGCCAGACGCTCGGGGAACGCGCGTTCCATACGGAGAACCTTCTCGATGCGCCTCATGTGTCTGGTTTCACCGGAAAACTCGGCGCCGGGAAAAGCGGCCGTTATCTCTTCGGCCAGGGCCTGCCCCAGCACCCTCGAACCCATGACGAGGATATTCATGTCGTCGTGCTCCACCCCCTGGTACTCCGTGTACGTGTCGTGACAGATACCCGCCCGAACGCCGGGCAGTTTGTTCGCCGCACCGCAGGCGCCGATTCCGCTGCCGCACACGAGGATGCCCCTCTCGGCACGATCGTTCAGGATGGCCCAACCGACCGCTTCTGCGTAGTCCGGATACTCGACGGGGGCAGATAAGCCGGTCCCCAGGTCGAGCGCTTCGTCTCCGCGTTTGCGGACGAACCCGACCAGGCGGCGCTTAAGTTCGTACCCGGCGTGATCCGATCCCAAGGCTATCCTGATGGTGCACCTCCGGTCTTGTGACGCGCAAATGCGGCTGCTCCCACTACCCCGGCGTCTTTACCCAGTAACGCTTTGACGAACGCGAGCCCCTTCACGGCGGCTGACAGCGCGCGATTTCGGGCCGATTTCTCCACCTGTTCCATGATTTCCGGATTGCCCTCGATGACGCCTCCTCCGAATATGATCATCTCCGGATTGAAGGCGTTGATGAGGCCGGCGATTCCGGCCGAAAGATACTCGGCCGTGTCCGCCATGAGGCGCATGGCCAGAGGGTCTCCCTTTCGAGCGAGGACCCCGACGTCCGACGCGGTGATCTTCTCGAGTCCGCCGGCCTCCTTCAACAGGGCCCGAGCTCCGGCTTCATCGCCCCTTGCGGCGTCCCGTGCCCTTTCCGCGATGGCCCACCCGCCGGCGTATGCCTCAAGGCATCCGCTGCCGGGGCAGGTGCACTTTCTGCCGTCGAATACCAGGGGCGTGTGCCCTATCTCACCCGCCGTATTCGTATGGCCTTCGATCATTTTGCCCCCGATGACCACGCCTCCTCCGATGCCGGTGCCTACAAAGACGCACACGATATCGCGCATCCCCTTACCGGCGCCGTGGCGCCATTCTCCCCAGGTCGCGGCCCGGACATCGTTCGTCACGTGCACCGGAGTTTCCAGCTCCGCTGACAGCTTCGCCCCCATGGGCACGTCGTGCCAGCCGAGGTTCGGCGCGGCGCGAACGATGCCGCTGGCCGCATCCACCTGCCCCGCCACGCCTATTCCCACAGACAGGACGCGGCCCTCTGAAGCCCGCGTGATCTCCCGCACGCCTTCGACTATGCTCTGAAGTATCGAGTCCGGGCCGCTTTCCACGTTCGTGGCTTTTCGTCTCGAACTCAGGATCTTGCCCTCCGCGTCCACCAGCGCGGTCTCAATCTTCGTTCCGCCCAGGTCGACGCCGACGACGCATCGGCGCAGGTCTGTCTCGCTCATTATCCAGCTCGCATTCTGATGGCGCGATCCACTGCTTGTGGTAATCGCACCGCGCTTGTCGTTCTTGTTCTTCTCCGTGCACAAAATATATCAAACTCGTTGCGTACAATCAAAATTTCTATGCTCAAAGAAAAACCGGCCTCTGAATCTCCCCGCCATGCCGCGGGCCGTGCTTCCGGTCAGACGTTTTCGCCCCCCTTCGATACGAATCTCAGATCCCCGCAACAGCGGCATTATGGTATTATTCTCTGCAGGCCCGCGGACTGAGCGCGGGCTTCAGCGGGTTGGAGGTTCGCGTGAAGAAGATAGCCATCCTGATTTCCGGTCGTGGTTCCAACATGGTAGCCCTGCTGGATGCCATCGAGGCAGGCGAGGTTCCCGCCGAGTGCGCCCTGGTCATCTCAAACGTGCCCGACGCCCCCGGCCTTAAAACGGCCGCCGCTAAGGGTGTAAAGATCCTCGTCATCGACCACAGGAATTCTTCCTCGCGAGAGGAGCACGACAGCAAGATCCTCGCGGCCCTCCTGGACGCACAGGTGGACATCGTCTGCCTGGCGGGGTACATGCGGCTCATTTCACCGGTTCTCATCCACGCCTTCAGAAACCGGATCCTGAACATTCACCCGGCTCTGCTCCCCGCCTTTCCGGGATTGCACGTCCAGCGCAAAGCCCTGGAGTACGGCGTCCGTTTCTCCGGGTGCACCGTTCACTTCGTCGACGAAGAGGTCGATCACGGCCCCATCATTCTACAAGCCGTGGTGCCGATCATGCCCGGCGACGAGGAAGGCACCCTGAGCCACCGCATTCTCGCTTTCGAGCACAAGCTCTATGCCAAGGCCCTCAGCCTTATCTGCGAGGACAAGGTGCGCCTGGAGGGGAGAAGGGCCCGCCTGCTCCTGACCAACCTGGAATACAAGAACATTCTCTCGGATCTGGTGGACCGGGGAGGCGCCTGATGGATTTCTCCGTGGATGAAGCCCTCGCTTATCTCGCGAAGGGAGCGGTCGATTTCGTTACCGAGGACCTGCTCAGGAAGAAACTGGAACGTTCAAAGAAGACCGGCCGTCCTCTCATAATCAAGGCGGGCTTCGATCCCTCTGCGCCCGATCTGCATCTGGGCCACACGGTCGTCCTGCGGAAAATGAAGCATTTTCAGGATCTGGGTCACACGGTCGTCTTCGTCATCGGCGACTTTACAGGCATGATCGGGGATCCGACGGGCAAAAAGAACACGCGCCCTCAATTGACCCGGGAAGAGGTCGCGGAGAACGCGCAGACCTACCGACGGCAGGTCTTCAAGATCCTCGACAGGGAGACCACGTCCATCCGATTCAACTCGGAATGGCTGTCCGAGCTGGGGGCCGAGGGGCTGATCCGTCTGGCCGGCAAGTACACAGTTGCCAGGATGCTGGAAAGGGACGACTTCAAGAAACGTTTCCACAGCCAGCAACCGGTCCACATCCACGAGTTCCTCTACCCGCTGGCCCAGGCCTACGACTCGGTCGCACTGAAGGCGGACGTCGAGCTCGGGGGCACGGACCAGCTCTTCAACCTGCTGGTGGGGCGCGACATCCAGCGCGAGTACGGACAGGAGGAGCAGGTGGTGTTGACCGTGCCCCTTCTCGAAGGGACGGACGGCGTCGAGAAGATGTCGAAGTCCCTCGGCAACTACATCGGCATCAATGAAACGCCCGAGAACATTTACGGGAAAGTGATGAGCGTTTCGGACGAGATGATGTGGCGCTACTATCTCCTCTGCACGGACCTGACGCCCGAGGCCGTGGACGAGTTGAAGTCCGCCGTCGCCTCCGGAAAGCTCCATCCCATGCAGGCCAAGAGAGACCTTGCCGCGACTCTCGTCGGCTACTACCACGGCGCCAGGGCGGCGGAGAATGCCGCCGATCACTTCACGCGCGTCTTCAGCCAACGCGAAGATCCCGAAGCCCTCGAGGAGGCTGTAATCAAAACCGAGGCGACTCCCCTGCCCTTCTACAAACTCCTTCTCGAATTGAAGCTCGTCTCTTCCGGGAGCGAGGCTAAGCGACTGATGCAGCAGGGTGGGGTGACCCTGGACGCCGAGAAGATCACGGACATCGCCGCATCCTTCGACCGCAGCACCAAAGCGTGTTATGTTTTGAGGGTGGGGAAGCTGAAACGCCGCCGACTCGTTGTCGAAGACTAAGGAGCGACAATGAACCTGATTCCCGCTTTAGGCCTCTTCGGGACCCTGGGCACCCCTGAGCTGGTCATCATCCTTGTCATCCTCCTCCTGCTGTTCGGAGGAAGCAAGCTGCCGCAGCTCGCCAAGTCCATGGGCAAGAGCATCCGCGAGTTCAAGTCCGAAATGAAAGAAGCGCAGGCCGAGGACGCAGCTAGGAAATCAAACGGAAATGGAGCCGCGGAGAAAAAGGTCGCCGAGAATCCCGCCTCTTCTTTCTGCAGCAAATGCGGCGCCCAGACAACGGACCCCGAGGCCAGGTTCTGCCCCAAGTGCGGACAGTCCTTGTAGCACCGCTTCCCCCCGCGCATCCGTTGGGCCCGGGGCGAAACGCGCCTCCTCTGTTTCCGCCGGCCTTTCGGATTCCGAACGTGGCGACGCGGCCCCGCCTTCAGCTTCCGCTTCACGAGGACGTCCTTGAACGCGAGCGATTTCCGGCGCACGGGAACGATTGTGGACACTTTCTGCGCAGGCACCTATATTCACCTCTGCGGAAACCCCTCATATGCTCATGAAGTTCACCAGGCTGAGAGAGTGAGGAAACGCCATGCTGGTCAGAGACATCATGAACAGGCAGGTCAGGATCATCCCTCCGGACATGAGTCTCTCGTCTGCCTACGGGATCATGCAGAGTCACTCAATCAGGCATCTGCCGGTAGTCGATGAGGGGCGACTCCTCGGAGTTGTCACGGACCGGGACCTCCGGTTGGCCACCAGCGCTCTCTCACCGGTGCCCTTTCCGGCCGACGCCCGGGTTCAGGACGTGATGGCGACCCCGCCCCGGACCGCCGATCCCATGGACCCGGTGGAAGAGGCCGCACGCACGATGCGGGAGCTGAAAATAGGGTGCCTGCCGGTTCTCGACGACGATGGCGGGCTCGTCGGAATTGTGACCGGCATAGATCTCCTCGATGCGCTCGTCCGCCTCACCGGGGTAGACAAACCGTCCGGCAGGATCGAGGTCCGTCTCCCGGATCGTCCCGGAGAACTGGCCCGCCTTACGAGCTTTCTGAGCCACAGGAACGTCAACATCCACTCCATCCTCTCCTATCCCGAGGGGCCGGACACGGTGACGTCCGTTCTGCGCGTGGGCACGATCGAAATCCGGCCCGTCGCCGACGCTCTCCGCAAGGCGGACTTCGAAGTCCTGTGGCCCCCGCCGAAGCCATGGGCAAGGTAGTCTACAGCCCCCGCTATCGAACCTACGATTTCGGCCCCGAACATCCCTTCAGCCCGATCCGGATAGATATGCTCCTGGACCTCATGGAGAGCTTCGGCCGGCCGCTCAGCTTCACCGAGCCCTCTCCTGCCGACAAGCGGGACCTGCTGTCCGTTCACGACGAAGGTTACGTCGCCCTTGTAGGTGCCTTGAGCGATGGCCTGGAACCGCCGGAGGCCGCCGGCTTCGGGCTGGGTACGGCGGACAATCCAACCTTTTCGGGCATGGACCTGGCGGCGCGGTGGCTCGTCGGAGGGACGCTCCACGCCGCGCGCCTCATCTCCGCCGAAAGCGAGACCAAGGTTCTCCAGCTCGGCGGCGGACTTCACCACGCGCAGAGGGCAAGGGCTTCGGGCTTTTGCCTGTACAACGATATCGCCGTTGCCGTCCGCCACCTGACGGAGGCCGGTCTCTGGGTCGCCTACCTCGATATCGACGTCCATCACGGCGACGGCGTCCAGCAGATTTTCTACGAGGACGAGCACGTCCTCACTCTGAGCCTCCACGAATCCGGAAGGTACCTCTTTCCGGGCACGGGGGAGACAAGGGAATTGGGAAACGGCATGGGCAGAGGGCTCAAAATGAACCTTCCTCTCGAGCCGTTCACGGACGGAGAAAGTTATCTCGAGGTCTTCGACAAGGTCGTGCCGAGGGCCCTGGACTGGTTCAAGCCCGATGTCCTGGTCGTACAGGCAGGCGCGGACGCGCACTACGAAGATCCCCTCGCCGACCTCATGCTGACCACCCACACTTACGAAAAGCTCTACAGGCGGATCATGGAACTGGCTGACCGTTTCGCGGGAGGCAGGCTCCTGGTCACTCTGGGAGGAGGCTACTCGCTGATCAGCGCACCGCGAGTGTGGGCCATTCTCTGTCACGTCTTCCTGGGCCTCCCGGATATCCCCCGTGAGCTTCCCGCTGCATGGCTCGATCGCTGGGCGGACAAGCTGGGTGAGGATTCCCTGAGAACGCTCCACGATGCCAGCGCCGCATTCGAGCCAGTTCCCGCCAGTCTGCAGGCCGCCCAGCGGAACCGGCACCTAGCCGACAGGTTCCTGGACGTCATGAGTCCCTTCTGGTTCTGAGCGGAATTGCGCCGTTCCGCACTTGTTTCTTCTATGAAAGGAAGGTGGTGACATGCAGATCGTGAATCCCGTCGTCAACAGGTGGATCAGGCGCGCAAACGAGGACGTGGAGGCATTCTGGGCGGACGCTGCTGAGGAAGTGCCCTGGTTCAGGAAGTGGGACCGGGTCCTGGACTGGCAGCCGCCGACCTTCCGGTGGTTCTTAGGCGCACGGACGAATCTCGCTCACAACGCCCTGGATCACCACGTCGCCGAGGGACGGGGGGGCCACGCCGCGCTCATCTACATCAACGAACGGGGAGACCGGCGCATCTTCACCTACGCGCAGGTTCTTCACGAGGTTAAAAGGACCGCTGCGGCCCTCAGGGCGCTCGGGATAAGTAAAGGCGATACGCTCACGATCTACATGCCCAACTGTCCGGAGGCCATTTTCGCCATGCTGGCGACGGTTCGCATCGGCGCCATTCACTGCGTCGTCTTTGCCGGATTTGCGGCAAACGCGCTCTGCGAAAGGGTCGAAGCAAGCGGATCCAGGCTGATACTCACGACTGACGTCGTCTACCGAAAAGGGCAGGCCATTCCGCTGAAGGGGATCGTGGACGAGGCCGCGTCCAAGCTCGGCAAGGCCGTGGAAAAAATCGTGGTCCTGAACCGAACCGGAGACCAAGTGCCCATGAACGCCGGAAGGGACATCACCTGGCAGGATTTCCTCGCCGGCGGTCAGGGCGGCGACTCCTCGTACGAATCCATGGAGTCCAACGACCCCGCCTATATCCTCGCCACCTCCGGCACCACGGCCCGGCCGAAGCTGGTCGTCCATACGCACGGGGACTACGCGGTCGGCATCGTTACGTCGGGTAAGTGGTGCTTCGGTCTCAACAAGAACGACGTCTGGTGGTCCACTTCGGACATCGGCTGGGTGGTCGGACACAGCTACATCGTCTATGCGCCCCTTCTCGTCGGGTGCACGAGCATCGTGTACGAAGGCGCACTCGACTACCCGAAACCGGACGTTATCTGGAAGATCGTGGAAGAGTTCGGCGTCACGGGCATTTTTACCGCCCCAACAGGCGTCAGACTGCTTATGAGATACGGTGTGGAGCTTGCGACCAGGCACGATTTCTCATCGCTGCAAAGGGTCTTCTGCGCGGGGGAAACGCTTAACGGCCCGGCATGGGAGTGGCTTCAGAAGCGCGTCTTCGACGACCGCATACCCGTTATCGACCACTACTGGCAGACCGAAACCGGCGGGCCCGTTCTGGGCAACCCTTACGGCTTGGGCATGCTTCCCATAAAGGCAGGCTCGGCGTCCATTCCCCTGCCGGGCAAGGACGTGGCGGTCATGACGCTCGACGGTAAAGTGTGCAAGCCTAACGAAAAGGGCATCCTGGTCATCCGGAAACCCTTTCCAGGCCTGACGGCCCGTCTCTGGAAGGAACCTGAGCGCTACGGCCGTGACTACTGGGATCGGATCAAGGGCGTCTATTTCACCGGGGATTCGGCCCACATCGACGAGGACGGTTACGTGTGGGTCGCAGGCCGTGCGGACGAGGTCATGAACATCGCGGGCCACCGGGTCGGAACGATAGAAGTGGAATCGGCGTTCCTCAAGCACGACGCGGTTGCCGAAGTGGGGGTCACGGGCCGTCCCGACGAACTGAGAGCCGAGGTCATTTCGGCCTTCGTGGTTCTGAAAGGCGGGCACGAACCGACCGAGGAACTGCGTTCGGAGCTTATCAAGACCGTCAGAGCAGAACTCGGCGCTATCGCCGTCATAGGCGAAATCAATTTTGTGGCCATGCTGCCCAAGACGCGAAGCGGCAAGATCATGAGGCGCGTCCTCAAGGCTGTCGTCCTCAACCAGGCGCCGGGAGACATTTCGACCATCGAGGAGGAAGGCTCCGTGGAAGACGTCCGCAAGGCCTGGGAAGACATGCGGCAGTCGATAGAAAGAAAACAGTAGCTTCCCGGGGCCGGGCGGTGTCGACCGTCTGAACTTCACGCCTCAGGAAGGAGTCCTCCCGCTGAACAGGAGATACCACATGACAGGCACTACAGACGCCCGGAACAGAGTGCGGGTCCTGGACCTTCACTTCAAAGCGCCGGGCACCATCGCGAGTTTTCTATTACCGACTTCCGGTGGACCCATACTCATCGAGACCGGGCCGGAATCCACCTACGATTCCCTCGTTCGCGGTCTCAAACGAGAAGGCCTGAACCCGGGCGACATCACCAGGGTCCTCGTGACCCACATCCACCTGGACCATTCGGGGGCGGCCTGGCGACTGGCGCGTGAAGGTGCGGAAATCTGCGTCCATCCGGTCGGCGCGCCCCACATGGCGGACCCGTCCAAGCTCATGGCCTCGGCGAAGAAAATTTACGGTGAGAAAATGGACGAACTCTGGGGCCGCGTCGAAGGCATTCCGGAGGGTCGCATTCACGTACTTCAGGACAGGGAAGTTCTTCGATGCGGTGACATCGAGATCGAAGCCCTGTTTACGCCGGGTCACGCTACTCACCACGTCGCCTACAGGCTCGGCGACTCCGTATTCACCGGAGACGTGGCGGGTGTCCGCCTGGAGGGAGGGCCCGTTATCCCGCCGTGCCCGCCTCCCGACATCAATATCGAGGACTGGCTCGCCTCCATCGAGAGGATACGGCGCGTGCAACCCCGCGTACTCTTCCTGACCCACTTCGGTCCCTATACGGACGCGGAAGGACATCTCGGCCGACTGGCCAGAAACCTCCAATTGTTCTCCGGGTGGATCCGCAATCGCCTGCGCGAGGATGCGGAAGATCTTTCCCTCGTGCGCCAGTTCGAAGCCTACACGCAGGGATTTCTGGACGGAAACGGCCTGGCCGAGGGCAGGACCCGTGAATATGAAATAGCGAACCCGGCGTACATGAGCGTGGCCGGTCTCACCCGGTACTGGCGCAAGGTCCATCCCGAATCTCTGGCGGGTGCTGCCGGTTGAAGAGTTGCCACATCGTGCCCCGGTACGCCCTTACGCTTCGTGCTTGAGAGTGGTATCCTTTTTCCATAGCGGGGAGGACCGCTCAGCCAATGTTTCATATTATCACCGAAAGCGAAGGCTACCGCGAGTACGCGCTCATGCGTGACGGGCAGGGAATTCTCCTGCGCATGGCAACGCCTGAGGACGTGCCCATCGTAGAAGGGCTCATGCGGAGGGCCTCCAGGCAGAGCCTCCAGATGCGCTTCATGGGAGGGGTGGCGCAAGTTCCCAGAAGCTTCGTGGAGAGCCTCTGCGATGTCAATCCCCGGGAGCGGGCCTGCCTCCTTGCAATCCTTGGTGAAGGGACGGACCAGCAGGTCGTGGGCGTCGGGAACTACGTCGGGCTCGGGGTTCGCAACACCGCCGAAGTCGCCTTCCTGGTCGACGACTCCTTTCAAGGACGCGGCATCAGTACGCTCATTCTGGAGCGGTTGGCGGGCATCGCCGCCGGACAGAGTTTTGTAGGTTTCGAGGCAGAAGTTCTATTCGAGAACCAGGCGATGATCAATGTCTTCCGCAACTCCGGCTTCGAGACTCGGCAGGCCTTTGACGGCGGGAGCATTCACGTCGAGTTTCCGCTTGGAGGCGCCGCAGCGCTCAGAGAGCGGACCGAAGTCAGGGACAGGATCGCCGCCGCCAATTCCGTCACTCCCCTGCTCAAGCCGAAGTCAGTTGCCGTCGTGGGTGCGTCGCGCGATCCGGCGGCCGTCGGGAGCATGATTTTCAGGCATCTTCTGGTAAACAACTTCGCGGGAACCGTCTATCCGGTCAACAACCAGGCGGTTTCTGTAAATGGCGTGCGCGCCTACCCTTCGGTCGGAGAACTTCCGGAGGCCCCCGAACTCGTCGTAGTCGCCGTCCCCGCCGAGAAGGTTCTGAGCGTGGCCGAGACGTCGATCGAAGCCGGCGCAAAAGGCCTGGTGGTAGTGGCTTCGGGATTTTCGGAAGCCGGTTCCGAGGGGACCGTACTGCAGGGGAAACTGCTGGATATCGTCCGGGCCCACGGCGCGCGGCTGGTCGGTCCCAACTGCCTGGGCATAATGAACACGAATCCCGAGGTCAGATTGAACGCGAGCCTTGCATCCTCGCTCCCCCCGGTGGGCCGCGTCGGGTTCTTTTCGCACTCAGCCGCGCTGGGATTGGTCATTCTGGATTACGCCGGAGAGCGTGGCCTCGGTTTTTCGACGTTTCTTTCGGCCGGGAACAGGGCTGACGTTTCCGGCAACGACCTTCTTCAGTACTGGGAAGAAGACCCGCAGACCGACATCGCTCTCCTCTACCTGGAGACATTCGGCAACCCGCGCCGCTTCGCGCGCATCGCCCGGCGCATCACCTGCAGGAAGCCTATACTCTGCGTGAAAAGTGCGCGGAGCCGAGCCGGCCAGAGTGCCGCCCTCGCCCACATCGGCGCGGCGAGGCAGAGCGACGTCGAAGTGGATCTTCTCTTCAGACAGGCCGGCGTCATCAGGGCGAACACCCTCGAGGAGATGTTCGACATAGCCATCCTGGTTGCCAATCAGCCCCTGCCCGCCGGCAACCGGGTCGCCATCATCAGCAATTCGGGCGGCGTCGTCACCATTTGCGCCGATACCTGCGAGGCGAACGGACTCGAGGTCGCCGCCTCCGGCGGGATCGATCTCGGTCCCATGGCCACGGCGGACGCCTATGAAAAGACAGTTCACGAAGTCATGGCCCGCGAAGACGTGGACGCGCTCATCGCTATTTTCGCCTGCGTGGGAGACTGCGACCCCGAGCCCGTCGGACGCGCCATCAGACGGGGGGCCATCCGGGCCGAGCGCGAAACCAAGACGTCCAAGCCCGTTCTCCTGTGCCTGATGGGGGCATCGGGCGCCGTGGAACTCGCGACACCCCGAAGTTCTGCAGTGGCGCGAGGGAGACGGGTCTTTCCTTCCTACCGTTTTCCCGAGGCGGCTGCCCTCGCCCTTTCTCGCGTCGTCCAGTATGCGGAATATCGACGCCGGCCGCTGGGTCGCGTGACCTGGTACGAAGACGCGGACGCCGCGACTGCCCGACGGGAGGTAACCGAGCTCCTGGCCGAAGGCGATCCCGGAAGCGACATTGTATCGGTAGAGGGTGAGGCCGCCCTCGGACTCCTCGCCCTCTTCGGCATCCGGAACGCTCCGCCGCCCGAAGAGGTGGACCTCCCCTCGATCCGGATCGAGGTCGAATCGAATCCCCACTTTGGCCCGCTCGTGAAACTGACCCGGTCCGGCCGCGACCCCGTCGTGAGAATTACCCCCCTGACCGACAACGACGTCGAAGAGATGGTACAGGCCATCGGGCTCACGCCGGACTGCGGCGTTGGGGAAGTGCTGGGACGCATATCCATCATGATCGAGGAACTACCCTGGCTGTGCGGCATGCGGATCGAAGTTCACCCGAGCCGGAAGGACGAAGGGCCTTGCGCCCTTCTGCTGAGCCATGCCGTGCGGCTTGGCTTCTGCCCTCATAAATTCGGCGTGCAGCCTTAGCCCCTGACTCGGCATGGCGTCGCCCAATCTCGTCGGTCTGTCCCACACCTGGAGGTGCATTATGGGAGCTTATGACAGCATGGACCGGGAGCAGCTGCTCAAGGCCCTGCAGATGTTTGCCAAGAACTGGCTGGCCCACGACGGATGCTGGTTTCTTGCCGCCGAAGACCGGGACGGCATGGAAGCCGCCATCGAGCTCGACGCAGCCTCGTGGAAGCGTTTCGCGGCCGCCGAGGCCAGGCGTATCATGGAGACCTTCGACATCCCCGCAGGGGGCGGCTTGGAATCCCTGGCTAAAGCCCTCGACCTGAGAATGTACGCGATGGTCAACGACCAGCACGCCGAGTGGTCCGATGACGGGGCCCGCCTGCGGTTCGTCATGGATACCTGCAGGGTCCAGGCGACGCGGCGCCGGAAAGGGCTTCCCGATTTCCCCTGCAAATCCGTGGGCATCGTCGAGTTCACAACCTTTGCGAAGACCGTCGACCCCCGCATTCGAACCGCCTGTATCGAGTGTCCGCCGGAAGCCTCCGAAGACAGGTACTGCACCTGGGAGTTTTACCTGGAAGAATGACCGTCCCTTCGAGCCGTCCATTGACCGTCCCGGAACCCCAGAGACAGCACGGAGGTGAGAGATGAGCGAAGAGAGAATTCATCGAGCCGAGGACGAGACAGGGACGTTCCCGCAGGACGACGCCGGCAACGGCGCCATCTACGAGGGCAAGCCTCTCATCCCCCCCCACGGACCACCTCACGGCCCAGGCGCCCATGAGCCTCTTCGACGCGGGCTGCTACCTGGAGGAGGCGCGAAAAGATCCTCGGGCCTACTGGGCGGAAATCGCGGGAGAACTCGAGTGGTTCTCCACGTGGGACAAGACCATGAAGGGCGGATTCCCTGATTTCCGTTTCTTCGTAGGCGGCTTGTCCAACGTGGCGTACAACTGCATCGACCGCCACGTTCGTACGCGCCCGAACCAGGTCGCCTTCTTCTGGGAGCGGGAGGACGGCGCACGGGAAACGTGGACATACCGGAGGCTGTACGACACCGTGGGCAGATTCTCGAATGCGCTCCGGGGCCTGGGCGTCAGCCGGGGCGACCGCGTGGCCATCTACATGTCGAACATCCCTGAGGCCTTTGTTGCCTGCCACGCATGCTACCGGATCGGGGCCATTTACTCGGTCATCTTTGCAGGCTTTTCATCGCAGGCCGTGCACGAGCGACTCGCCGATTCCCAGCCCAAGGTCGTCGTGGCGGCCAATGCCAGCACCCGCCGCGGCAAGATTGTGCCCCTGAAGGAGACCCTTGAAGAGGCTCTCAAAGGCGTCGACTCGGTGGAGCACGTGGTCGTCGTGCCCCGCATGCCGGTGGAGGTCGAGATGAAAGAGGGACGCGACCTCTCCTATCCCGACCTGGTTGCGGGCGAACCCGTGGAGTCGCCTGTCGAGCCCATGGAGGCCAACGACCCGGGCTTCATCATCTATACGTCCGGCACATCGGCCAAGCCCAAGGGCCTGATCCACGCCGGCGTAGGTTTTCTGGTGGGCGTTTACGCCGACGTAAAGTGGTCCATGAACGTCCAGCCCACCGACGTCCTGTGGTGCACGGCGGACGTGGGCTGGCTCACGTTTCCTATCTGGTGCCTCGTGGGCGGGCTCGCCAACGGCGCGACCATGGTGGCCTACGAAGGCTCGATGGACTTTCCTGAGCCTGGAAGGTTCTACGACGTCATGGAGCGGTACGGCGTCACGAAGATCTTCACCGCCCCGACCGTCCTCCGGATGCTCCGCCGTGCCGGTGACGAAAGCGTCAAGAAACGTGACCTCTCGAGGCTGAGCCTCGTATCCCTGGTCGGCGAGCCTCTGGATCCCGAGACGTGGTACTGGACGCGCGACGTTCTCGGCGGAGGCCGGATCTTCGTCAACAATACGTATGGACAGACCGAGACGGGAACCGGATGGACATCGAGCATGGTCGGCATGACGCCGACCAAACCCGGATCCTGCGGCCACGCGCTACCCGGGTATACGGCCGAAGTCGTCGACGAATCCGGCTCACCGGTCCCCGCCGGCCAGCTTGGCTATCTCACCATAGCCGAACCCTTTCCCTGTCTGGCACGGACCGTGTGGCGGGACCCCCAGCGGTACGTCGATGCCTATTTCTCCCGTTATCCCGGCCGCTACATGTCCAACGACGCCGCGATCATCGACCCGGAAGGACAGATATGGGTGACGGGGCGGGTGGATGATGTGATCAACGTGGCCGCGCACCGTATCGGGACAATGGAGATAGAGGCGGCGTTAATAGGGCACCCAGCCGTGAGCGAGGCCGCCGTCGTGGGCGTCCCCGATCCGGTCAAAGGTGAGGTGCCCCTCGCGTTCGTGATCCTCCGCACGGGCCAGCAGGCCGGGGCGGACTTTGAAAAAGAGCTGAGCGATTCGATCGTCAAGGACCTCGGAAGCTACGCCAGGCCCGTGCGCGTACTTCTGACCCCCACTCTGCCCCGGACGCGCAGCGGCAAGATCATGCGCAGGCTTCTCAGGGACCTTGCGCGGGATGGAAAGGTCAAGGGCGACGTCAGCGCGCTCGAGAATCCGGACGCAGTGGACAAAGTACGGGACGAAATCGGGAAGGCTCTTCCGCGTTCGTAGTTCAAGCCAGGCCGCGGAGCGAGCTTTCCATGGCCCGGAGCGCCTCTCTTTCGGCCTCCACCAAGGCCTTCGCCGCCTGTGCGCACGCCTTGAACAGAGTGTCGTCACCCGTCACGAACACATCCTTGAAGAGGCTGGCCAGGCTTACCCAGCAACGGCCGGCCTCTTCATATAGAGGAGCCGCATCCGAGCCCCGCAACGACGGCACAAAAGCGCCCGCCTCCTGCAAAAAGGCCGCGTATAGAAAGCGGAAAGAAGCGCCGTCGGTGCCCCGTTTTCTGATGCTCTGGTATGCGAAGCGCGCGCACCACCGGGCATCTTGCAGGTCGGCCCAGTTTGAAAGGTCACGCGCCAGGCGCTCCATGGCGGGCAGGCCCTGGAGTCCGGACGAATCACCCTCCATTACCTTGATTGAGTGTCGGAGGGCCGCCTTGAACACTTCCGGACGAGCAAAGGACCCCGGCGCTATCCGCGGAGCCGGGCCCCAGCGGTAGCGCTCTGTGAGCAGGGGCGGGGCCGTCGATTCCATGGCCAGTCGGAGGTCTTTAAGGCTTGTTCGTTGAGGGTCCGCAAAACCCTGGTCCATGATCGTAGCCTCAGCGGCATCCAGGTCCACCCCGGCCACAACGATGCCGTGTCCCGGGAAATGCACGGGAGGCTGGTAATAAGGCAGGTGGAAGAGGTCCGTCTGCGCCAGGACGGGCCTCCCCTCCTCGAGACATGCGGCCATCGCGCCGGGGTCCCACAGGCCTGCCCACTTCAGAGGCTCACCGGCGTGGCTGTAGAAAGACCCCTCGAGGTCGGGGGCTCTTCCGTTGAGAACGCGCGCGGGCGATATGTCATCGTTCTCCAGGTAAAAGAAGCCCAGGCCGCTGCCCAGGCCGAAGGCCAAGGCTTCGGTGATAAGTACGCCATCGTACTCAAGCACCTTGCGTACCGAGGTCGAAGAGCAGTGCAGACCTTCGGCCGCCGGGAAATCCTTCAGGATTACGCTTTTACGAGAATCCACGCCGTTACCTCACGAACAGGCGGGACCGGGCGGAATACAAGGCAGGAGGCTGCCCCTCCCGACGGTCTCCTATGGCATTGTACCCCGCCCGGAATCGGTCGGCAGACTCCTGACAAGACCCTTCCGCGGCACGCATCCGAAACACCAGCCATTTGTGCGCGGCCTGCGCGGCCCTTTCTACAGTCTGCCAGCGAGCCGTTGCCCTCCCTCTCTCGCGAAGCCTGAATTTCTGAATCTTGCCCGTGGACGTCTTCGGCAGGGGCCCGAACTCCACGACCCTGGGACATTTGAAGTGCGCGATCTGCTCCTCGCTCAGTCACGAGGTCCTTTCATCGGTCTGCTGCTTCAACTCCGGAAACTCCTCTTCCCGGAACTCGCTTTCTTTCCGGCCCTGGGCCGCCATCCGCCTGAGGTCAACGCGTCTGATCTTCCCCGAAATCGTCTTGGGGAGCTCGGAGAACTCTATTCGGCGGATTCTCTTGTAGGGCGACAGTCTCTCCCTCACGAATCTGAACAACTCCAACGCCGCTCCGCGTCCTGGCTCGTAACCCGACCGGAGAACGATGTAGGCCTTTGGAACGGCCAGCCTTACAGGATCGGGACTTGGAACGACCGCCGCCTCCGCAACGGACTCGTGCTCGATGAGAAAGGACTCCAGTTCGAAGGGGCTGATTCGGTAGTCGGAGCTCTTGAAAACGTCGTCGGCCCGCCCGATATACCAGAGATATCCGTCTTCGTCGCGGCCAGCCACGTCGCCCGTTCTGTAATAGCCTCCGGCGATGGCCTTGTGCATGCGATCGGGATCGTCCAGGTACCCTTCCATGAGCCCCAGCGGACGAGGCGAAAGGGCCAGGGCGATCTCCCCCTCGTCCGCCTCAATACCGTTTGGATCCAGCAGAACGACCTTGTAACCCGGCATGGGACGTCCCATGGAACCGGCTTTCACCTTCTGGCCGGGCGAATTGCCGACCTGCGCGGTGGTCTCGGTTTGGCCGTAACCGTCCCTTATGGTCAGCCCCCATGCTCTTTCCACGCGGCTGATGACCTCCGGGTTCAGGGGTTCACCCGCCCCGACGAGTTCCCTCAGCTTCACTTTGTAAGCGGACAGGTCTTCCTGGATAAAGAGACGCCAGACCGTGGGTGGTGCGCAGAGGGTCGTAACCCCCTTGTCGGCTATGGCCTGCAAGGTGCTCTTGGCGTTGAAGCGAGGAGCGCGGAAAATGAATATCCCCGCCCCCGCGTTCCACGGCGCGAAGAAGCTGCTCCACGCGTGCTTGGCCCAACCCGGCGAGCTGATGTTGTAATGAAGATCGCCTTCCTTAAGGCCCACCCAGTACATGGTTGAGAGGTGCCCGACGGGATAGGTGTAGTGGGTGTGAAGAACCAGTTTCGGCTTGGCGGTCGTTCCGGACGTAAAATAGAGAAGAAAGGGATCGCTCGACATTGTAGGCCCGTCAGCCTGGAAGGCAGCATCACAGGAATAGGCCTCCTCAATCGCCTTCCATCCTTCCTTCTTTTCCGCGGCGCCTACCGTGATCCGGTTGAGGCTTTCGTCCTGAGAATCGAACTTAGCGCAGTGTTCTCCCGCAATGACGAGATGCTTGACGTTGCCTCGTTCCAGCCTGTCCTGCAGGTCCGCCCCCGTAAGTAGCGTCGTCGCGGGAATAACCACAGATCCCAGCTTCATGGAAGCCAGCATGACCTCCCACAGGGGCCGAACGTTGTCTAACATGACCAGAATCCGATCGCCGCGACGGACGCCCGTGGCGCGTAGAAAATTCGCCATGCGGTTGGAATTCTCCGACATTTCGGCGAAGGTCACGGACTCTTCGCCCCCGCCTTCGTCCACGAGCATCAAGGCGGTGCGTCTATTGCCGCGCGCCATGACGTCGAAGTAGTCGAGCGCCCAGTTGAATTGTTCCAGGGCCGGAGGCTGAAAGCCCTCGAACGCACCTTCATAGTCCTCGCGTCGTTCGATCAGGAAATCCCGGGCCTTGAGAAACTCTTCTGCGCCTTTCATTTCCTCTGTCTCCTTCGTTGGTCCCTTATAGAATCCCGCTGTTCGGTACGACTCCGTCAAGGGCGTCGGTACAGGTCAACAAGATAGATGGGTGGGGGACGGCGGGCGCCGCCGTCCCCTCCCGTCGTCACGAACACAAGCGGCCGAAAGGCCATTGGACAGACATCCCGGCTTTCGGCACCGCAAGGTGGATCACCGTCTTTAGAACAGATACGCGAACATCACGTAGACGGCTTTCGTCTTTACGGTGTTCTTTCCTGACACGCTCTCCTCGTACCAGACGTTCGTGAGGGGGAACTTCGGGAACGTAAACCGGAGACCTGCGCCGACGGCGCCGTCATGACTGTCGCTCTGAGGCACGTAACTTGCGTCCTCCAGATTCCATGTCCCGTTCTGCTTGTTGTAGTCGTACCGGACGAATGGTTGCACCTTCGCGCTGGCCATCCACGTGAAAATCATGTCCCCGAAGAAGGAATTCCCGACCTTCAGGTCCGGAACGCCGGTCTGGTGCCTGGTCGTGTTCCACGTATAGGCGAACGTTCCGGTGATGGCGAGCTTGTTGTTGGCGACCATCCAGTTGAAGGGAAAGATGGGCGTGAAACTCCAGAAGTGATTGGTGAGCTCACTGCTTCCTATGGGGACGCCGACAAGAAGCTGGGGCTCGATCTGAAAGCCCCCCCACTTCTGGATCCAGCCGATATCGAAAAGCGGATCGCCGAAACCCGAAACCGAGAACTCTCTCCCGCTGACATTCGCGTAAGGCTGCAACACCTCCCAGAAATAGGCGACTTTCGGGTGGGGATTGTTCGCCCAGACGTGGGCGTAACGCGTGAGCCCGATGAAACTCTGTCCGCCCGGGGCCTGCATGTCGTAGGCCGAGTTATTCGTGTTGAAGACCGCGTTCTGGATAATGACGTTGGTGGACGGAACGATTGGCAGAGTCCACTCCAACGGGACTACGATGAAAAGCGGCGGATTGGCCGCCATGGCCGAGATCGAGGCGGCCATGAACGCGGCCGTCATAGCAATTGCGAGGGTTCGCGGAAGAGACTTGAACAGGGGCTTTGGCATCTTTGATCTCCTCTCAACGAAACCACGCCTCCCTTTTCCATTTCCATAGATTACCGGCTGCTCGGAGGTTCGGTACCTACCGCCGCGTGCAGATGCGCGGACGGTTCAGGGGTGTATGACCGGCCGGACCTACCGGCTGCCGCACCCGAACGGCGGCGCCGGGGAATGGCCTGACACAAAGGACGTCCGGCGGTCCTCGTTCCATGAGAAGGACTATGCGCGCTCTCCGCAGGTGCGGACGGAGCAACCGTGTCGTGCGCACGAATCGGCGTCCGCTGTCAGGATCGCGGCCGAGTCGTATCCGGCGTCCTTTCCCCCGGATGCGCTCACCCGGACACCTCTGATCTACGGCACAGAACCCGTTGCGCCTCGATAGGAGCGCCTCGGCGGTCGCATAGCGGATCACTCTCAACTCATCTCCCGGATCTTCTTAACCACGTCGGGATTGGCCAGCGTCGTAATGTCGCCCTCAGGCTGGTTGTTGGCAATGGCTCCGAGCACGCGCCGCATGATCTTTCCTGATCTCGTTTTCGGCATATCCGGAACGATCCAGACGCGGCCGGGCTTGGCTATGGGGCCTATCTCTCCCGACAGCGCGTCCGAAACCTTCCGGCGGACCTCTTCCGTAGGCTCTATGCCGGGCTTCAGCGACACGAAGATGTGCGGCACCTTTCCCTTGACCGGATCGGCAACCGGCACCACCGCGGCTTCTCCGATCTCATCGACGGTCAATGCGGCGGATTCCAGCTCCTTCGTACCCAGGCGATGACCGGCGACGTTAATCACGTCGTCGATGCGACCGAGAATCCTGAAGTAGCCGTCGGATGCCTGCATGGCGCCGTCGCCTGCGAAGTAGGGCCAGTCGTGCCAGTCCTTGCTGTTCTTGTCCCGGCAATAGCGGGAGTAGTACTGCTGGACGAATCGGTCGTCGTCGCCCCAGATCGTCTCCATGAGACCGGGCCAGGGATTCTGAATCACGATGTTCCCGGCCTTGTTGGACCCCGCCGGAAGCGGCTTGCCGTCATCGTCCAGGATGGCCGGGTATATGCCCGGCATGCCCGGACCGGCGCTTCCCGGCTTCATGGGATGGATACCCGGGAGAGTCGAACAGAGGAAACCGCCGGTTTCGGTCTGCCACCAGGTATCGACTATGGCCGCCTTTTTGCCGCCGACCACGTTGTAGTACCAGCGCCAGACTTCGGGTTCGATGGGCTCGCCCACGGTGGTCATGTGCTTGAAGTTATAGTTGTACTTGGCCGGCTCGTCAGGACCCACCCGGCGAAGAGCCCTGACGGCCGTCGGAGAGGTATGGAAGATGTTCACGTCGAGTTCTTCTGCAATCCTCCACGGGCGCCCCGCGTCCGGAAAGGTGGGCGTCCCCTCGTAGATCACCGAGGAAGCGGCCAGCGAGAGGGGACCGTAAACGATATAGGAGTGCCCGGTTATCCAGCCGATGTCGGCCATGCACCAGTAGACGTCCTCCGGATGGATGTCCTGAACATATTTGGAAGTCCCGGTTACGTAGGCCATGTAACCGCCCGTGGAATGCTGTGCGCCCTTTGGTTTTCCGGTCGTGCCGGAGGTGTACATCAGGAAGAGAACGTCTTCGGCGTTCATCTTCTCCGGTTCCACCCTGGCGCGGCGGTATTGCGGCAGGAGGTCGTTCACCAGAACGTCCCGTCCCTCGACGAGCTTTGTCGGGCTGGAATACTTCCCCGGATAACGCTCCCAGATCAGGACCTTCTCAACCTTCTGTCCATGCTCCGCGGCCTGGTCGGCGGCGATGTCGGCCTTTTCCTTGTGGTCCAGGAGGGTTCCTCCACGGTAGTATCCGTCCGTGGTAATGAGGAGGCGGCTCTGCGAATCCACGATCCGATCCGCGCAGGCCCTGCCCGAGAAGCCGGAGAACACCTGCGAATGGATGACTCCCAGCCGCGCGCAGGCCAGCATTGTGATGGGCAGTTCCGGGACCATCGGCATGTGGAGCGTCACCCGGTCCCCTCTCTTCAATCCGCAATAATCCCTAAGAAATGCGGCGAATGCGTTGACGCGCACGTACAACTCCTGGAAGGTGATGTGCTGGACCGCCTCGTTTTCGGGCTCGGGAACGAAGTGGAGCGCCGTCTTGTTCTTGTACTTCGGCAGATGGCGGTCGACACAGTTGAAGCACGCATTGAGCTTGCCGCCGACGAACCACTTCCAGAAAGGCGGATTGCTCGTATCGAGCGTCTTATTCCAGGGCTCGTACCAGTCGAGCATGTCCGCGTATTCCCTGAAACATTCCGGGAAGTTCGCCTCCCCGAAACGTTTCAGGATATCCGCGTCTTTCATGTTCGCCTGCTCGACGAAAGAAGCGGGGGGATGGATGAGCTCCTCCTCCTTCCAGTGAACGGCGATCTGGGCCTCGCTCACGTTCTTCTCTTTTCCTTTGTCGTTCACCATTTCATTGACTCCTACGAAATCTGGTTAACACCCCCCTTATTCGGTTTTGGTACGCGCCCCCGCCCGGTGCGGGGGCGCATACCTTCATGCCCTTGTGAAGTCACGGCGCAGCGGCGTTCTCCGGCGGCATCGTCCGGTCTTCACGCCTCCGCCTTGGGCGGTCGGGCACCGACCGGAAGCACTTCTCGCCCTGACGCATCGTTGATCACTTCCGCCGCGGAGAGATAGAAGGCCAGGATGGCTGTGATCAGTCCGAGGTAGCCACCCAACATCTTCCAGCCCGGGCTCCCGGCGAATTCTCCTATGGCCAGCGCCAGGAACGTCAGCCAGAGTGCCAGAAAAATGAGTTGAAGCGCGGTTCCGATCTTCATGCTGGCGATCCACATGTAGAATGTGAAGACGCCCCAAACGAGCAGGTACCACGCGACGAACGCGCCCGGCACATCCTTTGCGAAAAAAATTATGAAGAGTGCGAATGACCACCAGAATGCGCCGTATGAAAAGAAGGCGACAGCGCCGAAGGTATTGCCGCGCGGGAATTCCCATACCCCCGCGACAAGCTGCGCCGTCCCGCCGTAGGCAAGAGCGAGGGCCAACACGATTCCCATCCCCTTACCGGAATACCAGCCTGCATTGATCATGCTCAGCATCCACGTGGTGAACGCGAAGCCTGCCAGGCCGAGTGGCGCCGGATTTGCCAGTTTTCCTTGCATGTTTTCTACCTCCAGAGAACTTTGCGCGGATTGCGCAGGCTTCTCGGGGGACGATACGTGAGCACGGTGATTTCAGGTGCGTTCTCCTGCCGTGTGCTGAACGGAACGTCACCTTTTCCGGGCCTTGTGGAGAAGGCCCGGAAAACACCACCGCCCCTTCGGGCGCCTCATGCAGGTAAACGCGGCGACACGCGCGGGTGTTCCAGATGCCCGCGGACCGCGCGTACCGTTCCCTCGGCGAAGACCGATGGACTATCGACCTTTGCGATGGTCTGCTCCATGGTTCTGGACAGTGGGAATTCCGCCGCGGACGACTGCTCGCTGACGGTCGGTTGCCGACAGGTGGGAGAATCGAAGGCTGAAACCCGGAGGATTCAGGTCCGCTATTGTGCCGGCCGTTAGGGGTATCGCCTTTGCCGCGCCGTTTCGGCAGGGCCCGTTCCCTGGAGATGTCACCGAGGAGGGACTGCAGCGCTGATCGATTCAGAGGTCGTATCGAAAACTCGCCACAGATGGTCAGCCAGGTTGCAATCCTGCGAAGGGGCATGCTCGTCGCGTCCTCCTTTCAACGAGACCAGAACGCCCCCTCCCTGTGAATAAGAAGCTCTTTGGGGCAATCCTCCTGCGTCTTGAACGTTCACAAGCGCTTGCGGGGTTTGCCTCTATCCGGGTACGCGTTCCTTCGGTCCCGGCCGACACCGTGCGGTGCCGGCATTGTGCCCCTGGCCGCTGGACGGCGGGCCCCTGCCGCTGCATGAGACAAAATCTGTGAGCGCCATATGATTCGCCCTTCCGAATGCCCGCCGCCCGTTCCCCGGATGCAGTCGCGAGGCTGCTGGAACCGGGGAAAGGTAACGGTTAATGTCTATGTGCTCTACCGGGCGGTCTGCACTCCGCCCGCGCGCCGTATTCAGAAGAGCGATCGACGTCCGCGAGGTAGACGGGACCCGGAGATCGATCCGAAGCGGGCACCAGGCCCCGCGTTGGCGGCGGAAACGCCCGTCGAAGAATCGTGGGCCTGCCGACTTGTACGGGGCGGTTCTACGGCCATGAGACACGTGGACCACAGGCGCGCCCGCGCGCACGCGCAGCAGATCGTGCCGTTTTCGATGTTGTGCCGATCGGGCTGGTTGAGCACCACCAAGTCCTTTTCTTTGAGGTATAAGCCCAGGGGCGCCTCGTCTCGTCGGATGACATGGCCTACGTGCTAATAGATAGTCCCTGGAGGGGCGCTCGTCAAGTTCTGACCGCGGGTCACGAGTTCCCCCGTTTGAAGATAGCAACAGGGAGATGCCCCTTTAATTCCGCGCGCCCTGCCCGCACGGCCATCGCCCGCCTCATGAGCGAGGCTCCCCTCTCCTCGTGCGGAGAATCGGACCAGACCCACTTGAAAGGCTCACTTCAGCCGGTTATGCTTTTCGGGCGGACCCAAGGAGAGAAATCGGCCATGTTTTCCGGCCGGCTGGCGACTACGGGTCTCGATGCGCAGGAGGCATCCGATGAGAGCGTTGGGAATTTCCAAGTTCGGCGGGACCGAAGTCCTGGAACAACTCACTATCGACAAGCCCGAACCCGGTCGGGGACAAGTCCTCGTCAAGGTATTCGCCTGTGGCCTGAATCCGGTGGATTACAAAATCCGGCAGGGGATGCTTCCGCTACCCTTTGAGCTCCCTCTCGTACTGGGATACGACGTTTCCGGCGAAGTGGAAGCCGTGGGGCCGGACGTGGCAGATTATGAGGTCGGTGACGAGGTGTTCTATTCCGCCGAATTGCTCAGCGGGGCGCTCGCGGAATATCACGTCGTGAACGAGGACATCGTAGCCCTGAAGCCTTCGGGGTTGCTCCACGCTGAGGCGGCTTCCGTTCCTCTCGCGGGTCTTACGGCATGGCAGGCTCTTTTCGACAGGGCCGCCATCAAGCCCGGTGAGGTTGTGCTCGTCCACGGAGGAGCAGGAGGCGTTGGCTCGATCGCCGTCCAGCTCGCGTGCTGGATAGGCTGCGAGGTTATCGCGACCGCGGGCCGGGACAATATCGAACTCGTGGAGGAGCTGGGCGCGGACGCTGTGATCGACTATGCGTCGCAGGACTTCGTGCAAGCCGCCCTCGAGGCCACTTCCGGCGAAGGGGTCGACGCCATTCTCGATACCGTGGGAGGCGACACCTTTTTGAAGAGTTTTGATGCCCTTATGTCCCATGGCAGGCTCGTATCCATCGTGCCCGAACACATGGAAGGCCAACCTCTCGAGGCCCTTGCGAAGGCGTTTTTCAAGAATGCAGAAGTGCACTTCCACTTCATGGAGAGGGAACGTCCGGCGCTGGATGCCCTCGGGCGCCTTCTCGAGCGCGGTTTCATAGAGCCGGTCGTCAATGAGGTCATCCCCTTCGAGGTAGAAGACGTGGCCAGGGCCCATGAACAGATGGCCACCGGGCACGGACGGGGAAAGCTGGTCGTCGCCGTTGAAAAGGAATAGCCGCCTTTTCCGCGGACTTCTCGGTCCCGCGTCGCTGATCCTGGCCTTCTTCTTCCTTCCGGCATCGCTTCATCCCGCCGCTGCCGTTCCGGCATCCAGGCAGGCACGGCCGGCCCCCAGGGAAGCCTCCGGCTTTGTCGGGATCAACGCGCACATGCCTACGGCGCGCGACTTTGCGGCGATGAGAAAGGCCGGTATTCGCTGGGCCCGAATCGACCTTACCTGGGACACGGTCGAGCCCGGACGGGGCGAATTTCAATGGGAAATGGTGGACCAGATCGTTCACGATGCACAAGCGAACGGCGTCCATCTCGTCGCCATTCTCGGTTACTGCCCGCCTTGGGCCTCTTCCGGCCCGTCGCGCCACGATCCACCGAGGAAAAGGAAAGAATGGAAGGCCTTCGTATCCACCATTGTCCGTCGCTACAGGGGGTGTATCGACGACTGGATATTGTGGAACGAACCAAATTCCAGGACCTTCTTTCGAGGCAGCCTTGAGCAGTTCATTCACGATGTCTTCATTCCCGGAGCCAGAGCGGCCAAGGCCGCCAATCCTCTGTGCAGGATTGTCGGACCGGACCTCGCCCATCTCTCCGGGTCCGACTGGGACGGATGGCTCGACCGCATTTTGGAGGAGGCAGGAGCGTACATCGATGTTGTTTCGCACCACTGCTACAAAAGCAAGCCGGCGGACGTGTTCAGAGAACTCGAAGGCCCCTCCACATTCAGGCTCCGCCCTACGGTCCATGAGATCTTGAAGAGGAGGCACATGCTCGAGAAGCCGTTCTGGCTTACGGAGGTGGGCTGGCGATCCGACAGGGTGGGACAAGACCGCCAAGCCGGTTACATTATTTCTCTACTCAAGCGCGTTCAACGAAGCCCGTGGATACGCAAGGTCTTCATCTACGATCTTCGTGATTCCAGGCAGCAGGTGGGATACGGTCTTCTCAATATAAACGGTTCTCCCAAAGAGTCCTTCATCGCGGTCAAGGGCTTTATCGCAGCCAACGGATGACTCGCCGCAGATCGCCGGACCACCCGATCACCCGACTCAATACCATCCTATCTTTTCTTCGTTTTCGTAGCAGACCCGGCCGAGAATGTAGGCCGATACGAGCATGACGTAGACGTTTATCGGGGCCGCCACCAACACGCCGAGAAGCCCCATCGATCTATTGAGCACAGTCTCGGCAAAAGCAAGAATGACGATCAGCGAACCCCACAGTGCGACGGCCATGAAGTAGGGAGGGCCGATCCGCGAGATGATCCTGAAAATGAGGACCGGATTCAAGCCGGGAAGGACGGTCTCGAAGAGCGCCACTATGGCCACGCAGATGGGGAGGTAGATCAGGTAAAAGACAAACATCATAACAAGCAGCAGGGTTAACGGCAGGGCAGCAGCGCCTAGCGCCTCTCCGGGCGAGCCCCCTCCCGTAAAATGAAGAAGCGCACTGAACCCTGCGCTACCAAGGCAGAAGATCAGGATGAGAGGCACGAGCGAGACGAACGCGACGACGAGCACTTTGAGGAAAGTCACGGCCATGTCGCCGAAGTTCGTGGTGTCCGGCCATTCGGGGAATTCGTAGGAGCCGTTCGCCACTTCCCTCACGAGATGAATATAGAAGGCGAACTGGAAACAGGTCACGATGAATATGGCCGCCAACCCATAAAGGCCGGCGAACCGGCAGGGAATCTTAACCATCTCGAGAAAACTCAGGAAACAGAAATAGAAAAGGGCGTGTCCCTTGAACGGCGAAGAAAGCACGTAAGGCATGTCCGCGTAAAAGGAGGGCCATTTCTCCCTTCGTTTCAGCACGATTGTCGTCCCGCCGCATGCGGAGCACAGGAGAATGGGCTTGACCCCCACGGTGCCTTTCTCAAAGCGCTTCAGGCACGCTTCACAAAGGAACCTCCCGCACTGCGCGCACTGACGCACGGGCGCGACATCCGCATGCGCAAAACAGTGGTCCTCGTCCCCCGTCGCCAGATCCTCCGCGGGCGCCTTGGTGCCCTGGGCACTGAATAAGGCCGCGAGTGCCGCAACTGCCCCGGCCGGCATCCAACGTCCGTCTCCCTGGTGCACTTCCTTGTCCGGCGTGAGGCCTCCCGAATCGGCGAGTTCTCCAAGTTCATCCAGCGTGAAAGGGCCTGTTTCTCCGCCGTCGTGCCGAAGGAACCAGGCGCCCTCGCTCTGGCCCACGGTTTTCGCCGGAGATTCCTTGCCGGCCATGGATATCCGGCCGTCCTGGTGAAGCACGATAGGCGCGCCACACTTCTTGCAAGGACCTTTGGCGCCCTTTGACGGAATTTTGGATGGGTCCACCACGTGGGGATGGCCGCAGGCAGGACACTCGAAGGACAGGCCGCGCCCGGGAGACGCCGCGGCCTCCCTTTCCCCGGCGCGTGCGCCCTTTGCAGGTGCCACTTTCGGCTCTGGAGCAGCGTCTTCGGGCCTGCCGTCCGCAAAGAGCCTGATGGGAGCGCCGCAGGCGCCGCACTTCCCCCGGATCCCGCCTGCCGGGATCTCGTTCAGCTTCATAGTGAAAGAGCGGTTGCAGGACTTGCACCGGAACCGGATTTCCACCCTCCACTCCTCCAATCAGGATACGATGCATCATAACATACGAGAATCGGCAATGGGGCTTTCGGTTCACGCGCGACTTGGCACGACATGATGCTTAAGAACCATTCTCGAAGGGGGCTTACAACTTTCTCCCAGACCCCGACTTCGTGATGCTATACTTTAATCCTTAAAGACGAGGTGTCAGGATGCCCCAGACCTTTGAACTCGAATTCGACGCACTTCCCCCAAAGAAAAGGTTCGAAGAGGGAATTCGACGTGCGCCGAGCCGTGGTTTCCGTCTCACCCGTGCCGACACGGAAATCGCATTGCAAAACGCCTTACGCTACGTTCCCGCTGAATTTCATGAAGAGGTAGCTCCGGAGTTCATGCAGGAACTCCTGACGCGAGGACGCATCTATGGCTATCGATTCCGCCCCCAAGGGCGTATCTATGGCAGGCCCATTCACGATTATCCGGGACGGATCATGGATGCCAAGGGCATGCAGGTGATGATCGACAACAACCTGGATTTTGAGGTTGCCCTATATCCCTACGAACTGGTGACTTACGGAGAAACCGGCCAGGTCTGTCAGAACTGGATGCAATATCTCCTGATCAAGAAATACCTCTCCGAGATGGACCAGAACCAGACACTGGTCGTTTCCTCGGGGCATCCCCTCGGGCTCTTCCCCTCGCGGCCCGAGTCCCCCCGTGCCATCATCACCAACGGCCTCATGGTGGGCATGTTCGACACCCCCGAAGATTTTCACAGGCTCGCCGCCATGGGGTGCGCCAATTACGGCCAGATGACTGCGGGCGGATGGATGTACATAGGCCCCCAGGGCATCGTCCACGGCACGTACATCACGCTTCTCAATGCCGGCCGGCTTTACCTCGGCATCCCGGAGAGCGGCAACCTCAAGGGGCACGCGTTCGTGACTTCCGGGCTCGGCGGCATGTCCGGCGCACAGGCCAAAGCCGTCGAAATTGCAGGAGGAGTGGGCGTAATCGCCGAGGTCGACGAAAGCCGAATCAAAACCCGGCACGATCAGGGTTGGGTAAGCCTCGTCTCGGACGACCTGAGCCGCGTGGTCAAATGGATGGAGGACTCCAAGGCGAAAAAGGAGGCCGTCTCCATCGCCTACCACGGAAATGTGGTGGATCTCCTTGAGTACCTGGACAAAGAAGGCGTAGAGGTCGAACTCCTCTCCGACCAGACATCGTGCCATGCCGTCTACGAGGGTGGCTACACGCCCGCGGGACTCTCCTACGAGCAAGCAAAGGCCCTCCTCAAGGAGGATTTCGAGGCCTTTAAATCAAAGGTCCACGAGAGTCTCAAGCGCCATTACGTCTCCATCAGGAACCTCACGCAAAAGGGTGCGCGCTTCTGGGATTACGGTAATTCTTTCATGAAGGCCGTCTTCGACGCCGGGGTTCCCGAGATCGCCAGGAACGGCGTAGATACGAGCCAGGGATTCATCTGGCCCTCCTATGTGGAAGACATCATGGGGCCGCTCTGCTTCGACTACGGCTATGGGCCATTTCGCTGGGTATGCCTTTCCGGAAGGCCTGAAGACCTCGAGAGGACCGACAAGGCGGCCATGTCCTCCATAGACCCGAACCGGCGCGGTCAGGACCGGGACAACTTCAGCTGGATTCGTGACGCGGCAAGAAACAAGCTGGTCGTAGGAACCCAGGCAAGAATCCTCTACGCCGACGCCGAAGGACGCGTGAAGATCGCCTTGAAATTCAACGACATGGTCCGCAACGGCGAGATTGGCCCCGTAATCATCGGCCGCGACCACCACGACGTTCAGGGCACCGACTCGCCCTTCCGCGAAACCGCGAACATCTACGACGGGTCCGCCTACACATCCGACATGGCGCACCAGTGCTTCGCAGGCAACATAGCCAGGGGCATGACCTACGTGGTGCTCTCCAACGGGGGCGGAGTCGGCACCGGCAAGTGCTTCAACGGTGGGAACGGAATTCTACTGGACGGATCAGAGCGCATCGACGAGGTCGTCACCTCGGGCCTTGATTGGGACGTCATGGGGGGCATCGCCCGTCGCGCCTGGGCCCGGAATCCCAACGCCATCGAAACGGCCAGACTCTGGAACCGGAAGATGGAGGGCGCTGGTCATATCACCGAGCCCCAGGTCGCCGACAAGGAGCTGGTAACAAGAATCGTAGCGGACGCCATTCGGGGTACCTGAGGAGTGAACGCGGGAGGGGGCTGATTCTCCCTCTTCCCTCCGTTACCGTTGGGTTTTGCCATATCCACACAATCACGGGGGCGCTGCCCGGTCCGGCCCGGAGGTCGCCCTTGCGGGGGAACGGCGCCGCGCCGGACCTTCTTCGCACGGCTGCTGCGCTTCGATGCTCCATGTATTCGCATCTCAGCGCGCGCCATTCTCCCTCTTCCCTCCGTTACCGTTGGGTTTTGCCATATCCACACAATCACGG
>CAZDOY010000002.1:110051-117277 GCA_964507185.1 uncultured Thermoanaerobaculia bacterium
ATTCTCCCTCTTCCCTCCGTTACCGTTGGGTTTTGCCATATCCACACAATCACGGGGGCGCTGCCCGGTCCGGCCCGGAGGTCGCCCTTGCGGGGGAACGGCGCCGCGCCGGACCTTCTTCGCACGGCTGCTGCGCTTCGATGCTCCATGTATTCGCATCTCAGCGCGCATCCGTAAGCTCGAAACCCTTCGACTCCCTCAATTGGAATACGGCGGCCTTGCGGACGCAAGGCCATGTAAAAAAACGCCCTTCGAAGTCAACCCTCGAAGGACGGGCGTTTTTTTGGTGGAGGCGGCGGGAGTCGACCTGGCGCGCGCTAGGAGCCTCGGACCCAGAGGGTCCTGCGTTCCAAGCGCCCCCAGCGGTCCCGGACTGGGGCCTCTTCGCGGTTTTCTACCGCCCGGCGCAAAGCAGTTTGCGCCTTGGCGTTGAAAACCAGCGACCCTCCCCCACTCTTCGACTCCCTTAAATTACTTAAAGACGGCCTTGCGGACGCAAGGCCATGTAAAAAAACGCCCTTCGAAGTCAACCCTCGAAGGACGGGCGTTTTTTTGGTGGAGGCGGCGGGAGTCGAACCCGCGTCCGGAAAGGCCGGCCAAGGAAGCTTCTACGCGCGTAGTCGGTTCCTTAGGTTTCGCTAACCGCCGATGGAGCCGACAAGTCGACGGGTCGCTAGCCCCTTAATCTTAGCCGGACCGACCGGAGCGTCTTCGGGCCGGAGCAACCCGCTAGCGTCGCCCTTGAAAGTCCGCGGGTACTACCATCAAGGACGTGGCAGCTTAAGCCGCCAGAGCCAGATCGTTGTGATTGGCAGTTGTAAGTGTCCGGTCGTTTTACGAGTGCCCGGAACTCGGCGCGCAACCACCTTCCGTACATCCCCGTCGAGACCGTTTCGCCCCCAGGGTGTGCAGGCCAAATATAAGCCGGGCGCAGTCCCGCGTCAAGGACCCCTGATGGTTTCGTGGTGAGATTTCAGTATAATGACGCGGAGGGGCCGCAGGACCGCTACACCGCGGACAGGTGAAGAATGAGCGCTATGAAAACAACGTCGAAATGGGTCTGGTCCCTCATCCTGCTCCAACTCGGCGTCCTCTCATACGTCATAGCCATCAAGGCGTTCTACATCCCCAACCACCTTTTGAGCGGCGGCGTGACGGGAATCGCTCTTCTCCTTCATTTGCTCTTCAATTGGCCCGTGGGCTTTCTCACGTTCCTGTTCAATATTCCCATCTTCTTGATCGGCATAAGGGACGTCGGCAAGAAGTTCGCCGTTATTTCCGCTCTCGGCGTTGTTGCTTTCTGGCTCGTCGTCGACCACGTTCCCATCCCTCCCGCAACCCATGACCACCTGCTTGCCGCCATTTTCGGAGGTCTTCTGGGAGGCCTGGCCACCGCCTTGGCCCTGAAGGCGGGTGGTTCCCTCGGTGGTTTCGATATTCTCGGCGTCGTGTTGAACAGGCGCTTCAGTCTGGGCGTCGGAGAGGCCTCGCTCATCCTGAACGGCGCTCTTATCTCCGCAGCCGGTCTCATCGAGAATTTCGAGCTCGCCATGTACACCCTCGTGGCCATATACGTGGCCGGCAGGTCCCTTGACGCCATTCAGCTTCCCCGTCCCAGAAAAGCCGTCCTGGTCTTTTCGAAAAAGAACCATACGATCAAAGCCCGGATCCTGGCCGAAATGGGACGGGGCGTTTCGCTTTTCAAGACCATGGGCGCCTATTCAGGCGAAGAGTACGAAGCGCTCTTGTGCGTCGTCACACGCTACGAGCTGCGTGAAATGCGGGACATCATCAGGAGCGCGGACCCGGAGGCCTTCGTGAGTGTTCTCGAAGCGTCCGACGTCATGGGGCGGTTTCAGCGACCGTCGGCCTTCGAACAGATCGCCTTGAAGCGGTCCAGGAAATAAGAACCCGGCAGGAATCCCATCTCGAGCCCGGAAATCAGGTCCGGCGGCGAGGTCCTCCCGTCACCATTCGATTGAGAAGAAACGAAACCAGCGAGATCATGAGGGAGCCCAGCACGGCCCACCAGAATCCTCTAACTTCGAACCCGCTGACGAGCCACGAGGCAATATAGAGCAGCAGTGCGTTGATGACGATGACGAAGAGCCCAAGGCTGATTATCACCAACGGCAGGGTGAATAAAATGAGCAGGGGTCTCAGGATGGCGTTGGCCAGCCCGACGATGACGGCGGCAAGGAAGAGCGATAGCAGGGACTCGAAGTGGAGCCCCGGCAACATGACGGCCACAATGCCCATGGAGGCCATGAGAATCAGCACTCTGCCCAGAAAGTGCATGGCGCGCCTACCTGCTCTTGAAGGCTATGTCGGCCATGCCGCTCTGCGCGAAAGAGTGGGTGTCGTCGGAATCGATCTGAAAGCTGAAAGCCACCGGATTTGGGGCATCCGTCCCGAAGGCCCTCTTGAAATCGGCGGCGACATCACGAACTTCGTGCTTCCAGACTTTAAGTCCGTCCCGCTCGCTTCTCAGCACGAAAATCCTGGTGTTGGAGTTCTTTGGGGAGGTATAGAAGGTTCCCGCGGAAGGGACTGTCTCCCACGTATAGCCGAGGATCCTGTAGTCCAGGCTCCCGAGAAGTCCCTTTCCCGGAAATAGAACGTAGACCTGCGCGGCCTCGTCGTCCGTGGCCCTGTAGCGCCCGTCGCCTCCCGGGGGAAGCGCATCGGCCTCCCACGTCCAGGTGAGCATGGGCGTTTCCTTCAGGTCCACGCTGACCTTGCGCAAAAACGCCCACGAAGAGTTGTCGCTTGTGAGCCGGACGAAGGGCATGGCGCCGTTGTGGAGGAAATCGACATCAACGTTGCCGACCCATTTCTTGATTTTCCAGGCGCTGTAGAATGGGGCGGCCGACTGGAAAGACTCCACCATCACCTCAGGGACGAGATTCCCTTTCGGGTTGGAGGGTAGCAACATCAGAAACAGGACCAGGGCGAGCGCGCCCGGAATGACTCTCTTCATGGCGGTTTATTATACGGTTTCTCGCTCTCCATGTCCACAGTTACGGGCAAGGCCCCGAACGCCGGGAATCGGGTTCCCGATCCCGCCGAACGGGGCTCATTCCCGGACCAAGGCGTCGAGGCGTTCCGCCGCGTTTCTAGCCGGATTCGGCGGGAGCGCTACGATGGGAAGGGGTGAAGCCAGGCTCCTCGAGATCATTCCGGGGAGATCCTCCACATTTCCACAGATCCCGGCCCATTGGTGGCTGTCCATGTACTCGATGTTGGCGCGCTCCTGACCGGGAAGGCTGGGAATCACGATGACCCTGCGTCCCATGTAGAGGGCCTCGGACAGACTGAGTCCTCCCCCCTTCGTGACGATCAGCGAACTGGCCGCCATGAGCGAGGGTATGTCGTTCCTGTATCCGAGCACCCTCAGCCTGGAGGGATTCGCATGGGCAAGCGGCACGAGGCTCCTGCGAAGTTTCTTGTTCAGCCCGCAGACCACGACCACTTTGCATCTTTCAACTTCCAACGCGCTTAAGGCGGCCTTTCCGAGGGGGCCGGCTCCTACGCCTCCCCCAAGTAAAAGAACGATCGGTGATGCGTCTTCCAGGCCGAGCGCCGCTCTCGCGGACGACGGATCGTGACTGCGCTCGAAAGTCGGCGCAACAGGTATGCCGGTGGCCGTCAGCCGCTCTTCGGGAATCCCCTTCTCCAGGAGCATGGGCTTAAGGTCCTCATGCGGGAGAATGAACAGATCGACCTCGTTTCTGGCCCACAACGGGTATACGTCGTAATCGGTAATAATGGCTGCGAGCTTGATGGTGCTTCCGGTTTTCTGCTTCCAGTCCGCGGCGACCTCCATGGCGTTGTACTGGGTCGCCACGATCAGATCGACGCCTTCCGGAATTCTTTGTCCGAAACGCCGCACCACGCGCCTGTCCATAATCGGAAGCGCCAGTCTCTTCCGCTTCTTGAAGGCACCTGAATTGTACATGCCGTCCCAGACCGAAGGAGCCCTAAGAGCCAGGAGGAGATATCCATGCCGAAAGAGGAGGTCGTAGTCCAAAGGGACCCATTGCTCGAGCGGCCTGTGTTCGCACGCGTGTCCCAGGTGCGAAAGCTCTTGCGAGAGGATGCCGGCGACCTGCCTGTGTCCCGTACCGAGTGCGTAGGACAGGACGACCGTTCTGGGAGTCATCGGGCGCGGTAGAACACCAGTTCGAGACGGAAGTTCTCGACCGCCCAGGTGGCGAGAATAGTGCACATCGCCGCGAACAGGACACCCCCAAAGACGTCCAGAACCCAGTGGAAGCCCAGGTAAAGCGTCGAATACACGACCAGACCCGCGAGGAAGAGCATGGCACGGCGCAGTTTCGCATTACTGCTTCCGGAGATGAGGAGGCCGTAACTGAGGGCGAGGGATGTGTGGAATGAAGGGAAGCAGTTGTTCAGGCCGCTCAGGGGCCGCAGTCCCTGGATGAGGAACGGAGAAATGTTGTTCATGAGAAGCGTCACCTGCCCGTCTCCTGCGGCCCATCGTTCGGCCACGGGAACGAGAATGTAGAAAGGCAGAATAAGAACGTAGTTGAAAACGGTCGCCCAGAAGAGCTTTCTCGCCAGCGTCCTCTCGCCTTCGTAGTGAGTGATCAGGACCGCGGCGATCCCCATTACGGGAAACACGTACAGGTAAACCGCAGAGAGCACGTACGTCAGCATCGGAAAGTGAACTACCTGGAAAAGGGCCGTCGCAGGCCCCTCGATATGGAGGAAGAGGGGCGTGAAATCCCACTTGAGGTACTGCGTGATCAATGCGTCGTACCTCGTTTCCAGGATATCCATGAACATGATGCCGAACAGAGTCAGCAGATAGAACAAGGACTGCGACGAAAAAGCGTGCTCTTTCACGAACCGCCATATGATCGTCAGCGGTGACTCGGACGGCAGGCAACACTTCAACAGCACCAACAGCGATAAGGCCGTCAGACAGAATCCCAGTAATAGAACAAAGTCGAGATTATAAGGCAACAACCTGCTCCGCCGACATGCTATCCAAACCTAAAAAATAATAACACTTCGGAGCTCTGATTTCAACGGCTGGCCTGGGTTTGTAGCATTGAAGCAGGATAAGTAAACCTGACGGCCCGTCTCATCTCCGCAGCACATTGAAGGCCTTGATCTTTTCTTGCGCTTCCGCCGCGCCTTCTCGCACATCCGCATCAGGGTCATAGAGCGTTTTCTCCAGGAATGGAAGTGCCCTAAGATCACATAGTTCACCTAGCGCATAAATGGCATCGGCTCTCATTTGTGGTTCCGGGGCCTTCAAAAGGTCAACCAATGGACCGAGAGCTTCTCCTGCGGCTCCCCGATCCGTTTTCGCCAGTTCCGAGAGGATGAGGATGCCTCCCATTCTCACGCCCATGCTGGTCTCCCCCACCAATGAAGCAACACTGCGTGAGGAAAGAAGACGGTGTTTCACAAGCTGCTCTATTTCGGGTCGCATCTTCTGCTGGAGCATATTCAGAAGCGTCTGCCTCTCCCATTTTCCATCCGCGAAAGACTCGAGCGCCGAGACCAGTTCCCCAGGGGTAAAGGCACCGTATATGCGGGCCTTACCCCCGACGATGGCGAGGGGAACGGATCTCATTCCTATGGGCAGCAGACTCTGTTCGAAGCTCTCGACGTCCAGGACCCGCAGTCTTATCGATGGCCGTTCGACGGCGACTCGCACAGCGGCTTCCACCGCCGACGAACTACTCTCGCACCAGCGCGCCGCGTAGATATCGATCCCTGGATGCCTCGAGAGACCTTTCAACGCACCCTTCTGCTCCCGGGAGAGGCCGCTTTCTCCGGAAGAAGAAGCCGAAAGAAACACCTGGAAGGCCCTCTCCATGCTCTGATCGGGAAGTATACGCCAGCGGGTTTCGATCGATTCGCCCACCGTCGCCACGAGCCTGAACGGGGTCCCGCGGTCGGCCTCGGTGAGCGCGATCCGTATTCCTGGATGGGCGCCTACCAGACGCGGAGTCAGAGTGTTCCACTCTTTCTCCGTGTCCGTTCCCCGGCCGAATTGGACGTCGAGCGAAATGGAACGGGCCGTTTCCCCCCCCCGCCGACAGGCAGCCGCCTGAGGGCTACCTGCGCGCCGCCGCCGAGCCTCGCGCGTTCCGGTAGTAATCCATTCCTTCCAGGAGGATCTTCGCAGCGCGCTTCAATTTCTCCGCCTCCAGAACGTACGCGACCCGTACTTCGCTGGCACCGAGTCCCGGTGTCGCGTAGAAACCAGCACCGGGGGCCACCATGACGGTTTCTCCGTTCAATTCCCAATCCGAAAGCAGCCACCGGGCGAAATCGTCGGAGTCGTCCAGCGGCAGCTTGGCGATCATGTAGAACGCGCCTTCCGGCTTCTTCAAGACCACCTTGGGATCAGCGGTGAGCCCCTTGAGCAGAGTGTCCCTGCGAGTCTGGTACTCGTCCCTGATGGGAACGAAATAGGCCGGGTCCATCTTGTACGCGGCGATGGCACCCAGCTGTTCGATGGTGGGCGGACAAAGCCTTGCCTGCCCAAACTTGAGAGCCGCCTCCATGATGCGCGTATTCCTGCTTATTAGCGCGCCGACCCTCGCACCGCAAGCCGAAAAACGCTTGGATATGGAATCGAGCACAACCACCCTGTCCTGCACATCGGCCAGTTCAAGGAGGCTGTGGTGTACGGAGCCCTCGTAGGTGAATTCCTTATAGACCTCGTCGCCTATCAGGAAGAGGTCGTGCTTCGCAGCGAGGGAAGCAAGGCCGCCGAGTTCCCCCTCCGTGAGGATCGTGCCCGTGGGGTTGTTCGGCGAACATATCAGAATGGCCCTGGTTCTTGGCGTGATCAACCGCTCGATCTCATCTACGGGAGGAAGACGGAATCCACTTTCCGCGCGGGTGGTTACGGGAACGATCTTGACACCGGCCATCGTTGCGAAGCCGTTGTAATTTGTGTAGAAAGGTTCCGGAATAATGATTTCGTCCCCCGGATCCGTGAGCAGGTTGAACGCAAAGAGTGCCGCTTCACTTCCGCCCGTTGTGATCAGGACATGGCGCACATCGAGTTCTATGGAATAGCGCGCGAAGTATTCCACGATGGCCTCTCGCAGTTCCGGCAAGCCGTCGCTCGGGCCGTAGCTCAGCACCGCGCCCTTCTGCCGATACTCGGCCACCGCGTCCAGATATGCCTGCGGCGTGGCTATATCCGGCTGCCCGATGTTGAGATGGTGAATTGA
>CAZDOY010000002.1:117377-141231 GCA_964507185.1 uncultured Thermoanaerobaculia bacterium
TCTTCTATCTCCACCTCGTAGGTATACTCGGCCGTGTTCCTCAGCATTGCGGCGATGGCGCAGTATTCCTCGTCTGCCAGCTCCACAGCGGCCCTGACCCTCTTCTCGCTGAGATTACGCCCGGTTATCCTGTACTTGACCTTGACTTCGACATAGACCGCGGGATTTTCCTCGGCCCGTCTGCCGTCGATGGTGACTTCCACACCGGTGACTTCCTGACGCATTTTCTGCAGTATGGCTACGAGGTCTATCCCGGAGCACCCACCCAGCCCTATGAGGACGAGTTCGATGGGTGAAGGGGCGGCTCCGTCTCCGTCGTTGAAGGTGCTGTCCATCATGATCCAATGGCCGTTTTCGGACCGGCCGGCGAACGCGCTTTTTTCAAGCCATCGTACTTTTACGGACATGTTGTCCCCCCTTGATCTGAAGGTGCCATTATGGTCTTCGCACACGGCCTTTACAACCTCGGCACCAGGCATCAGAATTTAACCTGAGCATTAAGGAGATGCTGACGCGATGAGAACCATTATCCTCGGCGACGTTCACCTTGGTTCGCCTCTGTGCCGGACGGGCCAGTTGCTGGAGGTCCTCGAAAGGGTTCCCTATGACCGCCTGATCCTCAACGGGGACATCTTCGACGACCTCAATTTCCGCAGGTTGCGCAGACAGCACTGGCTGGTCATGGAAAAGCTGAGACATCAGAGCCAGCGGCGCGAAATAATCTGGATCAGAGGCAACCACGACGGCAGCGCCAGCGTGCTGCGCCATTTGCTGGGGGTGCCCATTCTGAAGCAATTCACTTTCACCTTCCGCGGTGAAAAGGTCTACGTGATCCACGGGGACGAATTCGACGACTTCCAGAGTTCCGTGAAGAAAATGCACAGGCTCAGAAGCCTGCGCGACATCTTCTACGGTTTCGCCATCTGGTTCGACGTACCGAGGAAGGCGGCAATCCAGTGGGCTCAGCGATCCACGTACGTTTTTGCCCGTTCGGCCACCAAAGTCCGCAACAAGGCCGTCGAAAAGGGACGATCCCTCAATGCCCGATGGGTCGTCGCCGGGCACACCCACCACCGGGAGGTGTCGACTCACAGTGGTGTCACCTATCTCAACCCGTCTTCGTGGCTCACCTCGAATCCGGCCTACGTCCTCTTCGACGACTCCCACGACGAACCGAGGCTGGTCGTCATGGGCTCCCGGCACAAGAAGACCCTGGGGCGGACGGTCAGGACGAGAGTGCGCAAGGCCCGGCGGCGCATGAAGAAGAGACTCAATACGCCCGGCTGAAGGCCGCAAGAGGTCACGGCATATGAAAAGCCCCCGGCGGTCCGCGCCGGGGGCTTCGACCTATCGATCCGTCCGAGGAATTTTCAGGAAGTGCCGCCCTGGCCACCCGCCGCCGCCGGCGTTCCGGGAGCCATCGGCGTAACTTTTAGCAAATTCGGCTGGTATTCCAGCCGTGCCTTGTTGACCTTGAGGGAGTAGTGGACGCCTTTAATCTCCAGTTCTCCCGTCACGGCCTGCCCGGGCTTCAGTTCGAGTTTCCGGCCGTCCAGCGTAATATACGGAATCTCGTCCTTTGCGAAGCCGGCGGTGATGCTCTCGCGTATCTTTATGAGTATGGGACGGGATGAAGCGAACTCGAGCAAGCCCTTTCCCGTGAGACTGTAGTAGTTGTCACGGACCTGAGTCGTCCTGCTTATATCCGTCACGCCCGAGGGAACGTATTTGTTGCTCCAGGCTATGCCCGGAACGGTCAGGGCCGACGTCAGGTCCAGCTCGACAACGAGGCCCGGAGCTTTGGTGATCTCGTCCATCCCGGCCTGCTGCCGGGCCTTGATGGCGGCTATCCGCGCCGACTCCTCTTTCACGATACCATCCACGTCCAGAAAGGAGAGGTCGGCGATGGGCGCGGTCCCGGCCGCCTTGACCAGAACGGGCTCGAGCGAGCTCTTGTCCGTCTGTTCCAACTCGGTCTTCCAGTCCACTCCAGCCGCGTCAAGGACAAGGGCAAGGGCGCAACCGGTGTAGGTAAACCGCTCCCCCGTTACTCCCTTCCCCTCTTTTCCATATGTTTCCAAGGAACGAATAAGATCCTGCCGCGCTCCATTTGGGTCCGAGCTGTTCCTGGCCATGTAGCCCGCGTACTCCGCCAGCCCGTTCGTTGTCTCCAGCGCCCACTCGTATGGCCGGAGTGCCTCCGGAATGCCGGCCTGCCGCCTGTGCCTTAGCGAGAGGAAAGCGCCGATCAGGGAAGGAATCTCGCTCCTCTGCGCCGACAGCATGTGCACGAGCAACATGTCCTCCGCTCGGCTCATTGCGTCATTCTGCGCATCGAGGGTCCGAAAGTAAACGCCCTCGGGCATGGTGGGCTGCGGGAAACCGCGATAGGCTTCAAAAACTCCGAACGCTCGTCGGTAGATGATCTCTATAGACCGAGGTACTGAGGCGACGGGGAGGCTTTCCGTGGATATCCACGCGCCGAGCCTCTCTCCTATGGGCCCCACCCCTTCGGCCGGCTTGTGCTCCCCCACAATCGAAGAACCGAGACCGATTCCGGGAGTATCCGCGTCGAGTGGATTGAAACCTGTGGGAAGCGGCGATACGTGAAAGAGAAGCCCGCTATTCGTCGCCGGGTCGAAGATGAATACCGGAACGTCCTGAAAGGCGAAGTCTTGCCAGATCGCCTTGTCTGCCTGCTTGGCCGTTTGATCCGCAGACTTCATCAGCGGCACGTCTTTTTGGAGAGCGTCTGGAACCGCGGCGGACAGCGCCGAAGACGAAGCCACCAGCGCGACAAGAACAACGAACGCCTTGATCGAACGCATCGTCACCTCCTTCCGATCACTCACAAAGTGTGCACCCACTCCACCCCATTCTGCAAGAAGCCTCGGTTGCCCACGAAAGACGCAACATGATGTATACTCCACAGAGAGAGGGATTCATGTTTCTAAAAGATCAGCGAGTCGGAAAGTACCGCATAGAGAAACCTCTGGGTAACGGTGGTTTCGGCTCAGTCTTTCTTGCGGAAGATACTGTTATCGGGAAAATGGTCGCCGTCAAGGTTCCCCACAAACAGAACCAGAGCCGGGAGGCGATGGCCGCAGAGGCGCGACTCATGGCGCCTCTCAGTCATCCCAACATCGTTTCGGTTCTCACCGCGGACATGGACGAAGAGTCGAACGTCTTCTACATCGTCATGGAGTATGTGGAAGGCGAGTCGCTGGCCGAAAAGCTCACCCGAGAGGGCCACCTCGAGGAGCCCCAGGCCCTCGCATGGTCCATCCAGATCACCGACGCCGTCCGTTATGCCCATTCCCGCAACATCCTGCACCGCGATCTCCGTCCCAGCAATGTGCTTCTAACGACCGACGGCCAGGCCAAGGTGGTCGATTTCTCCATATCCCGCCTTCTCGAGCAGGCCCCATATGCGTCGACCCGCATAGGATCCCCCCCGTACATGGCGCCCGAGCACTTCCAAGGCCGGGCGACGTTCGCATCGGACGTTTACTCCATCGGTGTCATGATGTACGAGATGGTCACGGGCTCACTTCCCTTCTTCGACATCAACCCCTCGAGAATTGAGGAGCTCGTGGCCAGCGGACGCTTCACGCCGCCCGTGCTCAAGAACCGAAAGGTCAGCAAAGCATTCAGCGATATCGTCGTCCGCTGCATGCAACGGGACCTTTCCCAGCGTTATCGGAACGCAGAAGCCCTCCTGGAAGACCTGAAGCACATGCGCGTCACCCCCAGGCGGGAGAGAGAGCTGGCCGATATGCGTGAGCGAATTGCCGCCCGGGAGAACCCACGCGAGTCCTTCTGCTTCCATTGCCGCCGGCCTCTTCCCAAAAGAGCCGTCACCTGCCCGTTCTGCGGGCAACGCCAGTGAATCGCCGATGGGGCTGACGGATCGAATCAGAAAAATCGTGCTCGAGGAAGTCCAGCAGGTTTCCAGGTTCAAGGATGTCCTGCGTTTCTGGCTGGGCCTTTTCTATCATGTCGCCCAGAAGGCCTGGGAAGACAGTTTTGCACAGAGAGCGGCCGCCCTGGCATTCTTCACGCTTCTCAATTTCCTGCCCATAGCGGGAATCCTCCTTTTCGTGCTCAGCCACTCACCGATCTTCAAAGAAAACATGGCCTCGGTAGAAAGGGTACTCGTGGAACAGATGGTCACGCCCGCCGCCCGGCAGGTCGTCATCGACCTCTTCACCAGCATTTCAAAGAATCTCTATGTTCTCGGCTCCGGGGCCTCCGGCGTGCTCGCCATCCTCATTCTCCTCTTTCTCGGCACGTCCCTTCTGAGAATGGTGGAGCGTTCACTCAACGAGATATTCCGCTCTCCCGACGCGAGGGGAGCAATCATCTCACGAACGATCTACCTGTGGGCAGCGGTCACGCTTCTGCCCGTTTTCCTCGGGCTCTCGTTCGCGCTTTCGCGTCACGTAAGGCATGCTCTCGGAGGCGCCCTGGCGGTATTTCAATACCTATTGCCTTACGGGGTTACTTTTGCCGGCTTCATCCTGCTTTACCGTTTCATTCCAAAAGCGCGGGTGAAGATGAAGGCGGTGCTCCTCGCAGCCCTCTTTTCCTCTATCCTGTGGGAAACGGCCAAGCTCGGGCTGAGCGCCTATGTCCAGGAGGTGTTCAGCCGGAGTCCCGTCAGCAGGCTTTACGGCTCCCTTGCGCTGATCCCCATCGGCATGGTCTGGATCTACTACTCCTGGATCATCGTCCTGCTTGGAGCCGAACTGGCGTATGTACTGCACAACTTCGAGCAGATGCAGGTCGAAGCCCGCAAGCGCTGGCGCCTCGGAAAGGGCTTCGTTCCTCTGTCGAGGCAAGTCGCCCTGGCGCTGCTCCTCGAGGTTTTTCACTCCTACGCCCAAGGCGATGGCCCGGCGAACGTGACCGGGATGGCATCCGCCTACCAGGTTCACCCCGCGCAGACGCTGAGATGGTTCGAGGCGCTGGAGAAAGAGGGGACGGTCGTCCTTACGAAAGAAGAAGGTTTATTGCCTTCCCGTCCGCCGAAAACCGTGCCCCTTGCCGACGTGGCCGCGCTGTACGATGCGACCTTCCAGGATTTCCTTCCGTCCGGCCACGCGCTGACGGGGCGATGGGGCGCCGCAGAGCGTGAGAGTTTCAAGCAATGCTGGCAATCGACGACGTTTGAAGACCTCCTTGACGGCGAGGCGACTCTCGAGCCGCACCCCGGAAACGGGACGACGGATCCGTGAGGCCGCGTGGCACGCCTTCGTGTAATGCGCTCCGACCACGGCTTGAGCGCTTCCTCGTCGACGCCACCCATTCGGGACCCGGCCTTCGAGCATTTGCCTGACGGCGTCGAATGCTCTAGATTCAGTAAATCGTGGGGTCGTGGATGTCGGATAAGTGGGGAGCTGAAAAAAGAGAACTGGCAGAGTTCTCATGGGGCGTCGTGAACGGTCCCGCGCTGCCCGACGGCCCAGACAGCCTCCTGGAATCCCACGCCAAGAAAATCGGCCACCTCCAAAACCTGTTAAGCCTCGTTGCCTCTCTTCCTGTGGCGGCCCGCCCGCCCGTCTGTGAGTGGGACGACATTCTCGGACCGCTCTGGCGAAAACTCTTTGTAAAGGGCTGCGATATAGACCGTTACACACTCGCGGGCATCTGGCGCCCGGTCCTTCTGGATGCGGGGGAGATCGACCGATTCTTGCGCGCAACCACTTCGGTGGCGGCATCCGCGAGGAATTTCTATCATTACGAGGAGGCGCTGGACTGCTGCCGGGAGGGCCGGGCCGCCGCGGAGGAACGAAAGTCGGCAGCGCTGGCCTATCTCATTAACACGGAGGGTTTCATTCACGCCTGCATGAGGAACTATCCCGCAGCAGAGCGGTGCTTTGAAGAGGCCCTCACAATGGCGGAAGTCCTTCCAGAAAAAGAACTTATGGACTGGGGCGGATTGAGCCGGAGCGATTTCATCGGCCAGGAACAGCTCAACCTTCTCGACATGAATCTGGATGTGGCGTATCGCGGGCAGGCCGCCGATGTATCGATGCTCATGCCGAAGATCCGGAAGCGCCTGAAGCTACTTGAGAAATGGCCGCTCAGCCCCGGGCTACTGGTCGTCCTTCGTCAGAATGAAGCCCAGCTGGCCGTCCTGGAAGAGGATTACGGTGAGGCGAAAAGCATCCTCGGACGCCTCTACTCGAAACCGTCGGGCACCGGTCCTTACCGCTTCTCCATGCAGGCGATGCAGTGCCGCCTCCTGTCCATGACATCGAGCCGCGAGCGCAATTGGGACGCCGCCTACTACTGGATCAGAAAGGCTCTCAGAGACAGCATCCAGAAATGCTATCCGGCCGAAGAACTCTTCGTGCTGGAGCAGGCCTTGTCCGTTCTTCGAGGTCTCCACGGCCCCAAGAGCCGCCAGGACCGCGATGAACTCATCAGGGATCTCGTCCAACTGATGGAGGACAAGGACTGGTACACCGGCCGCCCGCATTCACGAAGCGTGAGCACCCTTGCCGTCAAACTTGGACGGCAGCTGCAGAAAGCCGTGGGATGGGAGGAGGATCTCGAAAAGATCCGGACCGCCGGTCTGCTTCACGACATTGGGAAGCTTATGATGCCCTGGTCCCTTCTCAACAAAATCGCTCCGATCACTCCCAAAGAACGCGCGATCCTGGCCGAGCACGCGAGTCACGGCGGGCGAATCCTGCGAGAGATAGGCATGACGGATGTCGCCGAAATCGTGGAGCAGCATCACGAAACCATGGACGGCACGGGATACCCCAGCGGTCTGCCTCCTGGGCGAGCGGCTGCCATAGTCGCCGTCTGCGATGCCTACGAGGCCATGATCACTCCGAACCGTCGCTACAAAGAGCCGAAGTCGTCACAGAGGGCGCTGGCCGAGATTTCTGATCAATCAGGCAGGTTATACCACCCTGACGTCGTGCAGGCGCTGTTCTCAACGGTTAAGGACTCGAGGGCGGAGGCCAGAGAACAGCTGGGAGGAATCTCACCCTGACGAAGCTTCCGGACACAGACGGAAAGGCAGCCACGATGATCGTTTCTTGCTTAGTGGCCAAGACGCCGGAACCGGGGTGGTCGCATGCGGCGTAGCCTGTTCTTCGAGATTCCTCCGGGTACCCCCGCCCCGCTCGCAAGGCTTTTCATTCTCTATGGATCCATCGCCCTGGCGCTCGCTCCCCTTCCCCTCCATCTCGCCCCCATAGCGGAAAAGTGGGACGTTCTTCTATTTCTTGGAATCCTGGCGTGGGGGGTCGCCAGCCAGGGGCTGAGAGTTCTGAGAGACTACGCCCTCTCGCTCGAGCTCTCGATCTACCTCTTCGCCTATCTCTGCTACGGTCCATGGCTGGCGATCCTGTGCATTCTGCTCTGCTCCCTGCTTCTTATCCCTCAGGGCATGGTCGAAGACGGTCGAAACCGGAACGCTGTCTTCATTTTTCGGAAGCTCAGCAACATATTCGTGCTAGGAGCATCGCTCTATGTGGCCGGCCTTGCCATGGACCTGCAGGCGCCCACCGGCTTTTTCGATGCCACTCCGTCGCACCAGTTCCTCTCGCTGCTTTTTTTCTGGCTCACATTCACCGCGGTCAACAATTTGCTTTTCGTTCCCATGGACCTGGCCCGCCAGGGAGTCGCCGCCCTCAGGGGGTTCATCCGGGAGATCGTCCTCGACGGCGCCCTTCACGGCCTGTCCGTTCTCTCAGGAGCAGCGTTCGCACTCCTTTTCGCAGCTCGGAATTTTCTTCCGGCCCTCCTCCTTCTGCCCGTCCTCATTCTCCTCGTGATCGTGCTCAAGCAACTCACGGACCAGAGTCGCAACCTCGCCGTGCAGTTGACCATGGTGCGGAAACTCAACGAGCGCAGCGCCGAAATCCACATGAGTCTCGATATGCCCAATGTCCTCGAAGTCGTGGGACGAATGAGCGAGGAACTCTTCGAGGCGGAAACCTATTTCGTGGCTCTCCTCGACGAACGAAACGGCAAGGTCCAATTCGCCTGTGCAAAGGACCACGGAGAGGCGATTACCGTCGAAGAGGCCGACCTCGACCGCGGCCTCACCGGCAATGTCATCCGCTCCGGAAAGCCCGTGTTCATCTCGGACCTGCAAAACGAGGAACAGTGGCTGCGCCTGACGCACCCGGTCGGCGACGAGACCATGCGGATACGGTCCATCATGATGTCGCCGCTCCTGGACAACGAGCGCTGCATCGGCGTCTATTCCGTCCAGAGCGATACTCCAAGGGCATTTGACCCCTTCCACCGCGAACTGTTTCTCTCGACCGTACAACAGGTCTCAACGGCCGTCGTCAGCGCCCGGCTCTACAAAAGGGCGACCCAGGACGCCCTCACGAGGCTCTACAACAAGAGCTACTTCGAGGAGAGCCTGGCTTCCTGCCTTACCGAGAGCGAGGCTTTTGGTCTTCTTTTCCTGGATTGCGATGACTTCAAGGCCATCAATGACCGTTTCGGCCATCTCGTCGGCGACCGCTACCTGCAGGTTCTGGGGACGGGGATTCAGGCCCAGTGCCGGTCGGGAGACATTCCCTGCCGTTACGGAGGGGACGAATTCGCTATCCTGCTCAGGTCCGCCACGGCCGCCCAGACGAGGGCCGTAGCCCGGCGGATACTTGACGCCGTAGACCAGATAAGGTGGCAGGTGGACGGGCAGTCCGTGCACACGACGGCCAGCATCGGCCTCCTCTGGGCCTCTGGGAACCAGGGCCGACTTCCGGTGGAGGACGTGGTGCGCGTCATCGATCGGTGCCTCTACGAAGCAAAAGTTAAGAAGCATACGATCGAGGAAACGACGCTCTGACGGAACGGCCCGCCTCGCCGGCTTCTTCGAAGGGCCTCTTCAGCCGATTCCTCCCGGCGCGGATCGCATGTGTTCAGCGTAGAACCTCGCCCTGTTCTCGTAAGGTTCCAGGTTGGTCGAGACCTTGCTGGCGCCCTCCCTCTCCAGACACGCCGCAACGGTCGCCAGCAGCAGTTTCACGCCCGCGGTTCTGAGTATGGGATAGGCACGGTCGAGCTTGACGATCCAGCCTCCGTCCGTGGCGGCGATCAACACCTGCACGTATTGGACCAGGCGCCCCTCGGCGACGACGTAACGCAGAATGAGCGAGGTTTTCTCGGCGCTCAGGTAGCATTCCAGAAACTTGTAGTGGATGTCTTCCTCGGCCACGGAGAACCTGAACGCAGGGGGGGCCTTCCATATTCTCTCCAGGTCCAGATCCCCTGCCAGTTTTACGTGGGGCATGGATCCTCCTTGCGCCTGAAAACGAAGTAATGGAGGGGCCGCCCCTCCCTGATCCACTTCGTTTCGTAGCGCGTCTGCACCGGATACGGCGAGCTGTCAAGCCATGGTCTCTCCGGATGCGTGCTGATTAACTCGGAAACGGCGGCAAGGGCCCTGGCGGCTTGTTCGGCGTATGGCCGGTCATCCGTCGCCAGGTACACGGTCCCCCCCCTCTTGAGCTTTCGCGCCGCGATCCTGAAAAATTCCTCGGTATAAAGCCTTCTCCTGGCGTGCCGCGCTTTCGGCCATGGGTCGGGGAAATTGACGGTCACCGAGTCCAACACCCCCTGTTCAAATGCGAGGTTCAGGATGATATAGGCGTCGCCCACCATCGTGAGGACGTTTTCCGCGCCTTCCGAACGGACCTTTTTAACGAGCTTCCGGTGTCCCTCCGCAAATCTCTCTATCCCCACATAACGCATATCGGGGTGACGCAAAGCCATCGCCAGCAGAAACTCGCCTTCACCGAAACCGACCTCCGCGTTCAATGCCCCTTTGCCGAGCAGGCGGGTCCAGTCGATCGGAAGGTCTTCATCCTTCCACCAGTCACCGTTTATAAGTCTCACGGGCGGGATTTCAGGTGAGCGACCCAGTTCTCTCCCCTCCCCGGGCACCTTGACGGTGCCCGGCGGGAACGGTTTCACGTTCATTTCTCAGGTGTCTCCGTTCGCTGCTTCCGGCAGACCAGGCTTCAGGGCCTGCCAAAAGCTACGTATGTAAAACCTGCTTCCCGCACTTCGCTCGGGTCGTAGAGGTTTCTCAAGTCAACGACCAGCGGCCGCTTTAGGCGTTTCTTCAATTCGGGCCAGTCGAGTTTTTTGAACTCGTTCCATTCGGTGGCTACAACCAGTCCGTCGGCCCCATCGGCCGCGTCGTAGGGATCATTTACGATCTCCAGACCGGGCAGTTCCCTGAGAGCAGTCTGCGATGCGGCGGGGTCGTAGGCCTTGACGCGCACGCCCGCATCGAGAAGAGCCGCCGCGATCTTCAACGCCGGAGACTCCCTGACATCGTCGGTGTCGCTCTTGAACGCCAGTCCGAGGAGGGCGACCGTCGCGCCTTCCATCGTGCCGAACGCGTGCTGGATCTTGTTGAGCGAACGCTGGACCTGGTCGTCGTTGGCCATGACCGCGGCCTCCACGATCCTGAGTCCCACTTTATGTTCCCTTCCAACGTCCAGCAGCGCCCTGGTGTCCTTAGGAAAACATGAACCGCCATATCCGGGGCCCGGATGCAGGAACCTGGGGCCTATCCTCGTATCCATCCCCATGCCCCTGGCCACGGCCATGACGTCCGCGCCCACCTCCTCGCAAAGGCGCGAAACCTCGTTTATGAAGGATATCTTCACGGCCAGGAAAGCGTTGCTCGCGTACTTGATCAACTCAGCGGAAACACGGTTTGTGATGAGCACGCGCACGTTCTGGTCGATCTGGGGCTTGTAGAGCCTCATGATGATATCCAGCGCCTTCTCCTCATCGCACCCGATGACCAGACGTTCCGGGTGCATGAAGTCCGACACGGCGGAGCCTTCACGCAGAAACTCAGGATTTGAGACAACGGCGTAGCTTTCGCGGTCGTGCTTCTTGGCCATGATCGATTCGATCTTGGCGCCCGTGCCCACGGGGACTGTGCTCTTGGTAACGATGACCTGATAGCCGTCGTGGTTCTCCGAAATTATGTCCACCGCATCGAAGATGAACCGCATATCGGCGCTGCCGTCCGGCAGGGGCGGTGTGCCTACGGCCAGGAACAAAACCTGGGCATTCGGAATAGCGCCGGCCACGTCTGCGGTGAAATGGAGCCTGCCGGCATGGACGTTCCTGTGCACAACCTCCTCGAGACCCGGCTCGTAAATGGGAATCTCTCCCTTCACCAGCTTGTCGATCTTATCGCCATCCACGTCGGCACACGTGACGTCCAGTCCGAAATGCGCAAGGCACGCACCCGAGACGAGGCCGACGTAGCCTGTTCCCAGAACAGTTACTTTCATGGTATTTGCTCCTCGCGGTACCACTGAATGAATGCCTTCAAGCCGTCTTCGATGCTCACCTTCGCCGAGAAGTCCAGCAGGCGTCTTGCCTTACCGGTATCGGCAAAAGTCTGCATGACGTCCCCGGCCGGGATCGGCTTCTCTACGATTACCGCCGCCTCGCCCAACTGCTCCTCCAAAATACCGATCAGACGGCTGAGCGTTGTCCTTTGAGCGCCTCCGATGTTAATGATCTCGTAACCTTCAACTCTCTCCGCGGCTCGGATCACCCCGGCCACGATATCGTCCACGTACGTGTAGTCCCTCACCGTGGACCCGTCGCCGAATCTCTCGATCGGTTCGCGCCTCACGATGGCATCCACGAACTTGTGAATGGCCATATCGGGACGCTGCCTCGGGCCGAACACGGTGAAGAATCTCAAGACATAAGTATTGATCCCGTACAGATGGTGATAGGTGTGGCACAGTACCTCGCAGCCTTTTTTCGTCGCCGAATAGGGCGACACGGGCCAGTCCGTCGAATCGCTCTCGTTGAAGGGACCGTTTCTGCGATTCCCGTAAACGCTGGAGGTCGAAGCGAAGACGAGTTTGTCCACGCCGGACTCTTTCATGGACTCCAGGATGTTGAAGGTGGCCACGTAGTTGTTGCGGACGTAGGCGCCGGGCTCTTCGATAGATCGCCTCACACCTCCCCGCCCGGCGAGATGGATTACGCAGTCCCAGCCCTGGGAGATCAGCGCACTGGTGGCCGCAGGCTCCCCGAGGTCCATTTCGACAAAATGGAACGCGTTCTCATCGAGACTCTTCCGGAGATTCTTTTCCTTTATTTCCCTCGCGTAGTAGGGATCGAAGCTGTCCACTCCGGTGACGGAGTGTCCTTTCTCGAGAAGGGCTTCGCAGAGGTGAGACCCGATGAACCCTGCCGCCCCGGTGACGAGTACTTTCATTGATGCGTTCCTTTCTGCTGTCGCTCTTCCACCTTCTTTGCATGACGGGCCGCCTTTATGGCCTTGCGCTTGAGGTACCACTTCACGATGGCGCTCTGGTTGATGCCGTCGGCGACGGCCGAAAGAGAATCATACACCTGCCGGTCGTTGATCAGGGCGCCGAGGGTCCCCTGGCCGGAGTCGATCTTCTTGAGGATCGAGGCGAGCGAATCGCTTATAGACAGAAGATTCGACGCAAGATGCTCTCCGTATTCGTCGTCCAGAAAGAGCTTGTTGCCGAGTGAGCCGGGCCTGTCGATCGATGCCGCGATCCTCTGCAAGGTTTCCGACGTTCTGGCGAGGTTTTCGACGATCTTCTCGCCTTTGCCGTTTTCCGACACGAAGGCACCCGCGCCGCCTTTGCCCGCCTGAATGCTGGCCAGGATTTCGTTGGTGCGGCGAACGGAGTCTGCCAGGTCGCCGGCCACCTGATCGCCGTAGGCCCTGTCGGAGATCATCTTTCCCGCGAGTCCCCTTCCGGCAGCTACGCCTGTGGATATACGGTCCAGGCTCTGGCTGATGTTGTTCAGGTGCTCGATTGTAAGGTGTCCGAGCTTCGGATCGTTCAGCAGTCTGGGGATGGCGCCCTCGCCCTTGACGAAGAGTCCGACGAGTTTATTGATGTTCTTCGAAAGATCGATGGTGTTTTCGATCAGATCCTGCGCGCCCCTTCCCAGGGCCGCCAGGTTGACCGTTTTGTCGATCGGGATCTCGTGACCCGGCAGGATGATCGGCTCGTTGGCCGTATCCGGTGGTGTGTAGAGAGCGAGGTATTTGTCCCCGAGGAGCCCAAGGGTCCGGACGGACGCGCGGGTGCCCGAGCGTATTCTGGGGACGAGGTTCGCCGAAACCTTGTAGTTGACCTGGACCATCTGGTTGTCCACATCCTTGGTAAAGGCGATCTGCGTAATGAACCCCACTTCGACGCCCTGGTACCAGACTCCGCTTCCGTCTTTAAGTCCGGCGGCATCCGGAAAAAGGCTGTAGTACTTGACCTTTCTTTCGAAAATCTTCTGACGGCTCGTGATGCCCACGATAACCAGGGCCGCGACGCAGAGGGCTCCCGCCACCAGCAGTCCTATTCGTACCAATCGCCATTCAGGTGTCTGGTTCATCGGGGTTCCTCCCCTCGATAAAGCCCCTGAGAACGGGGTGTTCGGTCGTTCTAGCCTCGTCAGGCGTGCCCGTGAAGGCCATTTTGCCCTTGTAGAGAAATGCCAGTCGGTCCGCCACGTGAAACATGCTGTTGATATCGTGGGTTACTACCACGGACGTTATCCCCAGGACCTTCTGCATCCTGCGGATCATCCTGTTGATGGTGTCGGCGGTTATGGGGTCGAGGCCCGAGGTCGGCTCGTCATAGAGGATGCACGCGGGCTCCGTGACGATCGAGCGCGCGAGAGCCGCCCTCTTCCGCATCCCTCCGGACAGGTCCGCGGGGAAGACGTCGACCGAATCGACGAGTCCGACCAGGTCGAGCTTCTCGAGCACCCGTTTTCGGACCTCTTCGTCCGAGTACCTGCGGCTTTCCCGCAGAGGAAAGGCCACATTGTCGAACACATCCATGGAGTCGAAGAGGGCGCCCCACTGGAACATATAGGAAACGCGGTGTCGAACTCGCATCCACTCCTTTTCCGAACTGCCCGTCACGTTCTCTCCGTCCACGATAATGCTCCCCGTGTCCGGATTGAGAAGACCGATGGTCAGCTTCAGAAGCACGGATTTGCCCGTACCCGATCCTCCGAGGATTACGAGCGTCTCGCCCCTCTTCACGGTCAGGTCCACCCCCTGAAGCACGGCGTTGGCCCCGAAGGATTTGTGAATATTGTTGTACTCCAGGAAATCTTCCATGTCAGAACGCCAGAAAGAGTTTTGTGAGAAAGAAGTCGGAAATGAGGATGACGATGGACGAGAGGACGACGGTAGAGGTTGTGGCCTGGCCCACGCCGTCCGCGCCGCCCCTCGCCTTCATTCCGTTGTAGCATGCAATCAGGGTGATGAAGAACGCGAAGAAGCCGGTCTTGGCCAGCCCGGAAACCATATCCGAAAACTTGAGAAGCCTGAACACGTGCGTAAAGTAGAAGCGGCCGCCTATCTGAAGCTGGAACGTGGAGATAATGTAGCCGCCGAAAATTCCGAGGGCGTCTGCGAGCAGCACCAGCAGCGGCAGGGTAAACACCACGGCTATGAGCCTCGGAACGACCAGTTTTCTTATGGGATTGGCCCCGAGCGCCCTCAAGGCGTCAATCTGCTCGGTGACCTTCATGGCGCCGATCTCGGCCGTCATTCCGGCGCCTACCCGGCCTCCCACCATGAGAGAAATGAGCACCGGCGCCAGCTCCCTGGTCATGGAAAGCGTCACGACTTCGCCCACGTAGAGTTTAGCGCCGAAGGCCTCCAGGGCGTAGGCCGTCTGGAGTGCCAGGACCATGCCCATGAAGACGGCCGTAATGAGAACGATTGAGAAAGATTCGACGCCGAGGAGATCCATTTGATAAACGATGGCGGCCCATTCCCACCGCTTCGACAGCATCGTTTTCAGGGTATCTTTCATGAGAATGGAGATACCCCCGAGATAGTCAAAGCCTTTCCAGAGACTCCAGCTTCGCCAATCCAAATGTACCTCCAGAATCAAGAGAATATCGTGCCGGATCTCTAGCGGTCAAGCATCGCGCATCCTCGCCGTCCGATCTTCCGTTCTCCTACCGTGTTCTCCATTCGAGACTTGCGTCGTGTTTTGGTGTATTTTTATATAATACAGGAGGTTATGGTGTCCCTGAAAGACGGATTCCCTCCCGATCCACCCGATTCCCTGCTCGACATCCTGGACCGACTCGGCGTAGGCTTCTACCGAAGCGACGGCGAATCGCGGATAAGGTTCATCAACAAAGCGGGTGCCGCCATTTACGGCTGCACCCCCGAGGAAATGACCGCCGGACTCCACACTTACGACTTCGATCCGCGGGGCTTCGACAGGACGGCTCTGCGCAGGCAGGTCGAGAACGAGAATTTCATAGGTTCCTTCGTATCACCGGGAATCAAGCGAGATGGGACTCAGATCTACACGACCTCCACCGTCCGCTGCCTGCACCGCGAGGACGGCACACTCGTCGGCTTCGAAGGCGTGTTCAGGGACACGACAGACGAGGTGTTGCGCGTCCGCGAGCAGACCGCCCTGATCGGGGAGATCCAAACCGTCAACGCTCGACTTATGCGCATTTCAGCCCTTCAGGACCATCTGCTGTCGTCTCTGGCCCACGACCTGGTTACCCCGCCCGTCGTCATGCAGGGATTCACCGAGCTGCTTCTCAAAGGGAGATACGGGGCCATTGCTCCGGAGCAGGAAAAGCCCATTCGCACGATTCACCGAAACGTCCACTTGCTCTCGGCGCTGGTCGGCGAACTGCTGGAGTTCACGCGCTTTCTCAAAATCATTCATGCCTCTGAGGCAGGTTCTTCTCTGCTGGGCGACGCGTGGCGGGCGGTGACGCATGAACTGTCCGAGCAGAGCAAGGCAAGACAGGTTGCATTCGCCCTATCTCCCGATTTTTGCAACCCAGAAGTCAAGGTATCGAGCGCCATTCTCCACCCGATACTGGAGAATATCGTCCTGAATGCCGTCGACTTCTCCGGGCAGGATTCAACCATAACGGCCTCCATTCACGCGGCCCAGGGGCGCGCTACGATCGAAGCAACCCTTGAGCGCCTCCATCCCGAACACCCGCCCCTTGATCGAATCCTCGATCGCTTTTTTCCCGATCCTGGTGAACTGTGTGCCCCGGAGGGCGTCAGATCCGGACTTGGGCTGGCTGCGGCGCGTTACGCGGCCAATCTCGTGGGGGGTGACCTCGACTGTTCGGCACTGCGTGGGAACGGACTCGCCCTCAGACTGCACCTGCCCCTCTGAAATTAAGACGGTACAAAGCGAACAGTGGTCTGAGCTACGTGGCAAGAACGATCCTGAAGGGTTGGAGCGGTGCTTCCTGGAAAAGGCGAACGACCTTCTGTTTGGCCAGTTCAAGGACCGCAAGGAAGGTGACTACGATGTGCAGGCGAGTCGCCTGACCGTCGAAAATCTCGTGAAATAGCAGCGACCCGTGTTTTTCGAGCAGCTCGAGCACGTCGTTGATTCGGGCGGCGAGACTGACTTCCGGCGCGAAGACCAGGCGCTCCTTGCGATCGGCGGCTCGCCTGAGCACCCGTTGCAGGGCTTCTATGAGACCGTAGAGGTCCACGTCGAGGGGGACGGTCCCGGCCTCCATCTGTGCGAATCCCGCGGACTCGCCCCTGGCAAACTGGGCCGTGGACACTTCCTCTCTCTCCATGAGAAGGCGCGCCACGTCCTTGAAACGGCTGTACTCGAGGAGCTGCTCTACCAAAGGTTGGCGGGGATCATCCCACTGCTGGTCGTTTTCCTGATCCTTGGGAACCGGGAGTATCATCCTGCTCTTGATGTGGATCAAGGTGGCCGCCATGAGGATGAAATCGGCCGCCACGTCCAGGTCGAGTTCCCGCATCTGCTCGAGATAGGCGCTGTACTGCTCGGTGATTTCGACTATGGGGATGTCCGTGATATCGATTTCGCTCTTCTGTATGAGGTACAGGAGGAGATCGAGCGGCCCCTCGAAAACGGGCAGGCGGTATCGCGGGGCATTTCCCGTAAGCGTTTCAGCAGTCCCGGCACCCGCGTTCTGTTCGAATTCCTCCATCGCATCCTCCGAACCGCAGTTTAACCCAAACGGACGCGCTCCGCGAAGCCTGCCGCTTCCGCGGCGGTTTCTTTTCCGCGGGGGGTGAAATGGAGTGCGCCGCCGTCCTGTTACAGTTCCTTGAGCACGCAGCCCCCGCCCCTCCACTCCCCCGGAGACCGAAAGGCCAGACCGGGGGCTTACCTAGGACCAGCGGGCCCCTACACCGGATGGCGAAAAGACAATGGAGGTCACATGAACGACCAAACCCCGGACCGGAACCCCTGCAACGCCGATCGGGATGATACCCGGCAATACCCGCCCCAAAAGCCCGCCACCGAAACCAGGGCCGTGCTCATACGGAGGGGACTCGCCCTTTCGATCCTCACGGTTTGCTGGGACCTGATCGAGGGCGTCGTCGCCCTTGCGGCGGGTTTCTTCTCCGGCTCCGTCGCGCTGATAGGATTCGGGGTAGATTCCTTCATAGAGACAGCGAGCGCTTGCATCGTGGGATGGCGCTTCGCATATGAAATGCGGGGACGCTCGAACGAGCAAACGGAGAGAGCCGAAAGAATCGCCTCGGTCACGGCCGGAGTTCTGCTGCTGCTCCTGGCTGCTTATCTCCTCTCAGACTCCCTGCTGAGGCTCTCAGGCCACGGACGGGAGCCCGGTACAAGCCTCGCGGGAATCGTTATTACTGGCGCATCTCTCCTCGTCATGCCCGTGCTCGGGTGGGCCAAGCTCAGGACGGCATCCGCATCGCGAAGCTCTGCCTTGAGGGCCGATGCCTACGAGACGATCACCTGCGCGTGGCTTTCGCTCACGACGCTGGCCGGCCTCGGCCTGAATGCCATCTTCGGATGGTGGTGGGCCGACCCCCTCGCCGCACTGGTGCTGGTCCCGCTTATCATCCGCGAAGGACTGGAAGGTATCAGGGGGGAAGAAGGCGAAGATGGTTGCAACGATGGAATCGGAGGAGACGGCAATGCCTGAAGCATCAAAATTGCCCGAGCGTCGACCGGCTCCGCGTCCCATTCCAGCGGAAGGCCTTCTCCTCACGATACGGATATTATTGCCTATAGACAGCCTTCCTTAAACAACGAGTTCAGTTTTGTGGTGCTACTTCAAGTCATACATTGCGGTCGGCGCGTTTTATTAATGTTGTACCTCAGCTTCAGCCATGACAAAAACAATCGGTGCCTCATGGGAGGAGATCTGACACCTCCGCTCCGGCGCGGGTGGTTCTTCAACCGGGACTACTGTCTTGACCACGCTGTCGGGCACCCGTACAATCGCCTCGGGAGGTCATTATGGACGCACAGCTGAAAGAACTGCAAAGCAAGGTGGACGCCGAGTCGGCGACCGTCGCCCGTCTCATCCAGGAGGTGCGGCAGGTGATCGTCGGCCAGACGACGCTCCTGGAGCGCCTCATCATCTGCCTCCTGGCACGGGGACACGTACTCGTGGAAGGCGTCCCGGGACTGGCAAAGACGCTGGCGGTCAAGAGCCTGTCGGGTGCAATCTCCGCGAACTTCCACCGGATCCAGTTCACGCCTGACCTCCTGCCCGCCGATCTCATCGGAACGCTGGTCTACAATCCGAAAGAAGCACAGTTCGAACCCAAGAAAGGGCCCATTTTCACTCAGATTCTCCTCGCGGACGAGATCAACCGGGCCCCGGCGAAGGTTCAGTCAGCCCTCCTCGAGGCCATGCAGGAACGCCAGGTGACCATCGGGAACACCACCTATCCCCTGCCCGATCCCTTCTTTGTCATGGCCACGCAAAACCCTATCGAACAGGAAGGCACCTACCCCCTGCCCGAGGCTCAGGTGGACAGGTTTCTGATGAAGACGGTGATCGCATATCCCAGCGCCGAAGAAGAGCGGATGATCGTAGATCGAATGAGCACCGCGACGCCTCCGACCGTGAAACCGGTCATCGGTGTCGACGATATCCTGAGAGCCAGAACCGTCGTGGACGCGCTCTATGTCGACGGGCGGATAAAGGACTACGTCGTCCGGCTGGTGCAGGCCACGAGATATCCCAGCCGCTTCAAGGTCTCCGCGGAAGGCTATATCCGCTACGGCGCTTCGCCCAGAGCCACGCTTTTCCTGACCCTGGCCTCCAAGGCGCACGCCTTCATCAAGGGCCGGTGCTATGTTACGCCCGAGGACGTCAAGGGCGTCGGGATGGATATCCTGAGACACCGCCTCATCCTGACCTACGAGGCCGAGGCCGAATCCGTCACACCTGAGAACCTCATCAGCCGTATTTTTGAAAGCGTGGAAGTTCCCTGATACACCGTGAGAGCAAGCCCTGACCGCAGCGAATGCGCCGGGACGCGCCCAGAGAGACTGAGCCTTCGGAGGTTTTCCTTTGGTCGAACGTGCGCGAGACAATCCGGTTCTGGACATCCGGGAAATCCTGAAGAAGATCAAGCTGATCGAAATCAGGACTCGAAAGGCAGTGAACGAAGTCCTTGCCGGGGAGTACCAGTCCATCTTCAAGGGTCACGGCATGGAGTTCAGCGACGTTCGGGAGTACCAGCCCGGCGACGACTATCGGTCCATAGACTGGAACGTCACGTCCCGAACCGGCGAACTGCACGTCAAGCAGTTCCACGAGGAGAGGCAGCGCACCATCCTGTTCGCCGTCGATTTGAGCGGATCCCTCAAGTTCGGAACCTCGGGGAAGCTCAAGAGCGAGGTCCTCGCCGAGGTCTGCGCCCTCCTCGCTTTTTCGGCGATACGAAGCCAGGATCGCGTAGGGCTTTTCCTCTTTTCGGACCGCCCCGAGCTCTTCATTCCGCCCAGGAAGGGAAGCGACCACGTACTCAGGATCGTTCGAGACATCATGTACTTCGAACCCGCCGGAAAGGGGACGGATTTCACCGAGGCTTTCTCGGCGCTCAATCATCTGCTGCCGCGCCGGGCCACGGTGTTTCTCTGCAGCGACTTCCAGGCACACCTCGGGCGAGGCCTGGGTGTCTTCGCCAAGAAGCACGACCTGACGGCCATCTACGTGGAAGACCCGGCCGAGCTCAACCTGCCCCCATCCGGCTGGCTCGAATGGGTCGATCCCGAAACGGGCCGATTCGGCTGGACCCGAACGAGTTCGTCTTCTCTCCGGAAGCGTTTCCACGCATCGAGGGTTAGGCAGAAGCAGATCCTGACCCAGACGCTCCGAAGAGCCGGCGTGGACATTATCCCCCTCAGCACGGACATGGATGTCCTGTCGCCCATCGTAACCTTCTTCAGGTCCCGGGCCCGGAGGCGCTAACGTGAAGTCTTCCATCGTCAGCCGCCGCCCGCGCACGATCGCTTTCACCCTCGGCCTGCTCCTCTGCATCGCGGCGGGCACGGCCACCGCCGGGGCCTCCCCCGAAAAGATCCAGGGCAGATGGACGCCCGGCGTCTATCACCTGGGCAACCTCGTCCCACTCGAGATAGCCGTTCCGGTGCAGTCCTCGGATTTCTATCTCGAAGGAAAGATGAACGGGGGCGCGGACTGGGGCAAGGCAAGGATCGCCAGGGTGCTTCAAGCACCTCCCGCGTCGTATCCCGGGAACCTCACCCTGAAAGCCGAAGTCCAGGTATTCGACACGGGCGAGGTCCAGCTTCCTCCGACGGAACTCGACGTTCACACCGCCAAGGGCGTCAAGGCATATCTGATTTCGGTGCCTCCCATCACGATTACGCCTTTGCTTCCACCCGGCGATCAGCCGCAACCGGGCCCGGCAGAGCCCATGCCGGTTCCATTTCCCTTTCCGTGGATCTACATCGCAGGCGCCGCTGCAGCACTGTTCCTGTTGGGCGCGATTGTCCTCATGCTTGTCAGGCGGGCAAAACGCCGGCGAGGCCGGATCACGGTGAAACCCGGTCTCAAGGAACTCGATCCCGATCTCTGGATACGCCGGGAAGTGGAGCGTCTCTTCCGCGCAGAACTGGAGATTTCGAGGCGCTACGAGGCGCTCTCGACCAACGTCAGGACCTACCTCGAGATCAAGTTCGAGCGCCCCTTCCTGGAGTGGACGTCGTCCGAGATTCGCGAAGGCTGCATGAGCATTCCGAAGTTGACGGGGCTCCCGAGCAATGACCTGACGCGCGTGTTGAGGCTCTGCGACGGCGTACTCTTCGCCCGCTACGTCCCAACGCGGGATGAGGAGAGCGATGCCATGCAGGCGACCATCCGCGTCTTGGAAGCCGTGTCCGCACCCGCACCACTGGAGGAAGCCTCATGACACAGTTCGCCTTCAGAGATCCCTCCTGGCTGTGGCTCCTCCTCGTACTCCCCTGTGCGGTTCTGTTCCGGTGGTACGTGAACCGCCGCTTTCAGCGGGCCTTGCCCTACCCGCCATCGTCCCAACTGGAAGGCATGGGCGGAAGAAATGCTTACTTCCCATGGGTTTCGACAACGTTTCTCGTTCTGGCTCTTGCCGGGATGATTCTGGCGCTCGCCCGGCCTGCCCGGCGCTCGGCCCATACCACGGTTACGACGGAGGGCGTGGCCATCCTGATCTGTCTCGACATATCGGGCAGCATGGTCGCAGAGGACTTTCAACCCAACAACCGCATCGACGTGGCCCGCACCGTCATAGCAGACTTCGTGAAGAAGAGGCCCGACGACAGGATAGGACTCATAACATTCGCCGCCATGCCCTTCCTCCGGTGCCCCCTGACCTCTGACCACGGGACCCTCCTGAACATCGTGGAGAGCCTGAAGGCCGTGAATCGATCGGATATAGACGGAACGGCCATCGGCGACGCCCTCATCGCGGCCGGAAAGCGCCTGCTTGGCGCGCCCGAGAGGAGCCGGGTCGTCATCCTGTTGACAGACGGCGAGAACAACCGGGGGCAGTTCGATCCCGTCCAGGCCGCCCAGCTCCTGGCGACGCACAAAATCAAGGTGGACGTCGTGGGCATAGGGAGTACAGGCGTCGTCCCCTACCCGATCATCGGGCCCGACGGCAAGAAAACGTATCAGTACGTACGCATCGGATTCAACGAGAACACGCTCAAGGATATCGCGAAAGTGACGGACGGACTCTACTACAACGCGACGGACGCCAGCGGACTCGAACGCGTGTTCGACGCCATCAACCGTCTGGAAAAGAGCAAGGTCGTATCCAAGGGATACGTCCAGTACAAGGACTACTTCCTATGGCCACTCGGATTCGCCCTGCTCTGCCTGGTTCTGCAAAGCCTCTGGCGAACGGGCCCCGGGAGATCGCTGCCATGATGCCTTTCGCGAACGCCATGGGACTCTGGCTCTGCCTGGTCTTTCCCGCACTGCTGATCCTGGCGGCGGTCGGGCGCTGGAAACTGGGCAGACAGGCGTCGCTATGGGGCGGGTATGAAAACGTCCGCGCGCTCGCCCATCCGCCGGCCCGGGAGTCGGACACGTTCCGTTCCGCCGCCCTCTGGCTTGCTCTCGCGCTCACCTTCATGGCCTTTGCCCGCCCACAGTGGGGCGAGGTCGCCGAAAGCGTCCAGAAGGTGGGCCTCGACGTCGTCGTCCTGCTTGATACGAGCCGCAGCATGACGGTTTCGGACGTGCAGCCCGACCGCCTCGAGAGGGCCCGCATGGAGATCCGGTCCTTCCTGTCATCCGACGAAGGAGACCGCGTCGGCCTTGTGGCTTTCGCCGGCGTGCCCCTCACGCTGTCTCCCCTCACGGAGGACACACCCGCCATTTCCATGCTTCTCGACATCGCCGACGAACACCTGATACCCGTGCAGGGCACGGACATCGGAAAGGCCGTGAAGAACGCTCTCGGCCTGATGCCCCGGAGCCGCGACCGCGACCGCGTCATACTCCTGTTCAGCGACGGAGAAGACATGGCATCCGGCGCCCCGGCCGCCGCGCGCGCAGCCGCGCGAAAAGGCGTAAAGATCTTTTGCGTCGGCGTGGGTACGCCGGCCGGCGGACCGGTCCCCGGCCCCGAGGACAAACCCATGAAGGACCCCGACACGGGCGCCGTGGCTATTTCCCACCTCGACGAAGCGGGTATGCGACAGCTCGCCGGCCTTTCGGATGGACGCTACTGGACTCTTTCGGGCCAGGGCAGCGTGGTTCCACAGATCCTTTCCGAGTTCAGCCGCCTCAAGCGTAAGGAGTACGCCTCGCGCTCCAGATCCATGCGCCAGGACCAGTTCGCGTGGTTCCTTGCACCCGCCGTCTTCCTGCTCTTCCTCGCGCTGTTTATCCCGGGGCGGCGAAAGCCCGGGGGCGGACACCCCAGGGACCGGGGGCGAAAGGCGGGAAAGTCCGGGACCGCCGGCCCCGGCGCGCTCCTTTTCGCGGCGCTGTTGCTCGGCGCCATGGCTCCGGCCGCATCGCTGCACGCAGAGTCGCCCGCCCGTCTCGCCCAGCGCGCACAGAAGGATTTTCACGCGGGGCAACCCGAGTCGGCCCTCGCCCTGTACAGGCAGGCCATCGAGGAGACGAACTCTCCAACCCTGAAGGCCCTGCTTCACTTCAATGCCGGTACGTGCCTCCTGGCCTTGCACAAACCCGGCGACGCCCAGGACGAACTGACCCTTGCGCTGGCGAGCCCGAACACGCAGGTCAAGTTGCACGCGCTCTACAACCTCGCGCACGCCCTCTACGCATCGGGTGACCGGCAGAGGGCCCTCGCCTCCCTTCGCACGATTTTGATCAACGATCCCGCCGAACGCGGGGCCCAGCTCTTCTACGAGTGGCTGCTGCGCAACAAGCCCCCCGAGCAGAAACCGCCGCCGGAGAAGCAGCCGCCCAAGCCACCTCCCAAGGTCAAGCCTCCGGACGTGCTCGAACAGCTCCCCATGCCTCCGCCGAAGGAGCTTCAGGACCAGATGCGGAAACCCGCCAAGATTCCGCCCGGCATGAAGCCGTGGTAGGG
>CAZDOY010000002.1:141331-150293 GCA_964507185.1 uncultured Thermoanaerobaculia bacterium
AGGACCAGATGCGGAAACCCGCCAAGATTCCGCCCGGCATGAAGCCGTGGTAGGGAATTGACCAAGTGATCGAGTGATTCAGGGAAGAGTCTTGGGACGGCCTTCGCAGGGGCCTGGTGAAGAAGTCCGGACATCGGAAAGCGAAGCGATCGAGCGGCAGGATTGCGTTCTCGGCCTCCCTGCATCCCTTCGACGGCCCGTCCTCCGCCGTTCTTTCTTTAGCCTTTCACCCTTTGCCCTTAGGCCTTGGGAGACAGTTCCCAATCCTCGGTTCTTTTCTGTCCTTCAAATCCCAAATCCCAATCCGCGTTAACCTCACTCCTGCCCCTTTCCCCAGCCGAGAACGTTGATCCTGAGGTGCTCGCCGGCCTTTGTGCGGATGAGGACGTAACCGTCCTCCAGGCCCTTGAGGTAGAGCCGGCCCGTCAGTTCCACGTCCTTTCTGCAGTACGACTCGATGAGGTCGAAACGCCCCTCGCGAAACCATTGCACGGACTGCACGCCGTCGGCCTGTTTGGCATCGCCGAAATTGGCTTCCGCCAGCGAGGCAAGCGAAACCCTGAAGCCCAGTCTTTCTTTTAAGACGGACAGCAGGTCGAGGGTCTTCACGCGTCGGAGATCCTTCTGCGTGTAGGGTCTGAGGACATCGATGTCGAACCGGTCGACGTTGAATCCGATGACCTCGGGCGAGGCCAGGAGGTCCTCGATCAGGTCCTCCGCCTCCTCTTCGAAATACGTCCGCCACGCGTTCCGGTCGAGGTCCCAGGTAACCGCAAGGGCCAGCCGCATGTCGCGGATGTGACCCCAGCCGCCGACTTCGGAGGCGAGCTTCTGCGTCTCCAGATCGAAGACGAGGCGTCCCGGAACCCCCCGGGCTTCGGCGGGCGCCTCCTCTTCCACCACATGGGGCGCCGCATAGCCGACCTCGCCCGCGGGCGGAACATCCTCCGACCCCTCCAGGATGCCGGCGATGAGAATGGCCGCCGTCTTGTCCAGGGGCTTGTTGCCGGACCCGCACTTCGGCGACTGGATACAGGCCGGGCAACCGTCTTCGCACTCGCAGTCACGCACCACGCGCCCCGTCGTCTCGACGAGATCTTCAAACAGCTCGTAGCCCTTCCTGCACAAGCCGACGCCGCCGGGATAGCCGTCGTAGACGAACACCGCCGGACCTTTCACCTGCGGGTGGTGCGGGTAGGAGATCCCGCCCAAGTCCCATCGGTCGGACAGCGCCCTCAGGGGGAAGATGCCGATGAGCGCGTGTTCGAAGGCGTGGATGCCCCCCATCAAGTGCAGTCCCAGCCTGGACGTGAGCGCGCCGAGAGCCGTGGGGAGCGCCACCCAGAATCCCTCCGTCTCGAAGACGAGGGGCGGCGATTCGAGTGGGTATTCGGCAATGGTTTCACCGCCCGACATTCTTTTCTTAACGTAGGACGTTAGATATTCAGTTACTTTGAGCTTCCCTATATGGAGATTAGACGGACCGATCTTCCGGCTTTCCAAAACCTCCAGGATTTCCGTTTCCTTGTCCCCACGAACCTCCGTGAAGTAGTCGGTGTTCTCGGCCTCGACCGTTACCTTCCTGTCCTTGTGCGAGAGGCCCGTGACGACGTATGTCTGCCCCTGGTGAAGGTAGACGGCTCCTTCGTGGCACTCCCGGTAGACTCTGTGGCCGTCGATGCTGCCGACGGCCTTGCCCGAGGGTCCCACGATGAGGTAACTCTCGCCCATGGTCCGGAGGTTGACTTCCCGGTGCGGATTTCGCCTGAGGGTGTGCCAGCTTACGCCGCCCGCGTCCAGCACCAGGTCGCCCGCTTGGTCGAGGCTGTCGATGGCGGACCGGCGAGGATCGCCGCCCCCGAAGTCCGCGTCCTCCAGCGGCACCTCGCGCGCGGCGCACAGCAGGTGAGAAGGGATGATGTGCGGGTTCTCCGGGTCGAGCACCACCTCCTCGATCGGGCGGTTGAGGAGCTTTTCCGGATGCTGCACGAAATACTGGTCGAGGGCGTCGGGCATGGCTATGAGAAAGATGGCGGCCTCCTTGTCTCCCCGGCCGACGCGGCCCATGCGCTGGTAGAGCGAGATGAGCGAACCCGGGTAGCCAACGAGGATGCAAGCATCCAGCCCGCCCACGTCGATGCCCACCTCCATGGCGGACGTACTAACCACGCCCAGCAGTTCGCCCTCGAAAAAGGCCTTTTCTATCTTCCGCCGTTCGGCCGGCAGGAAGCCCGCCCGGTAGGACGACACGGTCTTCTTGTAGGAGCGGTCGCGCTGGCACAGCCAGGAATAGACCAGCTCCGTAACCCGGCGCGCCTTCGTGAAGGTGAGCGTCCTGGCGCCCTCTTTCAGAAGCCGGTCCATGACCTCGCAGGCCAGCGTGTAAGGGCTGCCCTCCGCCGACATCAGGTAGAGGTGGCGTCCGGGCTTCGGCGCCCCGCTCTCCTCGACGAGGGCCGCTTCCCGGCCCGTAAGCGTCCTGAAGAAACCCCGTGGATCGGAGAGGGTGGCAGAGGTCGCCACCCAGAGCGGCGAACTCCCCTCCTTCACGAGGACCCTGCCGAAGCGCCACAGGAGATGGTGCACGTTTGCTCCGAAGATACCCCTGTAGACGTGCGTCTCGTCGAGGACCACCAGGCCGAGGGCCCGGAAGAAACGGTCCCAGTTCTCCGAAAAGGCCAGAAAGGCGAGGTGCAGCATGTCCGGGTTGGTCATCACGACAGGCGGCGGATCTTTCTGGATCTTCCGCCGGGCCGCGGCCTTCGTGTCGCCGTCGTAGATGGCCGCGTCGAAATCCTCGAAACCGAGCCTCGCCGCGAATTCCCTGAGCTTCGCGCACTGGTCCTGCGCCAGGGCCTTGTATGGATAGATGAAGAGGGACCTGCTCGCGGGATCCTTGAGCCACCTGTCGATGGCGTAGATCTGGTAGATCAGGCTCTTGCCGCTCGCCGTGGGCGTGCTGACGATCAGGTCGCGGCCTTCAAGGAGATGCTCGAGGCCCTTGCTCTGGTGGCTGTACAGGCGGTCCAGGCCGTTCCTCGCCAGTGCCGCGCGAAGCCTTGAATCCAGGCCGTCGGGCATAGGCGACGTCACCGCCTCGGACGGCGCCAGATCGTACCGCGCCTTTATGTTCGGTCCGAGATCGCGGTCCGCCTGCGGATCCAAAAGAAATCCAGCGGATAGCGTCGTCTTCTTTCGCGGCATGTCACCTGTCCCGGGGGGGCCGGCACGCGGCTTCGGGGTGCGTCGGAGCTACCAGTCTTCCCCGCGCGGGACCTTGCGGAGATAGAAAATGTCCTTGCGGAGCTCGAACCCCTCGCTCTGGAAGAGGGCGAGACTCGGTCCGTTCCAGTCTTCGATCAGGCAGCAATAGATGCCCAACCCCTTGTCGAGAAATACCTTTTCGCAGTGGTGAATGAGCGCTCTGCCCAGCCCACGGTGCCTGTAGGAGGGCCTTACGGCCAGCCTGTTTATCCATCCCTTCCGGCCGTCGTCGTTGCCCAGCACAACGGCCGCCAATCGGTCGCCATCGAACGCCCCGATGTAGAAAGCGGGACCCTCCGAGAGCTCCAGGGCCATCAGATCGATGGCGTCCCGGCCTTCGGGATGAAACGGCAGCTCGGCCTCTTCCCAGACCTCGTGCACCCAGGGTAGTTCCCGGGCGGTGAGCATTCTGTATGTGAAGTCGCCCTTTTCCTCCAGGTCCGTCACGCCGTTCACTCCCTTCCCTTCCGGATGAAGGCTCTCACGATCCGTCCTTCCTGTACGAAGCCAAGCCACTTGCACCCTATACTCGTGCAGAGGGCCGGAAAATCGGCCTTAACGCCCTGGTCGTCCGCGATGACCTCCAGGAGTTTACCGTCTCCCATATCGGAAAGGCATTCCGATACCTTTACAACAGGTATTGGGCACAACAGGCCTGTAAGATCTAAATATTTATCTCCAGAGCCCTGGTTGGGTATCGGGTCCATCCGAGTCCTCCGAAGCGCCTTGCTCTTCTCTCTCCCCGCCCTTGGATCCGGCGGTCGCGCCGTCGGGCCTCACACGGTAGTAGGCCTTCCTGATGAAGCTGTTGCGGGGAGGCGTGAAATCCCCTTCCTCGCCCGCCTCGCCGCTTTTCTCCAACTGCGTGAGGCAGTTCTGCACCTTGGCGTCCAGGTTGTCGAGGTGGTGGAAGAAGACGGCCTCCGGCGTGGACGGGTCGGCCGCGCTTCCGAACCCTTCCGAGCGCTCGCCCTGGTGGCTGAGCACGATGTGGACGATGTGGCGCCTCTTTTCTTCGGGAAACCCGGGGATCGAGTCGCACAGTTTTTCCACGAGGCGCGCGCCCATGTAGATGTGCCCCATGAGCTTTCCGTCCGTCGTGTACTCGAAGCCGGGATCGCTTGAGATCTCGAGGGTCTTCCCGACGTCGTGAAAGAAGCAGGCGCACAGGAGAAGATCGGCGTTCATTTCGGGATAGTTCGGGGCCAGCGCCATGGCGCCTCTGGCCAGCGAAAGCGAATGTTCCAGGAGGCCGCCCACCCACGCGTGGTGGATGGCCTTCGCGGCCGGCCCTCCCGCGAAACGCCTGAAGACGTCGGCGTCCTCACGAAAGGCCTGCATGAGCCGCCGGTAATCGGCGTCCTCCATGGCCGCGATGAGGCCGTCCAACTCCTGCTCCATGTCGGCACGGGTCCTCTTGCTGCACGGGGCGAAGAAGGCGGGGTCCACGTCCTCTTCGGGCACCGTCTCGGCCGAGTGAAGGATGAACTGGAGCGCGCCCTGGAACTCGTCGACCCGCGCTGATATACGGACGGCCCGGCCGGGAACCAGGACGCCTTCCATGGCCTTCACGCGGTCCTTCACGCCGTCGGCGCTGTCCCACAACTTGGTGGACACGCCGCCCGTGGCGTCCTGGAAGGTCCCCTCCCAGTAGGGATTGCCGTTCCGCGTCTTCCGGACGCCGCCCGTCACGAGCCACAGGACGCCCGCGAATTCCATACCCTTCTTGAGTTCTCCGATCTTTGCCTGGGCCAATCTGTCCTCCCTTATTTCACTACCGACGTGTCTGCGATACGCCCGTTTGGTTCAACAGTCTATCCCGATGGCCTGCACGCGGCAACGGAGAAGGGGCGATTTTGGATTTGGGAATTGGAATTTCGGATTTGAAGTACGACTTGGGACGGGCCTTCGAAGGCTCTTCTTCGCCGTCCCTGGTCTTTTCCTTAGCCTTTAGCCTTTCGGCATTAGCCCTTGGCTGATTCGGAGGCCTGCCTCCAACCAATCACGTCCCCACCGCAGCGACGTGGGCACCGTCGAGGGTGTCGCGGAAGAATGCCGCGAGGGTGTCGGCCATGCCCGGCTCCAGGTGGGGGTCGGAGTGGTTCCGCCCCGGAATGATCCACAGGCGGGCGAACGCCCCGGCCGCGGCGGCGAGACGGCGGGCGTGCCTCAGCGGGATCACGGAGTCCTCGCTTCCGTGGATCAGCAGAAAGGGACAGCGGCTTCGTCCGATCACGTTTTGCGGCGCGAAGCTCTTGAAGCGGAGCCCCATCCGCCATTCGACGAAACGGAAGGCCAGCGGAAGTCCCGGCCCAAGAATCCACCAGAAGCGACCCAGCGTGGCGCGGGGGTCGCGCGGGTCTGCGAAGGCTCCCACCGTTGCGACGGCCGCGATCCGCTCGTCCCTGGATGAGGCCAGAATGGCCGCCGACCCGCCCACCGACAACCCCAGGACGCCGAGGTGCACTTCGGAACCGCACCGCCGCTCCACCCAGTCCACCGCGGCGAGTATATCCTCTGCGAACTTGGGCATGGACGCATAGCCGTCTTCATCAGACGAACCGTGGTGGCGCGCGTCGAAAGCCAGCAGGTCGACCCCTGCCGGATGGAGCATCTTCACGTAGGGCAGCATGCGCTGGACGTTCCGTCCCCAGCCGTGCACCAGAATCACGACCGGCGCACCCGACGCCCCGCACGGGATCCACCAGCCATAGAGAGTCTTACCGCCGGTGGTGGGAAAGCGGACCTCTTCGAAGTCGATCCCCAGGGAGGACGGGACCTTCCGGTGCCTGGCTCGCGGGTTCCGCCAGCCCACCGTGATCAGCACCAGGACGGCGGCCTGATACACAACCGCAACACCCACGACCATAAGGACCACGCTCACCGTTCTTCGTCTCCCTCAATGATGGAACAGCCGCACCCCCGTGTTCACGAAGACGATGCCCAGCTCGTTGCACCGCTCGATGATGTCGCCGTCCCGTATCGACCCCATGGGCGACGCGATGGTCCGGACGCCGTTCCTGTGGGCCGCCTCGATGTTGTCGGTCTGGGGAAAGAAGCCGTCCGAGCAGAGGCACAGATCCGGCAGATCCGAAAGGCTCAAAGTGTCGCCGTACAGGTCCTTGCGCGTCTGTTCCAGGAACTGGTCCTTGTCGGTCTTCTTGATCCTGCCCCCGTCCGGGAACTCCACCTTCGAAAAGTCCAGGCGCGTCTTCTGGTACCACCGGTTGGCCTTGGAGAGCGCGAGTTCCGTGCACAGGATTCGGGACTGCTGGCCCGAACCTATGCCGATGGCGTGGCCGTTGGACACGACGTCGATGGAGTTGGACTGGGTATATTTGAGCGTGATCATGCCCACGAGCAGGTTCCGCTTCACCTCGGGCGGCACATCCCTGCGTTCGGTGACCACGTTTCCCAGCAGGCTCTCGTCGACGACGAGGTCGTTCCGCTTCTGCCGGAGGGTCATGCCGAAGACGGTCCGCTCTTCGACGGGGTCGGGGCTGTAATCCGGGTCTATCTTGAAGATCACGTACTTCCCGCCCTTCTTGGCCTTGAGGACCTCGAGGGCCTCGGGCTCGAAGCCCGGGGCGATGATGCCGTCCGAGACCTCCGTCTTGATGATCATGGCGGTTTCCACGTCGACCGGCCGGCTCAGGCCGATAAAGTCCCCGAAGGAGGCCAGCCGGTCCGACCCGCGGGCCTTCAGGTAGGCCCTGCCCAGGGCCGACGACACCTCGCCCTGCATGTTGTAGGACAGCAGTTCGCCTTTGGTGACATCCGTGCCCACCGCGCTGCCGGACGGCGTCACGTGCTTGAAGGACGTGGCAGCCGCCATCCCCGTCGCGGCGTCCAGCTCCCTCACGAGCTGCCACGCGTTCAGCGCGTCCAGTATGTTGATCACGCTCGGCGAGCCGTTCACGAATTCCAGGCTCTTGTTGTCGGCCAGTTCGGCGTAGTCCTGGTGCGGGTTCATACCGTACTTGAGTTTCATGGCGTCCTATCTCCCGAGAGTTGAAGGCTCATACCCATTGGACTTCAGCTAGAGTGCATACGACAGGTAAACGGCATGCGCCGTACCTCTACCACAGCCTCATACTCTATCGAAAAAAAGGCCCGGCTGGCTATCTCGCCGCCGTCGCGCTGTGACCCGCCATGACCTGCCGCAGGCACCGGCGCGGTCGCTCAGCCGATTCGGCCACTGCAACGGCGAACCGTTCTGCCGCTCTGTTTTTTCTTAGGCCTTAGGCCTTAGGCTTTAGCCCTTCCCTTGGGACGATCTCCGAGAAGTCGGCGATGCGGTTGAAGAGCGCGACCATCCGCTGCATGAGCGCCAGGCGGTTCTGTTGGAGGGCGGTCTTTTCGGGGTCCTTGCCCTCGGGGTCGCACATGACCAGCACGTCGTCGAAGAATGTGTCCACGGCCGGGCGCACCTTGGACAGCACGCGCAGGGCCTCGGCGTAGGCGCCCTGCCCCAGCAGTTCGCCGGCCCTGTCCTTCACGGACTCGCAGGCCGCGTACAGCGCCCGCTCGCCCGCGCCCTCCTTGTCCGACTCGGGCAGGAAACGTTCGGGCTTCAGCGGGTACTCGGGGATGCCCTTGAGGATGTTCTTCACGCGCTTGAAGGCCACGGAGAGGGCGTCGAAGTCGTCGCTGAACTCGTTGCGCACCGTGTGGACGGCGTCCAGCTTGCGGTTCAGCTCGGCCGGTTCGGTCAGGCCGAAGGCCAGGACGGCGTTGATCTCGTCGTAGGCGAAGCCCTTCTCTTCCCACAGGAAGCGCAGACGGCCGGCCAGGAAGTCGACCAGCCCGCCGGGCACGTCGCCCTGTCCGGCCAGGAACGCCTGAACGTCCAGGCCACCGATGTCCCCGTGCTCCATGAGGATGCGCAGGAGACCCATGGCGGCCCGGCGCAGGGCGAAGGGGTCCTTGGAGCCGGAGGGCACCAGGCCGATGCGGAACATCTCGCGCAGGGTGTCGAGCTTGTCGGCCGCGGCCACGCACGCACCCACGCCGTTCCTCGGCAGGTCGTCGTCGGTCGAGGCCGGCCGGTAGTGGTCGTAGAGGGCCTGCCACTCCTCGTCGGCGCGGCCCTGGGCCTTCGCGTAGAGCCCGCCCGCGACGCCCTGCAGGCTCGTGAACTCCTTTTCCTCCACGAGCAGGGACACCAGGTCGCCCTTGCAGTTGCGCGCGGCCCATGCCGTCGTCTCGTCGTCGATCCCCCACGCCGCGGCCAGCTTCCGCGCGATGGCCTCCATGCGGGTGGCCTTGTCGTAATACGTTCCCAGCTTCGGGTGGAAGACCACGCCCTTCAGCGCGTCGAGGCGGGTCTCGAAGGTGACGGCCCTGTCGTGCTCGTAAAAGAACCGCGCGTCGGCCAGCCGGGATCGCGAGACGTTTTCGAGGCCCTTGCGGATGAGCCCTTCGGGATCGGCGGGCGAATCCATGACGGCCAGGAAGTGCGGCATGGCCCTGCCTTCGCCGTCGCGCACCACGAAGAAGTTCTGGTGCTCTCTGAGGCAGGTCACCAGGATCTCCGTGGGCAGTTCGAGGTACTCCGCGGCGATGGCGCCGGTCAGCACCGTGGGGTATTCGCAGAGGTACACCAAGCGGTCGAGGAGTTCGGGGTCCGGCTCGACGGACCCACCGAGTTCGCCGGCCAGCTTTTCCAACTCTGATTCGATTTTCTTTCTGCGCTCGG
>CAZDOY010000003.1:0-2955 GCA_964507185.1 uncultured Thermoanaerobaculia bacterium
TGGCCGCCGTTCTCGGCAGCGCCGTCGGGATCTACTTCGGCTGGCGCATCGCGAGGGACTATCTGGTCTGAATCGTCTTGCGATTCGGACCAGGGCTAAAGCCTAAGCTAAAGAAGAACTCTGGAACGGCCGAGGAAGGCCTTCGAAGGCCCGTCCCCCACCGTTTTAGCTTTAGCCCTTAGCCCTTAGCCCTTAGCCCTTGGGAGATAATTATCCTCCGCATTCACTTCCGCCTTCCAAATGCAGCCTTTCACCCCAAAATCCTAAATCGCATTCCTCCCGTCCTCCCATCCTCCCTGTGAAAACGATTCTCATGCTTCTCATCGAGATTGCCGCGCTCCTGCGGGCCTCGCAATGACTGCCTCTCCACTCGATAGATGGTAAGATTATTAAAGTGACAACGATTGGCGACGGGTGCGGGGCGGGCGCCCGCGAGAGACGGAGGACAGGGGTATGGCGGCGAACGTAACCTTGCCTGTGTGGGCATTCCTGCTGCTGGTGCTTCTCGCTGCGGCGGCGGTTCTGGAGTGGTTCCTGCTGCCGAGCGTGCGCTGGTTCTTCCGCCAGAGGACCGACCGCCTGCTCGACGAGCTGGGCCGCCGCCTGAGGCTGGAGATCCAGCCCTTCCAGCGCACCAGGCGCGCCGTCCTGGTGGACAGGCTCATCTTCGACCCGAAGGTGCAGGAGGCGGCCGAGGCCCATGCCCGCGAGCGCGGATTGCCGCGCGAACTGGTCATGGCCACCGTTCGCCGGTACGCCCGGGAGATCGTCCCCGCCTTCAACGCCTACCTCTACTTCCGGTTCGGCTACTGGGCGGGGCGCCGCATCGCGCAGATGCTGTACCGCGTGCGGATGGGCTACTCGGACGAGGAAGGCCTGGCCGCGATCCCACGCGGGTCGACCGTCGTCTTCGTCATGAACCACCGCAGCAACATGGACTACGTCATCGTGGGCTATCTGGCGGCGGACCGCGCGGCGCTGAGCTACGCCGTGGGCGAGTGGGCCAGGATCTGGCCGCTCAGGGCCCTGATCCGGTCCATGGGGGCCTACTTCGTGCGGCGGCACTCGCGCGACGCACTCTACCGGCGCGTCCTGGAACGTTACGTCTGCATGGCCACGGAGGGCGGCGTCACCCAGGCCGTCTACCCGGAGGGCGGGCTGAGCCGAAACGGCGGCCTAAGGGAGCCCAAGTTCGGCCTGCTCGACTACATGCTGCGCGGCTTCGACCCCGAGGGCGAGAGGGACCTTGTTTTCGTCCCCGTGGGCGTGAACTACGACCGGACTCTCGAGGACCGCACGCTTCTTCTCGACGCAGAGCGGGAGACGCCGCGGCCGGCACCGGCCCGTGGGACGGCGATCCGAACGGTTTTCCGCTTCGTGGTGCACAACCTCGCGTTGATGGCGCGCAACAGGTGGCACCGCTTTGGCTACGCCTGCGTCAACTTCGGCCCGCCCATCTCCATGCGCGACTACTGCAGGGAGAAGGGCCTCGACTTCCGCCGCCTGCCGAGGGACCGGCGCCGCGCCTGCGTGGAGGCCCTCGGCACGGATCTCATGGCGGCCGTGGGGCGCGTGGTGCCCGTGTTGCCCGTGGCGCTCGTGGCCACGGTCCTTCTGGAGAACGCGCGAAAGCCGGTGAGCGAACTGGGGCTGAAGGCCCGCGTGCACGCCCTGATCGTGCGCCTCGAGGCCGGAGGAGCGCACGTCTACGTTCCGCGCAGTGACCGCGACTACGCGGTAGCCGTGGGCCTGCGCATGCTCGCGCTCAGGCGGCTCGTGGAGAAGACGGACGGCCTCTACGTCGCGCGGGAGGCCGAGCTTCCGCTCCTGCGCTACTACGCCAACTCCATCGCCCACCTGTTGCCTGCGGACGCCGCCGCGACTGGGGCGCGCTGTGAATGAGGACCGCATAGCGCCCTTGCGGCAGTGGACGGCGCTGGTCCCGGCCATGGTGCTGCCCTTCCTCGCGGCCCTCATGTACTTCGTCGTCCTGTCGGGAGACCACAGGGCACGGGTCCTGTACGCCGGCACGAAGGTCTTCATGGTCTTCTGGCCGGTCTTCGCCGTGCAGTGGATCCTGCACGGCCGGCTGCCCGTCCCCCGCCTCCTCGACGTGCGGCACTTGAAGGCGCTCCCCCTGGGGCTGGTCACGGGCGCGGGCGCCGTCCTGCTCATGCTCGGCCTCCTGCACGGCCCCCTGGGCCCCATGGTCGCCGCCCATGCCCCCGAAATCCGCGCCAAGGCAGCCGAGTTCGGCATTTTGGACCACTACTGGCTCTTCGCCATCACGCTGTCGGTCCTGCATTCCCTTCTCGAGGAGTTCTACTGGCGGTGGTTCGTCTTCGGGAAGCTGAGGGCCGTGGTGCCGCGCCCGACCGCGCACCTGATGGCCGGCGCGGCCTTCGCCCTGCACCACGTAGTGATCGTGGCGGTCTTCTTCTCGCTGGGCTGGGGCCTCGCGCTGGGCGCGATGGTGGGGGTCGGCGGGATCGTCTGGAGCCTGCTCTACGCCCGCCAGGGGACGCTGGCGGGTGTTTGGCTCAGCCACGCGATCGTGGATCTGGGCATCATGATCGTCGGGTACGGGCTGATCTTCGGGAAGTAGGGATGATTAAGGAAGTGGTTGTCTCCCAAGGGCTAAGGGCTAAAGAGGAGCCGGCGGGGGCCGAGCCTTCGAAGGCAGGCAAACACCCTACTCTCCTAATTCCCTACTCACTTACTAACGGCGACGGCAGGCGCACTGATCACTCGATCACTTTTCCGAGAGGCCGCCGGCGCCGGGCTTGCCTTCCGCGCGGTTGTCGTAGAAGCGCTGGGTGGGGTAGGCGAAGTCGATATCCGGCGTGGCGGCAAAGGCGTCCAGTATATCCTCCCAGATGGATTCTTCGGTGCCCCGACGGAGGCGCGGGTTGCACAAAAAGCGCAGCGTGAGCAGCACGCCGCTGTCCTGGACGG
>CAZDOY010000003.1:3055-11466 GCA_964507185.1 uncultured Thermoanaerobaculia bacterium
AGGCGCGGGTTGCACAAAAAGCGCAGCGTGAGCAGCACGCCGCTGTCCTGGACGGAGGTATAGACCTTCGGGGTCAGCGTAGAGTAGAAGATCATGAACTTGCTGGAAGCCTCCCGGACCTTTCGCGACGCGCCTTCGGTCAGGTGTTCGGCATGCTTCCTGGCGATCTCGTCGAGGATCGTCTTGCCCTTCTTCCAGTCGCTTTCGAAGGTTAGCAGGACGGGGATCTCGTCCCAGATGTACTGGAAGCCCTTGCTGTAGTTGGCGAGAGACTCGCTGAAGATCTTCCAGTTTGGCACGTGAATGACCCTGCCGGTGCTCTGGTCCGCCGCGACCCAGTTCCCGATCTCCATGAGCGTGAACTGGAAGATGCGGATGTCGATGACGTCGCCCGAACGGTCGCCGATCTCGATCCGATCACCGACCTCGAAGGGCCGGCGCCACATGATGAACATCCACCCGGCCAAATCGGCCACCAGGTCCTTGAGCGCGATGGCCAGGCCGGCGGAGAGCAGGCCCAGGTAGGTGGCGATAGACTGGAAGCCTTCGAACCAGACGCGGCCGATGACCAGAAGGACCAGGAGCGCGGCGACATAGGAGCTGTTCTTCTGCCACTGGTAGCGCGCGCGGATGTCCTCGAGGCGGGCGAAGACGGCGCGCAGGACGAGCCGCCGTACGAACCACACCAGGAAGATCACCAGGAGGGACAAGAGGATCTTCTCCTGGACCACCAGGCTTATCCCAAGCGTGTCGTGTGTCCACTGCTCGACGAACTGCATGGTCGCGTATCTCCCTGCGGGCGTCATAGGCAAAATCTCGGGCCGAATGCTCGATGATGAACATTTTAAAGGCTTTCCGGACAGAAGTAAAAGGGCGCCGGGTCCGGAAGCCCCCTCACATCGCCCGGCCGGTTGGTCAATCCTGCCCCCGAAGGGCGTGTCACCGTTAGGGCACAGACTGGGCCCGGGCGCAAATCAACAGTGTCTGCGTGGAGCCTCTCACGCCCGGATCGCGTGAAAAGAAGCCGGTATTCCGGCGCACGTGGCCGCCATCAGCGAGATGCGCTGAAGGGGGGCGAAGGAATGAAACCGTCCGGTGACACCCTGTCACGACCAGGTTCCACAATTTCCGGGCTTCCGGGCTGTCGGGAAGGGGAACGCGGTCACGAAATCACCATGGGAATCCCTGCAGGATCACGTTTCAGCGCCGAGGCCCATTTCCACGCAGGTGCGTGGCGCAGGCTGGCATGCCGGTTGCAAGTAGGGTTCCCGGATTTCATTATATCGCATTGGATGTGGGGTTAGGGCAAGTGATGATGAAAAAGACAGTCGGGTTCCTGCTATTCCTGTCTTTCGGGCTCCTCGCCTTCGCGGGCGCGCCCACCCTGAAGACCATAACCGTCGACGGGGACATGTCGGACTGGGCGCCGGTCCTAGCCAATCCCATACAGGTCACAGTGGACGGGGCCACGGCCTCGCCGTGCAGCGGGAGCACGCCCGTCGACCGAGACTGCCCGGTGCAGTCCACCGGCCGCGACATGGTGAAGTTCGCGTGGACGTACGACGCCAGCAACATCTACCTCTACGTCAAGCGTGTGGGAAGCAGCAGCAACAGCCAGACCTTCTTCTTCGCCATGAACGTGAACCAGAACAAGAGAATGGGCGCCTTCGCTGACCACCCCGACTACGTCCTGGTCGTCGACTGGAAGGGCAGCAACCGGAGCACGGGCATCCAGCTTTATACCTACCTGCCGGCCGATTCGGTCAACGGGGACCCCCTCGTGAACGCGTCCGGCTTCGCCGACGGCTACAGCCTGCCAGGATCCATCGGGACCCTGGTCTGGTCCGATTACATGAAATCCGGCGGCAGCGCCTCGGGCCAGGAAATGGAGACCTACGTGCCGTGGTTGGACATCGGCGTTCCCTACGGCACGCCAATCTACTACCACGTGTCCTCGAGCAACAACACCAAGCTGAGCACCGCCCAGGACAACCTGGGAGGGCCCGGCGGCGGCCTGGGAGCCTTCGGGTACTACCAGCACACGATCTCGCCCGACAGCCAGGGTTCGACGGCCCCGGGCGGAACCGTGTCCTACACGCACACGTTGAGCAATAACGGGTCATTCCCCGACACGTACACGATCGGCGCGAGTTCCTCCATCGGATACCCGCTGAGCCTCTACGTCAACGGCTCGTCCGTCACGCTGCCCGCTACCGTCGCGCTCGACGCCGGCGCCTCGGCCACCATCCGGGTGGACGTCGCGACGGTGGCCTCGCCGGCCTCGGCCGTCGATACGACAACCATCTCCGCTTCGTCCGCAGGCGATGGGACCATGGTCAGCGCAACGGACACCACCTACGTAGGCACGGTCAGCCTGGCGCCAAACGGGAACGCGACCGCCGTTCCGGGCATGGCGGCGAGTTATTCGCACACGCTCACCAACCTGCTGGCCTCGGACACGTTCAATTTCTCGGTCAGCGGTAGTGCCGGATGGCGCCTGGATCTCTACGAGGGCTCCACCCTCATCGCGACCGACCTCAACGGCAACGGAGTTTGGGACAACATCACGACCGGCTACGACACGGACGGAAACGGGCTGCCCGACCTGGCGGTGGCCAACGGCGAGTCCCAACCGATTAGCCTGGTCGTAACGCCGCCAGCCGGCACACCCGTCGGGGCGACGAATACGGCGACGCTGAGCGCCGCCGGTGTGACCGGCGGCGGATCCGCCTCCGTGACGGACATCACGACGGTCAAGCAGCGGCTGACCGTTTCGCCCTCGTACCTCATCAGCGACGGCACCAACCTCTATTCCGGGGCGGGCTACGCCGTGTACTTCGCCCACACGCTGGTGAACTCGGCCTCCACCGCCGACACCTTCAACTTCTACGCGCCGGGTTATTCGCCGAGCAGCAGCGCAGGGTACACGGTGACGATCCTGAGCGATCCCAACGGGGACGGGAACCCCTCCGACGGGTTTCCGATCTCCTCGACGGGCCCCGTGGCGGCCAACGGCGGCGTTTTCCATTTCATCGTCGAGGTGGACGTGCCGTCCAACATTCTTCCTCCGGCCACCGACAGCACCGTCGTCACCGTGGTGCGCTGCGCCGACGCGGGCTGCACCACGTCCGACACCACGGTAAAGGCCTCGGTGACAGACGAGACCATGGTCTCCTACATCGTGCCCTTCATGGACCCCATCCACGCGGTTCAGCGGAGCGCCTTCGCGCCCTGCGAAACGGTCTACATGGGCGGGTACAACCTCATACCCGACACCTACTATTACCTTTTGTACAAAAACAACGCCGGTTCGGTGGTGAGGACGGCAAACCTCCTTGCGGACACCAACGGGACGTTTTCGGACACATACACGTTCCCCGCTACGGCGTCGGGGACCTGGATGGTGGTCCTGCAAGACGCCCGCGGCGGCAACCTGGATTCGGTGACCCTCACAATCCAACGTAGCGCCGCCGTGACCCTCCAGCCGGCGGCCTCCGGCCTGCCCCTGGCGGCGGCCTCGGTCGTAGCAAACGCCCACCTGGCCGACTCGAACTCGATCTCCACCTACTCGGGCAGCCGGGTGAATTACGTGGTGAAAAGTCCAGACGGAACGCAGTATCTGAAGTCCGACGGGACCTGGTCCGCCTATTCGGCGGGCAGCCTGACCTCCAGCCATTCGCTGACCGACGTCGGCCCCGGCGCCTCGGTGGACGATACGTTCTCCGCCCCTTCCGTCACTTTCCCCGGCTACGGCGTCTACTCCCTCTGCGCCACGTGGGAATCCCCCTGCGGCTCCGATTCTTCGACCGCGGACGACCTCGCCGCATCCTGTACCAACCTGTACGTTGTCTCCTGGACCTCCTACGCGGACGCCGGGCACACGTCGCCGTCGGCGTCCTTCGAAGTGCCCGCCGTCGCCTACCTGGAGGGCCAGGGGTACGGGGGTTCGACATCCTACACCGTCGCGCTCTACGGTCCTTCGGGCTCACTCGTAACGACCTCGACTTCGACCTCCGACTCGTCCGGTCTTCTCGACTGGAGCGTGGACACCCAGACGCTGTCCGCCCTGGGCACCTATCATGCCGTGGTCTATCCCGCCGGCGCGGCCGTCCCGTCCATCTTCAGCGCAAGCGACACGCTCATGCTGGCCGTGCAGGCCTTCGACGCCACCCTCAGCGCACCGGCGCTGATCGGCCCCGTCCTCGACGGCGACACGACGGCTTCGGGTACTTCTTCGGCGCCGGCAGGATCGCTCGTTACGCTCTACGACAACGGCGCTCCGGTAGGAACAGCCAGCGTACAGGCAGGCGGGACCTTCACGATCACCTCGAGCATCGCCTTCACAGCCGGCGATCAGCTCACGGCCATCGTGCAGGTAGGCTCCGCCACGTCCTCCCCCAGCGCTCCGCTGACGGTCAGCCCGCCCGTGAGCCTCCTGAGATATGGCGGCGTCTCGTCGCTCTCGCCCCTGACGCCCTCCGCCGGCAGCATTTTCGTACAGCAGTACCCCAGCGATCCAGCCCTTGACCCCTCGCGTGACCTGGAGGTATCGGGCTTCGTCTCGGGCGCGTCTTTCCCGCACGAGAGCACGGACATGCAGGCGGGGTCGCCCCCGCTCGTCTTCTACGAGTTGTCCGGCAACTCGGGCGACACGCTTAGGGTGACCAAGAGCGGCGGCAAGATAGTCATTACGTATTAGATAGAGTGATGCAGTGATCAAGTGATCTGGTGATTGAATGACCGGCGGCCGATTTCGGGAGGCCGCCGCGGAGTCAGGTTCCGAAGGGTTTGGCAGGAGGTTTCAGGATAATGTGAGCTAGGTGCGGGCCGGCATCAGCGGACGCGGATTTCCCCTGCGGGCGTAGTGGGAGCAACATCTGCTGAGGGAAGAGAGTAGCCGATGCGTAAACTCGATCCGCCTGCGCTCACGACCCCGGGCCCCTCCGGCCCTTCGGAGCCTGCCCAATGGGCCTTTCGGCGCGGTGATCGAGTGATCAAGTCGGGTGCGAACCTTCGCAGGCCCCCCGACTGCCTTCTTACTCCTGCCTGACTGCCTCTTCCCTTTCCTCTCTTCCTTCTAACCTATTTGGTTGCGGCCCAGGACTGAAAGCCCGATGCCGCGCCAGGCCATCTGTGTGCTCTGTGGTCTGTCGCCTGGCCAATAAAATCGCCGTCCGGGTTGTTTAGACAGACTCTGAAGGTGATCCACCCGAGAGCACTGCATTTGAAAGGCAACGAAGTCCATGCTATTTTTGCACAGTTACGGAGGCTGAATGCGCGTCGCCATGATACAACTGGGGTGCCCGAAAAACTGGGTTGACGGCGAGTGGATGCTCGGGCAGGCCCGCGAAGCCGGACACGAAGTCACCAACGACCCCGATGCAGAGGTCGTCATCGTCAATACCTGCGGATTCATCGACGCCGCCAAGGAAGAATCGATCAACGTCATTCTCGAGGTGGCCGAGCGGAAGAAGCAGGGCGCCGTTCGGCGTCTCATCGTTGCGGGATGCCTCGTTCAACGGTACAAGGACGACCTCAGGAGGACCATACCCGAGATCGACGGCTTCATCCCCCTGAGCGCCGCTGCACAGGTGTCCGAACTGCTCGCCGGCCCGGAGATCGACGCTACGCCCACGATGGACATCCCCATCTACGACGGGCTGGCGCCCAGGATTCTCTCCACCCCGCGGTACCTGGCCTACGTCAAGATCGCCGAAGGCTGTGACAACCCGTGCTCCTTCTGCCCCATCCCCACCTTCAGGGGGCGCCTGCAGTCCCGGCCCATAGACGGACTCGTGGAAGAAGTCCAGCGGCTCGTCGAGCAGGGCGTAAAGGAAATCGTGCTCGTGGCTCAGGACTCGACCGACTACGGACGGGACATCGGCATGAAAGACGGTCTTCCCAGGTTGCTCAAGGCCCTGGACAAAAAGACGGACGTCCCGTGGATCCGCCTCCTCTACGCCTACCCGAACCACCTGACGGAACCCATGCTCGATGCCATGGCCGGCTGTTCGCGGCTCGTGCCTTACCTGGACCTCCCGCTCCAGCACGCGCACCCGGACGTCCTGAGGGCGATGAAGAGGGGCGGATCGGGCGAGATTTTCCTGCGCCTGCTGGAAAAAGCGCGGTCCGCCGTGAAAGGCCTGGCCGTGCGCTCCACCTTCATCGTCGGCTTCCCCGGCGAGAAACGGGAGCACTTCCAGACCCTTCTGGACTTTCTGCGCGAAGCCGAAATGGATCACGTCGGCGCCTTTACCTATTCGAGGGAGGACGGTACTGCGGCCTTCCCCCTGGGAGACCCCGTGGACAAGCGCACGAAGGCACGGCGCCAGGAGAGGCTGCTGGAGGCCCAGCAGGTCATCTCATATGCGAAGAACAAGCAGAGAGTTGGAACGACACAAACGGTACTTGTGGAGGGCGTCTGCGACGAGACCGAGCACCTTCTCCAGGGCCGACTGGCGACCCAGGCCCCGGACATCGACGGCCGGGTTCTCATCAACGACGGCTTCGCCTCACCCGGAACCTTTGCCGACGTGAGGATCACGGACGCCCATCCCTATGACTTGGTGGGGGAGATCATTGGATCGGGAAAAACGACCGGCGCGTAAGAATGGACCGCTTTGGGCACAGGCCATTGCAACGGTACTCGGACTGGGCTATACGCCCCGCATGCCGGGGACGATCGGCGCCGCGGCGGGGCTCTTCCTCTACGTCCCGGCCTTCGTCATCCCCGAAAAGTGGGGCTTCTTCCTCTCCATCTCGGAACTCTTCCTCGTGCTCGTGCTCTCGGCCTTTGCGGTTCCGCGCGTGCTCAAGGCGAGCGGCATCACGGACCCGTCCTTCGTCATCATCGACGAGGTCGCGGGGATGCTCGTGGCGCTGGCCTTTTTGTCGCCCAATTTCGTCTACATGCTGCTGGCCTTCGGCTTCTTCCGGCTCCTCGACATCTTCAAACCCTTTCCCATCAACCGGATGGAGCTCTTCCCCGGGACGTGGGGCGTCATGCTCGATGACCTTCTCGCCGGCGTGCTCGCCGGGCTGTTGTCCATATTCGTGATGAGGCTCGTATGATTCTCCTGACCGACTTCGACCACATTCCCGAACTTTCACCCCCCGTGATCATCACCATCGGCAACTTCGACGGCCTGCACAGGGGGCACAAGCGGATCCTCAGGAAGGTCATCTCCAGGAGCCGGGAAGAGGGCGGAACGAGCATGGTGGTGACCTTCGAGCCTCACCCCCTCAAGGTGCTCTACCCCGACCGCGCCCCCCAGCTCATCCAAACCCTCAGCCAGAAGAGAGACATCCTCTCCCACCTGGGCATCCAGGCCCTTCTGGAGGTCCCCTTCACCCGGGAATTCGGCGCGGTCAGCGCGGACGATTTCATCCGGATGCTCACCGAGCGCATCCGGCCCAGGGAGATTTACATCGGCGAGGATTTCCGCTTCGGCCACAACAGGGACGGCAACATCGCCTTCCTCCAGGGGCTTCAGGACCACTACGAATATACCGCCACGGCGTTTAAGAAGCTCAAGGTCGACGGCGACGTCGTGTCGTCCACGCTCATCCGCCAGCTTCTCATCAAGGGCGAGATGGAAAAGGCCGTGCGCCTCCTGGGCCGTCCCTACATCATCGAAGGCGTGGTCGAACACGGCGACGGGCGCGGAAAGACCATTGGGTTCCCCACCGCCAACCTCTCTATAGAAAACGAACTCGTCCCGGCTCACGGCGTGTACGTCGTCGCCGTGGACGTGGGCGATTCCCTGCTCCTCCCTGCCGTCGCGAACCTCGGCAACCGGCCCACGTTCGGCAAAGACGAGGTGGCCGTCGAGGTCCACATTCTCGAGGGCGCGCGCGAACTCTACGGGAAGAGAATCCGCGTCCTCTTCTTCGAGTTCCTCCGGCCGGAGATTAAATTCGAATCCGTCGCGGCCCTCACCAAGGCCATCGGCGAGGATGTCGGCAGGGCGAAGCGCTTCTTTGAAGGCATCAGCCTCAGACGCCGCATGTTCTACTGAACGCCCCCACAGCCTTGACCTGTGCCCATCCGAGCCCTATTCTAGTTCACGCGGAGAGTTGGCCGAGTGGTCGAAGGCGATGGTCTTGAAAACCATTGGCCCGCAAGGGCCCGGGGGTTCGAATCCCTCACTCTCCGCCAGAGAACTTCCCCCAAAGGCATCCGCCGAGGGCCTCCCCCCGTGAGGGATTCGAAGGACGGGGTTTTCCGTGGTTTTCAAGGCGACGGCGCCAACTGCTTGGCGTCGAGCCGTAAGAAAACCCGGAAGAGGCCCCGCCCCGGGAACCGTAGCCTCCCTTGAAACGCAGCGAGTTCTGCGAGCGAGGCTTCCAGGGAGGGTAGGTTCGAATCCCTCACTCTCCGCCAGAGAACTTCCCCCAAAGGCATCCGCCGA
>CAZDOY010000003.1:11566-69792 GCA_964507185.1 uncultured Thermoanaerobaculia bacterium
GGCCTCCCCCCGTGAGGGATTCGAAGGACATAGCTCGCAGCCCTCGAGAGACAAACAACAGCCCGCTTTCATTTCCGCCCTGCGCCTTTCCAACGGCCCGTCCCCAGCCGCCTTCAAATCCGCAGTTCCAACTCCCAATTCCCAAATTATCTTTACTGTTCGTCCCCGCCCTGGACGCGGAGGACCGAGAGGAAGGCTTCCTGTGGAATCTGGACCTCGCCGACCTGTTTCATGCGCTTCTTGCCCTCTTTCTGTTTCTCTAGGAGCTTGCGCTTTCGGCTGATGTCGCCTCCGTAGCATTTGGCGAGAACGTTCTTGCGGAGGGCCTTGACCACCGTCCGGCAGACGATGCGGCTGCCCAGGGCCGCCTGGATGACCACCTCAAAAAGCTGCCGGGGAATCGCCGCCTTGAGGCGCTGGGCGATGGCCCGTCCGCGTATCTCGGCCTGCTCCCTGTGAACGATGAAGGACAGTGCATCCACGGGCTTGCCGTTGACGAGGATGTCCAGCTTCACGAGGTCGCCGGACCGGTAGCCCTCCACCTGGTAGTCCATGGACGCGTATCCCCTGGACATGGACTTCAGCTTATCGTAGAAATCTACGATGATTTCCGCCAGGGGCATGTCGTAGCGCAGGAGGACGGTTTCCTTCGAGACGTACTGAAATGCACTCTGGGTACCGCGTCTCTCCTCGAAGAGCTTCAGCAGGTTGCCGATGAACTCGCTCCTGGTGAGCACCGTGACGGAGGCGTAGGGTTCCCGGACCTCCTCGGTCTCCATGGGCGACGGCAAGCTGGACGGGTTCTCCACGTCCCGGATCTCCTGCTTCTTGGTGAGCACCTGGTAGCGAACGTTTGGCGAGGTGGTGATGAGGTCGAGGTTGAATTCCCTCTCGAGCCGCTCCTGGATGATTTCGAGATGGAGAAAGCCGAGGAAGCCGCATCGAAAGCCAAAGCCCAGGGCCTCGCTGGTTTCTGGTTCGAAGACGAAGGAGCTGTCGTTGAGCCTGAGCTTCTCGAGCGCCTCCCTGAGGTCGGGATAGTCCGAGGGGTCCACGGGATAGAGCCCCGAATAGACCATGGGCTTGACTTTGCGGAAACCCGCGAAGGCCTCCGCAGTAGGGTCGTTGGGATGCGTCAGCGTATCGCCGATGTTGACCTCGAGGACCTCCTTGATGCCCGCGATGACGAAGCCAACCTCCCCCGCCTCGAGCACCTTCACGGCCAGGGGCTTGGGCGTGAAGATGCCCAGGGCCTCGATGTCGTGTGTCCGGCCCGAATTCATAAACTGCACGGTGTCCTTCACGGCCAGCCTGCCGTCGATCACCCGCACGAGCATGACGACACCGCGGTAGCTGTCGTACCAAGAGTCGAAGACCATGGCCTTGAGGGGCGCCTCGCGATCCCCCCTCGGCGGCGGCAGGCGGTGGACCACGGCCTCGAGGATCTCTTCGATTCCGATGCGTTCCTTGGCCGACGCGAGAATGACGCCCGTGGTGTCGAGGCCCACAACCTCCTCGATCTCCTCGGCCACCTTCTCGGGCTGGGCGGAGGGCAAGTCGATCTTGTTGATGACGGGCACGATCTCCAGATCCTCCTCGACGGCCAGGTAGGCGTTGGCAAGGGTCTGGGCCTCCACGCCCTGGCTGGCGTCCACCACGAGAAGGGCGCCTTCGCAGGCGGCGAGGGCGCGCGAGACCTCGTAGTTGAAGTCGACGTGGCCCGGTGTGTCGATGAGGTTGAGCTGGTACTCCCTGCCGTCCTTGGCGGTGTACCGCAGGCTGACCGCGTGGGCCTTGATGGTGATGCCCCGTTCCCTCTCGAGATCCATCCCGTCCAGGAACTGACTGACCATCTCCCGTTCGCTCACGGCGTGGGTGACCTCCAGGAGGCGGTCGCTGAGCGTGGTTTTGCCGTGGTCTATGTGGGCGATGATGCTGAAATTTCTGATGCTCGACAGTTCCATGGCGTTCCCTGCCCTTCGAGGGCTCAAAACGGCGGGTTGTACCGGGTAGTCAGTCCGGGCGTCCTGCGGATGCGGGTTCAGTCGAGGAAAGCCACGGCCTCGATCTCCACCGCTACGTCCTTCGGCAGGCGCGACACTTCCACCGCCGCGCGGGCGGGCGGCACGCTCCTGAAGAATTCCGCGTAGATTCCGTTCATGGCGACGAAATCGTTCATGTCCTTCAAGTAGACGGTCGTCTTGACGATGTGCTCCAGCGAAGCTCCGGCGGCGTCCAGGACCGCCTTGAGATTCTTGAGCACGCGGCGGGTCTGGACGGCCACGTCGCCCTCCACGACCGCCCCGGTCTCCGGATCGAGCGGTATCTGGCCCGAGCAGAAAACCAGGTTCCCGACCTTGATGGCCTGGGAGTAGGGCCCGATGGCCTGGGGCGCTTTATTGGTGTTGACGGCGCTCTTTTCCATAACTGACTCCTTGGCTCACGGAACTTCCAGTTTCTTGTACGGGCCTTTGAGCGCGGGTTTGGCTCCCTTGCCGAAATCTTCCAGAACGATGGATTCCTTGCCGCTCACCAGCCTGACCACGCCGAAAGGGACGATCTGGTCGTTCATCCACACTTCGGCTTCCTGGCCGTGGGGCCCCAGAACTTTGAGGTGACGGCAGGTGAGTTTCTTTCCGTTCACTTCGATCGTCTCTTTCGGCATTCCCGCAAGTTTCCCGACGGTCGGCCCGATTGAGGAGGCCTGGCCACCGAAGGCCTCGTTCCCTTCGGTCCTCAGCTTGATGAGCGTGTCCTTGTCGATCTCCAGCGCGGGCGAACCGGGGTCCTCGGTGCGGACCATGAGGACGTTGGCGTCGTCCGTGGGGTCCCCCTTGATCAGGAAGGCCGCGACGGCTTCGCCGCCGTCGCCGGGCGTCCGGAGCTCCAGCCAGTAACCCTGCGGGTCCTTGTCCACGATGGCGAAGGTGAGCTTGGACTGTTCGCCTCGGGCGTCCTTCATGTGGTAGGTACTCCAGCCGCCCACCACGGGGTGAAAATCGTGAAAAAACTCAGGAAAATAGGAGGAAGCGGCCACGCCCAGCGTGAGCAGTAGCGAGGCCGCCACGAGCATAATCTTGCGTCCCTTCATGATGCCTCCTCAGTTCCTTAGTGACGTTATCGGGGCGGGCATCTGCCCCCCCCGGCCGATAAAACCCGAACAGGAGAGCGTTCTCAAATCCATGACGGGGGCCTCTCCAAGCAGCCCCCCGAAGGAAACGGTCTCTCCCACTTTCTTCCCGTAGGCTGGAATGACGCGGACGGCCGTGGTCTTGTGGTTCATGACGCCGATCGCCAGTTCGTCCGCGATGAAGCCCGAGAGCGTATCCTCCGGCGTGTCGCCCGGAACCGCCACCATGTCCAGACCCACCGAGCAGACGCTGGTCATGGCCTCGAGCTTTTCAAGGCTGAGCGCGCCCTCGCGAACGGCCTCTATCATGCTGGCGTCCTCGCTGACCGGTATGAACGCCCCCGACAGACCGCCCACGGCGGAGGTGGCCATGGCCCCGCCCTTCTTCACTGCGTCCGTCAGAAGCGCCAGGGCCGCCGTCGTTCCACAGGCGCCCGTGCGCTCCAGCCCCATGGCCTCCAGGACCTCGCCCACCGAATCGCCCAGCTGGGGCGTCGGAGCGAGCGACAGGTCCACGATGCCGAACGGCACGCCGAGCTGCGCAGCCACCTCGCGACCTATGAGCTCACCGACCCTGGTGATCTTGAAGGCGGCCTGCTTGACCACCTCGGCCATCTGCCTCAGGTCGCAGCTACCGGCCCTCCGGATGGACTGGCACACGACGCCCGGGCCGCTCACACCGCTGTGGATGACCACTTCCGGAAGTCCGACCCCGTGGAAGGCGCCGGCCATGAAAGGGTTGTCCTCCACGGCGTTGGCGAAGATCACGAACTTCGCGCAGCCGATGCTGCCCTTCTCGCGCGTTTTGTAGGCCGTCTCCTTCAGGGCATGGGAGACCAGCCGGACCGCGTCGATGTTGAGCCCCGTGCGGCTGCTGCCCGCGTTCACCGAAGAACAGAGACGTTCCGTGGTGCTCAGCGCCTCCGGGATGGACGCGATCAGCGCCCTGTCGGCCTCGGTGAAGCCGGCATGGACGAGCGCCGAGTAGCCACCGACGAAATCGAAGCCCATTTCCCGCGCAGCCCTGTCTATCTGACGGGCGATGGCAACGTAGGACTCCGGTTCGGGGCGGGTCGCGATGAGCGCCACCGGCGTTATGGCGATCCTTCGGTTGGCCACGCGGACGCCCAGCGCCTCGGCCGTCTCGCTGAGCACCTCTGGCAGCCTGGACGCGTTTCGCTTGAGCTTCTCGTAGACGCGACGGCCGGCTTCCTCCGGATCATCGTGCGCGCAGTCGAGCAGGTTGATGCCCATGGTCACGGTGCGTATGTCGAAGTGCTCGAGCTCCGTCATGCGGAGCGTTTCCAGTATTTCCCGTCGCGTGTACGTCATCTCGATTTTTCTCTAGAGTGGCGGGGATCAGACGCGGTTGACCGCCCGCATCATGTCTTCGTACTGCACGTAGACCTGGACGCCCAGCTCCTGCCCCCGCTTTTTCAAGGCGCTCTTGAGGTCCGCGAAGGAAGCCTCGCTGCCTGTCGGGTCCAGGATCATCATCATCGCGAAATTGCCGTGTACGATCGTCTGGTTTATGTCTACGATGTCGATTCTCAGGTCGGCCAGAACGGACGAGAATGCAAAGACGATGCCGGAGCGGTTGGCGCCCAGTGTCGTGAAGACGATGAACCGACTGTCCGTTCTCTCGGCTTCCCGGAGCCCCGAGGTCTCAAGAAAACGGACGAGGTCCGCCACGACAGACTCCACGGCGTCCGGGCGGGCGGTTTCCGGCAGGTGCTTGAGGAGGATCTCGCTGACGACGACCGCCAATTCTTCCCTGTTCATATCGCCTCCCGGTGTAGAATAGCCGAACGCCCGCCGCCCTGCAAGATCGGGGGTGATCAAGGCATCAGGTGAACCGGTGACGGGCGGAGGCGTCGGCCGATGGAAGCCGGCAGCTACGGTCACATCCCGTCTGCCGTCTGCCGTCTGCCGTCTTCCCTTCTGCCTTTCGGCCTTAATCCTCAGCCTTCCCCGAAGGTGGTCAGGAGACCTAGTGATCCAATCGAGGGAAGGCCTTCGAGTGCCCTCCCCCGGTCGCCTTCGAATCCGCAATCCAGATTCCCGATTTCCCGAATTTCCCTTTGCTTCTTGCAAAGGCCGCAAACGAACTCTAATATTGTAGTCAGCCATGTTCGATGAAAAGGTGGTCGTTCGATTCAAAGATGGGACAACGCTGAGGGGCTTCGGGGACAACTTCATGCCCGGCGATGCGGAGATCCTCGTGCAAGATCTCGATGATCACCTGCACACGGTGGTGCTCGGGGACGTCAAGCTCGTCTGTTTTGTCAGGGAGTTTACCGCCGAGGACCACAACGGCCACGAGACATTCGGGCGGCTGATCTACCAGCCCGTCCCCGGGCGAACCGTGGAGATCACATTCCGCGACGGAGAGAGACTGCAGGGCGTGACGACGCTCAGCACCAAGCCCACGAGCGGGTTCTTCGTGACCCCGCTCAATCCGCACTCGAACAACGTCCACATTTTCGTTAATTCGGACGAGATCCTCAGCTTTCGCTTTCTGAGCTGAGCCATATCCTGTCCGGGCGCACCATCGGCGGCGTGAGAGACAGCTTCATGCCCGAGATCTCCGGTCTGTGCGGCACGAGACCGCGGCTGTGGTAGAGAACGATGCACGGCGAGTCTTCGATGACGATGTCCTCCGCCCGCTGGTAGATGGCGATGCGCTCTTCGACATCCAGGGTCCGCCTCCCCCTCTCCACCAGTTCGTCCAGTTCCACATTCTTGTACTTGAGCTCCAGGGAGTCCCCTCCCTTGGAATAGAACAGGAAGTACAGGAAGGAATCCGGATCCGGATAATCGGCGTACCAGCCGGTCGCATACAAGCCGGGTCGGCCGTGCTCGCGTTCCCTGGCGGCGAAAACCTGGTGGCTTACGGTCTCGGTCTTGATGCGGATGCCGACCTCACGGAGCATGTCGACAAGGAGGGCGAATTCCTTGGCTTGGCGTATCCTGCCAGCGTCCACGGTGACGTCGAGGTCGAGCCCGTCTGGGAAACCGGCGCTCTTAAGGAGCCACCTGGCCTTCTCGGGATCGTAGTAGTAGCCCTTGAGGGTGGGTCTGTAGCCGACGATGCCGGGCGGCAGGACACCTCTCGCCGGCGTGGCCTTGCTGTGACGGTACTGGGAGACGAGCCTCTCCCTGTCCACTGCGTAGTTGAACGCCTGCCGGACTTCCTTGATGTTGTAGGGAGCGAGATCGTTGCGGATGCTGATGATGATCGTGCTGAGGAGGACCGTGCTCTCGGTGTTGTTCTGCCAGAACGGGTCGGAGAGGAGGACTTCGATCTGGTCGTTGGAGAAGGTGGACACGTAGTGCACGTCGCCCTTCTCCAGGGCCGACTGGAGGGCTTCTTCGGTTCGGAAGCCCAGGTTGAAGGTAAGCCGGTCCACGTAGGGAATCGCGCTGTCGAAGTACCCACTGAAACGGTCCAGGACGAGTTTTTCCGGTGAGTGCTCGGATACCATGAAGGGACCGCAGCCCATAGGTTTGATGAGCTTGTCCGTCTTCTCGTCCACGGCTTCCCTCGGGACGACGGTGGCCTCCGGCGTGGTGAGCAGGTAGAGGAAGAAGGCCAGCGGCTCTTTCAAGCGGATTTCAACGGTCCGGTCATCGGGCGTGGAGAGCCCGGACACCCTGGGGACTTTTCCCTCGATGAACTCATCGATTCCCTCGACCCACGCGAGAAAGGCCCTGCCCACCGAATTGAGCTTGGGCGAGAGCGCCCGCTGCCACGAGTAGATCACGTCGCTCGACGTGAGGCGTCGGCCGTTGTGGAAGGTGAGGTTCGGACGCAGGGTGAAGGTGTAGACCTTGCCGTCCGTACTGAGCTCCCACGATTCGGCCAGGCCCGGGAGAATCTGCGTCCCGTAGCCCAACTGGATGAGGCCGACGGAGAAGTTGTGGACGAGTTCGCTGTCCCGTATGTTGTTGGCGAAAACGGGATCCAGGTTGAAGTCGTAGTTCACGCATCCCACGCGTATGTGCCCGCCCCGGACGGCCTGCGGGAGCGTGAAGGTGTCCAGCTCCTCGACCAGCAGGAGCGCATCCTGCTTGAGGTTGGAGGAGGTTCCGGAGAGGTCTCGGGCGCCGTGCAGGTTCTGCTCGGCGGACCCGCTGATGACGTCGATGGCGGTCATGATCTTCTGGCCCGCCTGCGACATCCTGATGAGTGCCTTCTGGATATCCTCCACCGAGTGCCGCACCTGGTCCATGCCCTCGGCGATTGTGTTGCTGCCCTGCGCTTCCTCCTCCATGGCACGGTCCACGCTACGCGTGAGGTCCTTCATGACCACGGCCTTCTGGTTGATGAGCCGGGACGTCTTGGCCTGCTCTCGGGTGGCGATCGAAATGCGCTCGATACGCTTGGTCATTTCCTCGATGGCATCCGTGACCTGGCGGCTGCCCTTCGCCTGTTCGCTCGCGGCACGGGCGATGTGGCTGATGCTCGTGCCGGCCGTTTCAATGGCCTGGCTGATGTTGGTAAGGTTCTCTTCGGAATCCCGGCCGAGCTTGAGCCCTTCCTCGACCTTGACCATGCCCTCGCGGGCCACCTTTCCTGCCGAATCGACCTCCCTCTGTATCGTCTTGATGATCGCGCCGACCTCGCCGGTGGACGCGGTCGTCCGCTCCGACAGGTCACGGATCTCCTCGGCGACTACGCCGAAGCTGCGGCCGTGTTCGCCCGCCTGCGCGGCGATGATCGCCGCGTTCAGGGCCAGGAGGTTGGTCTGATCGGCGATCTCACGGATCACCTTGAGGATTTTGCCGATGTCCTTGGACCGCTCGCCCAGAGAATCCATGGCCGAGAGGTTCGTCGTCATGGCGTTGTGGATCGTCTCGAGGGCAACCACCGTGTTCCTCACTACCAATACGCCCGTACCGGCCACTTCCTGGACGTGCTGGGACGCGACCTCCGTTTCCCTGATGTTCTCTTCAATCTGTCCGATGGTCGCGTCCATCTGGACCATGGCCGACGAGTTCTGGATGGCGAAGGACGACAGGCTTTCTCCGTGGCCCGCCACTTCCTCGACCGACCGGGCCATCTCTTCTATCGATGCGCCGATTTCGTCTACGAAAGACGAAAGGTTGTGCGTTGCATTCACGACTTCCTCGATGGAGGCCCGCATCTCCAGGATGGCGCTGCTGGTCTTCTCGGTGAAGCCGGACAGGGTATCGACCCCCGACACAACGTTTTCGATCTCCCCCTCCAGTTGGTCGATGGAATTCCGGACCTGTCCCACCGACTCAACCTGTTCTTCCGCCCCTGTGAAGAGGGCTTTGGCCTTGGCGGAAATTCTGTTGGAGGCGATCGAGACGCTGTCTGCGGTGTCCTGGAGGTAACCGATGATGCTCTGGAATGAACGCAGAACCCGTAGAAAGCCGGGATACTCGTCCATTACTTCGCGGGTGTGCAGATCCCGACGGATAGCCAGATTACCGGCTGCCATTTTCCTCAGCAAATCGTCGAGCGTATCCCTTGCCGTGCTGCGCACCGCCCCCGTCGAGAACATCGCCGCGAGAGCGGCCACGGCGCCGGCGATGACCAGGAAGAGCCAGAATCGTCCCGAGAATGTCCCGGAGGGAAGGACCAGCCCCGCCAGCACGGCCAGAATGAAAACGCAAAGGATACCCGCCGACAACGCTTTCCACCAGGCTCGATTCAGCAAAGGCCCCTCCATAAAGGCCTTTTTATAATATCGGCCGGACACCTTTAGTGTCAATGAATAGAGTGATCGAGCGATCGTGTGATCGTGTGACCCGGTGGCCCGGCGATGAATTGACCGACGGCGGTGAGCGGTCGGAAGTAGGTGCCCCGCGTTGCATAATTTCCAGGCCGGGCCAAATTATATTAGATTAGGACGGTGGTTCGCCGGGATGATCCGGCGGATGGCCTTGGCTTCTGCGGAACGGCTGGTATGATGGGAGGGCCGCCGCACGATGACAAAGCGGGGCGCGTCGACTGCCCCGGTCCCGAAGGGTGGACAGCCTTCCGACGCTTTGGGACGGTGATCCGGATCCTGAACCGCTCTGACTGGCCTCCTGGAATGTCCGAGGGCGAAGGATCCTCAAGGCTGGAACGGACCTTTATGCTTCCTCGAATAGACCGTGTCATCGAAAAGGTAAAGAGCTACAACCCGAGTTCCGACTCCAGGCTCCTCCAGAAGGCCTATCTCTTCTCCGCCATGGCGCACGAAGGTCAGACCCGGGTCTCGGGCGAGCCCTACCTCGTTCATCCCGTGGCCGTCACGGACATCCTGTCCGACCTCAAGGCCGACGATATCGCCCTCGTGGCCGGCCTCCTGCACGACGTCGTGGAGGACAACCACAGCGTGACGCTCGGAGACATCGAAAAGCGATTCGGCAAAGAGGTCGCCCACATCGTGGACGGCGTGACCAAGATCGAGGAGAAGGTGCCCGTCAAGACCCGGGAGGAGCGAGAGTGGGCCTCCCTGCGGAAGGTCGTTCTGGCCATGGTGGACGACATCCGCGTGGTGCTGGTCAAGCTGGCCGACCGGCTCCATAACCTCCGCACGATGGAGTACCTCCCAGAGCACCGGAGACCATTCAAGGCACTGGAAACGCTGCAAATTTACGCGCCCATCGCCTACCGCCTCGGGCTGGGCAAGCTCAAGATCGAACTCGAGGATCTCGGGTTCAAGTATTCCTATCCCGAGGAATTCGAACGCCTCTCGGAGGCCCTCCAGGACAAGCGCTCCTACAGTCAGAACTTCATGAAGGAAACGTCCGAGCAGATCCGGAAGATCCTCGGCTCCCTCGGGCTGCAGGGCGAGGTCTTCGGCCGGGTCAAACACCTCTACAGCATCCACCAGAAGCTGTCCAGACAGGGAATAGGCGTAGAGCAGGTCTACGACTACATGGCCTTCCGCATCCTGGTCGACACGGTCAAGGACTGCTACGCCGTTCTGGGCGGCATTCACAGCAAATGGAAGCCCATTCCCGGGCGGTTCAAGGACTTCATCGCCATCCCCAAGGAAAACCACTATCGGTCCCTGCACAATTCGGTCATAGGCCCCGACGGCCAGCCCTTCGAGATCCAGATCCGCACCCGCCAGATGCACGACGAGGCGGAAAACGGGATCGCGGCGCACTGGCAGTACAAAGAGGGAAAGCTCTCGCAGGAAGACGAGACGGACACCATGCAGTGGTTGCGCCAGCTCATGGAATGGAAGCAGGACGGCAATACCGACACGGAATTCGTACAGAACCTGAAGGTCGACCTCTACCCGAAGGAAGTCTACGTCTTCACGCCCAAGGGCCAGGTCCTGTCCTTCCCCCGCGGGGCGACGCCCATCGACTTCGCCTATTCCATCCATACGGATGTGGGGCACCACTGCGTGGGCGCCAAGGTCAACGGAAAGCTCGTACCGCTCAAGACGCCGCTGCAGAGCGGCGACCGCATCGAGATCGTCACAAGTCCGGCGGGCAAGCCCTCGAGGGACTGGCTCAAGTCGGCCATCACCGGCCGCGCCCTCTCGAAGATCAAGAGCTGGCTGAACGCGCAGGAAAAGGCCCGGGCAGTGGAAATAGGAAAGGCGGCCCTCGACCGGGAGTGCAAGCGTCTCAAGGTCAGCATCAGGGGATCCCAGGAGTCGGGCTCCCTGGCAGCGGCGCTCAAGAAGGTCTCCATCTCCGATCTGGATGCCCTGCACGCGGAAATCGGCTACGGAAAGATCTCGGCCAGGGTTTTCGCCAAGAGGCTCGCGGCCCCAGTCGAGGAGGTCGCCGGCCCCTCGCTCTCGGCGGATGACCCCGGGTATCACGAGCCGGCGATTATCGTGCGGGGAGCCACCGACCTCCTCACGACCATAGCCCGTTGTTGCCGTCCCATCCCGGGCGACGAGATCGTCGGGTTCATCTCCAAGGGCCGGGGACTCGTCATCCACCGGGCCGACTGCCCCAACGTCAGCAGGGTCGCCTACAACCAGGACCGGTTCATGGAAGTCCGGTGGAGCGAAAAGGACAAATCCTCCGCGAACCACGAGGTGCACCTCAGACTGATGACGGAAGACAAGGTGGGAATCGTCGCCACCATCACCCAGATCGTGGCCGACGCCAAGGCTCCCTTGAGACATATCGACGCCAACGTCAACGAAAAGGGAAAGGGGCAGGTTCATCTCTCGATCATGATTCGGGACAAGGGCCACCTGAACCAGCTTCTCACCAGGATAGGAAAAACGAACGGAATACTGGGCATCCGCCGCGTCAATCGCTGAACCGGAACCCGTTCGACGCCCCTCATGACCGGGAGGCCGTATGGCACGGGCCATCGTAATGTACAATCCCGCCGCCCGAGGCGCCCCCGATCCGGGCTTGTTCGGCGCCATAACCCACTGTGTGGAGCTCGGCGGATTCACGGTGGAGACGGCCCGGTCGCGCTCGCGCGGGGACCTCACCCGCATCGCCGCGCAGGCGGTCGCGGACGGCGCCGAGCGCGTGGTCGTCTGCGGCGGCGACGGGAGCATTCGCGAGGCCGCGTCCGGACTCGCGGGAACGGACGTGCCGCTGGCCGTCGTGCCCCTGGGTACGGCCAACATACTGGCCCGGGAAATGGACCTGCCCCGTAGTCCTCTTGCATGCGCCGGGATCGCAGGGGGAGGAACAGAGGCCCGGATCGGCCTGGGAAGGCTCAACGGCTCCGAAGTGTTCACCTTCTGTGCGTCATGCGGCCCGGACTCTCTCGCCGTGTCGGACATCGATCTCAAAATGAAGCGTCAGACGGGCGCGTGGGCTTATCTCTACGCGGGCCTGCGCGGCATGCTGTCGAGGCCGGCGCCCCGCCTCGTCGTGGAATCGGCCGACGGAAGGAGGATTCCCGGCTCGCAGGTTTTCGTGCTGAGGGCCACCCGCTACGGGGCGGGTTTCATCAGGCTGACCACGCACGTCGGCCTTCGCTCGCCGGCCTTCCGCGTTCTCGTCATCCGTCCTCCTCTGGCCCTCCGCATGCCGCACCTCCTGGCGGGCCTCATCCGCGGGGAAATCGACGGCAAACGGGGCGTGGAATCCTTCGATGGCACGGAGGTCAGGATTCTCTCCGAGGAACCTATGCCAATCCAGGTGGACGGCGACCGCGGCGGCATGACGCCTGGATCGCTCGTCTTTGAACCCCACGCGCTCAGCCTCGTTTTCCCGGGAGAGGACTGATGGCGGCGGTGCTGAAAACGTCCGCGCATGCCTGGTTCTGCGGACACGAAAATGCCCGCTGCCGCTGCGGCGCCGGCCGTCTCGAAGAGGATATGCCGTGAGCCCGAGACTCCCCGCCAACGAACCCAGGAGATACCCCGCGAACCTGACGTGGTGGTTCGGGTGGCTGAGCCTGGTCCCGATCGTCGCTCCCGCGACCTCCGTCCTGGCCTGCCTCAACGCCATCCTGAGCCTCTTTCTCTGCACCCGTTACCCGGAGAAGTTCACGGGCAAGGCGCGCATCTGGATGGGACTCGGCGTGTGCGCCCTGGGAATGGCTCTCTTTTTTGCGGAGGCAGGCCTCTTCTTCCAGTGGAAGGTGGACCAGGTTTACGAGCAGAAAATGAGCATAAGCCGATTCAGGCTGACCGCCATATCGGGCGCCCTCGAGCGCTATCGCCAGGAGAACGGCGGGTATCCAGACGTCAGCGGAATCATGAGACTCAAGGCCCTCCTGGAGCCGGACTACATTCCGGAGTGCCCGGTGGTAGACGGCTTCGATGGAGCCATATCGGTCATCAGTTCCCGCAATGGGTTCACCCTGACCTGTTCTCCGCCGGCACCCCCCGGTTCGAAAGAGAGGCCCTCCCCCATCTTGATGGGAGGCCACTTCCAGTCGGGACCCCTGCCGCCGCCCCCCACGCCCCCTCCCGAGGCCGGCGCCGGAAAGGCACCGGAGGGAACCGGAGCGGCCGGCGAAACGAACCCGCCCGCTCCTTCACCCGGTGAAGCGCCCTCGGGCGGAAAGAGCGCGCCAATCAATCCGCATCCGGACGGGACGCCTTCTCCCGGACCCGGTTGAAGGCCCCGTCGAGGACGCGCCGCAACGCCTCCCTTTCGCTGACGGGCTTCTCGCATGTCCCCGCCACACAGACGAAAGCGCGGCAGCCCTCCAGCGTGTACCGCCCCTCGAAGAGGCCGAAGGCGCCGGCCGATGCCCCGTCCATACGCTCGGCCGAAAGGGGCAGCACCAGGAGACCTGGAAATGCGACCCGGCGGGCCTCGGCCAGGAGGCCGTGCGCCGCGGGCGTGTCCCGGCCGAATGCCACCACCACGTCCACGTACGGGAGGTGGCGGGAGACGGCGAGTTCGGCCAGCGCGGGGCGGGTGCCGGGGGACGCGGTCAACTGGCCGGATTCGGCGTGCAGAAGATCGTCGAGCGAACCCCGCACCTTCTCCTCACCGGTCAGCCGTTCCCAGTTCCACAGCACGCGGGCCAGCACGCCGACGGGCGAAGGCAGGACGCCGTCATCCCCGTCCCGCACGGGCGAGAGCAGGTCTCCGCTTTCGGAGAGGGGGCTGTCGTAGAACAGGCCCGTATCTTCGTCGCGGAAAATCGCGGCGGCCACGTCAAGAAGCGTTCTAACCCGCTCGAGGTGGCCGGGATCCCCGATCATTTCGAAGGCGCGCCATTCGGCGAGGGCCAGGTAGGCGTAGTCGGAGAGGAGCCCGTCGACCTTGGCCTTCCCGCCGTCCCAGACGTGACGCAGCGTCGTCCCGTCCCAGCACCGGCGCCATAGTCCGGAGAGCGTATCGCGGCCCTTTTCGAGAAGGCCCTCGTCGCCTGTTGCGCCGAACCCGTCGAGGAACGCCAGCGCGGCAAGGGCGTTCCAGTCCGTGAGGACCTTGGTGTCCGCTCCGGGATGGGGCCGCGATTCACGGGCGGCCCGAAGTTCCAGGAGGCACTGGGCGACCTCCGTTTTCAGGGCCGCGACCTCCATGCCCGTCTGCCCGGCAAACTGCCGCAGGCTCATGATTCGGTGCGGCGTCCGCTCTGCCAGGCCGTCTCCTTCTCCGATGCCGTAAAGCCGGGTGATGCGCCGCCCCCGTTCCCGCCCGAGAACGGCCTCGATCTCCGGAGGAGACCACAGGTAGAAGAGGCCTTCTCCTCCGCCCGAGTCGGCGTCCAGCGCCGCCGTGAACCCCCCGCCTTCGGCGTCCATGCAGGAACACACGTCGGCGAGGACTTGCTCGGCGACCGCCCTGAACGCCTCGTCGCCCGCCGCGGTGTACGCCCGAAAGTAGAGCGAGGCGAGCTGGGCGTTGTCGTAGAGCATTTTCTCGTAGTGGGGCACGCGCCATTTCCCGTCCACCGAGTACCTGTGAAAACCTCCCCCCACCTGGTCGCGGACCCCTCCGGCCTCCATCTTCCCCAGCGTGAGCAGGACCTTTTCCATGAGTCCGCGGTCCCGGCTCCTCGCTGCCTCGTCGAGGAGAAAGCACAACAGCGGGGGCTGGGGAAACTTTGGGCCCCGGCCGAAGCCGCCGTCCACCGGATCGAGCCTCGCGAGGATGTCCCCGACCGCCCGGCGAGCGACATCGACGGCGGAAAAGTCGGATGGAGAGGGACCCGCGAATGATTCGGAGACCGCCGCCAGGACCTTGTCGGCCGAACCTTCCAGGCCGTGCCTCTGCTCATTGAAGGCCTTCACGACGCCCGCCATCACCTGCATGAAGCCCGGTATGCCGAAGCGCGGCTCCTTCGGAAAATAGGTGCCCCCGTAGAAAGGCCTGCGCCCGGGCGTCAGAAATACGGTCAGGGGCCAGCCGCCCGATCCCGTCATCAGCATCACGGAACGCATGTAGAGGGAGTCCAGATCCGGCCTTTCTTCCCGATCCACCTTGATGCACACGAAGTGCTCGTTGAGGTAGGCGGCAATCTCGGGGTCCTCGAAGCTCTCGTGGGCCATCACGTGGCACCAGTGGCAGGCCGAATAACCGATGGAGAGAAAGATGGGCCTGTCTTCTCTCCGGGCCTTCTCGAGGGCGTCTTTGTTCCAGGGGTACCAGTCCACTGGGTTGTGCAGGTGCTGAAGAAGGTAAGGGCTCGACTCCCCTGCGAGATGATTCTCGAATTCCGCCATCTTCTAACCTCCTCCGGTACGGCTTCCGCGCGCCCTGCGGGAGGGCGCGCCCCGCGTACCACATACAACTTGGCGCCCCGGCCGTTATTCCGCCACGGGAGGCCCTGCCGGCGAAGCCCTCGCCGAGGCCCCTCAACGGCCGCGACGCCCCCGCCGAAGACAAACTACGGCCCGATTGGGTTAGAATGAATAAAGTCGACATCCATGTGAAATCAGGATGCCCCCGGGAGGATGGCCGTGGCGTTCGGCAGGCGCATCAAAGAGAACGAGAAGTCCCTGTGGTTCGTCTTCGGCCTCGTCCTGCTCGTGCTGGTGGGCGTTCTGGACTACGTGAGCGGAGTGGTCCTCTCTTTCTCCGTCTTCTACCTGGTACCGATCATCCTTCTTTCGTGGTTCGTCGGACGCTGGGCGGGCCTGGTCGCCGTCGTCCTGAGCGTGCTCGACTGGTACGTGGCGCCCGTTTTGTCCGGTGAGGTCTCCCGCAGGGGTAGCCTGGACCACTGGCACGTGGTCCTCGAACTGGTTCTGTTCCTGTTTGCGATCCACCTGACCACATCGCTGCGCAGGACTCTGGAAAGAGAGAGGCGCTCCGCGCGGACGGATTACCGCACCGGCGCGTTGAACAGCCGTGCCTTCCAGGAGTACGCCGAAAGGGAGATGGCGAGGGCGGGCCGCAACCACAAGCCGTTCACCGTGGCCTACGTGGACCTCGACGACTTCAAGGCCATCAACGACAGGCACGGCCACTCGGCCGGCGATTTGATCCTCCTGGCGGTGTCCGGGGCTATCATGAAGAACGTCCGCGGCAGTGACGTCTTCGCCCGCATAGGAGGAGACGAGTTCGCCCTGCTCCTGCCCGAATGCGGGCCCGATTACGCGCCCGAAGTCCTGGAGAGGATTCGCGGACGGCTCAGGGACGAGCTCTCGGGCGGGCCCGCGCGCGTGACCATGAGCGTGGGGGCCGTCACCTTTCTCGACCCGCCCCCTTCCTATAACGCCATGCTGGAGATCGTGGACGCGCTCATGTACGCGGTCAAACGTTCGGGCAAAGACGCCTTCCGACACGAGGTGTACTCGCGGGGCGTCCAGACGGCGGATGAAGCGGCGCGCATCAACCGGGGTGGAGCCCGCTCCGGACCTGAAGGATAACGGGCGCTCGCCCCTCCTCGATAGACGCCGGTCGTTCCCATACGTCTATAAGGGTGAGTGCGATCCCCCGAGACGACTTTCGTCTGTCGCACTCACTCTCCCTCTTCCTCCATTCCTCTACCCTGAATTGGCCCACCCTCCCCGGGTGGGCCTCTTTCCTTTTTCCGAGGGGAAAGGGGGTGCCCCCTTCCCTCTCGGCGCGTGACGCGGTGGCGAACCATTTCGATGATCCGCCGAGGCGCCGGTCTCTTACCGGAGTGGCGCAACGGGTGGCGGTCGGGGCGGGACCGGGCAACCAATCAGCTACGGGCCTTTGCGAAAACCTCCACGCATCGGAGCGCGTCCACGCCCGACGAGACGATGCCGCCGGACCAGCCTGCGCCCTCGCCGACCAGGCACAGTCCGGGAAAACCCCGCGCGCAACCGTCCTCTCCCCTTTCCACCTGGAGGGGGCTGGAGGTCCTGGTTTCCGGAGCGAGCATGACGCCGTATTCGATGAACCCCGGCATTGTGCGGTCGAAGCGGACGAATGCCCGAGCGAGCGGTCCCTCGATCCAGGGAGGGAAAAAACCCCTCAGGTCCACGGCGCTGACGCCGGGCTTGAACGTGGTTTTCAGCGGAGCTTCGTCGGAACGGCCGCCGAGGAAGGACCGGATGCGCTGCGCCGGGGCACGGTAGCCCCCGCCCCCGAGAAGGAAGGCGCGCCTTTCCAGCTCTTCCTGAAAGACCACCCCCCTCAAGGGATCGCCCCCGAAATCCAGAGGTTCCACCGTCACGACGATGCCGGCGTTTGCACGCCCTGAGGCGCGGTGGGACATGCTCATTCCGTTAGTAACGAGGCTGTCGGGCTCCGATGCGGAGTTGACCACCACGCCGCCCGGACACATGCAGAAGGAGTAAACGCCCCTGCCGGTAGGCCCATCCTTGAAGGTCAGAAAGTACTCGGAAGGCGGCAGGTCGGGATGGCCGGCGTACCGGCCGTACTGACAGGCGTCCGCCCAGGATTGGGGGTGTTCGACGCGGACGCCGACCGCCATGCCCTTGGGCCTGAACGTCACGCCCATGGCCATGAGCGACCTGAACAACGGGCGCGAGGAGTGCCCCACGGCGAGAAACACGGCGTCCGCACGGGCACGCCCGTCACCGGTTTCCACCTCGTAGCCGGCGCCCGAACGCCGCACGGACAATACGGTCCGTCTGAACTGAAAGGCGGCGCCACGGGCCTCCAGTTGCTCCCGCATGGCCCGCACCACCCGCCTTACGCCGTCCGTCCCCAGGTGGGGATGAGCTTCCGAGAGTATCGTTTCGGACGCACCTGCACCCACGAACCGGGACAGAACGACGGCCACCAGGGGATCCTTGATGCGCGTGGTGAGCTTACCGTCCGAGAAGGTGCCCGCACCGCCCTCCCCGAACTGCACGTTCGCGTCTCCGCTGAGGGCTCCGGCGCGCCAGAGATTCCGGACGGCCGAAACCCGGTCCTCGAGGGGAGGTCCCTGCTCGAGCACCGTTACCGTCGCGCCGCGAGCCGCCAGGGCCGCTGCGGCGAAGAGACCGGCGGGGCCCGTTCCGACTACCGCAGCATCGAGACCTTCGAGACTCTTGTCTTCAGGGATCGCCGCCCTCCGCGTCGCGGGCACCGGTTCCACCCTGACACCGGGCGGGCGGCGCCCGGGCCGGTTCAAAAGCGTGCAGTCGACCGTGAAGACCCAGCTGGGAGGACGTTTTCGACCGCGCGCGTCGAGCGACTTTCGAACGACGGATAAGCTGTCAATCGCTTCGATTCGTACGTCGAGCATTCTGGCGAGCGTCTTTCGCAGGTGCTCGTCGCCGCCCTTTCCGAGGGGAAGCCGGATGCCCCAGACGCGATAGTCGGTCATGTGCCGCTCCGGCCGACGGGACGGCCACCGGGACTTATCCCCGGGCCGCCTCTCCGAGGGCCTTCATCCCCGCCTCGATGAAATCGTCCAGGCTGCCTGGATCGGACGTTTCACAGTAGACGCGCAGGCTCGGTTCAGTCCCCGACTGGCGGAACAGAAGCCACGACCCGTCGGTGAAAAAGAGCTTGACTCCGTCGAGCGTGTCGATAGATTCCACCTTCAGCCCCATGACGCTCTTCGGCGGATTTTCGGCCAGTCTTGCGACCTGCCGGAGCCCCTTCTGCGGCACGACGGGGAAATCGCGTCTGCGGAAGTGGAACTCGCCAAAGCGCTCGTACAGCTCCTTCAGCAGCTCGAGCGAGTCCTTGCCGCGCTTGACCATCATCTCCAGCAGGAGAAGGTTGATGAGGACGCCGTCCCGCTCGGGGAGGAAGCCCTGCACGGCGATACCCCCGCTTTCCTCACCGCCGATGAGCACGTTCTCTTCCTGCATGAGCTGTGCGATGTGTTTAAATCCGACCGGCTTGTTTACGTAGGGCAGGCCGGTGGCCTCGGCGATGCGCTTCAGGTAGAGCGTGTTCGCGTTGGTGGAGGCCAGCACTCCCTTCTGGCCACGATGTTCCACCATGTACAGGGCCAGGAGAGCGATCATTTCGAGCGGCGTGAAGATGCTCCCGTCGCGGTGTACGCCCCCGGATCGGTCTCCGTCGCCGTCGGTGGCGAGTCCTACGGAGGCCTTCTCGGAAACCACCGCGGCCCTCAGAAAGTCCAGGTACTCCTCCTTGGGTTCGGGGGCGCGCAGGCCGAAGAGCGGGTCGCGCTTGTCCCTGAGAGTCACGACAAGGCACGAGGGACTCGAAACCCACTTGCTCAGCCTGTTTTCACCGACGCCGTTCATGGAATCGGCCACGACCGTGAGTTTCGCCCTTCGGATGGCATTGATATCCACGATGCTCTCGATCAGGTTGTCGTACCCTTCGTCGAGGGGCGTTTCTATGAATTTTCCGGACGTCTTCGCCTCGCGCAACGGCATGCTCCGCACCGGATTTTGGCCCAGAAGCCTTTCAATGCTGCGGGTCGTCTCGGGCAGTGCGCTACCGCCGAACCGCTCCTTGATTTTGAAGCCGTTGTACTTGTAGGGATTGTGGCTCGCGGTGATGACGACGCCGATGGGCAGGTCGTTCTTCTGCACGAAGTACGAGACGTGAGGGGTCGGGCATGCCCGCGGGCTCAGGTAGACGGTGATGCCGTTGGCCGTGAGGACTTCCGCGACCGTCCGCGCGAAATCCTCGGACATGAAACGGAAGTCGTAACCGATCGCAACCCGCCTGTCTTCGCCCTTCTCTTCGAGGTAGTCCGACAGGGCCTGGGCGACCATCCTCAGGTTATCGAACGTGAAGTCCTCTGCGATGACGCCTCGCCAGCCATCCGTTCCGAACCGGATACTCTGATTCAATTTCTCACCTCGCATCGGTCACCGGGCCGCATGAGAACACGTCACTTTTCCATGTCCATCTGCCTGAGGTACATGCTGGCCTCCTCCGCGACCGTGTCCATCATGTCCAATACCTGCTCCGACGTCAGGGGCCGCACGCTCATGGCCCGGCGGCCGGGGGCGGCGGCCTTCTTGAAGGTCTCCACCAGCGCTTCGGTATCGACGTCACGGTTAAGCGCCTTGAGGCGCGCCAGGATCTCGGAGGCCCTCGACCACCAACCCCTCGCAAGGAAGAGCAGGGCCCTCTGGAGGAGAGGTTCCTCGACATCCGGGTAATCGGCGAGGAGCTGGTCCAGTCTGGTCTCGGCCGCGGTGATCTTTTTCTGCTGCAGAAGCGCGTGGGCCTGGAGGAACAGCGGAGCCGGCGCGTGTTCGAGGGTCAGCGCCTTCTCGGCGTTCTCCCGGCACTGCTTCCATTCGCCCTTGAGGCCGTGGACGAGGGAGAGGAGAGTCCAGGCATCGACGCTTGCCTTTTCCCGCCTGACCACTCTTTGAAGGATCTTTTCGGCCTCTACTACGTCCCCTTCCATGAGCTTGATCTGAGCGTACGGAATCATGGCTTCCGCCGATTGCCCCTTGAGAGCCATGGACTTGGAAAGACAGCGAACGGCGCTGTCATAGTCCTTCAACCCGAGATAGGCATCCCCAAGGTAGTTCAGCAACGGACCGTTGTTCGGGTCCAGCGCGAGCGCCTCCTCCAGGCTCGCCACGGCCTCTATAGGCCTGAAGGCGTACAGGAGATCCTCGGCCTGCAGCACTCGGTCCTCGAAGCGCCTCCTGTTCCTGCCGGAGAAAGCTCCGAGGATGTGCGGCTTGGCGTCCTGGAACCGCTCCTTCCTGTAGAGTCCCATGAGGTTCGAGAGCGTTCGCTCGCGCCAGCGCCTGTTGAATTCGTAGGGATCCAGGATCCCCTTCTCGCGGAGCATGCGGACCAGCACGTTGGTGCCGGCCCTGTTGACCATAACGTTGCGTTCGAGAAAATCCACGGCCTGGACGAGGAGATCTACGTCCTCCGAGGACCTGTGGGCCTGCTTCTCGACATTCGAAATCTTGTCGATGACGTATTCTTCGACGCTGAAGAAGGACTGCATGTCGGCCGCCTCGCCCGTGCGCTCCTGCTTGAGAACGAGCAGCGGGGCACCGCAGAACTTGCAGTTTTCGACCTCCGGCTTGTTTTTCTTACCGCAACGCTGGCAATACACGGCTGCTCCTTTTACCCTGCAGACGCCAGGGGATTCAGTACGTGTAGAACCCCCGGCCCGTCTTGCGGCCGAGGTATCCCGCGTCCACCATCTTGATCAGCAGCGGGCAGGGACGGTACTTGGGGTCTCCCAGCCCCTCGTGAAGCACTTCGAGAATGAAGAGGCAGGTGTCCAGGCCGATGAGGTCCGCGAGAGTCAGGGGGCCCATCGGGTGGTTCATGCCCAGCTTCATGACGGTGTCGATCGCCTCCGGCGACCCCACGCCTTCCATGAGACAGTAGATCGCCTCGTTGATCATCGGCATGAGGACGCGGTTGCTCACGAAGCCGGGATAATCGTTCACCTCCACGGGGGTCTTTCCCATCGCCTCGGACAGCTTCATCACGTCCGCCAGGACGTCGTCCTCGGTGGCGATTCCGCGGATCACCTCCACGAGCTTCATGACCGGGACCGGGTTCATGAAATGCATCCCGATGACCTTTCCCGGCCTCCCGGTGCACGCTCCGAGCTTGGTGATTGAAATGGAAGACGTATTGCTGGCGAGGACCGCATCCGGGCCGCACACCCCGTCCAGGGTCTGGAAGACCGCTCTTTTCACGTCGTAGTTCTCGACGACGGCTTCGACGACGATGTCGGCGCCGGCCATGTCCTCGAGTTTCGTGGTGGTCCTGATGCGGGCCAGCACGGCCCCTTTCTCATCGGCCGTCATCCGGCCCTTGTCCACACCGCGCTGGAGATTCTTGTCTATGGTCTTGAAGGCCTTTTCGCAGAGGGCCTCGTTCACCTCGCAAAGCAGCACGGAAAAGCCCGTGTTGGCCGCCGCGTGCGCTATGCCGTTGCCCATGGTCCCGCCCCCGACCACGCCGAAGAGTTTAACGTCCATTTCTTTCAATCCTCCATTCATATGGTTGTGCTCTTGAATGGCTTGCCGCCTCCCGCACTATACCACCGAACTGGCTGCTGAAGAACTCCCCACAGGTCGCGTTGCCCGCGATTTCATTCATTCCAGGGAGAGGCCCCCTTTACGCACGATGTCCGCAAACCGGCCTCCGGCGATCCATTCACCCAGGCTTTCCAATTCCGGCTGAATGAAACGATCCCCCTCCACCGGTGGAAAATCTCTGATCGCGGCTTTCACTACGGCCCTCAGCGCCCTTGCGGGTTCCATCGGCTCGAGCAGGTAAAGTCCCTGCAGCGCGGCCCTGGCCTCCACTGCAAAGACCCGTGCCGCATTACATGCGACCCTCCGTGCTTTTCTGGCCGCCCAGAACCCCATGGACACGTGATCCTCCTGGCCTGCGGACGTGGGGATACTGTCCACGCTCGCCGGGTGGGCAAGGGTTTTGCACTCCGACACGAGCGCGGCGGCGGTGACCTGGGGCATCATGAAGCCCGAGTTAAGACCGCCATGGCGGACCAGAAAATCGGGAAGGCCCGAGAGCCTTCCGTCGACGAGCCTTGCCGTGCGTCTTTCGCTCATGCTGGCCAGGTCCGTCAGCGCGATGGCCAGGATGTCCGCGGCGAGGGCGGCGGGAGCGCCGTGGAAGTTTCCGCCCGAAATGATTTCTCCTTCGGACGCGAAGATCATGGGGTTGTCGGTGGCGGCGTTCATCTCCACCTCCAGCACCTTTTCCACGTACGCGAGCGCATCTCTCGCCGTGCCGTGGACCTGGGGCATGCACCGGAGAGAATAGGCGTCCTGGACCTTCTTGCAGTCTTCGTGGCTGCGCATGATGGGGCTGTCTTCCAGCAGATTCCAGAGGTTCCGGGCGCTGGCGCACTGGCCGGGATGGGGCCTGTCCGCGTGTATGCGCGGATCGAAGGCCCGCCGAGAGCCCCTGAGGGCCTCCAGGCTCAACGCACCGATCACGTCGGCCTCCCTCAGCAGGCGGCGGCCCGTGGCCGTCGCGAGGGCCAGGAGGGCCGTCATACCCTGGGTTCCGTTGATGAGCGCGAGGCCTTCCTTCGCGTGGTAGGCCACCGGCTCGAGACCGGCTTCCGCAAGCGCCTTCCCGGCGGGCATCCAGGCGCCATGGTAAAGGGCTTCTCCCTCTCCCATGAGGCCCAGCGCGACGTGCGCCAGCGGGGCCAGGTCACCGGAAGCGCCCACGCTGCCCTGGGATGGAACCCGGGGCAGGACGCCGGCGTCGAGCATCCGCACCAGGGCCTCGAGGGTCGACACGCGGACGCCCGAGCGCCCCTTCAGCAGGCAGTTGATGCGAAGCGCCACGAGCGCGCGAACGCACTGTTCGTCGAGCGGGTCCCCCACGCCCACCGCGTGCGACCTCACCAGGTTCTGCTGGAGGGATTCCACCTGTTCGCGGGGAATGGACACGGTTGCGAAGTGTCCGAAGCCCGTCGTGATGCCATACGCGACGCGGCCTTCTTCCACGGCTTCGCGCACGAAGCGTTCGCTCCCGGCCACGGCTTCGAGCGCGGTGCCGTCCAGTTCAACGCCCGCACCGCGGGCCACGGCTTCCAGGCCTTCCAAATCCAGGCTGGTTCCGTCCAATCGTACTCGTTGAGGATCAGGCATGAAGCCCCCGTGTGATTTGTCCTTACTCTGTCTGCGGAGTGTTGGATCAGGGACGGCTCAACCGCCTCTGATAACGATATCGTCGGGCGTGGCCCACTTCTTGTCCGGACCGGCTGAACTCAGGACGAAGGACGTGCCTTCGCCGTGATATCGCACCCGCGTGTTCCAGGGATCGACCTGCGGCGCGTCGCGTATCCCCGCCTTAAGGAGGGCGCTCACGTCTTCACCCTCGGGGACGTGGCCGTTTTCGACCGCATAATTTCTGATCTGCGTGGCCACGGCGCCAAGGCTCAGTTTGAAGGCGTTCCTAATGGGCGGAATGGGATTTATGGCGGCCGGCGGCTCCTTGTCCGATTTGCCGCAGGCGGTCAGGAGGGCGATCGCCGAGATCGCCGCCAGGACGGCGACAAGAAAGGCCCCCGCCGTCCTTTTTCGAAAAGTCATTTCTCCGATTCTCTGGGTCATCGCGTCAATCTCCTCGAGGCCATGATTTTATCTCACCGCCGCGACTTTTTCATAGCCTGCGGCGAAGCGAAGCGCACCCCACCGCCGGACCTGCCGCCGTTCAAGGACAAAAGCACCGGCCGGCCGTCGGTGCCTCCGGCGAGGCGGAAGCAACTCCAAAGGACTTGACGAACCCGGCCCCGCTCAGTCCTTCGTGGGATTCACGTCCGATCTGAAGGCTTCGAACCCGGTTACGTCGGCCCCGACGACAAGCTTGTGGATGTCATGGGTGCCTTCGTAGGTGTAGACGCTCTCGAGGTTCTGCATGTGCCGCATGGCCGTGTATTCGTCCAGAATGCCGTTGGCGCCCTCTATGTCCCTGGCCATACGAGCGCATTCGCGCGCCATGGACACGCAATTCATTTTTGCGAGGCTGACCTGCGGGTGCCTGAGCGTTCCCCCGTCTTTCATTTTCCCGAGCTTCCAGACGAGAAGCTGCGCCTTGGTGATTTCATTCACCATCCAGACGAGTTTGTCTTGCACGAGTTGAAAGCGCGCGATGGGGCCCTCGAACATGATGCGCTCCCGGGCATAGCGCAGGGCCTCGTCGTAGCAGGCCATGGCCGCGCCGATCCCGCCCCATGCTATCCCGTAACGGGCCTGATTCAGGCACGAAAGCGGCCCCTTGAGCCCCTTCACGCCCTGCAGGCGGTTGGCTTCGGGAACGGCCACGTCTTCAAAGATCAGTTCGGACGTCACCGATGCCCTCAGCGACAGCTTGCCTTTCATTTCGGGCGCTGAAAAACCGGGCATCCCCTTTTCCACGAGGAAACCTTGAACGCCGTCGTCGGTCCTGGCCCACACGACCGCAACGTCGGCTATGGTGCCGTTGGTTATCCACATCTTCGCCCCGTTCAGGACCCACTCGCCGCCTCTGCGCTCAGCTCTGGTCTTCATGGACGAAGGATCGCTGCCCGCATCGGGCTCGGTCAGGCCGTAGCAACCGATCATCTTCCCGGCCGACAGTGGGGGCAGGAAACGCTTCTTCTGCGCATCGCTCCCGTAAGCAAAAATGGGAAACATGACCAGGGATCCCTGAACCGACGCGAAAGACCGCATGGCCGAATCGCCCCGTTCCAGTTCCTGCATGATGAGCCCGTAGGCGATGTTGTCCAAGCCGGCGCATCCGTATTCCTCGGGGAGGTTCGATCCGAAGAGGCCCAGTTCGGCCATCTCGCCCACCAGATCCATCGGGAAGGTGGCTTCCTCATAGTGCTTCGCTATGACGGGAAGAACGCGATCCTCGACCCACGACCGGACCGTGTCCCTGATCATCTTCTGCTCGTCCGCGAGCAAGTCGTCCAAACGATAATAATCCAGTGCCTGGAACCGCGCTGCCATTGTCTATCCTCCCAGGGGTTGGCCATTGGCCGAATGCAGACTATCAAGGATATCAGAAATCCAGAGACGCGTGGCGAAAAACCTTCGCTTCAGAAAAAAGAGGCCGCCCTGCGGCGGCCCCTTCTGTTGATCGGACTCTAGGCCTGTTCAGCCCCCAAGACCCATAACTTCAGCGACGCTCTTCGGCGGCCGTATCCGCCTCGAGGTCTTCCTTGCGGCTCTTTTTGCAGGCTTGGCCGGCGCTGCAGCCCTTGACGCCTTTTTGCGGCCGCCCTTCGCCTGCTGTACGCTGCGGCCGGAACGAGGGCCGCGTCTGCGTTTCGGAGGCTCGTCCTGCAAACCGCTCTTGGTCAAGGTCCAGAGGCCGCGGGACGATCCGTGGCGAACCATACCCTCATTCCGGAGCGAGCTGAAGTGCTGGCGACCGGTCGGTGGAACGCGCTTGCCCGCCGCCAGGAAACACGCATGGATGTGGGCATCCGCCACTTCATCAATGCCCCTGGCTTTCCAGAAACGCATGTACTCGAGGTATTTTTCCTTGTTGCTGGTCAGCTTCTTGCCTTCCATGAAGGCCGCCAGTTGCTTCTTGTCTATGGGCGGAACCTGCTTCCTCCTGGGAGAGGGCGCCCTCTTCGCGGCGGGCGCAGCCTTCCTTCCCCGCCTTTTCTTTGGTTGCGGTTCGGCGCCCATTTCTTCCATAGCGCCTTCGGCAAGGAGCGTATCGACGTAGGATTCCACGAACTTGCGATCCCCCTCGATGTCGAGCTCGAACTCGCCGTGCCTGATATGAATCCGATAGCTTTTTTCGGGCATTTTGGTCTCCTATTTGTAGAGGCCGATCACCTTGCAATGAATGTAAGGTATTGGACTTATTATGTCAAGCTCGACAAAATCAGCCGGACGGAATTTGAAAGTGTGAACAGAAGGCCCATTCCACAAGCCGGGAAGCCATGTCTCAAATCATTCCGTGCGCATCCCAGCATGAGATCAACGACAATAAGAGGCAATGTGTTTCATTGCGGGAGTCGTAAGGCGAATCGCACGGAAGTGCTCTCTGCCTTGCATCCCTGTCGGTGCTCATCCTGCGGGATAGCGACGCCACGATACGAATTACCGAGAGAACAATCATAGTGAAAGCGGTTCGTCTACAATGCAACGGCGATACCTCAGCGGTCGCCCGAAAGCTGGTCATCCGGCCCACCTCGGTCCGATAAACGGGAACTCTATTCCCGATCTGCCTCGAGGGAAACTTCGTTCGCATCGGCGATCGACGACGACAAATGGCCGCGGAGCGAACGCCCCGCGGCCCGTCCGGTCGCATCTTGTTTTCGGTTTGCGGTTCAGTCTGCCCTCGTCAAAGAGGGCGAAAAGGCCGTCGCGCACAGGATCTTGGCGATCTCTCCGGGCACGAACGGCGCCACGCCCAGCAGGACCATCTGTCCGGCGGAAAGGTGCATGACGAAGCCCAGCCACAAAGCGCCCGAGAGCAGGATCAGCGCATCGGCGACGGCGAAGAGCACAAATTTGCCGACGGTCCCGCGCGTTGCTGCTTTCTTGTAGAAGTGCCCCACCAGAATCGCGGCGGGAAGGAAGGCCCAGAGATACCCGGCGGTCGGTCCAAGCAGATATATGAAACCGCCCGCCGCGCCGGCGAAGACGGACAACCCCGCGGCGCCCATGCCGAGGTAGGTCGCCTGCACGCCGCATGCCCATGCAGTTCCCAGCCAGGCGCCGCCCAAAAGCACGAAGAGGGTCTGGAGGGTCACCGGTACGGGTGTGAAGGGCAGGGGAACGACGACGTAGGCGCCCAGAAAGGTGGCCATGAGGAAGAAGATCGAAAGCATCGCGCGCTCGGCGGTCGCCCCTCCGAGCGGCAAACTCAAAGTCTGTTCAACGCGCTTCATGTGCGTCCTCCCTTTCCTTTGAATCCTTGGGCCCTCTCACCGGGGCCTGAACGTCACCACCCGGCGCGGAGAATCGCTCTCGTCACGCGCGGATCGAACAGGAGTATTCTACCGTATTTTTCACCGGCAGGTGCAACCCTTCCCGCGCCGGCACCCTTTTCGTCCCTGCTCATTCCACACCGCCCGTGACCGACCTCGCGTCTCCCTGCGGCTCCCGCCCAAGGCCGAACTGGGTGTTGTAGAGATGGGCGTACAGTCCGCCCATGGTCATCAGTTCGGCGTGCGTGCCTCTCTCCACGATACGGCCCTTCTTCAAGACGAGGATCAGATCCGCGTCCTGAATGGTCGAAAGCCTGTGCGCGACGACTACGGCGGTCCGTCCCGAAAGGAGGTGCCCAAGGGCTTGCTGGATGAGCAGTTCGGTCTGGCTGTCCACGCTGGCCGTGGCTTCGTCGAGCACCAGCACCGTGGGATCGGCAACCAGCGCGCGGGCGAAGGAAACAAGTTGCCTTTCCCCCTGCGAAAGAACCGTCCCGCGCTCGTTCAGCGCGTAGTCGAGTCCACCCGGAACGCGATCCACGACGGTTCCGGCCCGGCTGGCGTCGAGCGCCCTGCCGAGAAGATCCTGCGGAACCTCTTCGCGAAGCGTGATGTTCTCCCCCAGGCTTCCCGAGAAGAGGAAGAGATCCTGCTGGACGAAGGCGAACTGGCGCCTGAGAGCCTGTATGTCCCATTCATCTACCGGGATTCCGTCAACGAGGATCCGCCCGTTGCCCGGCTGCAGTTCGTAGAATCTGAGCAGGAGAGCGGTGATCGTCGTCTTGCCGGATCCCGTCGGACCGACGAGGGCGACTGTGCCGCCGCACGGCACCTCAAACGAGATGTTCTTAAGGACTGGTTGTCCCTCTTCGTACGCGAAGGAAACGTCATCGAAGACGATGTTTCCGCAGGCCTTCCCCGGCACCTTAGCCATGCCCGCGTCTTCGGGTCTCGTGTCCAGGATCTGAAATATGCGCTCGCTTGCGACGACACTGCTCTGCACGATGTTGAACTTCTCCGCCAGGTCCTGCAGGGGCATAAAGAGCATTCTCAGGTAGATGAGAAAAGCGACAAGAGTTCCGATGCTCGTCTGGTGGCCGAGTACCTGGATTCCGGCCACCCAGATGACCAGCGCGATGGCCGAAGTGGCGAATGCGTCGATGAGCGGACGGAAGACGGCAAAGGTGTAGATCAGCCGCATCTGGATGCGGTAGAAATCCTCGCCGAGGTCGTAAAATCGCCTGGCCGAGCGGCGTTCCGCCACGAAGGTCTTGATGACGGCGATGCCCTGGACCGCTTCCTGGAGAAAGGTGTTGATCCTCGCAAGCTGTACCCGGACCAGCCTGTAGATCTTCTGGGAGCGGCGCTTGAACCACAGCGACAGGATAAAGAGCGGCGGCGCCAGAAGCAGGAGCCGGGCCGTCAGGTGTCCGTCCAGCGTGGCCAGGACAGCCACAATGCCGACGAAGAGCGCCGCGTCGGACACCGCCGTGGCGACGACCGACGTAAAGAGCTCGGAGAGGGTGGCCGTGTCGTTGGTCACCCGCGTGACGAGGCGGCCCACCGGATTCTCGTCGAAATACCGGATCGGAAGCCTGTGCAGATGCTTGAAGAGCTGAGCCCGCATGATGAGCACGGCGCGCTGCCCGAGATTGTTGAGACCGAGGGTGACCACGTATGCCAGCCCGAAGTTCAGGATGAGCAGGAGGACGTACAGGGCGGCGAGCCGCATGACGCCCGCTCGTCCCGCGCTCAGAACCGACTCGCGCAGGGCGGTGGGCACCTTTTTTACGACCGTCCCGGAAACGAAGGCGCCCTCCGCCGTCCTGATCTCGCCTTCGACGGGACGGGTGCCCTTGCGCAGGAGGTAGTACCGCTCGCTCCCGGCCAGTTTCCTGGTGAGGATCTCCTCCTTCAGCGCCCTGGGCAGCATTGACACCTTCACGAACAGGTGGCGCCCGTCGCCTGCCGCCACGGCCCCCTCGTCGGCCTGCATGATCTGCCGACGCAGGCCGTCCGACGCGGCGTCGACGCGCTCGTAGGGGGGCAGTATGTAGTTGTCTATGCCGCTTCTGGTGAGGAGAGGAAGGGACAATTGGACCCCCGCCTGAAGGACGGAGCCGACGATGCACAGAACGAGAAGCCACCGGCGGCCACGCACGTAGCGCATGATCCGCGTGAAATGCCCAAAGAGCCGGAAGGCGCCGAGTTTTTCCTCTTCCCGTTTAATCGCCATTGTTCCAGGTCACATCCTCGTAGTGTTCCCAGCGGCCGACGAGAGGGCTCCGGCCCCACTGCGCCTCCTGTCCGTCCTTCGCCCACGCGCCGCCCGGTGCGGCTTCAAGCCTCCATTTCCTGCAGCAGCGCGATATCCCGGTAATAGCCTTCGGCGGCCATGAGTTCTTCGTGGGTGCCGCTTTGCAAAATCCTGCCTCTTCCGAGGCAGAGGATGCGGTCCAGGTCCCTGACCGCGCTCACCCTGTGGCTGACAACGATGGTCGTTCTGTCGCGTCCGATCCTTCCGAGACCCGATAGGATTGCGCTCTCTGTCTCTGCATCGACGGCTGAAAGCGTGTCGTCGAGCACCAGGATCGGGGCTTTCTTGAGCAGGGCCCTGGCCAGGCAAAGCCGTTGCTTCTGACCTCCGGACAAGGTGATGCCCCGCTCGCCCAGGAGGGTCTCGTACCCGCGGGGGAATTCGAGGATCTCTTCGTGAAGGGCCGCGATGCGACACACTGTTTCGAGGTCCTCCCGGGAGGCGGCCGCTTCTCCCAATCTCAGGTTCTCTGCGATGGTATCGCTGAAGAGGAAAGCCTCCTGGGGGACGTAGGCCACGGCCGCGCGGAGAACGTCCACCGGGATGTCCCGCACGTCCCGTCCATCGACGAACAGCATCTCTCTCGGCGGATCGTAGAGGCGGCACAGGAGCTGGACTATCGTGCTTTTCCCGGATCCCACCTCGCCCACGATGCCCAGCGACTGTCCGGCGCCGACATCGAAACTGACGCCGTTCACCGCCGGCGCGCCGTCGGGTGTGTAGGCGAAGCGCAGGCCCCTCGCCGCGATCCGTCCTTCCACACGGGGCAGTTCCGATCCGCCCGGCGAGCGTTCTTCGAAATCCCGGATGTTCAGGAGGGCGTTTATCCGGTCCATGGAGGCGGCCGCGCGCTGGATTAGGCTTAGCATCCATCCGGCGGCCACCATGGGCCAGGTCAGCATGCCCAGGTAGGACACGAAGGCCACGAACGAGCCCATGGAGGTCTGCCCGCTCAGCACCCGCGCGCCGCCCACGCCCAGGAGTATGGCCACGCAGCTGCCAGCCAGCAGCAGGACGGCGGGATGGAAAAGCGCATTGATGTGCACGTAGCGCATGTATTTCCTGTAATAGTCCGCATTTTTGACGTCGAAATCTCCGCAGTCTGTCGCCTCGCGGTCATATGCCCTCAGAACGCGCATGCCCGAAATGGACTCCCGCGACTTCTCGGTCAGCGTTTCGAACGAGGCCTGCACCCTGTCCCACCTCTCGTAGATGGCTCTGAGCGAAAGGGCCATGAGCAGGGCCAGGAAGGGAAGGGGAAGGATCGTCCAGAGGGCCAGGACGTGGTCGAGCCAGAACATGGCGCCCACGGCGACGATGGCGTAAACGGAGGCGTCGAAACCCGCCACGAAACCCATGGCGATGGCCTGTCTGACCGATTCCACGTCGTTGGTGGCCAGCGCCATGAACTCACCCGTTTTCGTCTTGGAAAAGAAACGCGTGGACAGGGCGTAGGCGTGGTCGAGGATGCGATTCCTGAGATCGTACTCGGCGCGCCTGGCCATGGAGAAGAAAAAATGGCGCCACGCGAAGCGGAAGACCGCTATGGCCGCGGCGAGGCCGAGCAGGATGAGGGCCTGGCGCCCCACCCAGGCCCTGGTGATGGTCGATCCCACCAGCCCGTCCACAACGCCCTTCACGACGAGCGGAATGGCGAGTTGGGCGGCGTCCACCACCAGAAGGCAGAGGATGCCCAGGGCGGCCTTCGCACGGAATCGCCAGAAAATCTTTAATATGTCCAGAGCGCCTCTGCTCACGATCACTCTCTTTCTAAAAGGGATATTGTAGCCCACCCTCGCGGCTTAGTAACGAACCGGCGCGGGGCACGGTCTATTGCAGGTGTCGAAAAAGGCGGGTGCGGCGGCCGTTCAGCCGGGTTTCTGCCGTTGCTGGTTTTGCGGCGTGCCGCCGGGCTGAACGGGCCCGCGGGGTCCCATTGGCGGGGGGATGACGAGGGGCGAGAAGAACCATTCGTCGTAGTATTTCTTGCTGCGGAAGTCCTGGAAAGCCTTTTCGTGGAGCTTGCAGTAGACTCCGAGGATGGGCTGGCCCTCCTTGCCGTCGAGCCTGAACGGCAGGACCATGACATGGCCTAGTGTGCCTTTCCCGAAGCCGTCCGGCGCTCCGGTCCCACCCGATCCACCCGTGTCCTTTCCCACCGGCGGTTTCGCGCCGCCGGTCGGGGGCTTCGGGGGCGTCGTCGATCCGGGGCTGCTGCTCATGGGACCGCCCCCCTGCGGGGTGTAAATTGGTTTTCCGTCCTTGCCGATCGTGACGATTGTCGTACCCGGCGCAAGCAGTCCCCACTTGCCGTCCCGGGCGAAGGGATTCGAGTAAAGATGCCGCATGTAGCGGATCCGCTTGGGACCGCCCGGCTTCATCAGGTCTTTGAGGTGGGTGGGAAACGTGCCGTGGTTTTCCATCATGTAGCGGCGGATGGCTTCGGTGTACTCCTCACCCCTGAAGACGAGTTCCTTTTCTCGTTCCCGGTGCATCACGATGGACGCAGGCTGGACGGCGGCCATCAGCAGAACGGCCAGCACGAAGAGCGACACGAGGACCCATATGAAGATGACGCCGCGCTCGCCGCCAGCGCTCCCTTCGAAAATGCGTCTCAAGTGCCGGCCCGCGCGCGTACCCATCTCACCAGTCCTTGTACTTGGGATCCGCCGAGTGCACGTCCCAGACGCCTCCGGTATCCTGGCCCTCGGTGGGCTCCAGCTGGCCCTGGTCGTTGCCGGAATAGGGCACCGTCACCCAGTTGGCCTGGCGCGTCATGGGATCCACGGGCAACGCCCGAAGGTACCCATCGGACACGAGTTCGTCCAGCGAACCGGGGTATTTCCCCTTGTCCGCGTAGTATTGATCGATGCAGTCCCTCAAGACGAACAGGTTCTGCTTGAGGACCGTCTCCCTCGCCCGAAGGACGATTCCCCGGTAGGTCGGCACCGCCATGCTGACGAGGATGCCGATGATGGCCACGACCACCATCAGTTCGATGAGGGTGAAGCCGCCCTCTCCACGAGCTTCCCGGCGCCGTCCCGGCACCGCGGCGGCACGGCCGAACGCCGAAGCGGGGTTCGATGAGATGCGCTCCCCGCGTGCGGCGGTTCCTGTCGCGCTCCGGCCCAGTCTCTTTATCATGTCCTCCATCCCTTCATGGCTCATCACCGCCCCGCTACCATTCGTTGTAGTGCGTCTTTCCGTCCAGGGCCAGCGCGGTACTCTGGGAATAGACGTCGTATACGTTTTCGCCGCCCCACATGGTCGAGTCAGGGTCGTCCCGGGTGGATCTGAGGCCCCAGTCGGCCTCGTTGGTCATGGGATCGATGGGGATCCGTCTGAGGAAGCGGATCTTCTTACCCGTCGGGTCCCCCGCCAGCTCGACCCCGTCCACGAGCGTTTCGAGGTCGGGAGGGTAGAAATCCTGCGAAACGTCTGTCTGGGTAATAAGCCCCTGGACCGCATAGCGGTGGTACTCGTCGATGGCCCTGCGCATTACCCGCAAGTCCCTCTTGAGCTCCACTTCCTTCGCGCGCCTGGCCATGATCTGCTGGGCCGGGATGGCGACCATGGCGAGGATCGCCAGGAGCGCCACCGCCAGCCCCACCTCGAAGAGAGAGATGCCCTTTTCGCGCGAACGGCCGATCTCCTTCACGTGTATCAGCCTCCTGTCTTTGCGCCCCCTCCGCCGGGGGCCGGGGGCGCCGCGCTCACGGTGACCGTGGCGAAGGCCGGAGGCATGGGTACGGACTGGTCTCCCACGCCCACGGCCTGGGCGCCGGATATTTCGATCCTGCCGGTTCCTGCCTTCTCGGCCACGAAACGAATCCGGGCGACGAGTCCGGACCCCGATGCGCCCGAATTGTCTGCCCGCGCCATGTTCAGCCCCACGGTACCGGGCCGGGCTTCCTGGCCGGAGAAGTTGGAGTTGACGCCGCCCATCCTGAAGAAGGTGCCCTCGTCGGCACCCTGGAACTTGAGAACGCCATCGGGGAAGTTCAGGCTCATCTGCATGCCCTTGAGTTCCTTGGCGCCGATGAGCACGAGATTCACGATTACGGGCTCGCCCACCCTGGCCTGGATGCTCGTCGGGCTGACCAGAAGCCTGCCGGCCTGCGGCGTTGCGCCGGGTTTCTGCGTGTCGTTGCCCTCGGCCGACTTGCCCTGGTCCCCGGAAGAACTGCCGGGCTCCGCCTCGACCGTGTTCTTGGGTGTGCCGGAGGACGGCGGCGCAACTGCCGGCCCGGACGCGAAGGGCGAAGGCTGGGACCCGCCTAGGGAGGGTTTGTCCGACGTGCCGACGTACAGAGGCTCGAGGTTCTGCTCGGTGATGTTGGGCATGCGGATGATGTGGGGCGTGACCAGCATGACCACGTCGCTGGAAGTCTCCGTCTTTTCGTTTTGGGAAAACAGGTGCCCCAGGACCGGAATTTCGCTCAGGCCCGGCAGGCCCGTAAGGCTCTTGGTCTTGTTCTTCTGGATGAGGCCGGCCAGCAGACTCGATTCGCCGTCCTCCAAGCGAATGACCGTCGTTATCTCCCTCGTGCCGAGTGTCGGCTGGGCGGGTGTCAAACCGCTTGCCTTCCCCGGGTCGGCAATATTGGACACCTCCGCCTTCAACTTCAGCGTGATTTCCCGGTTGAAGTGCACTTTGGGCTCGACTTCAATCTTCACGCCTATATCCTGATACGTGTAGGACGTAATAGGAGTATAGTTTGTCGTAGTCCCTGTGGCGCCCAAGTATTGGTTGGCCGTGGCGATGGGGATTCTCTGGCCGATGTGAACGGAGGCCTTTTGCCCCTCCATGACGCGAAGCTGGGGCTTGGCGAGGATCTGGGTGCCACTGTTGGAAAGAAGCATGTTGACGAGCAGGTTGGGCACCGGGGAAAAGAACAGGTTGTGGCTCAGGGTCCGGCCGAGTTCGTTGAGAGGAACTGGCGGACCAGTCCCCAAACCTGTGCTCGTCGTTGACGACCCGCCACTCGTACCGGTGGTCGTTGTGGTCACCAGATTGTGTCCGGGCCCCAGGGTGAAAGTCACCCCCTTGCTTGCATCATAGCCGCTAAGCTGAATACCGAGGTTGCGGGTGAAAGAGGAATTCACCTCCAGCAACTCCACGTCCACGAGAACCTCCCCCTTGCTCTTGTCGTTGTTTTCGATGATGCGCTGGGCGACGGCCACGTTTTCGGGCGTGTCCTCGATGGTGATGGAGTTGAGCTCCTGGTTCATGGCCATCTTGCGCACCTGGAGGATCGACCGCACGAGCTGGAAGATGTCCTTGGCGTTCGCATTCGACAGGTAGAACGTGCGGATGACCTCGTCCTGGTACTCGTCCCGCTTCTGCTTGGTATCCGGGACGACGATGAGCGAGTGGGGGTCCAGCACCTTGTAGAAGTTCTTGGTCTGGAGCATCAGGTAGTCCAGGACCTGGGCCAGGTCCACCTTGGCGAAGTCCACGGTCACTCTCTTGTTCTGGTCCACCTTGTCGTCGTAGAGGAAGTTGATGCCGCTGGCCTTGGAGATTGCGTTCAGGATCGTCTTGAGGGGGGTGTCCTTGAACTTCAGGACGATGGGGATGTTGGAGGCGGGATCCAACTGCGGCACGCCCGTCTGCTTCTCAGCCTGTTTTTTCAACTGCTCAAGCGACATTTGTGACGAGCGCCTCTGCTCGGCCTCCTTGGCCGCGGCCGCGTTTATGACCTTTTGGAGCGTATTTCTTGCGTATTGGTTGCCCGGATCGAGTTGCAGGGCCTTGTTGAGTTCCACGGCGGCCTGGTCCAGATTGCCGTGAGCCATGGCCATCTTGCCCTTGTCGAAGTGCTTCTGCGATGCCGTCAGCTTGGCCCTCACAAGCGTCGTCTTGTACTTCACGTTATGCGGACTGGTCTTTTCGGCCTGCTGGAACTGCTTCACGGCGTCGTCGTACATGCCCTTGTCGAGCAGGTATTGGCCCTTGTGGTAGGCGCCGGCGCCGCACGACGCGAAGAGGGCCAGCAGGCTCATCGAAAACATGAGTAGGAGGATCCTTGATTTCACCTTACTTCCCTCCTCCGGACAGGGGAATGCGCTCTGTTTGCTTGAATCCCTGAAATCCTATCTCTGCGGATTCGTATCCGATATTCAGGATTTTATACTTGGACATGACCGTGTCGCCCTTTTTCGCGAGGATGACGTCCTGGGCTCCGCGGCTCACGAAGACGCCGATTCTGCTGTCGGGGTGACCGAAGTACCCGACAAAGTTGATGGTGACCTGTGGCGGCGCCGGCGGCGGCGGGTTCTTTCTCAATTCCTCCGTCCTTTTCTGCTGCTGCGCCTGGGCTTCCTTCGCGGCCTCGGCGGCTGCCTTGGCGGCCTTTTCGGCCTCCTCCTTCTTCTTTGCCAGAACGGCCGGATCCTGTTCGAAGGCGAAGAGGTTCCTCGGCGGTTCATCCTTCGAGACGGCCGAGGGTGTGAGATTGTCTAGGCTGAGAAGGGGAATCGCCGCAGGGTGGGCGGCCGCGGCGTGCCGCCTGGGGCTCCGGGCCGGTCCTCCGTCGTTCCCTTCCACATCCGGGACTTGCCGCCCCGACGTGGAGGTCATTCCGCTGCAACCTCCAATGCATCCCGCCACCAGGGCGCAGGCCAGGAACGAGGCTAACCGTCGCTTCATGCCGGGCCTCCTTTCCCCGTTCCGCCTTCCTCTTCGCCGGTGGACATGAAGTACGTGCTTACGGCGAGATTGATCTTGAGCTGCACGCCGCCCTGGGCGCTGCTCGAGAGGCTCAGCTCGTCGATGAGGAAGAACTGGGGCGACGCCTGCAGATCCTGGATGAACTTCTTGATCTCGGGGTACGTTCCGGTGAGGGGTATATCCATGGAGACCCTGAAATACCTGTGTCCCCAGTCCGCCTTGTCCTTCCGGTCCGGGAACAGCTTATAGCCGTAGGATATGGTCTGCATCTGCAGGTTGTTGGAGTCGATGAGATGCTGTATCTCGGTCTGAACGGTCACCAGTCTCTTGTGGCGGGTCTCGAAGACCTTGTCGGACAGATCTCCGATGACTTTCTTGTCCGTACGTACCCGTTCGACGGAACTCGCCAGCGTCTGGCTCCTGTCCTCCGATTCCTTGAGAATGCGGCGGTTCGCGGTGACTTTTCCCTTTACATCCCGGGCGAACTGGTCGAGCCGGGAGACGCCGAAGAAATAGACAGCGAGGTTGAGGAAGACGACGCCGGCGCCGATTCCGAGGATGAGCGCCAGCCTTTTGAGGATGAACCGTTCAATGTTCACGTTCAACCTCCGGAAGGTAGGTGCAGCTGATCTGGAAAGTGGTCCACGGATTATCCGTCTCCCTCTTTTCGGTCTCGAGCCGGGAATTCCTGAAGGCCGGATCCTTGAAGAGGTTGTCCTCCAGCTTCAGCAGCTCGGCCCTGGGATTGGCAACACCCCTCAGGCTCACTTCGATGGTTCCGTCCTTGGCGAATCGCGGGGATATGTTGGTGAACATGGCCCCGTAAGGTTTGATCCGCTCCAGGTCGGTGAGAAAGACGGTCCAGGAAAAGCGCTTGGCCTTGAGGATGTCGTTGACGAAATCCGCTTCCTGGGCGAACCGCGCGATGCCCCCGCTCTCGAGCACCTTCTTCTTCTGGGCCATGTCCTTGTTGAGGACGGCAAGCCGCTGCTCCTGCTTTGCGAGTTCCGCCTTTTCCTGCCTGTACTCGCGGCCGAGGAGGAAGAAGGATGCCAGGTTGAAGATGGTGAGCGCCAGGGCGAGGCCCAAGACGGCGCCGACGGCCGCGACGGGAAAGAGCCGGTTCACGAAGGGATCGGAGGCCAGATTGATTCTCAGTGTCTTCATGCGCCGCCCTCCAGAAGTCCGAAGATGGGAAGGTACTCGGCGTCCCGGGAGGTGCCCGATGGCAGGGGCGGAAGGGCATCGGACAGGTCCTGCACCACCACGTCCTCTTCGATGACATCTTCGAGCGGAAGAAAGGCGCCGCCGGGAAAACGCCGTATCAGGACCTTCTCGAGGTGCTCGCCTCCCAGCTTTTCGCGATAGTACGCCAGGGTGAGCCTGAGCTCCTGCAGCATGCGTTCGCTGACCTGCTCGTCGTCCGCCCGCACGCCGTCGAGGTCCTTGCACCGGAAGAAGAGCGGGGAGCCCTTTTCTGCGAAAAGGAACGACAGGTAGTCGGGCGTACGGTTTATGATCAGGGCGTTCCCACCTGCCGGCAGTGCGCCTTTGGCAAGCGCAAGGTTGAAGAGTTCGATCGTGGACGAACCCACGTAGCCGACCTGGCAGCCCCTGGCGGCAAAAGCGGATTCGAGGGCCAGGACCTCCGCCACCGGACACAGCGTGACGAGGAGTTTCACAGAACCGGGGGCCCGGCTGATTATCTCGTAATCCATGCGAACGCTGTCGATGGGGTAGTTGAGGAACTTCCTGATGTGCCAGAGAATGACCTTCCGCCTCTCCTGCTCGGACCGCGGGAAGTCGCTCAGCGTAAGCACCTGGGTCTTGAAAAAAGGATCTCCGATAACGCAGCTGATCCGCTTGGGCGATCCGAGCTGCGTCATGAGGGATGCGGTGAGCGTCTCCATGGATTCCGGACCGGGCAGGTACTGCCCCTCCGGGCTCTCGAAGGTCTCCTCGTGCCGTACCAGGGGCGTTGGATCACGTTGCGCCGATCCGACGCGCAGGGCGAAGACGGCGCCCGGCTCCATCAGGACCGCCACCGGGGGCAGCGTTGGTTTAAAATACTGAAGCAGGGCCCTCATCTGTGGGTCTCTTCCACGAAGGTGACCTTGTTGATTTCTTTCAGCGTGGTCTGGCCCTTGAGGAACTGCCTGACCGCGGACTCTCGAAGCGTAATCATGCCTTCCTCCCGTGCGGCTTTCTTGATCTCGCTGGAGGGTTTCCTATCGACAATCAGCTCCCGGACACGGTCCGAGAGTTCCAGCAGTTCCGAGATAGCCATTCTGCCCCTGAAACCCGTGCCGTTGCAGTCCAGGCACCCCCGGCCCTCGTAGAGGTCGGCGGCGACGGCATCCTGGAGGGGGATCTTCGAGTCTTCGAGTTCCGAAACGGGATAGGTGATCTTCTCCCTGCAATTCGGGCAGACCTTCCTGACGAGGCGTTGCGCGAGCACGCAGTTGAGCGCCGACACGAAGTTGTACGGCTCCACGTGCATGTTGAGAAATCGCCCAAGCACGTCGACAACGTTGTTCGCGTGAACGGTGGTGAACACGAGGTGCCCGGTCAGTGCGGACTGAATGGCGATGTTGGCCGTTTCCTCGTCGCGGATCTCGCCCACCATGATCTTGTCGGGGTCGTGGCGCAGGATCGATCGAAGGCCCTTGGCGAAGGTCAATCCTTTCTTTTCGTTCACGGGAATCTGGGTGACACCCTTCAGCTGGTATTCCACCGGGTCCTCGATCGTGATCATCTTGTAATCGGACGACTGTATTTCGGAGAGGACACCGTAAAGGGTGGTCGTCTTTCCCGATCCCGTCGGTCCGGTGACCAGGAGCATGCCGTAAGGTTCCTTCGCGTGCCTCCTTATCCTCTTCATGATGTCCGGTTCGAAGCCCAGGACGTCGAGGTTGAGGTTCTTGAACTCCTCGCTGGTTGATTCCTTGTCGAGAATACGGATGACGCAGTCCTCACCATGGATGGTTGGAATGATGGAGACGCGGAAGTCCACCGTGCGGCCCTTTATCTTCAGTTTGAAACGGCCGTCCTGCGGAATCCGCTTTTCGGCGATGTCCAATTCCGCCATGACCTTGATTCTCGAGATGATCGTCGAATGGAAGCGCTTGTCGATGGGTTCCATGGCGGGATAGAGAACGCCGTCGATGCGGTACTTGATGACGACCTCGTTGTCCTGGGTCTCCACGTGCACGTCGCTGGCCCTGCGCTGGAGGGCATTGAACACCGTGTAGTCAACCAGCTTGATAATCGGGCTGGTGTCCTCGGAGAGCTTGTCGATCGAGATGACGTCCTCGCCGCCCTCTTCCGAGTCTTCCCGGACGATCTGAATCCGGAAGTCCTCGCTCACCTCTTCCAGAACACGCTGGCTGGATTCCGACTTCTTGAGCACGTCCTGGATCTCGCTCCGGATTCCGACGTTCACGCGGACGGGTCGATCGAGGAATACCTCAAGCTCGTCGAGCATGTTGATGTCGGTCGGGTCGGCCGCGACGATCGCCAGCCCGCTCCCCTCCTCCTTGAGCGGGACGAAGGTGTACTTGAACATGAGGTCCACCGGGATCGATCTGAACAGGGCTGGGTCCACCTTGAAATCCTTCAACGTCAGGAAGGGCAGGTGCAGAGTGTCGGCCAGGCGCCTGGCGTTCTTTTCCTCGTTCAGTAGCTCCCCTTCGGCGGGGAGGTTGGCCATAATTTCGCCAGGTGATGATGCCATGGGTTCTCTCCTAGTTACCGACCATGTTGTACATGCTGAAGAGCGGCATGTACACGGACAGTACGACAATCGCTATGATGACCGCCATCACGAGAAGCAGCATGGGCTCCAGAAGGGCCACGAAGCGTTCCACCGCCGTGGACAGCTCCTCGTCGTAGAACTGGCTGACCTGGTCCAACATTTCAGCCAGGGCGCCCGTGGATTCGCCGACCTCGACCATTTCCACGGCCATGGGGGTCATCATGCGGGTCTTTTCCATGCTCGACCAGAGGGACTGTCCCTCCTGGACCTGCCTCTTGACCCGGCGCAATTCAACCTTGTAGACCTCGTTGCCCATCGCGTCGGAAACCACGTCAAGGGCCGTGACGATCGGAATGCCCCCCGCGACGAGGGTGCCGAGCGTCCTGCACATCTGCGAGATGTTGTAACGCTTTATGTTCATGCCGAGCATCGGTACCTTCATCCGGATGCCCGCCAGAAAGAGCCTGCCTCCCGGCCTGGCGTTGATCAGTCTGAGCGTGACCGGTACGGCGATGGCGGCTCCCAGGAAGAAGGGCCACCCGTACTGAAAAACCGCCGAAACGCTCAATACCGCCCTCGTCAGCGCCGGCAGTTTCGCGCCCGCGCCCGTGAACAGCATCGCGAACTTGGGCACGATGACAGTCAAAAGAAGGAAGATCAGGGCCACCGCAAGGGTGAGCAGGATAATGGGATAGATGATGGCCGAGGCGATCTTCTTCCGGATGGCCTGGATGGTCTTGAGGTAAAAGAGGTAGCGCTGGATGACGGAGACCAGTTCGCCGCTCCTCTCGCCCGCCGCGAGCGTTGCCGGGTAGATCGAGGGAAACGCCTTTCCTCTGTTCAAGAAAGCCTCCGACAGGCTGGCCCCGGACTGGACGTCGTCGCGCACCTGCGTCAGCATCCGCTGGAAGTTCTTCTCCCTCGTTCGGGAGAGGAGGAGGTTGAGCGACGTCAGGACGGGCAGGCCGGCCTTGAGGAGCGCGGAGAACTCCTGGTTGAAGACGACGAAATCCCGGAGCCTGATCTTCGTGCCCTTGCCCGACATGTCTTCGAAAATCATCTGCCAGGCGTAGGCGGATTTTATGGAGAAGATGAAGTAGCCCTTGTCCTCGAGCTGGATCCTGAGGGCATTCTCGCTGGGGGCGACGAGTTCCTGGACGACCACGTCCCCTCCCGACGTCCCCAGTCTGCACTTGAACTTCGGCATCAGCGAACCTCCGGCCGGGTCACGACTGGAAGCAGCGTCGGCTTGATGCTCAGCCGGAGGGGAGGCGTCTGGTCGGAAGGCGTCACCAGGAAAAGTGTCGGGTGACCCTCCTGAAGAACCGCGGCACCGTCCAGGATGTCCACCGCCGGCTTTCCGGCGGTCTCGCAGTAGGTCAGAGACAGGTTGTCCAGCGCAAGCCTCTTCCTGGAAGGATCGTAGCCCTGGGCCCTGGCCTCGAGGACGTACGAAGTCCCGAGAGAGCAGGACGCGTCCTGCCCTTCGTAGAGGTCCATCACGCACCGATAGGTCACCCTCGGAGCGACTGTTGCGCTCCACTGGGTCATGTCCACGAAACTGGGCGTGGGCTTGAAGAGCGACTTCGACGGGACGTTCGGAAGGATGTCCATGCGGGTATCCATGGCGAAATGGCGGGCCGGCTGGTCCAGCGACTGGATCAACCGACGGATCTGGTCCATGTGCGACGAGTCGTCCTGGACCGTGATTCGGTTCGCGGCGCCGTCTATCCAGACCTGCCCGTTCTTCCCCAGGTCCTCGGTGACTCTCGCGAGAACCGAACGGACGTCGCGATACTTGAGCGTGTAGGTAAATCCCTCCATCTGTTGGGCCGCGAACCAGAGGGGCACGGCCAGGATGGCCAACCAGATCGACACCCTGCGAAGGCTCATGTTCTGTCCTCCGGATTAATGACCACGATACCATGCGCGGTCGCAAGCGCCAAACCCTGTCTCGGCGTGAAAGCAGGTGCGGATCGGGTCGGCACGTTCGCCCGCAGCAGCGTCCTCGATACGGGTCCCTGCGAAAACCGCCAGAATGTCCCGGCAAGGACGAACGCGAGCACCGCCGCGGCCGCGACCGCCATCCGGAAATGCCTTCTCCGTCTGGTCATGCGGTATTCGAGGGTCCTCATGAAAGGGGTCCACTCTTCCGGGTCCCGCCGCGCGAACCTGAACTCTTCAATTTTCACAGCTCGATCCCCTTCGCCTTGAGTTCGCTCTCCACCTTGCGTCTTGCCTGCATTGCCTGGTTTCTTGCGGTGCTGGGCGCGACACCCAGGGCTTCGGCTATATCTGCGTAGTCAACGTCCTCTATGAACTTCAAAATAAAAACCGCTCTTTCCTGGGGCGGCAGGCGATCCAGGGCCTGGAAGAGCTTCTCCTCGGCCTCCTGGTACCTGTAGCCCCGTTCGACGTTTGTTCCGGCCGGCGCGAAATCAATGGCCGAGGGCGCATCCACCGACCGCTTCGTCTCTTCTCTCCGCAGGTGATCGATCGCACGGTTGATACAGAACCTCCGCAACCAGGCCATGGGATCGTCGGGTAACTTCCCGGCGGGCTGGCTCCACAGCCCCAGGTAGGCATCCTGCAAGATTTCCTCGGCAACGGAATCGCGCCCTACCATTCGCCTCGCGGTCCAAAAAAGACGCTCCCTCGTGGCCTCCACCAGCTTCAAAAAGGCCCGCTCGTCTCCCCGGAGGGATTTCTTGAGCAGACTGCCGAGGAAGGAGGCCGTCATCCTTCCTCTCCCCCTAAGACGGATGAGGCGGCTTTTCGTCTATTCCGGCGCCTCAAGACGGCGAAAGCCACCAAGCCGCAAGCGGCACCTCCAACCGCAGAAACGAGGCACCCCCCGAGGGCCAGCGAATACGCCGCACCCTCCCAGGCGGGTCCAGGTGCCGCGTGAAACAGGACGGCGCGCATCCATTCACCGACTCCATACTCCGCAGCGTAGATGAAAGGGGCCGTAAAAGGCTGCCAGACCAGCGTACCGCCGAGCACCGCCAGCCTGTTGAGCCGAAACAGGAAGGCGAGCCCGATCGCCGTCAGCGTCTGCAGCGGCGCGATGGGCATGAGTCCCACGGCGATTCCAAGTCCGAGGGCGAAAGCAGTCTGCGCCGGAGAGCCTCCCAGGCCTGCCATGCGCTTTACAAATTTACGAAGCGAAGTGGTCGAATCCATTGGCAGGAAGCTCTTCACGACGATCACCGGGCAGGACGAGAACACGCCTGTCACCTTCTACGAGGCGCCCGATGGCACGGACGCCGGCACATTTAACTTCGACCTCGGAAGCCAGACGGCGAGGCACCGCGAACAGCAGGACCTGCTCCTCGCCTCCCCTGAGGGCATTCTCCAGTTCCCGGTCCTCGTCCTGCACGCCCAGCAAGGGGTCCAGGGGCAGGGAACGGGCCTCGATCTCCGCGCCGCACCCGCTGGCTTCGCACATCCGGGCGAGATCCTTCATCAGGCCGTCCGAGACATCCATACAACAGCTTGCCAGTCTATCCGAGGCGAGCCTTATTCCCAAGCCCGTCTGGCCCGGGGGGCGGTAGAACCTGTCCAGGAGCGCTTGCTCCGGGGCCGGCGGACGCGTCCCGAATTCGAAGGTCCCGAGCCTTCCGCCGGACTGAAAACGGCGCAGCGCAGCTGCCGGTCCACCGATGGGTCCCGAAAGAAAGAGAACGTCGCCCGGCTTTCCGCCCGAGCGGAGCAAGGGGGCCGCCTCCTGAGCGCCGGCGAGGGTCAGGCTGATGACCAGGCCGGACTTCGAGGACGAGAGGTCTCCGCCCACGAGTCCGACGCCCTCGGCCACCCCCAGCGCGCGGATGCCTTCGACTACGCCTTCCACGTATTTCTCGGGAACAGCTTCGGGCACCGCAAGGGTCATGAGAAGGAAGCGTGGTGTCGCGCCCATGGCCGCAAGGTCCGAGAGATTGGCCGCCATCGCCTTGTACCCGACGGCCTGCGGGGGAGCCCATTCCCGCTCGAAATCCACGCCCTCGAGGAGAGTGTCGGTGGTCAGGGTGTAGCTACCCGAGGGAAGAACGCAACCGTCATCGCCAGGACCGACTTTGGCATCCGAGGTCCCCCACAGGTGGGCGATGAAAGCTATCCATGCGGCTTCGTCCCTTGCTGCGGAGGTCACAAATGACGGTCCCCGTTCAGTCCGTTGAGGTTATACTGCTCTATCTTGGTGTTGAGGGTGTTGCGATGCATCCCGAGGCGCCGCGCGGCCCGGCTCCTATTGCCGTCACACGCTATGAGGGTCTTCGCGATGTAGAGCCGCTCAATCTCGGACTGGGTCTCCTTGAGCGTGATTCCCATTCGGTAGAGCGTGTTCACCATTTCTTTCAGATGACCGTTGAGGTCTTTGTTCGCAACAAACGGATCATCGAAAGGGAGTCTTTCCGCCGACACCCCCCGCTTCCTCCTTATTTCGTTCTCGGACGTGAAGATCGGGCCGACTCAGTGGATGTTCCTTACGTCCTTCTCATGTTTTTTGGCTATCAGGAGCATCTGGTCCTTCAGCGTGAGCTTCTTCTTCTTCATCTCTGCGACGCGCATTTCCTCTTCGGCGTTCAGGAAGCCCTTCTTTGCGAGGGCATCGAGCTCCTGTTCGTATTCCTGGTGTTTTTCATAGAGGCGGCGAAATTCATCGTCCGTTTTCGCCAAGTATTCCCGAACCTGCTGACTCAACTGCATTGAAACCCTCCCTGGTCGGCAGAGTTTACCGAGGCCGCATGAAGATACGGTTCCAACGGGTCTTTCCGAAGAAATGTAGGATTTTGTCCGAAAATCGCCGGGCCACTTCACCTGGGGAATTCCTCAAATAATCATCGTCCTTTTCTTTGAACGACCACCAGATGACCCACGCCTTGCCGAGAACCAAGCGCTGGTCGAGCGCGCCCCAATAGCGGCTGTCCTCGCTGTTCATCCGGTTGTCTCCCATCATAAAAAGGTGGCCTGCGGGTATACGATAAGGCCCAAAGTTTCCCCGGTCAAGCGCCTGGATTCCACCGGCGCCCTTCAGGCTGACCTGGACCCTGCCTTCCAGAACCTCGACGTCGAAGGCCCGAGGCTGCTTCAGATAATCGGGCAGGACGGGGATCTCTGTGCTTGGGGGCGTCCTGGGCGCGGGTTCGTAGGTGCTCTTGATGTAGTCCGGCAGAAGCGTGTATCCCTCCACCAGCATTCGACCGTTGACGAAAACGTGGTGGTTCACGACCTGGACGACATCGCCTCCTTTCGCGATGACCCGCTTGATAAACGGCACCTCGGGATTGCCGGGGAATTTGAAGACCACGATATCGCCCCTCTTCACATCCCGTATGGGCAACAGGGCCTTCTCCCACGGAAAAAGTGTCGGACCGTAGATGAAAGAGTTTACGAGCAGCCTGTCCCCCACCAGGAGCGTGTCCTTCATGGACCCGGATGGTATGTTGCTGTTCTGGAAAACCCATGTCCGCGCAAAGAGGACGAAGATAAGCACAACGCAGATCGTTTCCCAGTAGTCGCGAACCGTGCCCTTGGCCGGGACCGCGGATTCGTCTTCTCTCTTATGGGATGCTTTTTCTTTTCGGGGCATAATCCCTCTGAACGGTCTTGAAATCCTCTACCACGGCATTCACTGCTTCGCGAGCGTCGCAAACGCTGATTGTTCATTTTAGCAGATTTCTTTCTACAATGCCGCCCCTATTCAGGGAGGCCGCGAGCCTGTCCCAGGTCGCCCCCAGGAGCACGAGTCGCTTGTCAAGTCCCTGCCCAGCTTTGGCCAGGGCCCACAGTCCAGCCACTTCCCACAACGTTCCCGCCCTGGGCTCCAGGGCGATGTACCCATCCGCACGCTCGTAGAGAACCCTCGTTCTCTCGAAGAGATCGGACGTCCAGATGCATTTCGACAGGTAAGGATTAGGTGCCCTTTCTGAAAAGGCCCTGCATACAACACCTTCGGATCGGCCGCCGGTCTGAGAGGCTCCCAGACTCGAGGCCTCCATGGCACCGCCGTAACCGCCGTTCAAAACGACGATACCGCTCTCGGCCAGCAGCCTGCCCACTTCTCTCGCCTGCTCGTAAAGAGGAGAGCCCTACTGGACATCGGAGCGGCAAAAAAACGGCGACTCTCCTCGATTGTAAGAATTCTGCAAATCGCGAGTCAATAGTCCGTGCCGGCCTCACCCAAGAACGGCCGGACGGAACGGGCCCTGTCTCCAAAGGCGATCCTGTCTGTTTGAAATGACCCCATGAGGTGCCGTGGCGCGAGACTTCTTGACCACATTTCCGGATGTTTCTAAGATGTATTCTATAGTTTCAGCCGGACGATCCGGACCTGCACCCGCCGGCGCGCATGGAATTTTCCCGGACTCTCGCGGGAAGTCCGCGCAAAGGGTAGGTGTTCTTGAGCCGGAGGCCGCTTTCGCGGCGCGCTGGGAGACGGCGAAGGCGACAGACCAAGTCCCATGCCGGGGGCGTTGCGGCCGGAGGGGTTCACAGAACGTCGGAACAGCACAGAAGCCTGGAGGGCTCATGCCTCGAATCGCAATTCTGCCCGGAGACGGTATCGGTCCCGAGATCACGGCCGAAGTCATCAAGATTCTGGAGGTCCTGCGTTCAGGGGGCGCGTCACTCGAGTGGCATACCTTCGATTATTCGGCCGATTCGTATTTGAAGACCGGGAAGGCCATGCCTGACGGGGCGTTCGAGGAACTGTCGTCCTTTGATGCCATCTTTCTGGGTGCGTTCGGCGATCCCAGAGTGCCCGACTCGGCCCACGCCAGGGACATCCTGCTGGGGCTCCGCTTCGGTCTTGACCTCTACGTCAATCTCAGGCCGGCCAAGCTCATGCTCGACTCCCTGACGCCGCTCAAGGGCATGACGCTCGGCGACATAGACCTGGTCGTCGTGCGGGAGAACACCGAGGGCGCTTACGTGGGAGCCGGAGGCTTTCTCCGTCGGAACACGCCGGAAGAGATCGCGATTCAGGAGGCCGTTGCGACCCGACGGGGCGTCGAGAGGATACTGCGCTACGCTTTCGAGTATGCGCGAACGCGCCGGCGCAAAAAACTGGCCATGGCGGACAAGCACAATGCGCTCCGATTCGTCTCGGACCTCTGGTACAGGCTCTTCCAACAGGTATCGGCCGAGTATCCGGACGTGGAAGCCCGTCACCTCTTCATCGACAATCTGTGCTACCAGCTGGTTCGCGATCCTTCTCAGTTCGACGTGGTCGTGACCGGCAACCTGTTCGGAGATATCCTGTCGGATCTCGGGGCTGCACTTGCCGGGGGTCTGGGGCTGGCACCGTCCGCCAACATCAACCCGGAGACGGGACGAGGGTTGTTCGAGCCCGTTCACGGCTCGGCGCCCGAGATCGCGGGCAGCGGCGAGGCCAACCCGGCCGCCGGCATTCTCTCGCTGGCAATGATGCTGGACTTTCTCGGGATGGCCGACGCCGCGGCAAGCGTCGAATCGGCCGTAAATTCGTGTATTCTGGCCGGGCAAGTCACCCGTGACCTGGGCGGGACCCTCGGCACGAGCGCAGCGGGCGACGCCGTCCGTCGCGCCATTCTGTACGGTGAGAGCTGATGGGACGAACCCTTTCGGAGATCATCCTCGGGCGCAATTCAGGTTCGGGCGACGCCAGGCCCGGCGACCTTCTCACGTGCCACGTGGACAAGATCATGGCCACGGATATTACCGCACCACTTTCCATCGACGTCTTCAACAAGATGGGCGCCGACAGGGTGGCCGATCCGGACGCCTGCATCCTCATCAACGACCACTTCGTTCCGGCGAAGGATATACGTTCTGCAGATTTTTCCAAAGCCATGCGGCTCTTCGCCCGCGCGCAGGGCATCAAAGCCTATTTCGAGGTGGGTCGCTCCGGCATCTGCCACGTGCTCGTTCCGGAAAAGGCACTGGTCGGCCCCGGAGAACTCATGGTAGGGGCCGACTCCCACACCTGCACGGCCGGTGCCCTCGGAGCCTTCGCCACGGGCGTCGGCAGCACCGATCTCGCAGCGGCCTGGGCTCTCGGCGAACTCTGGCTGCGGGTGCCGGAGACGATTCGCGTGGCGCTTTCGGGCGATCTCGCCCCCTACGTGACCAGCAAGGACGTCATCATGAAACTCATAGGCGAACTGGGCGTTGAAGGGGCTCGATACATGGCCATCGAGTTTCACGGGGACGCGCTCGGCCGGATGCCGATGCACGCCAGGCTGACCCTGTGCAACATGACGGTGGAAGCGGGCGCCAAGGCGGGTATGGTGCCATTCGACGAGATCACCGGATCCTACCTGAAGGCCAGGGGCGGCGACGTTTCCAGGGCGGTCGTTCCCGACGCGGACGCACGATACTTTCGCAGTCTTCGATTGGTCCTGGACAGACTGGAACCGCAGGTGGCGGAGCCCTTCATGCCGAGCCTCATCAAGCCCGTCAGGGAATTTCGGGACGTGCGCGTGGACCAGGTGTTCATAGGGTCCTGTACCAATGGGCACATCGAGGATCTTCGGATGGCCGCGGATATCCTCAGGGGGGGGACCGTGGCGGACAGCGTCCGCCTGATCGTCACTCCGGCCACGCAGGACATATACCTGCAGGCGGCGAGAGAGGGGCTTATCGCAGATCTTGCAGCGGCGGGCGCGGCCGTGACGACGCCTACGTGCGGAGCCTGTCTGGGCGGTCACATGGGCGTGCTGGGGCGGGACGAGGTCGCGCTTTCCACGACCAACAGGAACTTCCGCGGTCGCATGGGGGACATTTCATCCCGAGTCTACCTTTCGAATCCCGCGGTTGCCGCAGCGACCGCCCTTTCGGGACGCATAACGCACCCCGAGGACCTGCCATGAGTCGGAACGAAAGCATCGAAGGCAACGTCTGGACATTCGGAGACCACGTCGACACCGACGTCATCATACCGGTGAGGTTTTGCAACACCTACCTAGTTGAGGAACTGGGGCTCCACGCCATGGCGGGAACAGATCCCGACTTCGCCGGCAGGATATCGAAGGGAGACGTGATCGTGGCCGGCATGAACTTCGGGTGCGGAAGCAGCCGCGAGACCGCGCCACTCGCCCTCATGGGGGCCGGCGTAGCCGCGGTAATAGCCGCCTCGTTCGGACGCATTTTCTTCAGGAACTCGCTCAACGTGGGCCTGCCCATCTTCGAATCGCCCGAAGCAGCCCGCGGCTGTGCGGCCGGCGACCGCCTGCTGATATCCCCGCGCGAGGGCCGCATTCGAAACGCCACGCAGAAAACAGCCTACGCGTTTGCGCCGTATCCTGAAAAGCTGCTTGAAATCGTGGAATGCGGAGGCCTCGTGCCCTACGTGAGAAAACGCCTGGGACGGTGATCGGGGCCACTGCGGGCACTTCGCTCAATAGAGCGTGAAGCTCCCAGATTCGCTGCGCGTGATGTTCTTTTTGTCTACCCTGAAAACCACGCGCCAGTAAACGGTCAGGCCACCCTGCGCCTTCTTGAGGATCTTGCCCCAGGTGATATCGGTCGGCACGAACGAAGGGATATCGAACTGCCCGCCGTTGACCAAGCCCTTGATGATCTTCTTCTTCTTAAATCCCGGATCGATCGAAAACTCAACTTTGTAGGTGGCTCCGCTCTGGGGAATCCATGAGAAAAGAGGCCTTCCGGACTGGGACAGGACGCTCCCGTCGCAGGGTAGCAATAGAGAGCCGCCTGGGCACGTCTGTGTCGTCAGGCACCACAGGCCGCCCTCCTTGGCCGCGGCGACGCGCGCCCCGTTAGCGAGGACGACCGATGAAGAGCAATATCCCGGCGTCTCGAAGTAGGTGGTTTCGACAGGCCTCTCGGGATCCGCCAGGTCGAATTCCCTCAGACCGTAGCCGCCCGCGCTTAGGACCATCTCTCCATTTGCCATGGTAAGGTCCGCCCCTCCCTTGAGCTGGGACGAATACTTTACGAGGGTCGGCGCGTCGGGATTGGAAATGTCGGCGATCTCCAGCCCCAAGAACCCGGCTGCTTGGTAAAGGTAGTTTCCATACACCGCGATTCGTCCCACCGCGATGGCGCTCAGCACTGTTCCCGTCAAAAGCGTCGCATTTGCAGGATCCGAGACGTCCAACGCATAGAGGCCGTTGCCCTGCTGGCTGACCCACAAGGTCGTTGGAGACGCGAAGGCCACGCCGTTTGCGTAGCCGGAGTCGATGGGGTACGCCCCGACCTTGACGGGGTTCGATGGATTGACGACATTGGCGAAGACGACGCCGGTTACGCCTTCGCTGACCGCGAGCAGGTTCTGACTCAACGCGATCTGCGAGGCGGGGCTGTCGACGGCGAAGACCGATAGTTGCACCGGCGCGACGGGATTCGACACATCATAGATGGCGACGCCCGCCGACGAGCATGAGGCATACAACGTGTTGTCCTGAAGCAGGAGTTCACTCGCTGGCATCGGCGTGGCGATAGATCCAAGCAGCGCCGGGTGCGCGGGGTCGGAGAAATCCCACGTTTGTATCATGGAATCCGAGGCCGCGAACACCAGGTTCCCCTCTGCGGCCAGGGCGGCCATGGCCGGGGTTCCGGACATGACCTGACCGGTTTTCGGGGCGGACGTGTCTGAAGCATCCAGAGTCCACAGCCCCGCATCTCCGCAGAGCAGATAGGCCTCGCTTCCGGCAATGAGAGAAACGCCGTAGACAGGGGCCGGCTGGGACTCGTGAACTATCACGGACGGATCCAGCGGGTCCTGCGCATTCACGAGGCTGTAGCCACCGCCGCCCTCGGCGGTCACCACGATCGGGAGGCCATCGCCGAGAAACGCACATCCGAGGATCGGCGTCCGGGAGGTCAGTGTCCCCAGCATCTTGGGGTCCGTCCACTTGGTGAAGTCGATGAAGACCAGGCCGGCCTCCGTGTCCGCCGCCGCCATGAGCCGCCCCTGGAACGCGAACTGCACCGTCGCCTGGAGATCCTTGATCTGTTGGAGCTTTTTAGGGTGTTTCGGATTTTGGATACTGAAGACGTAGACGCCCTCCGGGCCTGCCGCCGCCACCAATGCCTTGTCCCGGACGGCGACCTGGGAGAGGACGGACTTGCCGATACTCTTTATTCTCACCACCTTAAGTTTTGACAAATCCTTGAGATTAATCACGTACAGGTTCTGCGTGCCTTCAACCAGGTAGCCATACTGGCCGGTGCCGTCGACCGCGAAAGACAGGGCGAGCTGGCTTGGATAGCGGCCGACGATCTCCGGGTTCGCCGGATCACTCGCGTTCACGATTAGAAGGCCGGCCGTTCCGTCGGCGACGTAAACGGTACTCCCAAAGGGGGTCATGCTGCGTATGCTGACGGGCAACGCGATCTTCGAAACCTCGACGGGATCGGCTGGGTCGGTCGCATCCAGAATCTTCAGATAGGGGCCGTCGGCCATGGCCAGGTAAGGAGACGAAAGGGCGACCGTGCTCTTGAAAGAATTCGCCTTCACTTCAGATTGGACAGCGTAGCCCTCGATGGTCAGTGGAAGGTTCTGAGCGGCGGCGGGCAGACTTCCAGCCAGCAACGCCATGAAAGCAACACCCAGACACCGATTGAAGCGGCGAATTGGAGTTCTCATCCCTAAACATCCTTTCTGAGCACGGACGGCGAGCCCACGTGATTATAGACTCCCGCCCCTGGGGGGTCAAGTCATTCCGCCCCAGCAGGGTACCCTATTTAGCGGTCGCGTAAGAGCGGCTGGATCGCTTGGTTCATGGACCCCGATCTTCGCTTGAACCGCCTTTCATTTCGCCCCTGACGTGTCGGAGTCGGAAGGAGCCGAAGACGAGGGATTTGTGGTTGCGAGTACGGGATACTCGTCTCTGAGCGTATCCAACATCTTGTGATTTGGAGCCAGGTCAAGTGCCTTCTCGTAGGCTTTAACTCCTTTGGCGGAATCGCCGGCCGCGAGGTATACCCTGGCCAGCCACGCATAGATGAAGGGATTGTGGGGCTGGAGTCTCAGAGCCTTATGGAATTGCTCGATCGCCGAGTCGAAGGCTCCCTGGTTGTAGTCGGTAACACCCTGATTGAAGAGAAAGAACGGGTCGTGCTGAGCCACCTTCCGGCCTACTTCCTGGTACTCCTTTGCGAGTTCCGGCTTATCGTCCCCGCGCGCCGCCAGGACGGCGTTCGTATAAAGAGACTGGAAACTCGGGAACATTGCGATTCCCTTCTGAAGCAGAACGAGTGCCTGATCGTAGCGTCCCTCTCGCATCCGGAGCACCGCCAGGTTGTTGTACAGCTCCCTGACCTGGGGCTGCTTTTCGAGTAGGAAGGAAAGAAGCTTGCCTGCATAGGATAAATCTCCGGTCATCATGTGGTCGACGGCGACGTTGTTATAGAAGAGCGCAAAGGCCGACTCATCGTCAACGGACTCGTAGATCCATAACCGCCAGTTTGAAACCTCCCTGGTGAAATCGACCACAACTGTGTAGGGACTCTGATCAGACCCAACGATCCCCCCACCGTACCCAACGGCCATGTGGGAGGACACGAAGAACATCCCGTCCTTTTCATAGTAGGCCCGGGCCTCGCTTACATGGATGAAATAGACAGGGACCCTGAGATAGCGGGCGATTCCGAGGAAGAGATTCGTATAGGAGAGGCAGTCGCCCTTCCTGGCATGGTAGGCCTCGATGGCGGTGAGGGACATGTTCGACTTGTACTTGAAGTTGATATATCCCCGGTCATTGAGGTACCTGATAAGACGGCGGATGCGCTTCACGGGCGTCCCGCTGAACCCAACCTCCGCCGCGACCTCGGACTTGATCTTGTCGTCGATCGCGAAGGGGTTCACGAGGGCCAACCCCCTCTCGTTCCCTTCCTGAATCATCTGATCGACCGTAGCCCGGGGCACATGCGGCCTGCGATAAGCGCACCCTGCGGCTAACATCAGAACCAGTCCAAAAAGCGCCAGAGTTGCCCTGTTTCCATTCATCAGCCACCCCTTCTTTCCTGCCTTCGCCCGCGAGGCGGGCACGCCGGGTTGTCCAAGGTCGCCCCGTACGACGAAGGCGTCCCCATACTGGATCTAACCCCTCCTGTGGGAAACGGCGGACATGGCCAATTCTCCTATCAGTAGAGATGCCGGACCAGGTCGGCTTGTTGCCGGCCTCCTCTTCCCTCGTGGCGATCTCTGTTGAAGCTACATTCGCTATACGTTGGATCATTGCGACATGTTTCCATGATACTACTCACACAGAAGCACAACCGACAGGACATGGAGGCGATCTTCCGGGGACGGGGATGGACACGTGGCCCGTCGGCGGGCCGCGCGACCGAGGCCGCCCTTGCTCAAGCGGGGATCGTCGTTGCGACGGCACCCACCGGCCGCATCCCCACCGGGAAGAGACCGCGATCGGGTTCTCTTTCCTGCCGCGCGGAGTTCGTCTCATCCACGTGTCCTGGCGATTCGCTCCGAGCCGGTATTTCTCTTGACTTTCACCCACCCAACGGCTAGAATCCTTCTCCTGCGCCGAAGTGGCGGAATTGGTAGACGCGCTGGGTTCAGGGTCCAGTACTCTTACGAGCGTGGGGGTTCGAGTCCCCCCTTCGGCACCACGGCATGGAACGCGGAGAGGAGCAATCCTCTCCGCTTTTGTCTTGGACGCTCCCGCAAAAACCTGACCGGAGTGCTTGCCGCCCCCTATCGTTACGATATCGCAACAAATCTGAAACAAGGCCGCAAATCGGCTCTGATACCATGAGAATCTTGAAGCGGTACAGGAAGCGGACGCTCCGTCTTCAGGGTCCGGACCGAAGGTCCCTGATACCAGCCGGCAGGGGAATTTATGCGATTTGAAACCCGCAGGACGACCGGAACCGCTGCCCTTTTCGTTCTGGCTTCTCTGGGGCTGGCCACCCTCATGCCGGCCGGTCCCGCACCGGCGGCGGAAGAGCCTGTCAAGGCCGTTCAGGGAGCCGGCGCCACCTTTCCCTACCCCCTTTACGCAGCGTGGTCCCACAGGTATAAATCCCTGAAGGGCGTCGCCTTCAACTACCAGTCCATCGGATCCGGCGGCGGCATCCGCCAGATCAAGTTCGGGACCACCGATTACGGCGCCTCGGAGGCGCCCCTTTCCGAAAAGGACCTGCAAAGATCGGGGCTCATTCAATTCCCCATGGTGATAGGCGGTGTCGTTCCCGTCGTCAACCTCCAGGGCGTCGCCCCGGACACGCTCCGCCTCACCGGGCCGGTTCTGGCCGACATTTTTCTGGGGGTCATCAAGACGTGGCGCGACCCGCGGATCATGGCGCTCAATCCGGGGCTCAGACTGCCGAGGCGTGACATATCGGTGGTGACGCGGGCGGATGGGTCGGGCACGACGTGGCTTTTCACACACTATCTCAGCCAGATCAGCAAGAAATGGGCGGACGACGTGGGCAGAGGAACGTCCGTCAAATGGCCCGTAGGCATGGGCGGAAAGGGCAACGAGGGCGTCGCCGCCTACATACGGCAGGTCAGGGGCAGCATCGGATACCTCGAACTGGTCTACGCCAGGCAGACCGGCCTCTCGACCGCGCTCCTGGAAAACCGCTCGGGGCGTTTCGTCCCGGCCGGCAGATCGAGTTTCTCGAGCGCCCTGGCAGAAGGGCGCTGGAACGCAAAGGACTTGACCATTTCCCTTACCGACAGGCCCGGAGACGCATCCTGGCCTATCACGGGTGCTTCATACATTCTCATGTACAGCAAGCAGGAAAACCCCGCCAAGGCCAGGGCGCTGCTTGACTTCTTCCACTGGTGTCTTACGGATGGAGCCCCCATGGCGGAAAAGATGGACTACGTTCCGCTTCCCCCCAGGCTGGTCGGGCTCATCGAAGCGACATGGAGGGAGGGGATCACCGCGGCGGGCCGCCCTGCCTGGCCCTCTCCGCGGTCGGGAACGGCGGGAAAGGAAGCTCCGGTTATGAAGGAGAAAGGCCATGACGCGCCGGGTTAGCGAACGAACCGGGCATGCCGCGGCGGCCTCGTCTCTTCCTCTGGGCGGCAAGAAGTCGGCCCACTGGGGCGACGGCTTTTTCAAGGGCACGACGCTGGTATTTGCGGGCATCGTCTTCCTCCTCATCTTCGCCATGGGCGTCGTCCTGTTTTATCAGGGGTATCCCGCCTTCGAGGCCTTCGGTCTGCATTTTCTCTGGTCGACGAACTGGAACCCCGTAACGGACAAGTTCGGAGCGCTGCCCTCGATCTGGGGCACGGTCGTGTCCTCCTTCCTCGCCATCGTCATCGCCACTCCCATCAGCCTTGGCATCGCGGTCTTTCTCACGGAAATGGCCCCCCCATGGCTCAAGAGGCCCGTCGGTCTGGGGGTGGAGATGCTCGCGGCCGTTCCGAGTATCATTTACGGAATGTGGGGGCTCTTCACCTTCGCCCCCTTGATGGCCAGGACCGTGCAGCCATGGCTGAAACACCACTTTGGGGACCTGCCTCTCTTCAAAGGACCTCCCATGGGCATCGGCATGATGACCGGCGCCATCATTCTGGCCATCATGATCATCCCCTTCATCGCGTCGGTCTGCCGGGACGTCTTCGAACTCGTACCCTCCTTGTCGAAGGAGTCCGCCTACGGTCTTGGCGCAACCACCTGGGAAGTGGTTCGTAATGTCGTCATACCCTACACGCGCTCGGGCATCGTCGGCGCCATCTTCCTGGGCCTGGGCAGGGCACTGGGAGAGACGATGGCCATCACTTTCGTTATCGGCAACGCCCACAATATCTCGCTTTCCCTGCTTCAACCCTCCAACACAATCTCCTCGACGCTGGCCAACGAGTTCACCGAAGCGACGAGCAAGCTCCACCTCGCGAGCCTCATCGCCCTGGGCCTCATCCTCTTTGTCCTGACGACCTTCATCCTGAGCCTGGCCAAGCTGATGTTGTGGCGGATCTCAAAGCAGGTCGTGGGAGGGGGCGAACGATGAGAAGTTCAGGGCTTCGGTTCGTTCGCAGGAAGTGGACAAACTGGAGCATGCTGGCCCTTTCGGCCGTCTCCGCCGCCTTCGGCCTGTTTTGGCTCCTGTGGATTCTCAAGGATCTCATCCACATGGGGCTTCCCGCCATCAACTGGGCCTTTTTCACGAAGCTGCCCACGCCTCCCGGCATGACCGGCGGCGGTCTCGCCAATGCCATCGCGGGGACTTTGATGCTGACCGTCCTTGCAACGGCCATCGGCGTGCCCGTGGGCGTTCTGGCGGGAACCTACCTGGCGGAGTATGGACAGAAGAACCTCTTTGCGTCGACCGTCCGTTTCATCAGTGACGTGCTCATGAGCGCACCGTCCATCGTGGTCGGCGTGTTCGTCTATGCGATTCTGGTCGCTCCGTTGAAGGGCTTCTCGGGCCTCGCGGGCGGCGTGGCCCTCGCCATCATCATGATCCCCGTCGTCACCCGTACCACCGAGGAGATGCTCAACCTCGTTCCCAATGCCCTGCGGGAGGCGGCCCTCGCGCTGGGCGCACCTTACTGGAAGGTCGTGCTGCGCATTTGTTACCGGCGCGTTCTCGCCGGAATGACCACGGGCATCATGCTGGCGGTGGCCCGGGTCAGCGGCGAAACCGCGCCCCTTCTCTTCACTTCGTTGAACAACCCCTACTGGAACTTCAATCTCCTCAAACCGACGGGTACGCTGAACGTGACCATCTTCAACTACGCAATGTCGCCCTACGACGATTGGCGCACCAAGGCGTGGGGAGCGGCCCTCCTCATCACCATGGGCGTTCTCCTCATGACAATCCTCGCAAGACTTGTGGTAAAAAGGACCGGGGAATGAACAGAATGACCGCGACCAAGTCGTTGATTCGGACCGAAGCGAAAGGCGCCGCGCCGAGCGATCCACGACCCTCTCCGGGCAGGAAGGCGATCATCGAGGTCAAAGACCTCAACTTCTACTACGGCACCAACCAGGCCCTCAAGGGCATAAGTCTCCCGATATACGGCAACGAGGTCACTGCATTCATAGGGCCTTCGGGCTGCGGCAAGTCGACGCTTCTCAGGACTTTCAACCGGATGTTCGACCTCTACCGCGGACACCGCGCCACCGGAGAGATCCTGCTTGACGGAAGGAACATTCTCGACAAGGACGTGGACGTCACCGCGCTCAGGGCCCGCGTCGGAATGGTATTTCAGAAGCCCACGCCCTTTCCCATGTCCATCTTCGAAAACATAGCTTTCGGGATACGCCTCTACGAAAAGCTCCCAAAGTCCGTCCTCAGGGAGCGCATCGAGATCGCCCTTCGCCAGGCGGCCCTCTGGGAGGAGGTCAAGGACAAGCTCCACCACAGCGGCAGAAGCCTCTCCGGAGGCCAGCAGCAGAGGCTGTGCATCGCCAGGGCCATCGCCGTCGAGCCCGAGGTCGTCCTCATGGACGAGCCGGCTTCAGCCCTGGATCCCATCGCAACGGCCAAGATCGAGGAATTGATTTACGACCTCAAGGAAAGATATACGATCGCCATCGTGACGCACAACATGCAGCAGGCCGCCCGCGTTTCCGCCTTCACGGCCTTTCTCTACCTGGGCGAGCTGGTCGAATACGACGAGACGGAGAAAATTTTCACGACCCCAAAGGAAACGAGAACCAGGGACTACCTGACGGGGCGGTTCGGCTAGAGCCGGACCCATTGAACGCGCGATGATCCACCGGCCGCGCCCACAGGCGGAGTGAACTCATGACTAAAGAACGCGACGAGATGCGCAACCTCATGGAAGCCATCGTGGAGATGGCCGACGAGGTCGGCCGCTTTCTGCGAACGACGGCAGAGGCCTTCGTGACGGGCAACACGACGATTCTCCCGGAGCTCTACCAGCGCGATCAGTCCATCGATAAGATGGAGAACGCCAACGACGCCCGGTGCCTTCGCATTCTCGCCCTCTACCAGCCGGCCGCCGACGACCTCCGTACCGTCTTCATGGCCCTCAAAATCAACAATGACCTCGAGCGCATAGGCGATCACGCGCTGAACATCGCCGAACGCGGCGCAGAATTGTCCTCGCCGCCCGTGCCCGCCCTCTGGGACCTCTTCAGCAGGATGAGCGACCTTGCGCTCGGTATGCTCGGCGACGCCATCACGGCTTTCGTTTCCCGGGATTCTGCGCTCGCCAAGAACGTCATCGAGCGCGACGACGAGGCGGACCGCATGCTCCATGAGATAATCCTGGAGGTTCTGACGCGAGAATGGCGCGACCGCCCCGAACGAGAATCGGCCATCGCG
>CAZDOY010000003.1:69892-129775 GCA_964507185.1 uncultured Thermoanaerobaculia bacterium
GGAGGTTCTGACGCGAGAATGGCGCGACCGCCCCGAACGAGAATCGGCCATCGCGATGGTCTTCGCGGCCAAGGAGTTCGAGCGGGTCGCCGACCTTTGCACCAACCTGGCGGAGGACGTCGTCTTCATGGCCGAAGGCACGATCCTCAAGCACGAAGGGCATACCTGAGAGGCAGCCCGGACTGCCCGCCTTGAAGCGTCGGATTCAAACCTGTTCTGAATCAGGGCCCGGCGCGACAGTCTGAAGCCGCTGCCTGCCTTGGCGGGACATCGCCCAAGGCAGCCCCTCCGGCCAGACGTCCACCCTAAGCCAGTTTATCGAGCGCCTGTTTCAGGTCCGCCAGAAGATCCTCGCCGGCCTCGCACCCGACCGAGAGGCGCACCAGTCCGTCGGTGATGCCCGCCGCGAGCCTGTCTTCCCTCTTCAGACCGGCGTGGGTCATGGAGGCGGGATGCTGGATGAGCGTCTCGACGCCGCCGAGGGACACGGCGAGCGTGGCGATCTCCAGGCTCGTCAGCAGGCGCTTGCCCGCGTCGACGCCGCCTTTTAGTTCAAAGCTGATGAGCGAACCCGGGCCTTCCATCTGCTTTGCGACGAGATCGGCCTGTTCGTGACCGGGGAGTCCGGGATAGCGGACCTCGGCAACCGCCGGATGGTCCGCGAGGAGCTTTGCGCACGATTGGGCATTGGCCTGTGCCGCCCTGACCCTCAGCGCGAGCGTTTTTACGCCCCGCAGGACCAGCCAGGACTGGTGGGGATCCATCGTCCCGCCGAGGTAGAAGAGGGCCGGACGCACCCTCTTTATGAGCTGCTCGTCCTTGAAAACGAGGATTCCCCCTACCACGTCCGAGTGGCCGTTGATGAATTTAGTCACCGAATGGAGCACGATGTCCGCCCCGAACCGGAAGGGTTTCTGCAATATCGGACTCATGAAGGTGTTGTCCACCACCAGCAGAGCCCCGTGTTCGTGGGCGATTTCAGCCGCGAGGCCGATATCGGTCACGGCCAGCGTAGGATTCCCGGGCGACTCTATGTACACCAGTTTGGTCCTGGGCGTCATGGCCGCGCGGAGATTGTCGATATGGCTCGTATCCACGAAGCTGGTCTCCACGCCGAACCGGCTGAAGTCCCTCTCCAGGATGCCCCTGCTGGGACCGTAGACCCCATCCGTACATACCACGTGGTCCCCGCTGGACAGGAGAGCGAAAAACACCGTGGAGACGGCGGCCATGCCCGTGGCGGTCGCCAGGGCGAAACTGCCCCCCTCCAGGGCGGCGACGTTGTCCTCCAGCATTCTGACCGTGGGATTTCCCATGCGGGTGTAGATGTACCCCTTATCCCGACCGGCGAAACGATCCGCGCCCTGATCGGGCGTCCTAAACGCGAAAGTAGACGTCTGGTAGATGGGCGGAGCTACGGCGCCGAACTCGGGATCGGGTGCCTGGCCCGCGTGAATACACTGCGTTTCGGTCGCATAGTTATCCGTGGAATCGTGTCGACTCATTGTCCCCTCCTGCTCTATGGCTGCATATATTCGTTCGATCGCCGGCATCCGGGCCGTCCGAAATGGAGGCCTTCGTTCCGGGGGCGTCGCCCCTCGGACCGTTGATTGTAACGCCAAGCGCCGCGGGGCGCCAATCCCTCCCGTTTCAGCCCGCTCCCGGACGCCCACAGCCGTCGCAAGGGCGGCATCGTCCAGGCGCGACGTCGAACATTCGGAGTGGTGGCGCTGGAAACGCGGCCTGCAAGAGTTTTCAGTGGCCCGCCAGAACCTCGTCCACAAAGAGGCCTACCGACTCTCTGGCTCCCGGCGTCACGAGCATCCCGCCGTCGTTGTGCCCCCCGCGGAGGTGGACGAACGCCCTCGGCTCAGCCGCCGCTTCAAAGAGCGCGCGTCCGATACCGTAGGGCACGATGTCGTCGTCGTGGCTATGCATGAAGAGTTTCGGACAACGGATGCCGGGCACCTTCGAGAGCGAATCGTACCGGATTCGCAGCAGCAGCCGCGTGGGCAGCCACGGGTAGTAGTGCTTCGCCATGGCCCGGGCGCTGGAGAAGGATGATTCCACGATGAGCCCCCCCGGCTCCCGTCGGGTTGCCGCTTCTATGGCGACCGCGCCGCCCAGCGATTCGCCGTAAAGGAGGATCCGATCGAAAGGGAAGCCCCTGGCGGCGTGGACGAACTGAACCGCTGACTCCACGTCCAGGTACGTGCCCGCCTCCGAAGGCTCTCCGGTGCTCGTGCCGTAGCCTCTGTAATCGAAGGCCAGCACGGAGAGTCCCAGTCCGTGAAAGAAGTCGATCTTGTCCAGCCGGTTCGAGATATTGCCCGCGTTGCCGTGGCACAGGACGAGCGCACCCCTGGCGTTCTCGGCGGGAACCCACCACGCTCCAAGACTCTCACCGTCCTGCGTGTGAAGACGGACGTCCTCGAAAGCCATGCCGAATGTTCCGGGCGTGGCCAGGATGCCTTTCTCCGGAAAGTAGATGTAAGATCCCTGGCTCAGAAACATGACCAGGCACACCCCCACGTAGACCAGCAGGAGCACTAAGCCCCACATGCCCACTCTCACGACAAATCCGCCCGAATCCCCGCTCCGCATCGCCTATCTCCTGCCTCCCTTTTCTCAGGCGGGTTCCAGGCGCTTCAGTCTCCATCCGGCTGACAGGAAGCTCGCGAGAATGATCAACAGGCTCAACCCCCCGACATCCAGAGAGGCCATCGTGTAGTCGGCCCCGGGGCCGCGGCCGAGGAGATGCGCATAATAATGGTATACGGGTCTGGCCGACAAAACGATCACGATTCCCACGTAGATGAGCGAAAGAAACATGTAGGTCAATCCCCACGCGCTCATGACGGCCTTGGCCGGGTTCTTTGCGTCGAACACCGGGTCGACGGCGCCCATGCACAGCGCCAGGGCCGCGAGGGCGAGCGACGAGGCCACGGCAAGGAACACCGTGTATGCCAGCGCGGCTCCGGACACGCCGAGGAAACGGTTCGATCCGTAGAGCGTCAGCGATGCGAGGAGAGCCAGCGGGATGGCGGTAAAGAGGTACTTGGCCCACAGGTAGGACCACACATCCATGGGCAGAACCCGCGTGGCGAAATACGCCTTCCCTTCCGAACCCACCGCCGTGAAGGCGAACCGGCCCGCCACCGAAGCGACGATCAGGCCCAGCGTGGCGAGGTTCCAGTAAGCGACGGCTACGCGAAAGATGGCCATCTGGGTCGGCATGTAGCGCACGTTGAAAAGATAGATGACCACCAGCGCCCCCAGAATGATGAGCTGACCCCATTGGGTCGGGTCCCTGAAAAAGAGCAGTGCGTCCCTCTTGATCAGGGCCTTGCTCTTTTTCCCTGCGGGCGCCGTCGCCACGACCGCCCCCAGCAACCAGGCGCCCGGGCGGAAACGGCTCCCGCCCCGCTTCACGTTCGCCTGCTCCTGGGACCTTGTGTACCCCCGCCAGTGGAGGAGCTTGAGCAAAACGCCGAGGGCCATAAGGCCCACGCCGCAGAGCACCGCCAGTCGCTCCAGCGACGACAGGGCGGCAGGCCACTGCCCGGCGGCACCTTTAACGACCACATCGGCGAGCCACGTCGAGGGCAGGAGCGATTCGCTCGGTAGGTGGATCGACTTGAGGACGTCCAGCACCTGCATGGACGAGGTGGGATTGATGAGCGCCTCCGGCCTGGCCAGCCGGAACAAGACAACCAGCAGGCAGAGCATGACGAGCGTTAGCACCGTCAAGAGCTGGTGCAGTCTTCGCGCCGGGAAGAACCTGGCCAGAACGACGGTGACGCCAACCCCCCAGCTCAGGGGGATGATCAGGTAGAGGAGGAGTCCCAGGATACCCACGGCCAGGGTTCCCGCGTTCCTCGGGTAGAGGCTCCAGAAGGCCACCACTACGGGCATCAGGAGAAGGGCGACCATGTAGCCCGCGTTGACCGCGGCCTCCGCAGACCTGTAGCCTCGGAGGTACCCGCGGCTCACGGGAAGAGAAAGGAGTAAGTTAAGGTCCTCGTCCAGGTACAGGTACGAAAGGGCGCTGACGGACGCCGAAAAGAGCAGGAGCGTAAAGGTGGTGAGCAGCACGAGGCCCATCAGCTTCGCGGCTACGGCCACGAGAAGGACCTTCGGTATGTCCGGGTTGTCCAGAAGGTTGGCGAAGATCCTGTGGAAGAAGAAGTAGTCCCCCAAAAGAAATAACGCGCCCAGTACCAGCAGGAGCGCGACGAAGGCCAGACGCGTAAGCCGCGGCGGCCAGAACCTGTGCCACGTCGTCCTCCACCTGATGCGCGGCAGAATGAAAACTCCCATTTCGACTCCGATCCTGCAAACGGCCATGGCTTCATATCCGCCAACGGGCCGGGGCCTCAACGACCGTAGCGCCCCAGAAGCGGAACAAACACGCACCTGTCCAGGGATTCCGTCTCCACCCGTCCTCGCGCGCCGCGGCGGCAGCGCAGAAGTACCTGCCCCACACCCTCGTTTACGGGCGCCAGCAGGAGCCCCCCTTCCACGAGTTGATTCAGGAGGGGTTCGGGCACCGAGGGGCAAGCGGCAGAAACCACTATCCTGTCAAAAGGCGCCTCCTCCGGCCAACCCAGTCCCCCGTCGCCGAAGCGACAGGGAATCCCAGGGAATCCGGCCGCTTGGAGGTTCCCCCGCATGATGCTCTCCAGCTCATTGTGCCACTCCACTCCGAATGGCTCTGCGGACATGGCCTTAAGAAGGGCCAGGGCATAGCCGGAACCCGACCCCACTTCCAACACCCGCATTCCCGGCCTGACGTGCAGATACTCCAGCATGATGGCCACCATGTAAGGCTGGCTGATGGTCTGTCCCGCCGGGATAGGAACCGGATGATCTCCATATGCGCGGGCCGTAAAGCGCCCCGGGACAAAGAACGCGCGATCGACCGCAAGGAAGGCCCGGAGCACGCGCCTCGAACGTATGCCGCGGCCGTAAATCTGGCGCCTTACCATCCCCCGGTTCTCCGGTGAAGTCCTCATCGCAAAGACCTCCTGCGCCTCCGGGCTTCGATCTGGGCCATAAAAAGGAACCCGGCGAGGACCGCCAGACAGGCATCGAGCCCGAAGGCCGGACCGGGCCCGAGCCGGTCCCACATGAAACCCATCAGGAGTGAGGCCGGCAGCAGCGCAACGCCCCTGACCGCATTATACAACCCCAGCCCCGAACCCATGAGCCCGGGCGTGACCAGGTTGCTCACGTACGCCTTCTTGACCCCCTCCTCTACCGCCTGGAATGGCCCGTAGAGAACGAATAACACGAGGACTCCCCACCGGCTGGATACGAAAGCGAACCCGAGGTACAACGCGCCGTAATAAAAGAAGGATAGAAGGGTGATCCTCCGCCTGCCCCACGCGTCGGCGAATGCCCCGATAGGCCCGGCAACGGCGGCGTAGAAGAGGTTGAAAACAGTGTAGACGACGGCGACCTGGGCGACCGAAAAGCCGACGGACCTCGCCTTCAGAATAAGGAACGCATCGGAGGAGTTGGCCACGGTGAACAGCGCCGTAACCCACAGGAAGCCCTTGAAAGGTCCTCCGATCTTGAATGCGGACCGCAGGGAGGGCGCCGGAGCATCCGCCGGACGTTCGGGAATACGGTCGCGGATCAGGGAAATGAGGAGGCAGGCCACGACACCGGGGATGATGCTGAACCAGAACACGGTCCTTATGCCGAACCCAAACCCCCCCAGCATCGTCGCCGCCAGGGCGGGGCCGAGGGCCGCACCGGCCGTGTCGAGAGCCCTGTGAACGCCGAATGCCCTGCCCCGCATCTCCGCCCGGGTCCCGTCGGCAATCACAGCGTCCCGGGGGGCGGTGCGAACCCCCTTCCCTACCCGATCGACGAAGCGTGCGGAGAAGACGGTCTCCCACGTGCCGGCGGCCGCAATGAGCGGCCGCGCGAGCAGTGAGAGGCCATAGCCCACGAACATGGGAATCCTGCGCGTGCGGAAGCGGTCAGAAAGCACCCCCGAAAAGACTTTGAGGATGCTCGCCGTCGCCTCGGCCACGCCCTCGATGAGCCCCAGGGATACACGTGAAGCGCCGAGAACGCCGGTGATGAACACTGGCAGTAGCGGATAGACCATCTCCGATGAAATGTCGTTGAACAGGCTCACCGCCCCTGTTACCCAGACGTTTCGAGGCAGCCGATCTCTTCGTGACATGAGATCATCATAGCCTCGCGTCGACAGGGCATCAATATGAACGGCGGGCTGCGACTCCTCAACCGGGCGCCCCCGGCCCGGCGGACGGGCGCGGCCGACTTTTCAACGCCTGCAGTTTCCTGTTAATCTCTTGCCGGGAGGGTCGAACACCATGAGCCTGCTTGATGAAATCCGGGCGCGGGCCGCCCGTCGAAGACAGCGGATCGTCCTTCCGGAGTCCGGCGACGAGCGGACGCTTCAGGCCATTCCCCTGATTCAGGCGGCCGGCTCGGCCGAAGTGGTCCTGGTAGGCGAACCCGACGCCGTCGGGACAAAGGCGCACGCGCTCGGGGTCTCGCTGGCCGGGATCGAGATCCTGGATCCAGAGGACGCGCAGTTCGCCCCACAGGCGACCCGGATCTACCTGGAGCGGACGCGTAGCCGCGGCGTGACGGAACACGAAGCCAGGGCGATCACCGCCCAGCGGCTGTACGCCGGATGCCTCCTGGTGGCCATGGGGCGGGCCGACGGCGTCGTCTCGGGCGCCACGCACACCACAGCCGACTCCGTCAGGGCCTACCTTCGCTGTTTCGGCCCCGCGGCCGGAATCCGGACGGTTTCCTCCTTTTTTCTCATGGTCACGCCAAAAACGGAGTACGGAGAGAACGGCGTTTTCGTCTATTCGGACTGCGGCATCGTGCCCTGTCCCGACAGCGCACAGCTCGCCGAGATAGCCCTCTGCGCGGCGGAGTCGTTCCGCACGCTCGTGCAGAGCGAGCCGAAGGTGGCCTTCCTGTCGTTCTCCACCAAGGGCTCGGCCAGGGACGCCAGCGTGGAGAAGGTTGTGCGCGCCCTCGAAACCTTCCGGGTGAGGGCCCCGCACATAGCCGCTGATGGGGAACTGCAAGGAGACGCGGCCCTCGTCCCCAGGGTCGGCGCCTCGAAGGCCCCCGGCAGTCCTGTCGCCGGGCAGGCCAACGTCCTGATCTTTCCCAACCTGGACGCCGGGAACATAGCCTACAAGCTGACCGAGCGCCTGGCTTCGGCCGTGGCCCTCGGCCCCATTCTTCAGGGACTGAGCACGGCCGCCAACGACCTGAGCCGCGGCTGTTCGGCCCAGGATATCGCCGATGTCGTCGCCATAACGGCGGTACAGGCCCAGGCGTTGAAATCAGTTGGATCCTGACACCATGGATCGAGAACACCCACGAGCAGCGACGGCGCCTCTAGCGCGCGAAGAAAGCGGGGCCGAGTCCGCGTTCGGCGCCGGGCCCCAGGCATCGGTTCTTATCCCGGCTTACAACTGCGGCAGGCATATCGGGCCGGTTGTGGAAGGACTCAATCGATTAAACCTGGATGTCTGGGTGGTAAGCGACGGCTCATCGGACGATACGCCGAAGGTCGCCGCCGCCCTGGGCGCGCGGGTCCTTCGGAGGCCTGTCCGGTCCGGAAAGGGCGCAGCCATCCGCTACGGACTGGAACACCTGTTCGAGGAACGCAAACCCGACTGGGTCCTTTTCATGGACGGAGACGGTCAGCACAGACCGGAAGAAGCCTGCCGGTTCCTTTCCGCCATGGACGGCCCCTTCGATCTCCTACTGGGGACCCGCATGATGGATGCCGAAGCTTTTCCGCCTCACCGGCTCAAGGCTAACTGCTACGGAAGCCTGATTCTCAAATGGATGACCGGCCAGCCCGTTCCGGATACCCAGTGCGGGTTCAGGGCCTTCCGTTCCGAGCTTCTCTGCAGGATGCGGCTCGAATCCCATGGATTCGAAATAGAAACGGAGATGCTCATGAAGGCCCTGGGGTTGGACGCTCGGTGGCAAGCCCTCCCCGTGAGCGCCGTCTACGACGGCCAGGGCAGCCACTACCGTCCAGTGGCTGATACATTTACGATCTGCATGGCGGCCCTCAGGTATGTCCGCGGATAAGGTGTACTCGGACTGGAACGTCAACGCCTTCAACAGGGCGTGGGTGTTCAGCCTGGCCGACCGGGGCTGCAGGCTTCTTCCGCGGAAGGTGCTCTACACCGTGGCCGACAGTCTCATGGACTGGTACCAGGGTCGTAGCCCTGCGACTCTTGCCGACGTGGCCGATAACGTCGCCCGCGCTTTTCCGGCTCTCCCTGCCGCAAAGGTCCAGGCCCTGGCATCCGGCACTTTCAGGAACTACGCCCGGGGCGTCGTGGACTATCTCAGGGCGTCCTTCGATCCGCCGGTCATCCGCCCTGCGGAGGGCGCGGCGTCGAGATTCGCGTCCATCCGGGGCGGTCGCATCATCGTTACGGCCCACATGGGCAACTGGGAGGTGGGCGGGGCGGCCCTCGGCCCGTCCGAGGGACCCCAGGTGATGGTCGGTTTTCCGGAGAGGGACCCGGCCCTCGAAGCCTACAGGCGCGGCAGGCGCGAAGCGAATGGACAATCGAGTGTGGGCTCGGGCGGTGAGGGCATGGGGATACTCTTCAGGCTCAGGAATGTCCTGGAGGAGGGCGGCAGCGTGATCGTCCTCGCGGACCGTTCGGTGGGAAAGGACGGCGTGGAGGTCATCTTTCGCGGACGGCGGGCCAGGTTCCTCAAGAGCCCGGCCCTTTTCTCATCCCTGACGGGTGTCCCGCTGGTCCCCGTCGCGATTATGGCCGACTCGCCCGGTGTCTATACTGCCCATGTCGGCGACCCCGTTTCGGCCGGCTCGGATGATGCCGCCATTCGAGCCGCCATGCAGAGCACCGCCGATTTCTTCGGCGGAATTCTGGAGCGATACCCCGATCAGTGGTACAATTTCTTCAGGTATTGGAGGGAGGGCCTATGACTAATCTGGAAATCACCTCCGAGCCCAAGGGCGATAGGTGGGTCATTCACCTCAAGGGTTTCCTGGACGCCCACAGCCAGGAACTCTTCGGAGATGCCGTTCGCGAACACATCCAGAAGGGCCACTTCAAGCTCGTCCTCGACTTCAGCGAGCTGATCTACATAGGCTCTTCCGGCATCGAGGTCATTCTATCCAACATCCAACCCATCAGGGACAAGGGCGGAGATATGGTCCTTTGCGGCATGTCGCCGAAGATATTCAAGGTATTCGACCTGTTGGGATTGCCGGCGTTCTTCAGCATAAGCGACTCCGTCGAAGAGGCCCTCAGCGCCGCTCATGGCTGATCGCTGGACCTATCTGCGTCCGGCGGGCACGACCCGGTTCGAGCACAAGGACAGGGGCTCGGTCTTCACAGGCTTCCTGGCTCCCAGTTCAAGCCCGGAGGACGCGTTGTCGTTTCTTGAGGAAATTCGCGGGGAATACCACGACGCAACCCACCACTGCTGGGCCTACCGAACGGGGTGGGACGACGGGCTGGAAAGCAGGTGCAGCGACGATGGTGAACCCTCCCACACGGCGGGGACGCCCATTCTTTCGACACTTGAGACGAGGGAAGTCTCGGACGCCTGCCTCGTCGTCGTGCGTTACTTCGGGGGCGTCAAATTGGGAACGGGCGGTCTCATGAGAGCTTATCGGACCGCCGCTGCAGGGGCGGTCGACTGCGCCGAGCTGGACCGTTTCGTCATGCGCTCGGAATGGGTAATCACGCTGCCTTACGGGGCACAGGGGCAGCTGCGGCACCAGGCCGCGGGCATGGACATCGAGGTCGAGGACGAAGACTACGGGACGTCCCTGGTCATCCGCGCCCTCGTCCCAAAGCGATGGGAGTCGCTTTTTTCGGCCTTTCTGGAGCGAATGAACGAGTCCTGGAAAGGAGCGGTTTCATGGAAATCGAAGTAAAGGTCCCGGTGGATGACGTCAGGCACTACGCCGAAAAGGCGGACCGGCTCGGGTACGAAAAGATCAAGGCCCGTCACTTCGAAGCGAATACGCTCTTCGACTTTCCAAACCGCCCGCTCTCCCTGAGCGGCTGCCTGCTGAGGGTCCGCGAAACGCCGGACGACGCTCTCCTGACATTCAAGGGCAGGCTGGTGGCCCACGATCGCTACAAAGTCAGGCCCGAGGAGGAGACGGTGTGCGACAGCGGCCCCAACGTCCGCTCCATTCTCGAGAACATCGGACTAAGGCCCTTCTTCCGCTACGAGAAATACCGCGAGGAGTACCAGGCGCCCGATGCGATTCTATGCCTGGACGAAATGCCGTTCGGCCATTATCTGGAGCTGGAGGGCACGCCGGATGGCATCGAAGAACTGGCGAACGCTCTCGAGCTGGACCCGGAGACGTTCGTGAGGCGGTCCTACGCCGATCTTTACGGAGAGCACTGCCGCAAGCTGGGCATTCCCTTCGGTGATATCGTCTTTCCGAGGGACCATGACGATCCGTGAAGCCGTGCTGTTGTCGGCCGGCTTCGGCACGCGCATGCGACCCATGACCCTGGGCACCCCCAAACCGGCGCTGCCTTTTCTCAACAGGCCCGTCATGCACTGGGCGCTCGACCGCCTGGTCGAGACAGGCATCGAGCGAGTCCTCGTCAACCTCCACCATCTGCCGGACGAGGTCCGGGAGACCGCCGCAGCCTACCCTTCCCCCGTGGACTTCTTCTTTTCCTACGAGCCGGAGCTGTTGGGGACGGCGGGTTTCCTGGGGCCTATGAAGGCCCACCTCCGCGGTGAAGCCTTCTTCGTGGTGAACGGCGACGTACTGCACGACTTCTCCTGCGACGACCTGGCCGACGATCTCGCGGCCCACCCTCGCGCACGGGCCACGCTTGCCGTCGCGGCATGGACCCCGGGCTACACGGGCGTGTCCCTGGCGCCGGGCGGGACCATCCGGGGTTTCGACGGGGGAGCCTACATGTTCACGGGGGTGTACGCCGCTCGCAGGGAACTCATCGAGCACTTAGAAACACCCGGCCGCAGGGAACTCGTCCGGGACCTCATCGGGCCGCTCCTGCCATCCGGGGCCGTGCGCGGCTTGGTTGAAAAGGGCCTGTGGGAGGACCTGGGCTGTCCCGCCGGATATCTGGGCGCATCCATGCGCGGCCTCGCTCGAATGGCCGAGGGCGGAATGGCCGTACCGGCCGGAAGCCGCCTTGAAAACCTGTCCGGATGCCCGGTCCTGATACACGAAACGGCGAGAGTGCACCCGTCCACGGTCTTTACCGGGCCCACGGTCCTCGGGGAGGGTACGGTGATCGAGGGGAAAACGAGGGTCGGCTCGGCCGTTTTCATGCCGGATACCCGACTCGAAGCCGGACGATGCATCGAGCGCGCCATCCTTTCCCCCTGGGGAAATGCGATGATCGGGCGGGGGGCATCGATCCCGGATGCCGAACCCTGACGCTCCTTCGATCCGGCCCCGGTAGCCGGGTCGCTTATCCCTCCGAGCTTTCATCCATGATCGTTTTGCGGGATAATGACCCGTGAAGCACAAGGCAGGTACGGGGAGACGGCGCCCCGTTGGGAGAGCGCCGTCTGTGAGCACGCCCTGCCGGAGGAGGGTCTTTGGTTCGACATCCCGCCGATCTCGATAGAAAGGCCGTCACCGCCATCATTCCCGCCGGGAACGAGGCGCACCAGATTGCCGACACCATAAAGTCCGTCCTCTGGGCCGACGAGGTCCTTGTGGTCGTGGACGCGGCGAGCGTCGATGATACGGCCGGGGCGGCCGCGTCCGTCGACCCGAAGGTAACGGTCCTCGTCCACGAATACGGCTACTCCGCCGCCCAGAAAAACTGGGCGATTCCGCAGGCATCCCATCCCTACGTCTTTCTGCTCGACGCCGATGAACGGGCCACACCGGATGTCGAAAGGGAGATCGGCGAGGCACTCCGAGGCGACTCTACCTGCGACGCCTACTGGATTCCCAGGCGAAACCTCTATTTCGGACGCCTGATGAAACATGGGGGCATGCAGACCGACAAGGTCATACGGCTCTTCAAGCGGGAATGCCGATACCAGGACCGCAGGGTTCACGCGGAGATAGAAGGGTGGACGACCGTGGGTTTCATGCGATCCGCTCTTCTGCACAACACCTTCAGGAACTGGGGACACTACCTCCGCAAGCTGGACGTCTACACGACCTGGGGGGCCGAGCAGGATCTCAAGGACGGCAAGCGGTCCGGTTTTCTTCATGTGGTCTTGAGACCGGCCGGGCGATTCCTCAAGCAGTACGTTTTCCGGCTCGGCTTCATGGATGGTATCCCGGGAGCCATATCCGCGTACCTGGGCGTGTACGGCGTTTTTCTCAAATACGCGAAGTTGTGGGATCTTCAGCGCAGAAGCGATCGCTCCCGTATCTGAAGGTCACGCCTTGACAGGCTCGACGCCCGGACAGCATACTTTTCACAGGGAGTTATAACCTGTTATGAAAAGAGCCTTGTTTTCATTGTGTTTGTTTCTTGTCGGTCTGTTTGCGACGACCGCGGCGAAGGCGGGAACCGTCTACGTGATCCACCTCGACCAGCCCATCCAGCCCATCACCCAAGAGTACATCGTCCACGCCATCAAGAAGGCGAACGAGAAGAACGCCGACCTCATCCTCATAGACATGGACACTCCGGGCGGGTTCATCGTTTCTGTCGAGAAGATCCAGAAGGCCATTCTCGCCTCCAAAGCGCCCGTCGTGACCTACGTCACGCCCTCCGGAGCGCGCGCGGCCTCCGGCGGCGCCTTCATCGCCCTGACCTGCGACCTCATCGCCATGGCTCCGGGCACCAACATCGGGGCGGCGCATCCCGTTTCGGGCATCCCGCTGCCCGTCCCCTCGCCCCAGCCCGTCAGTCCTCCGGAGGGAGGGGACAAGGGGCTTAAGCCGAGGCAGAACCCACCAAATAGCGGTGTTGAAATGGAGAAAATCGTCAACGATCTGGCCGCGCACATGAGATCGCTGGCCGCCAACCGCCACCGAAACGTGGAGCTTGCCGAGAAGATGGTCCGCGAGAGCGTCTCCTTCACCGAGCAGGAAGCCCTCAAGAGCAACCTAATAGAGCTGATCGCAAAGAACCGCCAGGCGATCTTCGACTACATCAACACGCACCCGATCCGCCGCTTCGACGGGAACGAGCAGAAGGTCGACCTGGGTCCATCGCCGCAGATCATCGAGATCGACATGTCGGTCAGGGAACGCTTCCTGTCCGCCCTGGCCAACCCGAGCCTTGCCTACATCCTCCTCCTGCTGGGCGCGCTGGGCCTGTTTGTGGAGTTCAAGAGCCCCGGCCTTATATTCCCCGGCGTACTGGGAGGGATTTTCATCCTGCTCTACCTCATGTCGATTCCCCTCCTTCCCGTCAACGTCGTGGGCCTTCTCCTCATTTTCCTGGGGATAGCATTCTTCATCCTCGAGCTGAAGGTGGTATCCTACGGAATGTTGAGTATTGGAGGGGTCATTGCCCTGCTGGTAGGAAGCATGATGCTCTACAGCCAGGGCCCCATACCGGAGCTGAGGTTGCCCCTGACGATCATCCTGCCCGTCGTGGCGGCCTTTTCGGCCATTGTCGTGTTTCTTCTGACCCTGGTCGCAAAGGCCATGAGAAATCCCGTTGTCACGGGAAGTGAGGGGATCGTCGGCCAGGAAGGGACGGTTCGGCAGGCCGTCAACCCCCCGCTCGCGGGCAAGGTTTTCGTATTTGGTGAATACTGGAATGCGGTCAGCGACACGCCGCTCGCGCCCGGTGACCGGGTGAAGGTGGTCGGACAGGACGGGATGACCCTGCGTGTTGTCCCTCAATCAGAGGGAGGAAATCATGGCGAACATTAGCATGTCCTTTTTGGTCGTTATCGTCATCGTGGTCTTTTGGCTCTTTTCCTGCATCAACATCCTCAAGGAATACGAGCGGGGAGTCATCTTCAGGCTTGGCCGGGTCCTCCCCCAGCCCAAGGGACCGGGGCTGATCTTCGTCTTCAAGCCATTCGACAGCCTCGTCCGGGTCGCGCTACGCACCATCGTCCTCGACGTGCCTCCCCAGGACGTCATCACGCGAGACAACGTATCCGTGAAGGTCAATGCCGTGGTCTACTTCAGGGTATTCAATCCTTCGAACGCCGTGCTCCAGGTCGAGAACTACATCTACGCGACGTCTCAGCTTTCGCAGACGACCCTTCGCTCCATTCTTGGCCAGGTGGAACTGGACGACCTTCTCTCCAAGCGGGAGAAGCTGAACGAGCAACTCCAGTCCGTGCTCGATCTTCACACCGACCCCTGGGGCATCAAGATTTCCCTCGTTGAAATCAAGGGCGTGGACCTTCCCCAGGACATGCAGAGAGCCATGGCGCTCCAGGCCCAGGCGGAGCGGGAAAAACGCGCGAAAGTCATCAACGCGACGGGCGAATACCAGGCCGCACAGACCCTGGCGGACGCCGCCGAGATCATGGCGAAGAATCCCATCACGATGCAGTTGCGATACCTGCAGACCCTGACCCAGATCAGCGCGGAGAACGCCAGCACGATTATCTTCCCCGTCCCCATGGAATTTCGGGCGCTCTTCGGTCAGCTCGTCGAAGGCATGGCGCAAAAAGCGGAGAGAGCGGAAAAAGCAGAAAAAGCTTAGCCGCAATCAGGGGCCACGATGCTGGTGAGGTCAGGAACGGATCGATTCCGACGGGACGCGCAGCCGTCCATCCGGGCTGAGGCGAGGTTCTTCGGGGCTCGTCCATGAAGAAAGTGAAGCGGCTACCGGCGGGACTGGAACTCTCCCTTTACAGGGATTTGGCGCGCACCTTCCGCTCCTTCGATCTGCATACCGTCTCCGAGGAGATCCTCAAGTCCTTGCTCCACGCCTTTCACTTGGATTACGGCACCCTCATGATCCTGAGCGAAAAGGGCCAGTACGTGGAGCGCGTCTTCCGGGCGGGTTTCACACCCGAGAAGCACACCACAGACCGTTTCGGCCTCACACGTTCGGATATTGAATCCCTGATCAGGGACATGATCCCCAAGCTGAAGTTCTTCGATGCGACTCAATCCAGCCAGCCGATCCCTTCTGTGGACGGACACCAGATTCCACTCCTTGCCGTCCTGCCCATGCAGCTCGTTTACGATTACACGGGACTTATTCTTCTAGCCGTTCGCGACGATCACATAGACGACACTTACGTCAACAGCGAGAGCTTCCGCATCCTCGAATCGGCCCTTCCGGACTTTAGTTTCGTCTTGAAAAACGCACTGACCGTGCGACGGATGAACGAGCTGATCACCAAGGACGACCTGACTCTCTCTTACAACCGACGCTTCTTTGAGGACTACCTGGCGGAAGAGCTGGAGCGTGCCCGCCGGTACAACAACCCGGTATCTCTGATCTTTCTGGATCTCGACGGGCTCAGGGAGGTGAACAACCGCTTCGGTCACGCCATGGGCAGCCGGACCCTCCAGGAAGCCTCGGCGCGGATCATGAATGCCGTGCGCTCCATTGATAAAGTCGTCCGGTACGGAGGCGATGAATTTTGCATCATCCTTCCCGAAACCCACTGGCGGGGTGCGCTCGAGGTGGCAGAACGGATGCGGACGCGTCTGGCTGCCACACCTTTCCTCCTGGAAGAGACCGGCGGCATAGAGATTACCGGGTCCTTCGGGGTGGCCTCCTACCCGACCCATGCAATGACCAAGGAGGAACTCATCAAGAAAGCCGATGAGGCCATGTACCGAATCAAGAGTCAGACGAAAAACGACATTCAGGTGGCACAGCCACTCAAACGTTTTCCCTGACCGTGCGGAGCTGAACCATGAGCGAAGACTTCGTACTCGAAGGACAGCTCTCGGACATTTGTCTTCCGACCATCCTCATGTCCCTTCACAACGACGGCGAGACAGGAATTCTCGAAATCAGCGATGATCTCCATACCAAGCGTCTGTTCGTCCAGGAGGGGAAGATCGCTCACGCCTCGTCCACCGACCCGGACGAGGGGCTTGCCGAGTGTCTCCTGAGACACGACCTAATCTCTCTTGCGCACTACCTGGAAATCAGGGAAGAGCTTCAGGCTGAGGCCCAGGGAAGAGTCGTGCCGACGGCATTTAGGACGCTCGAACCGGACAGGCTGCAGGAAGGCGCCGAGAGTCGTCTCCGGGACCTCGTTCTCTCCATGCTCGGCATGAAAATGGGCCGGTACAACCTCCGGCTGGCACCCTTCTCCGCGATGGACATGATGACCCTCTCTACGGGCATCCCGCACCTTCTTTTCGAACTTATGCAGGCCATGACATGCTGGGGCCGCATTTACGCTGCGGTTGGAGATCCCGACACGCGACTGACCCTTTCCGCCGGGCTCCCGGCGTTCGTCGCCGACCTGGACATGGACACGGACCAGGCTCACCTCATGGATCTCTGCAGATCGGGAATGCCCGTTTCCGCCCTCGTGGAAGCCAGTTATATGTCGCCGTTTCAGACCTATCGCTTGCTCTGGTCATTCCTCATTCTCGGGCTGGTGGTCCACCTCGACAATTCCGGGATGAAGGAGGCGGGCACGAGGATCGCCGCGCTGGAAGAGACACTGGAGTGCTACAACGATCTCTATGCCTACATACACGGCAAGCTCGCCGTGCTCCCCGGTGCGGATGCCCTTTTCGGCGCCATGATGGCCGAACTTGCCGAGCGCCACCCGCGCATGGCCAGCCGGCAGGGCGGCCTCGGACAGTACGGTAAGCTCGACGTGGACCTCGCGCTCTGGGAGCTCCGGAAATTGCCTGAGGATACCAGGACCCGCGAGTTGATGACGTTTCTTGACGACGTGCTCGATGCCTTCACCTCGATAGCCGGGTCGAGTCTCCCTCCAGGTACCCGAGAAGACGTGGCTGCCTACGTCCGGACCCGGACGGGCTCACCACCAGGAGGACAGCAATGACGGATGGATCCCGTTCCCCCATCTCCCTGAGGCAGATCCTGTGGGTCGCGGCCGGTGCCGCCATCCTCACGTTCCTGGTCGCAGTGGCCTCATGGCTCTTTTCTCCGCGCTCGTCACAGGATGCCGGAGGAACCGCGTCCACCTCGATCCAGGAAACAACGCTCGACAAGAAGACCTTCACACCCGAGCCGACAGGGCCTGGACGCACCAAAGAGTCCCCGGCCTCCATTCCGCCCTCCGGGACCGTCCGCGAGGTACATACGGGGCCGGAACCCACAACACCGCCCGTCCCGCCCCCGCAGCCGCCGGCTTCCGCGCCCTCCGATCACGCCGTGAGCAAGCGACCTGGTTACGGTATTCAAGTGGGCGCATTCTCTTCGGCGGTGAACGCCCTGCAGATCAAGCAAAGGCTCGATGCAAGCGGTTTCCACGCCTCGATCCTTACCAAGGCCGAAATCCACAAGGTCGTCGTCACGGGCTTTGCAGATCGGGCCGCGGCGGAAAAAACCCTTGCCGATCTCCGGCACAAGGGCTTCCCGAAGGCATTCATCGTTCCCGTGGAGTAGAGATGCCCAAATCCCCAAAAAAAGTAAGCTTCGAGAAACAACTCACGGAACTCGAGGACATCGTGGCCAGGCTGGAGGACGGCAGCCTGCCCCTTGAGGAGAGCCTTCAGCTGTTCGAGAAAGGCATCAAACTGAGCCGCGAGCTTCAGTCCGCCCTTCAGTCGGCATCGATGAAAGTGACCTACCTCCTCGAGGGTGAGCGGATAGAGGAGCAGCCGCTTCCGGAGAGCGATAGGAAAGACAGGACCGAAGAGCGCGGAGGCAGAGATTCATGACGCCCTCCGCGATAAGGCGCTGGGGCCCCCGAGTGGAATCCACGCTGGACGAAGTCCTCCCTCCGGTCGAACAACCCCCGCGTGTCCTCCATGAAGCCATGCGTTACAGCGTCATGGCCGGAGGAAAGCGGCTGAGACCGATTCTTGCGCTCTCAGCCTACACCGCGTGCGGCGGCGACAATCCAGAGTCGATCCTCCCGGCGGCCTCAGCCCTGGAATTGTTCCATACCTACAGCCTCATTCATGACGACCTGCCCTCGATGGATGACGATACGCTGCGGCGGGGGAAGCCGACCAACCACGTCATTTTCGGAGAGGCCATAGCAGTGTTAGCCGGAGACGCCCTGCAGACGTTAGGCTCGTTTCTCCTCTGCACAGAGCCTAGAGGTGCGCGATGGACGGCGCGAAGAAACAAGGCATCCCGTGAAGTGCTCACCGCACTCGGATCCAGGGGCATGGTGGGCGGCCAGGTCCTGGACCTGCAGCTTACGGGCACGGCGGGAATGGTTTCCGAAAAGGACCTCCTCAAGATCCACAACCTGAAGACGGGACGCTTCCTCGAAGCTTGTGTGCAGGCCGGCGCCATCTGGGCGGGCGCGAGGGCCGAGCGCCGGAAGGCTCTGCGCAGGTATGGCCAAGCCATCGGGCTGGCATTCCAGATCATGGACGACATTCTCGACGAAACGGCCTCTTCGGAGGACCTCGGCAAGACGGCCGGCAAGGATTCGGCCCAGGGTAAAGCTACCTTTCCGGCCTTGTGGGGGCTGGAAGAGTCCAGGATGGCGGCGCAGCGGCTTCTCTCCGAAGCCTTGCGCGCGGTCTCCGACCTGGGCCCACCCAGCCAGGAACTGAGGGAACTGGCCCATTTCGTGGTGAATCGCGGACGATGAAGGAGCGCGCCGACAAACTGGTCGTGGCGCAAGGTCTGGCCTCGACGAGACAGAAGGCCCAGGCGCTCATCATGGCCGGGCAAATTTACGCGGCCGAGGTCCGGATCGACAAGGCCGGTCACCTCCTGCCCGCGGACGTGGTATTGACCCTGCGCGGCAAGAGTTGCCCCTATGTCAGCCGGGGGGGACTCAAGCTGGAAGGTGCGCTGGATCAGTTGGGGTTGTCGGTCACAGGTTGGATCTGTGCCGACGTGGGGGCCTCGACGGGCGGTTTCACAGACTGCCTTCTCCAGAGGGGCGCGGCGAAAGTTTACGCCCTCGACGTCGGACATGGCCAGCTGGACTTCAGCCTGAGGTTCGATTCCCGCGTGGTGGTCCTGGAGGGCGTCAATGCCCGGTACCTCCCCCCGGATTTCTATCCGGATGCGATCCAATTAGTGGTGGCGGACGCTTCCTTCATTTCGCTCAAACTTCTCCTGCCCGCGATCAAGGCAAGCGCTCCCGAGGCCCGCGTCCTCGCTCTCGTCAAGCCGCAGTTCGAAGCAGGACGGAATAAAGTCGGCAAGGGAGGCGTAGTCAGAGACCAGAAGGTGAGAGACCTCGCCGTAAGATCGGTGTGTCAATACGCCGTCGAACTGGGGTATACTCATAAGGCTACGATAGAGAGTCCCGTGAAGGGTCCGAAGGGCAATGTCGAGTACTTCATAGACCTGAGGCCCGAACAAACGGACAGACCATGAGCGCAAAACGGCACACCAGCGTAGGCATTGTCGCAAAGCCACAGCCTGAGGGCAGCTTGCCGCTGCTGGACGAATTGATCGCGTGGCTTACGGAACGGGAAGTTTCGTTCATTCTAGATCCCGAGGCGGCCCGCCTGACCGAAATCAGCGGGAAAGTGCTCGACAGGATGAGCCTGCCATCGGCCGCGGACCTCGTGGTGGTGCTTGGGGGAGATGGAACGCTGCTGTCCGTCGCCAGGCATTGCGGTTCTTCACCGGTTCCCATTCTCGGCGTTAATTTGGGTCATCTCGGATTTCTCACGGAAATCAGCACCGGTGAGATTTTCCCGGTTCTCGAGAAATACCTTGACGGTTCGGCGTCGATCGAAAGCCGGATGATGCTGGAAGCCACTCTCGTAAGGCACGATTCCGTCGTCGCCAGATTCAAGTGCCTCAACGACGTGGTTTTCAACAAGGCGGCACTCGCGCGGATGATCGAGATCCGCGTTGAAGTCGGAGGCGTTCTCCTGACCAAGATGCGCGCCGACGGCTTGATTGTATCCACGCCTACCGGTTCCACGGCCTACAATCTGTCTGCCGGCGGCCCCATCCTCACACCGGGCATGGACGGTGTGATCATCACCCCTCTGTGTCCGCACACCCTGACAATACGGCCGTTGATCGTCGACGGCCGAGCGCCTATCACCATTACCCTGACCAAGGAATCGGGCGAGGTCTTCCTCACGGCGGACGGTCAGTCCGGCCATCCCGTGGAAATGGGTGACCGCGTCCGGATCGAAAAATCCTCCGACGTGGTGCGCCTGGTCACGTCGCGAGAGCGAAACTACTTCGCCCTGCTGCGCGAAAAGCTCGGCTGGGGGACCCAGTATCCATGAACGGAGTGCGCCGCTTGCCGGCCTCGGACCCATGCTCGTGCATCCTGTGCTATCCTCAGGAGCGGTGCTTGCTGACTCAATCGACCCCTACCTCATTATGCTCGTCACAGTGGGACAAATTTATGGAGGTTACCTCATGAAGAAACGCTCATCCGTCATCGGCGCCGGTGCCGTCTTTCTTCTGGCGTGCGCCCTGAGTCTGGTCGTCCTGGCGGCCAACCCGCAGAAGCCGGCAGTAAAACAGGAAAAGACGGCGGCCGCCGCCGCCGTCAAGGAGGTTCCCCCCGCTTCGAAGCCCGACGCGGTCGTGGAAGATACCACTTTTGATGCCGGGACCGTTACTCGCGGCGATACCATCACGCACGATTTCGTCGTAAAAAACGAGGGCAAGGGGACTCTTGAAGTGACCCGCGTCCAACCCACCTGCGGATGCACCGTCACGAAGTTCGACAGGACCATCGCTCCCGGCAAGACGGGCAAGATAACGGCCAGCGTTCACACGGCCGCATTCTCGGGTCCGATTCACAAAACCATTATGGTGGCGACCAATGACGCGAAGATGGCCAATTTCCAGCTGTCCATCAAGGCCGTGGTCAAGTCCATCCTAAACGTTTCCCCTCAGGAAAACCAGAACTTCGGCCTCGTCTTCAAGGGACAGTCCATGGAGAAGACCTTCGACATCAAGTCGTCGGATGGGAAGCCCTTTGAGATCACGTCCGTTCAGGCGCAGGATAATAACCTGAAGTACGACCTCAGCCAGGCCAAGGACCACCAGTCGGCCATTTTCAAGGTCATCCTGCCCGCGGACCATCCCGTCGGCCCCATAAACGGCCGTTTCACCCTGATGACGACGCACCCCAAGGTTCACACCCTCAACCTCAACGTGTTCGGAACCATCCGGGACCCCCTCACCATATACCCTCAGGACATCGTCTTTACGGGACTCAACAAGGATTACATCAACGAGCACCCGGACGATATTTCCCTGAACAAGACCATCACGCTTGCCTACGAGCAGGGTCCCGGACTCAAGATCGAGAAGGTCACGTCAAGCCTCAAGAACCTCGAGGCCACCGTGCAGACGATTACGCCCGACCAGCGGTACAGCATCAAGCTTCATCTCAAACCACCCGTCGAACTGGGCGATTTCAGCGGCGAGGTTACGGTAAAGACGAACAAGAAGACGGTCACCATTCCGGTCCGCGGCAAGATCTTCTAGATTTGCCGCAGCATGGCCGAGACACGAAAAGGCGGGGGCCTGGCCCCCGCCTTTTCTGTCCGTACCCATGCCCGACTCTCAGCTTCCCCGCTCCCGGTAAGTTCCCGTCCGCGTGTCCACGACAATCCGGTCCCCGGCGTTCAGATGGAATGGGACGCTGACGACGGCCCCTGTGTTGCATGTCGCCGGTTTTCCCCCCGACACCGTGTCGCCCTTGAAACCGGGCTCCGTCTCGAGGATGGTCAGGGTCACGAAGTTCGGCAGGTCCACGCCTAGAGGCTCGGTGCCGTGAAGCAGTACGCTGACCTCGAGGTTCTCGGTCAGGTATTGCACCGAGTCGCCGAGAACGTCTTTCGGTATCGCGAGCTGTTCGTAGGTCTGCTGGTCCATAAAATGGAAGATGTCCTCCTCCCTGTAGAGGAATTGCATTTTGGCTTCCTGGGTCTCCGCCGTCTCGACCTTGTCGCCCGCCTTGACCGTTTTCTCGAGGACCTGGCCTGTCCGCAGGTTCCGCACCTTGGCCCGCGCGAAGGCCGAACCCTTGCCGGGCTTCACGTGGTCCACGTCCACGACATCGTAGGCGGCCCCATCGATAAGAAGTTTCACACCTTTACGTATCTGGTTGCTGCTGATAAACCCCATGAGGCGGCCTCCAAAATTTTAGGGAGTTATTTTAAAGCATCTTGGAACTGGTGGGCAATCCTCTGCACTTCGAAGCGCGTCTTGCCTGTGGCCTCGGAGGGCGTCGTGACGAGCAAAATGAAGAGTCCTTCGGATAAAGCAAATAGGATGACGTTCTGAGACTCGGTGCGAACTATGAATTCGTTCAGCCGGCCAAGAGCCAGTTCCGAGCGCAGCCTTTGCATTGTCCTGAGAATTCCGTTCATCTCGGCGCTCAGGACCTCATGGGGCACTTCAGCCGCTCTTACCGTGCTTTCGATCTCGATGCCGTCGTCTCCGACCACAGCCACCGCCCGGAGGCCCGGCAAGGCTTCCAATAGTCTCGTGAACTGCTGTTCAAACATTGGCCCCCTCCCTGATTCGGCGCAGCCACCCCTCCAGCAGTTCGATCCGCTTGCTACGAACGGCCTTTCTGACGTCCACTTCCTGCACGGCCGGACCTTCCTGCTCCACCCCTGCCATGCCCGTCATGAGCCGCGAGATCCTCTCTCTGATCGCAGCGCTTTCGGGCTCCTTGAGCAGAATACGCTGGTAGATCTCGATAGCCTTCTCCGGGTATCCCTGCTTTTCGTACAGCTCAGCAAGGGTCATGGTGTTCAGCGAGACATCGGCGGTATCCTCTACGATCTCGGGGGAAGGGTACACCCGCTCCTCGACGTCCGTCTCGCTTTCGCTCGTTTCGGAGGTCAGCGTGGCCATGCGATCTGTTTCCACGTCCTCGTCGAGGGGCTGGTCGTCGGCGCTTCCGGCCCTCAGAAAGTCCGGTTGGGACAGTGCGCTCGATTCGAGAGCCAGGGGATCTTCGTCCATGTCCGGGATTTCCCACACGTCAGACGATTCATTCGCTGATGCCGGCGCATCGTCGACCGAATCCTCCACGGACTCCACGGGAGGGACGGGTAGCATCACCGTGTGGGCCGGGTCTTCCTCGGCTTCTGCAACAGGGCCCGCTTCCGCTTCGCGTGCCGATTCGTCCGGCCTCCCGGGGGATTGGCCAGCCTCGCCACCGGCGAGTGCATCTGATGCTTCATGATGCCCCGATTCCCCCTTGATCCTTCCGATCCTCTCTTTGACTTGCGCCTTGCCAGGATCAAAGAGCTCAACAATCTGGTAGTGCCGGAGAGCCAAGTCCTTCTCACCCTGGGAGTAATAGATATCGGCGGCGAGGTGATTCGCCGCCACGTTCTCCGGCAGCGCCTTCAGGACCCGCTCCACCATGCCGTGAGCATCTTCCAGGCGATCCCCCGCAAGATAGAGCTGCGCAAGCAGAATCCTGGCCTGCCAATGGTTCGGGTTCTGGTCCAATCCCTTTTCGCAGATCCCCACGGCCTCGTCGAACCGGCCCATCTTCTGATACTCGCGTGCCAAATCGAAGAACCGACGCATTTTCGGATCTTCTCTGATCTGGGTCTCCAGTTCGGCGAGACTGAACTCCATCAATAATTCCCAATGGAGAAATAGTAGGTGGTCTTCAGGGTCTGCACATACCCGTCCTTGTTTCGATGTGCCTTGATCACCACCTGCATCGCCAGCCTAGCGGAATCCGTCGTGCCGGCGAAGCTTGCCGCGTTTTCCTGCAGATACGCTTCCGATACGAGAGTCACCGGTATCCGGCTGGTCACGTAGGGCTTGACCTTGATCTTGACATTTTGATCGTCACCGGCCGGAAGAGCCACCAGGTGGTGCCCGGGGTCGCTGATGAGCGTGTAGTCAGTCTGCACCTCACTCACTGTCCAGGCATCCGAGGCCACGAGCGACAACCCGGGATCGTTCAGCTTGATATTGAACAAAAAATAGACGAGCCGCGTATTGGGCGGTGTGACCCCCACGTTGACGGACGGAGGCTCAGCGCCCTTGAAGGCGAGTTCGGAAACCGGCTCGAGGTTCTTATTTGTTCCGCATCCCCCTATCAGTCCAAGAAGGATTACCCCAATGATTCCGATGAATAGGGACCTTTTTTTTTTCATGCGCTCCTACCTGATGATTTTCGGAGTAAGGAAAATAAGCAACTCATCATTCGATCTGGTCTTGGACCTGTTCTTGAACAGCCACCCAAGGACGGGGATCTTCGAGAGAAAGGGCAGCCCGTTCTGCGACACGCCCTCATTGGTAACGAAGACACCACCGATGACCGCTGTCTGTCCGTCGTGGACCTTCAGGACGGTCTTGGCCTCTTTCTTGATGATGGGCGGGGGATTGCCCGGCTCCGCGTTCGCAAAGTCGACGGAATCGTTCGTAATGTCCACGGTCATGTTGACGTTGCCGTCCGCACTGATCTGCGGCGTCACATCCAGCTTGAGGGTGGCGTTGACGAATATGACCGAGATCTTGTCGGTCGTGGCTACCCTGATGGGTATCTGACGGCCGGACTCTATGGACGCCTTCTGGTTGTCCTGGGTCACGATGCGAGGTGCCGACAGGACGCGGCCGCGCCCGGTGTTTTCCAGAGCGGCCAGTTTAACGTCCAGGAAGAACGACCCGGTGGTGTTGCCGAGGACCAGGTCGATGAACCCGTTTGAGGCGGTCGGTGGAAGCGTCACGGCAAAATCGCCCTGGCCGAAATTGGGAAATCCCGTTGAATTGCCGAAGTTATGCAGCGAGTATACGCCTGCCGGCCCCGAACCCGTCGCTCCGCCGTGGGTACTCGTGACGTTACCGCTGGTGTCCATCCCGGAATACCAGTTCCCGCTCCAGGTAATGCCGAAACTCTGTGACCAGGTGATGCTTGTCTCCACGATGCGCGCCTCAATCAGGACCTGCGGAGTCGCCGTGTCCAGCGAATCGATGAGTTTGAGCAGACTTGCCTTCTTGGAAGGCACCTCCTGGATGATCAGGCTGTTGGTCCTCGGGTCCACGATTATGTGGCCCCTCTCGCTGAGGAACTTGCCTGCAATGGCGGCCATGCTGGTCGCCTTTGCGTAGGACAACCGTTTGATAAAGGTCACAGGCTCTTCGGCAAGGAGCTTCTCCTTCTGCATTCGCTGCTGTTGAGCGAACTTACGCGCAATCTCGGAGGCCGGAGCCACCCAGATCACGTTGTTCTCGTATATGTAATCCAAACCGTTATTCTTGAGGATGATGTCCATGGCCTGGTCCCACGGAACGTTGGTGAGATCCACGGTGACCTTTCCCTGAACGCCCGGATGAACGACGATGTTCATACCGGAGATGTCGTGGAACATCCTCAGGACATCCTTGATGTCGGCGTCCTTAAGGCTGAGGGATATGGGCTCCCCGGTGTACTTGACGGATTCGCCCGAGATGGTCTTTTCCTTGAACGACAGCGGGACGCCGCCGGCAACCATCGTCTTGCCTTCCGCGCTCTTTGAGGCCGTGTCCTGAGCCACGAACAGGTCCTCGTAGCCCTTGAACTCCTTGGTTGCACCAGGCTTTATGGGTGAGAGGTCGACCTTCACCTTGTCCAGGTCTCCGGATTTCGCCTTTGCGGGCGCTGCGTTATTGGCCACGGTCCGGGACGACTGATCCTCCTTCTTGCTGGAAGCGTCCGGGCCGGGTGCCGAAGGCCTTTCATCGCCTTTGGCCAGATCCGGGGCTGCTCCCGTCTGAGGAGGAGGGGTCATGGCCTTCGGCTGGGTCTTGGAAGCGCGCTCTGCGCCGCCGTCGAGCCGGACTATTACCCTTGCGCCTTGCGAGTCGACGGTCACCGGGCTCACGGCCTTCTTCATGTCGAGCACGACCCGAGTGACCGGCGGATTGTTCTCATGAATGCCGATGCGCACCTTTTCTATGGCACCTGCACCTTCGACGCGGTTGGGAACGCTTCCCTTCTTTACGCCCAGCAGGTCAACCACGATGCGCTCGGGGTTCTTCATGGTGAAGTACTTGTACTTCGGCGCGCCATCGGCCTTAATGTCCACGGCGGACCCGTCCTGAGCGACTGCCACGCTCAACAGCCTGTCCGCCGGGCGAATGGGTGCACCGGTGGCGACGGGTGAAGCCTGTTTAGGTGTTTCGGCCGTTTTCACCGAAGCCCGGGAAGCTTGGGAGGTCGCATTTGCTTCGGGTCGAGAGGCCTTGCGCGAGGCGCCGGCAGAAGTCGGAGGCGCCGCGTTTCCAGCCCCCACTACCTTAACCAGCAACTTGTTGCCGTCGGTGGACACGATGCATTTGGCGAGGTAGGCCTTGTGAATCTCCAGTTTGGCCAGGGCCCTGCCCTTTGCGTGGCTGATAGACTCGACCTTGACACTCCGAACGCCGTCCTTGTTGACGGCGAGCGTCTTCGGCAGGTTCGACACGTCCACGTCGGCCATATCTACGACGAACGTCTCTGGATCATAGTCGTAGTAAGTATAGTCCATTATCGGATAGTTTCCGGTCACCTCGACGACCACTGCACCGTTCTGCGATGAAGTGGTGAGATCGTGCAATGCGTTCAACGTGGCAGGCGAGGCGTCCACCGCCCAGACGGTCCAAGCGGCCAAACAGCTGAGAACCGTCATCCAAACGGCAATTCGCTTACTCATTGTCCCTCCCCTTCTTGGCTCCTAATCTTGAGAACCAGGTTGCGGAACGGCTTGATGGCGGTTGGGTCATTCAGTTCCTGCTGGACGGTCACCTCTCCCTCCTTGAACGAGACATTGAGGACGATGCCATCCGCGAAGTGCTCGCCCGCTTTGACTTTGTAGGGCTTGCTATCGGGCCCCTGAAACCACGCTACCGTACCGTGAGGCGTCTTGACGATGGCTTCCAGGGAGCAGGCCTCAACCGTGAAACGGGACAGTCCCGTCGTGCCCCGCTTGACTTTCACTTGAGAACCGGCGCCGAACGCGCCCCTGACCAGCGGGCTGAAAGGATCCCTCTCCGTTGCGTGCCGGTAAAGGGACTCACCTTCCATCAGCAGGCTGTCATCTGGACGCTCCGATGCCGCCTGCCCCGTGGCTTGCTGGGGAGAGATCAAAGCGGCCGGGGAAGCCTGCTGCGGTGAAACCTGCTCCTGAACGTGCTGAAGGGTCTTCACAGGTCTTTGAGCCGCCACTCCCCCGAGCCAGCCGACAGCGATTCCTGCGATACAATACAGGATTAGTCGTCGCCTCATCATTTCTTCTCCAGCGCCTTGAAGGCTTCGGGGTTTTGCATGTAAACCAGGGCGTTGAACTTCGCCGATACCGAGGCCCCCTTCTTATTGGAAGCCTGCATGTCCAGATTGGAAATGTTCACGATGCGCCGCATGTGCGCGATCTTGTCGAAAAACAGGGCCAAGTCATGATAACCACCCTGCACGTCTATCCCGTAGGCCTGCTCGGAGTACAGGTCCTTCTTCGTGATCGGCTTCGGGCTGATGGCCACAATGTCCAGGTTCTGGTCCCGGGCATAACTTTGAAACACTCTCAGGAGTTTTCCCGTCTCGGGGTCCATGGGAATAATGGACTTCAGGACGTCCAAATCCCGCCGGATCATGTCGATCTGACGGTTGAGTTCATCCACCCGCTTCATGGCCTCTTTCCCCTGCCGGATCTGCGTTTCCAGTTCGTCGCTCTGGGCACGCCGAGCCTGGAGCGTCGTATTCTGATCTGAAAGGAATGCGAACCAGGCAGCCCCGAATATGAGTGCGCCGACGAGGACGACCACCAGGTACTGGGCCCAGCGGGGAAGTCTCAAGAATCTATCCATGGTCCCCTCCTAATTCCCTGAATTCCCTGTGGTCTTGGCCGGCTGTGCGGCCTGCCCCGGCTGCGGTTGATCCGGTTCAGGCTTATAGTTGGCACTGAGTTTATAGCTGTAGACCTGCTCGCCCTGACCGCTTTCCTGGCGGACGTCACCGAGCTGGACGCTTGAAAATTCTTTCATGTCGACCATGTTGTCGTAGAGAGATGAGATTGTTTTGATGCTGCGCGCCCGGCCCTGAAGGATGATTCCGTTACTCGACTGCTTGGCCGACGTGTACCACGCGCCCTCAGGCAGAACCTCAACGAGTCGGTTCATCAGCTTGACCGGAAGGCTCTGTTTGTCTTTCAGCTCTTTTATCTGATCCACTTTGGCGCTGTATTCCTTCTTCTTCTGCTCAAGTTCCTTGACCTTTTCCCTCGCGCCCTCGTATTTCTTGAGTTCCTCCCGTTGGCGGGCGATCTGCTGCGCCAGGTTGTGGTTTTCCATCATGAGCCAAGCACCGTATCCCAGGGTCGCAAGAACTGTGATCAGGAGAATCGTGGCGAATATACCCCAGGGGGGAGCTCCTTCCGCGGGTGCAGCCGCAGCCATAGAAGGAAGGCTCACACCGCCTCTTTTAGCGCCCCGACCTTCCCTGAGCAAATTGATTCGGATCATTTAATCCCCCATCTTGCGCAAGGCCAAGCCCACGGCAACCGCGAAGTGTGGAGCCAGTTTGTTCACGGTGTCCATAGGGATCTGCCGTTCGTCGATGGTCACGTTCTGGAACGGGTTCATAATCTCCACGGGCACGCCGAAGAACTGACTCAAGTACCGGTCGAGGTTGGGGATCTGGCAACCGCCTCCCGAGAGGACAATCTTGTGGATGGTGTTCTCGTTGGTGGTCACACGGAAGAAGTCCAGGGTCTTCTTGAGTTCGGCGCCGAACTCCTCGGTCATGGCGTTGAGAATCGGGGCGGCCTGCTCGGGGCGCACGCCCTCCACATCGTCCCCTTTCTTTATGGCTTCCGCCTGCTCATAGGTGAGGTTGAGTTCGCGCTGCAACGTGTCCGTATAGTTGTTGCCGCCGCCCTGGATGTCCCGCCAGAAGAGCGGGCTTCCGCCTTTGAGCACGGCGATGTTCGAGGTGCCGGCGCCGACGTTGACGAGGGCGACGACTTCACCACCCGAGATGGGATAGTTGATTTCATAGGAATTCTGAACGGAGAAGACGTCCACGTCCAAAACGGACGGCGTGAGCCCCGCCTGACTCAGGATAGAGGTGTACTCCGCGATCAGATCGCGCTTCACGGCCACCAGGAGAACGCTGATGTTGCCGGTTGTGGGATCGGTTTCCAGCACCTGGTGGTCAATCTTCACTTCCTCGATGTCGAAGGGAATGTACTGGCCCGCCTCCCACTGGATGGCCTCTGCCAGTTCGGCCTCGCTCATGGCCATCATCGAGATGCGCTTGATGATGACGGAGTTGCCGTCGACAGAGGTGGCGACATTCACTGTCCTTATGTTCTTCTCCCGGATCAACCGAGTCACGGCGTCAATCACCGCGCCCGAGTCCATTATCGTCCCTCCAACGACGGCTTCGGCGGGAAGCGGTTCGATTCCGAAGGACTTCAGTTGGTAGCCTTTGCCTTTGCCCAGATCCTTGAGTTCCACCATTTTTACGGTGGACGACCCGATATCCAAGCCCAACAGGTTTTTGCTTTTTCCGAAGAACACCTTCGATTCCCCTTTTTAAAGCGCCTAAAGCCCCTTAAACTTAATGCTCTGCATTAACATATCGAATGCACGGCCGAAAGTCAAGTGCAAAATTGTTCTCATGACCCTTCCCCTTTGCGTGCATTGTAGACTCTACGGCACCTCGTGGCAATCCCTTGCCCCTCCACCGGGGGGGGTGATATGCTTTCAGTCCTCGAAAGGCCGGCAAAGAAGGCTGAGTTCGTAATCCTGGAGAGCAAAGTTGGCGGATCAAACGCAGGCCCGCAGTCCCGGCGCGGTCAGACGAATCAGCGACATCCTTTCCCAGCACAGTCTGCCCGAGAATCTCGAAGCCGAGAGGGCCCTCCTCGGCGCGATCCTGCTGAAAAACGATCTCTTTGAAGAGACCAGGGAAAAAATCGTCTCCGAAGACTTCGCCATGCCCTCTCACCAGCGCGTTTACCAGGCCATGGAAGAACTCCGCACCAATAACCAGCCTTTCGACCTGATCACCGTTACCGAATGGCTCCATACAAAGGGACGGCTCGAGGCTGCCGGCGGCGCGGAGCACATCAGCGAGCTTGTCTCCGGCGTGCCGATCCTGACCACCGCTTCACACTATGCCCGCATCATCAAGGGCAAGGCGCTCCTGCGCCAGCTTATACAGAAGGCGAGCGGGATAATTGCCGAGGCCTATTCCTCGGGACAGGAGCCGGAAGACATCCTGGCCCAGGCCGAGCAGGGCATCCTCGAGATCGGCGACCGCGTCCTTAAATCGACGCTCCAGCCCATGGATAACCTGGCCCGGGACGTGGCCGTCAAGCTCGAGGCGCTCGTCAAGAGGGGCGCCCACGTAACCGGAGTACCGACCAGCTTCACCCGGCTCGACGAACTCACCTCCGGCCTGCAGAGAACGGACTTCATCATCCTCGCCGCCCGGCCTTCGGTGGGAAAGACGGCCTTTTCCCTGAGCCTGGCCTACAACGTGGCCAGGCAGGGCCAGGCCGTGGCATTTTTCAGCCTTGAGATGAGCGCCGAACAGATCTTCTTCCGGCTTCTGAGCATGGCGAGCGGCATCGACCTTCAGCAGCTCCGCACCGGACGGCTGAGCAAATCCAGGCAGGCAGAGGCCGCGATGAAGATCGACGAGCTTTCGAAGCTTCCGCTCTACATCGATGACAGCCCCGTCCAGACGATCCTGGACCTGGGCGCGAAGTTGCGGCGCCTGAGGGTCCAGAGAGAACTCCACCTCGTCGTCATCGACTACCTTCAGCTCATGAGGGGCGTGGGGCGCTCTGAGAACAGGAACCAGGAGGTATCGGCCATTTCGCGGGGACTCAAAGCCCTGGCGAAGGATATCAACGTCCCCGTCGTCGCGCTGTCCCAGCTTTCACGAGCCCTGGAAAAGCGCGGTGAAGGAAAGGAACCCCTCCTTTCGGACCTGAGAGACTCGGGCTCCCTGGAGCAGGACGCCGACGTCGTCCTCTTCCTCCACCGGAACACCTCGTCGAGGCAGGACGAGGACCCAGACGCCAAGTCACGCGCCAGACTCATCATCGCCAAGCAGCGGAACGGCCCCACCGACAGCATCGACTTAACCTTCCTGCAGGAAAGGGCGCAGTTCGCCAATTACGCCCCCGATTCGTACGAAGGAGACCGGGGTGTCTGATTCGCTCCGGGACAAGCTCCGCCCGACGGTCCTCTCGGTCGATCTGGATGCGATCATATCCAACCTGCGGCTTCTGAAGGATTACACCGGAGGCCGTTCCCAGCTCGCCGTCGTCAAGGCCAACGCTTACGGTATGGGAGCCGTGCCCGTCGCCAGGGCGCTGATCAAGGGGGGTGCCGCCTGGCTGGGCGTGGCGCTCGCCGAAGAGGGGGTGCAGCTGAGGCGCGCCGGCCTTTCGGTTCCCATTCTCATGCTCGGTCCGGCGGCGCCCTCGCAGGCAGGACTGCTGCTCAGAGAGAACATCACACCCGCGGTTTATTCGATCGGGTTTCTCAAAGCGCTGGAGCGCGAAGCGGAGCTGGGCGACACGACCTTCGAGGCCCACCTGAAGATCGATTCGGGCATGGGACGGGTCGGATTCCGCCCCGAGGAGATTCCCGCCGTTCTCACGGCCCTGGCTCGATCGCCCCGCGTCCGGATCACCGGCCTCTTCTCAAACCTGGCCAGCGCCGACGATCCGGCCTCTTCTCAGACCGAAGGACAGCTGGCGCTCTTCCTTGAAATCGCCGAGAACCTAAGAAGCAGCGGCGTCGAACTGCAGTGGATTCACCTCGCCAACTCGTCCGGGCTACTGGCCCACCCCGATACGCACCTGAGCCTGTGCAGGCCGGGCCTCTCCCTGTACGGTCTCCGCCCCTCCGCAGCCCTGCCCGACATCGGCTTGAAAGCGGCGCTCACGCTGGAAACCGTGGTCTCCCAGGTCAAGCACATGCCCGCCGATGTACCCGTGGGCTACAGCGCGAGTTATTTCACGCCCCATGATCAGCCCGTAGGCATACTGCCCGTGGGCTACGCGGACGGGCTTCCGCGGCTTCTAAGCAACAGGGGCTCGGTCCTCATCGGGGGAAAACGCTGCCCCATCATCGGGCGCGTCAGCATGGATCTCACGGCCGTGAACCTGGAGCCCGCGGGAACCGTGTACGAGGGGACGCCGGTCACTCTATGGGGACGGGACGGGCAGGAGTCCCTTGGACCGTGGGACTGGGCCAGGTGGTCCCAGACCATCCCCTACGAGGTCATGACGGGCGTCGGCTGCCGGGTCGCACGAACCTACATCGAACAGAACCGGCGCTGGACGGAATCAACCCTTCTCTGACCCGTCTCTCGCCCTATCACGCTTCACACTCGTAGAAGGCCTGCGTCGAAGACCCGGAGCCTCCGAAGGAAGACGACACGCGCCCATGCCACAGACGGGCCCGCGAAAGCTTCGTGCCGCCTTGACACCCTGCTCTTGAACCCTTCAGCAGATGGGCTTCTCTGAAGGTCCGCCGGCTATTCGGTCACTCGGTCCCTCGATCACCGGATTCCTGGATAACCGCCCCGCTCCCGTCATTTCCCGATTCAACCGGGCCCTCATCATCAGGTCCGCCGCCCCCCGGCGGCTCGATCGGCACGACCAAGCCGCCCGCGAGGAGAGCGGCACCGACCGTCCCCATGGTCGCGATAAGAGCCGGCGAAGCGGTCCCTCCGCCCCCCCCCATCGAAAGCACGGCCAGGATCGCGGTGTTGTGAAGAGCGTGGCCTGCCACCGACAACCAGAGGTTGTTCGTTCGCCGGACGATGAGCGCCAGGACCGAACCCAGGATGGCGACGGGCAGGAAACGGATTACGGACCCGTGGAAGAGCGCGAAGACCACTCCGGAGGTCGCACAGGCCGGAATTGCGTTCCACCGCCCCAGGCTGCCCAGGAAGGCGCCTCGGAACATGATCTCTTCGCAAAAGGCCGGGACAAGACCGAACAGCAGCAGCCGCAAGCCCGGACTGAACTGGAGCAGAAAGCGCCTGAGTTCCGCCTCCTCCCTCGAAGCCCCCTTGAAACCTGAGAGAACACCCGCCAGGGAGAGCGCCACCAGCGACCCTCCCACGGCGAGCGCGAGGGCCGCAAGAAGGGCGGAAGGCCGAACCCGCGCGGAGGGAAAGGCCTGCGGTAAAGCGCCCCGTGCGGCCGCCCACGCGAACGCCGGAAGCGCAAAACTCACAACCGGGAGCGGTCCGGCGATCAGCCAGATCGGCCGGCCTTGAAGAAGCGCGGCACCGCCCCAGAACAGAAGCCCCGAAATGGCCAGCAGCGTTATGCCCTCGCCCGGGTGGAGGGGGCCTGCGGCCCTTTTTTCGCTACGGAATTGCAGACCTTCGCCGTTTGAGGACATTCCGGTCACCGAGGCACGGCAACGACGACGCGTCGCCCGCGGTTTGACCTGCCCTCGCGACTCGATTTCCAGGGGCGGATCATCTATCCGGGTCGCCGGACAGGCACCTTTTCCTGAAGGACTCGAGGCACTCGTCGAGAAGCTGCTGTGCGTCCTCCCCTCCGATGGCCGGATCTTCTCCGGTCCGTTTGAGGGCGTCGCGCGTGGCCACGAGTGAGGACAGGTAGCGTTTGCAGGCCTCGCACTGGTTCAGATGCCGCGAAAGCTCACGGCAGCGCTCCTCATCGAGGTCCTCGTCGATGTAGGCGGAGAGGTCGGCAAAGAGTTCGCGGCAGTTTTCGTGCTCATGCACGGGGAACACCTCCAGGCTCAACTCTACCAACAGACCGCGTCGTGTCAAGGGCTGAGCGCCGCACGCGGTGCCGCCGGGGGCGGAGGCCGAAGAGGACGGACACCCGGACAGCGGCTTCCCTGCGGACCGGTTGCCTTGATAAGATGGATTTTAGCGGACTTCGTGAAATGAATTCAGAATTTTAAGGAGACTCCCATGAAAGAGAAAAACGCCATGGTTGCGGTTCTGATGGGCAGCACGTCGGACGCGCCCGTTCTCGAGAAGTGCTTTTCGGTCATCAAGTCCTTCGACGTGCCCTACGAAGTACGCGTCCTCTCGGCCCACAGGACCCCCGCCGAAACCGCCGAATTCATAGAGGAGGCCGAAAGGGCCGGTGTCGAGGTGTTCGTCGCCGCGGCCGGCATGGCGGCCCACCTGGCCGGAGCGGTCGCCGCTCACACGACTCGGCCCGTCATAGGCATACCCGTGGCTTCCGGTCCGCTCAACGGACAGGATGCCCTTTTCTCCACCGTCATGATGCCACCGGGCGTTCCAGTGGCCACGGTGGGAATCAACGGCGGGGCCAACGCCGGCCACCTGGCCGTGCAGATCCTGGCGCTTTCCCACCCCGAATTGAGGGACCGGCTGGTGAAGGCCAGATCGGACATGCGGGAAGGCGTCCTCGAGAAGGACCGGGCTTTCCCGAGAAGCTGAGGCGCTGCCTTGCGTATCGTGGATGCAGGCGGAGGGGACTGGCTTCCCTCCGCCGTGGAAACCATCCGCCGGGGCGGGGTGGTCGCGGTGCCGACCGAAACCGTCTACGGCCTCGCGGCCGGCCTGCTCAATCCGGCGGGGCAGGACAAGATCTTTCTCATAAAGGGGAGGAAACGGGAGAAAGCGCTCCCGGTGCAGGCGGACAGCCTGCAGCGTGCCCGGACGTGGGGTTTTGCCTTTTCGCCCCGGGTCCTTCGCATTGCGGCCGCTTTCTGGCCCGGACCTCTCACCCTCATCCTGCCACGACCTCCCGCGTGCCCGGCGTGGTTCGCGCCAGGCAGTCCCACACTGGCCCTCCGCATCCCCGACCACCCGGTCACGCTGGCGCTCCTCGCGGCGGTGGGCGCACCGCTCGCGGTCACCAGCGCCAACCCGAGCGGCCTCGCCGAGTGCCTCACGGCGGGGGGTGCGGCAGAAACATTCGGGTCCATCCCCGACCTTCTGGTCCTGGATGGGGGGCCCGTTCCGGGGGGGAAAGCGTCGACGGTCGTCGACGTCACCGGGCGGGAGCCCGTCCTCCTGAGGAGGGGGCCGATTCAGTTCAAGGACCTGCTGGGGGTGTGGAATGTGCGCGGCTAGAGGCGGCACCGTGGCGTGCCTGACCGGAGCGGGCATCTCCGCCGAGAGCGGCATCGCCACCTTCCGCGAAAACAGGGGTCTGTGGAACCAGGTCCCCGTCGAAGAGGTCGCCACCCCCCAGGCCTTCGCGAGGGACCCCCTGAAGGTATGGCAATTCTATGATGCGAGGCGTAAACAGGTGGCGACTTGCGCCCCGAACCCGGGGCACCTGGCCCTCGCGAGGCTGGAAGAGGGGCTGGGCGAACGATTCACGCTCATAACCCAGAACGTGGACGGCCTCCATCACCTCGCCGGCAACCGCAACGTTCTGGAAATTCATGGGAGCCTCTGGCGCCTCCGCTGCACGGGTTGCGGAGAGGAACGGGACGACCGCACCGTGTCCCTTGAGCCGCTGCCGCCGATCTGCGAATGCGGCCGGATGCTCCGGCCTTCCGTCGTCTGGTTCGGCGAAGTGTTGCCTGAACACGCTTTCCAGCCGGCCATCGAAGCCGCCGAGTCCGCGTCCGTTTTTCTTGTCGTCGGGACATCCGCCGTCGTCGAGCCCGCGGCGAGTCTTGCCCGCGTCGCGGCGTACCAGGGCGCCGCCCTTTGGGAGGTCAATCCTGAAATCACGCCCCTGACGCCGCTCTGTGAACGCTCGTGGCAGTCCCCTGCCGGCCCCGTCATGGACGAAGTGGTGGACCTTATCCTCGACGACTTCAAATAGCGGGCGGCGAAAACCCCTTCCGGGGCAATTCATCCGGCCGATTGTTCTTGCAGAACAATGGTTTGACTCGGAAGGAGCGGGTTGCTAGACTCGTTCACTGCTCGGAACTCTTTTCAATTAAGCGATCACGATTACGGAGGCGATGTAAATGGCAAAGAAACCGACTGTCTACAAGAACTATATCGACGGTAAGTGGGTGGCCTCGGCCACCGGCAAGACCTTCGAGAACGTCAATCCGGCCGACACGTCCGAGATCGTCGGCATTTTCCAGGACAGCGACGAGCGCGACGTGAACGCCGCCGTGGCGGCGGCGAAGAAAGCCTACAGGAAGTGGCGCCTCGTTCCGGCGCCCAAGAGGGGCGAACTGGTCATGAAACTGGGCCTCTGGCTCATGGAAAACAAGGAACGCCTCGCCCGAGACGCCACGCGCGAGATGGGCAAGGTCCTGGCCGAAACGCGCGGCGACCTGCAGGAAGGCATCGACATGGCCCTTCTCTGCGCCGGAGAGGGCCGACGCATGTACGGCGAAACCACGCCCGCCGAGCTGCCCAACAAGTTCGCCATGACCGTCCGGCAGCCCCTCGGCGTGTGCGGCCTCATCACGCCCTGGAACTTTCCCATGGCAATCCCCACCTGGAAGATGATGCCCGCGCTGGTGTGCGGAAATACCGTCGTCATCAAGCCCGCCACGCTCACGCCCTTGACGGTCTGGAACCTGGTGAAGGGCGCCGAGGAAGTGGGCATTCCCAAGGGCGTCGTTAACTACGTCACGGGCTCCGGCCGGAGGGTCGGCGACCCGCTCACGAAGCATCCCGACGTCTCGCTCATCTCCTTCACCGGCAGCACGGAGGTGGGCCGCAGCATCAACCTGGCCTGCGCCACCGACTTCAAGCGCGTAGGCCTGGAGATGGGCGGCAAGAACGCGGTCATCGTCATGGACGACGCCAACCTGGAACTGGCGCTCGACGGCGTCCTCTGGGGCGCCTTCGGGACCACCGGCCAGCGCTGCACCGCCACCAGCCGCTGCATCGTCCAGAAGGGCGTTTACGACAAATTCCTCAAGGCCCTCACCAGGCGCGCCAAGGCCCTCAAGGTGGGCAACGGCCTGGACGAGAGCGTGGAGATGGGCCCGGCCGTCGACGCGAGCCAGCTCAAGACCGACCTGGACTACATCGCCATCGGCAAGAAGGAAGGCGCGCGGATGGTGTGCGGCGGCAAGCGGCTCAAGGGCGGCGACTACGACAAGGGCTTCTTCATCGAGCCCACGATCTTCGCCGATGTAACCCCCGACATGCGCATCTTCAAGGAAGAGATCTTCGGCCCCGTCCTCTCGGTCGTCCCCTTCGACACCTTCGAGGAGGGCATCGAGATCGCCAACGATTCGCTCTACGGCCTGTCGGGCTCCATCTACACGCAGGACGTGAACCGGGCCTTCGCCGCCATGCGCGACATCCAGACGGGGATCTTCTACGTCAACGCACCGACCATCGGCGCCGAGAACCACCTGCCTTTCGGCGGCGTCAAGCAGACGGGCAACGGCCACCGGGAAGGCGGCCACGAGGCGCTGGACCTGTTTTCCGAATGGAAGGCCATCTACGTCGACTTCTCGGGCACGCTCCAAAGAGCCCAGATCGACACGGACGACGTGGTCAAGGTCGACTGAGCCTGCAGAAACGGAGTTGTGACTTCACTGGGGAGCCTCAGGGCTCCCCTTTCTTGTGGCCGAATCAAGGCCGGGAGACTGACGAAATGCCTGAAAGGGCAGGAGACGGGCTTCGAAGGGCGTCTCCTGACTCGGTTGCTAGACCAATCCACCGATGAGTAAGTGGCGGCAGGCAGCCTGCGGTCCGCGGCCGGGTCTTCGAAGGCCGCCCCCCGTCCTAGTAACCTCCTCACCTACTCCGGGACTCCCTTGCTCACGGTCCCTTACCGTCCCGGCTCACAGGTCAACCCGCCGGGTTCCCCCGTCGCGCGCACTTCGTACTTCTTCCCGACCGGCGTCCACTCGCCGTCCTTTCGCTGCATGAGCTTCACGCGCCCTTCGGCGGTCCAGTGGGCGTTGCTGTCGTAGTCCCATCCGAGGGTCCGGCTGTCCCCGGCGCCCAGGGTGGTGATGAGGAACCTGTTCTGCAGCTCCCCGAAGAAGGCGGCCCGTCCGGCGGGTTCGGGCGAATCGCCGCCGGACGGATCGACGGGAAACCACCCATAGTTGGGCAGGTAGACCTCGACCCACCTGTGGAAGACGTCGTCGCGGCTGGCGTCGTCGCCGCGGATGACGATCGAGCCGTTGTACCGCGCCGGCAGACCAGCCGCGTGGCACATGGCCAGCATGACGAACGTGTACTCCGAGCACGAGCCGGAACCTCGCGACAGCACCGTCGGCGCGATGTTCCAGCCGCCCGCTAGTTCGTAGTGCATCTTTTTCTGGATGTACCGGTTGATCTTCCAGGCGATCCAGTAAGGGTTGGTCTCGTCGCCGACGGCCTCTTTCACGGCTTTCCGGATCACGGGATCGTCGAAAACCAGCTTGGAGCTGTTGAGCGTGTAGTCCTTCCGGATGTCCGCCGGGATGTCGCTCAGCTTGCCTACCTTCGCGGGATCGACGTACCACCGCACCTTGTAAAGGTCGACGTCCACGTGCATCGCGGCCGACACGGACTGGTTAGGCTTGATGTCCGTGAACCTGTAGTGGGCGCACTTCTGGCCCCACTGGTCGGTGACGAAGTCCGTGGGACGGGGGGAGAATTCCGGGGCCTTGAGGAGTTGCTGGCTGGGCAGATCGCCGGGCACGGCGATGAAGATATCGAGCGTCTTGACCACGCCCGGCCCGAAGTTGCGCCACGCTTCAGTGTAGCTCAGGTTTTCGTGCTTTTTGCCCGTCCGCACGTAAGGCCCGCCGGCGGTCACGTTCAGCTTGTAAAGCGTGCGGGTCTCGTAATCCACGTTCCAGAGGTTTGTCCCGTCCCAGGCGAGTCCAGCCGCGTAAGGCCCGGGCGATGGGAACATGTCCATCACTGCGCCTGTCTTCGGGTCCATCCGGTATATGGTGTCGGTGACGCGATCGGCGACGAAGAGGTAGTTCCCGTCGAAGGCCAGGCCGATCTCCTGCGTCCTTCGCGGCCCGTTGGATGTGGGACTGGCGATGCTCTTGAACGTCGTTCCGTCCGAATCGTCCAGTCTGTTCAACTTGCCGGCCCTCGCATCGACCGTCCACAGTGCGGTTCCATCCCACGCGATCCCCTCGGGGTTGTCCGTGTCGAGGGGGAGCGCCCTCTCGGTGATCTTCGTCCTGGGATTCATCCCGTAGGCGGTCTTGTCCGCTGCGTCCACGACCCAGAGCAGGGCGCCGTCCCAGGCCAGCCCCATGGGCGCGTAACCGGGAGCTTCGAGCGTCCCCACTATTTTGCCGGTTTCCGGATCGAGCTCGTTCAGCGTGGCGGTGTCGTAATCGGCGATCCACAGGTGGCTTCCGTCCCAGGTAATGCCCGTGGGCGTCTTGAGAGACAAAGGCCATTTCTGAACGACGTGGCCCGGTACGGCTTGCGCGGCGGCGGCCAACCCAATGCAGAAGACGATGCCCAGGGCGCCCGCGAGTTTCCCCCAAATACGCATTGTATCCTCCCTACCTCGTGAACTCGTACGACGGTTACAGCCAGGGTTCCATTCTACATCCAGCGCACGGCGGCTCGAAAGCCCGCTTTGTCCCAGGCGGTTCTCACAACCCAATGGTGACGAGCGCCCGAACCGCGTCGGTCGAACCCGACGTCAGTCCCAGGGCAACCCCCAGTTTCAGCGACGTTCGACGTCCCAGTGCAAATGCCACGAACGGTTGCAGGTAGTGCTCCTGCCTGTGCGGCACGAGGCCGAAGCGGCCTTCGTCGCCCAATCCGCCGTATATTTCCAGACCTGCCAGCAGATGTCCGTCTCCATCTCCGTCGGGATCGAAGGTCCGGTCGTCGCTTTTGCCGAGGGAAGGGCCTTTCAGGTAAATCCCCGCCGTGTACCCGAACGCAGTGACGCCGCCGTCCAGGCTACGTTCCGCCACAAGGTTGAGGGCAACGTTGCCCCACTTTCCGTCCTGGGAAAATATCAGCCGGGCTTCCGCCTCATGTTCGGTGTGATATCTCTCCCCTCCCTCGGCTTCTATGTTCCCGACAACGGCCGTCTTGTAGGTCTCAGGATGGCTGTACTGCTCGTACTCGAGGTAGAAGGTCGGCCAAAGGAAATGGTTGCCGGTCCAGGGCCTGAAGCGGCCTTCGACCTGATACCCGTCGAGGCGCCACGATTCCCCCGGAAGCTTCGAGCCGAGCAGGTACAAGGAGGAGGCGAAATGCGCATTGAATCCGTGCTCCAGCTCGAGGACCTGTCCCCACGCCCAAGGTTTGCCGGGTGGATTGACGGCGTCTATACCAGCCTCCAGTTCCCATTCCCCGGGTTCCATGTGATGCGTATACGTATCGAAATATGGACCGCTTCCCGCCATGGTCCCCAGGCTCGTGACAAGAAAGAGTATGGTCAGAATGCTCCGGCCTCTCATATTCACCTCTCACATTAGATGCATGTATGAGTATATGTTCAGTTGCTATTGCCTGACAAAAACCAGGCTTTCCTCCGTTTCCATCCACCACAACAAGATACGTGAACGTATGAGCGACTGCTCAGGCTAATGATTCTAGGCAGTCCCGTCGGCTTTGTCAAGCCTCTGTTCGACACTTCCAGAGGTGATACGGAGATCAGGCGGACAGCGCAGAGATGAGCGCGTCTCGCGACCTTCGAGTGCTAGCCCGGCGCCCTTCCGGGTCCTTCCTTCAGGCATTCGGCATTGACCCTCAGCCTTCGGGAGAATAACTCGTCCCCGCTTTTGCCCATGCTTCCAGATTGCGACGCCCGAATCCCGGATGTTCTGCTGCGCCGCCTCTATGTAAAACGGTGCGCCCCGGGCACAGGCTCGGGGCGCACGTCAAGTGCAGGCATTTGCGTCGATGCAAAGGACCTTCGGCGAGGGGACGAGCACCGAAGCCGGATGGAGAGGGATCAGCCTCCGGAGAGTCCTTTGAGGAAGGCCTCGTTGCCCTCGTACTCCGTCAGCTTGCCGATGAGCAACTCCATGGCCTCGACGGTGGAGAGGGGGTTGAGGATCTTTCTGAGGATCCACATGCGGTTCAGTTCGAACTCGCTGGTAAGGAGTTCTTCCTTCCGCGTGCCGGACTTGTTGATGTCGATGGCGGGGAACACGCGCTTGTCGACCAGCTTGCGGTCCAGGTGAATCTCCATGTTGCCCGTGCCCTTGAACTCCTCGAAAATGACGTCGTCCATCCTGGAACCGGTATCCACGAGGGCCGTGGCGATGATGGTCAAACTGCCGCCTTCTTCGATGTTGCGGGCGGCGCCGAAGAACCGTTTCGGCTTCTGCAGGGCATTGGCATCGAGACCGCCGGAAAGGACGCGGCCCGAAGGCGGCGTCACGGTGTTGTAGGCGCGCGCCATACGCGTGATGGAATCGAGCAGGATTACCACGTCGCGTCCCTGCTCAACGAGGCGCTTGGTTTTTTCCATCACCATCTCGGCCACCTGGACGTGGCGGGTCGGCGGCTCGTCGAACGTCGAGGCCTGAACCTCGCCCTTGACCGAACGCTGCATGTCCGTGACTTCTTCGGGTCTTTCATCAATCAGCAGCACCAGAAGATAGGCATCGGGGTGGTTCGCCGTGATGGCGTGAGCGATGGCCTGAAGCAGCATGGTCTTGCCTGTCCTGGGCGGCGCCACGATGAGCCCGCGCTGCCCGAAGCCCATGGGCGTAACCAGGTCAAGCACGCGTCCGGACAGCGCCTCACGCCCCGCCTCCAGGCGGATCCGCCTGTCGGGGTAGATGGGTGTGAGCGCATCGAACCACATGCGGTCGCGGGTCTTCAGTGGCGACTCGAAGTTGATGGCGTCGACCTTGATGAGGGCGAAGTACTTCTCCCCCTCCTTGGGAGGACGCACCTGCCCCGAGATCGTATCGCCTGTCCTCAGTCCGAACTTCTTGATCTGGGACGGGCTCACATAGATGTCGTCTGGGCCCGGCAAGTAGTTGTATTCGGGTGCGCGCAGAAATCCGAATCCGTCCTGCAGGATCTCCAGCACCCCCTCGGCGAAAATGAATCCGCTGGCCTCGGCCTGGGACTTGAGAATCTGAAAAATCAACTCCTGCCGTTTGAGGGAGGAGGAGTTCTCGATGTCGTATTCCTTCCCCAGCTTCAGCAGATCCTGTGGGGGCAGATCGTGAAGTCTGGCCAAATCCAGGTTGTCCGTCCTACTCTTATTATTATTATTCATGGCACCCTACTCCATACTCTCCTCAATGAGCCTCTGCATGGTTTTCACTCCTTCCCCAGTCACCGTAGAAAACGGGATGGGGGGCTGTTGCGGATTCAGGGCCAGTTCATGACAGAGAGCGTCTGCCCTGGCTTTCCAGTGTCCCCTGGAAATTTTGTCCGCCTTGGTCATCACGACGTAAAAGGATCTCCCATAGTAACGAAACCACTCGGCAATCCTGATATCTCCTTCACCTGCCTCCCTTCGAATATCGATCAGCAGAATAGCCGCCCCTCGCGTTTCTCTTTTCAGGTAGGCTTCAACAAGAGTCCGCCACGAGTTCTTCACAGCCAGCGGCACTTTAGCGTATCCGTAACCGGGCAGATCGACGAGATACCCGCGGTCCGATACATCCACAAAGATCACGCCCTCCGTCCGGCCCGGCGTGTTGCTCACGCGCAGAAGCTTCTTTCGGCCGAGTACGGCGTTGACAAACGAGGACTTCCCCACGTTCGATCGTCCAACGACGGCCACTTCCGCTTTTGAAGGTGGAGGAAGCTGGGCCGGTGCTGTGCAGACCATCTCAATTCTTATCGTTCGAGACTTCACCTGTTCCTCTGGCGGGTGTCTTCAACGCACTGGTTCGAGCATCCATATTCGGTCACCCCCCTCCCGGCTTGGCTCTTGCACTTCATCGGAACCGATTAGCGGCGGTATCCTGAATCCGTCAGGGATTCTTCTCGGGCCGCACCGGCTCCTTCTGGTCGATCACGAGCGAGGGGCGACGGCGGAAGGGATCTTCTTTCAGGGCCAGGCGCAAAACGCCATCGAGCGCGTCTACGAAATGAAAGACCATGCCCTGCCTGAGGTTCTCCGGAACTTCCATGATGTCCTTCTCGTTGTCCTTAGGCAGGATGATCTCGAAAATATCGTGCTGTTTGGCCGCCAGGATCTTCTCCTTGAGGCCTCCGACGGGAAGCACCTTGCCGCGCAAGGTGACCTCGCCGGTCATCGCAACGTCGTGCCGGACCGGAATGGCCGTGAAGGCCGAGACCATGGCCACGGCCAGGGCCGTTCCGGCCGAAGGTCCGTCCTTCGGAATAGCGCCTTCGGGCACGTGGACGTGGACATCGCTCTCGGAGTAGAGCGTGGACAAAAGTCCCATCTGGGCCGATTGCCCACGGATGTACGAGAAGGCGGCACGGGCCGACTCCTGCATGACGTCGCCTAGCTGGCCCGTCAGCGTCAGGCTGCCCTTCCCAGGCATGAGGCTCGCCTCCAGAAGCAGAATATCGCCGCCGGCCTGCGTCCAGGCCAGGCCCACGGAGATGCCCACCTCGTCGTTCTGCAGGACCTTCCGTTCCTTGTACCTCGGGACGCCCAGAAGTTCCTCGACCTTCTCTGGGGTCAGTACGACGCGCGATCTGCGCCTCTCCTTCACCACCTTGTGCGCAACTTTCCTGCACAGGGAGGCCAGTTCCCGCTCCAGGTTTCTGACGCCCGCTTCCCTGGTGTAGCCGTCCACGAGGAAGGCGAGCCCCTCCCGGGTGAACTCCATGTCCCGGCTCCTGAGGCCATGAATCTTGATCTGCTTCGGAATGAGGTATCCCTCCGCGATGGAGAGTTTTTCCGGGAGCGTGTAGCCGGAGAAGGAGATGACCTCCAGTCTGTCCAGCAAGGCCGGGGGGACGGTGTGGGTCACATTGGCAGTGGTGATGAAGAATACTCTCGAAAGGTCGAAAGGAACGTCCACGTAGTGGTCCACAAAGGCATTGTTCTGCTCCGGGTCGAGGACTTCCAGAAGCGCCGATGCGGGATCGCCCCTGTAGTCGGCGCCCAACTTGTCGATTTCATCCAGCAGGAAGACCGGGTTTTTCGTGCCCGCCCGCTTCATGAGCTGGACGATCTGGCCCGGAAAGGCCCCGATGTAGGTCCGCCTGTGTCCTTTGACCTCGGCTTCGTCGTGGACCCCGCCGAGCGAGAGCCGCACAAATTCCCTGCCCATGCTCCGGGCGATGGATCGTGCGACGGAAGTCTTGCCGACGCCGGGCGGTCCCACGAAACACAGGATGCTCCCCTTGTGGTGTTTGGTAAGACGCCTGACGGAGAGGAACTCCAGGATCCGTTCCTTCACCTTCTCGAGTCCGTAGTGATCCTTGTCGAGGATGCGCTGCGCGCGGTGGATGTCCTTTTTGTCCCGGCTTTCCTTCGTCCAGGGAAGAGACAGAAGCCAGTCGATGTACGAGCGGGAGACGGTCGCTTCGGCGGAAACGGGCGGCATGACCTCGAGGCGCTTCAGCTCTGCCATGGCTTTTTCCCTCGCCAGTTCCGTCATGCCGGCCTTCTCGATTTTCTCCTTGAGGTCATCGACCTCGTTGATGGAGTCCTCGCGCCCGAGTTCCTTCTTGATGAGTTTCATTTTCTCGTTGAGGTAGTACTCTTTCTGTGTCTTCTCGATCTGCTTTTCCACTTCCCGGTTGAGGCGCTGGTCGAGGTTGGCCTGTTCGATTTCGGCCATCAGAAGACGCTTTACCATTTTGAGCCGTTCGGCCAGGGACGCGATCTCGACGATCTTCTGTTTCAGATTGGTCTGAATGTTCAGATAGGACGAAACCTGGTCGCAGAAGCGGTATGGCTCTTCCGGGCTGAAGGTCGCCGAACTCGCACTGCCGAACAGGTTCTGGTTTTTTCTCAGGAAGTCATCGAAGTGCCGTGCGAGATCGTAAGCCAGGGCTTCCGTCTCGACGTCGATGGCGTCAGGCTCCGGCACGATCTCCACGGAGACGTGCGCCACGTCGCCGTCCAGCAGGAAATCCCCTACGCGCGCCCGTTTCAGTCCCTCAACCAGCACCTTCATGTGCCCATTGGGCAGCGGAAGGGACTGAACGATCTTCGCCACAATACCCGTCCTGTAGAGGTCTGAAGGCTCCGGCTCCTCGACGTGGGCGTCCTTCTGCAGGAGAAGAAAAACGCGCTCGTCCTGGCCCAGGGCCGCCTCTACAGCCGCTATGGAGTTAGCTCTGCCGACCACGAAAGGCCGGATGGAGTTCGGGAAAACGATCATGTCCCTCAGAGTGATAAGGGGAAGCACCTCCATGGAGAGGCGATCCCTGGAGGGAGATGGAGAATGAGCCATGAATTATACCTTCTCTTGGGGCATCTCAGCCCGCATTTTCCATCAGCATGATGGGTTTTGCGCTGGAAAGGACGACGTCCTTTGTGATTACGACTTCCCGCACGCTGTTCTGTGAGGGGATGTCGTACATGAGGTCGAGCATAAGGTCTTCCATTATCATCCGGAGGCCGCGCGCGCCCACACCGCGCGAGATGGTTTCCCTGGCGACCTCCTCGATCGCCTCCTGGGTGAAGGTCAATTTGACCCCCTCCATTTCGAAGACCTTCTGGTACTGCTTGACGAGGGCGTTTCGCGGCTCGGTCAGGATGATCTTCAAGGCATCCATGTCCAGTTCTCTGAGGCTTGCAATGACCGGGATGCGGCCCACGAACTCTGGAATCATTCCATATTTGATGAGGTCCTGCGGTTGAACCTGCAGGAGCAGGTCGCCCAGGTCCTTTCTCTCGTGCTCCTCCGGGACGCCTCCGTATCCGATGGACGACCTGTGAAGGCGTTTCTCTATGATCTTGTCCAGGCCGACAAACGCCCCCCCGCAAAGGAAGAGGATGTTCGTCGTGTCGATCTGGATGAACTCCTGGTGCGGATGCTTCCGCCCCCCCTGCGGCGGCACGTTGGCCACGGTGCCTTCAAGGATCTTGAGCAGCGCCTGCTGGACGCCTTCGCCGGAAACGTCGCGGGTGATGGAGGGGTTTTCGCCCTTCCGAGCCACCTTGTCGATCTCGTCGATGTACACGATGCCCCGCTCGGCCCTGGCACGATCGCCGTCGGCGTTCTGAAGGAGTTTAAGAAGGATGTTCTCCACGTCCTCGCCGACGTAACCCGCTTCCGTAAGCGTCGTGGCATCGGCTATGGCGAAGGGCACCCTCAGCAGCCTGGCGAGGGTCTGGGCCAGGAGGGTCTTGCCCGTACCCGTCGGCCCGATGAGCATGATATTGGACTTCTGGAGTTCCACTTCGCCGCGCCGCACGTTGAGCTGGGTCCTCTTGTAGTGATTGTAAACGGCCACGGCGATGCGCTTTTTGGCCACCTCCTGGCTGACCACGTACTCATCCAGGAACGATTTGATCTCCTTGGGCTTCGGCAGCGGGCTCCGCCCCTTTTCTTCCTTCTCGACATCTTCCGCAAGAATCTCGTTGCAGGTGTCCACGCACTCGTTGCAGATGTAGACATTGGGTCCTGCAATGAGCTTCTTCACCTCTCGCTGAGGCTTGTTGCAGAAGCTGCACCTGAGTTCATTGTCGGTATACCCTCGGCTCATTCAGACCCCTCCGGACATAGCCGAAAAAGGAGGAACGGGAGTAGCGGTCATTTGGTCTCCGTGCCGTGATGCGTCAGTATCTTGTCGATGATGCCGTACTCCAGTGCGTGCCCAGTCGTCATGATGAAATCGCGGTCACAATCTTCCTGGATGACCTCCACCGGCTTCCCGGTGTGCTTGGCGAGAACACCGAAGATATTCTCGCGGATACGAAGTATCTCTCGCGCCTGGATGTCAATATCCGAAGCCTGCCCGCTGACGCCTCCGAGCGGTTGGTGGATGATCACCCTGGAATTAGGCAACGCAAAGCGTTTGCCCTTTGTTCCCGCGGCGAGAAGCACAGCCGCCATGGAGGCCGCCTGGCCGATGCATACCGTGTTGATATCGGGCTTCACGAACTGCATCGTATCATATATCGCAAGGCCGGCGGTCACCGAACCGCCCGGGCTGTTGATATACAGCCAGATATCCCTCGCGGGATCTTCGGCCTCGAGAAAGAGGAGTTGGGCGATCACCAGGTTCGCGAGGTGATCGTCAACCTCCTCCCCTATGAAAATAATATTGTCCTTCAGGAGCCTGGAGTAAATATCATAGGACCGCTCACCGCGGTTCGTCTGCTCCACTACTATCGGAATCAGGGGCATTCACACCCTCCTGTTTATCGGAGTTCCCCTCCGTCAATTTAACGGAAGCCTGTGAAAGAAGCAAGTCGACGGCCTTCTTGTGCGCGATGAGCGTCTTCACGCTCTCCATGCGGCCCTCCTTGCGATAACCCGCCTTGAGCTTCTCCGCCGAAGCGCCGGTTTCGCGGGCCCGGGCTTCGAAGTAGGCGGAGACGTCCTCCTCGGCAGCCTCGATTCCGGCCCTCCTGGCTACTTCTCCCAAGAGGTAGTAGGCCGCGACCTTCCGCGCGGCCACGACCCGCCGTGCCTTGGTCACCTCTTCCCAGTTTATGTTCGGGTTGTTCAGGTCCACGCCTTGCCTCGCCATGTCTCCTGCGATCTCTTCGATATCCTCACGAAGCTGCCGTTCCACGAGCGTGACGGGGGCATCGATCTCGTACTTTTCCAGAAGGGCCTCTATCAGGCGGTCTTCCTGAATGGCCCTGACTTCCTGTGCGACCCGTGCCTCAACATCCTGGCGCACCTTGGCCTTCAGTGCCTCCAGGTCGTCGGCGCCCAGGTCCTTGGCGAAGTCGTCGTTCAGGTCGGGGACTTCGCGCCTCACGACTTTGTCCACCTTGAAATGGTACTCGCCCGGAGCAAGGTGGGCGTGCGAGAATCCCTTGTCCGCGTCGTCCTTTGTTTCCCCATCTTCAGCGGGAGTCTCATCCACCGTGAGCTCGAATTCGTCTCCCACGTTCTTGCCCACGAGAGCCTTCTCCGCCGGGTGGTCGCTCCCGGAGAGGGCCCCCAGAAACTGCTCCTGGGCCTTGGATTGCCCCTTCCGGGTCATGCTGACGACGGCATAATCGCCCTCTGATGCCGGCTCCTCGAGGGGTTTCATGACCGCCCCTCTCTGCCGGAGCGATTCGAGGACATCGTCCACACGCTTGTCGTCGACCTCCGCCGACGGGCTCTCAATCTCGATGCCTTCGGCGCTGACTTCGGGCACCTCCGGTGCGACCTCAGCGTTCAACTCGCACGAGAACGGCTCCCCTTCCTTGAGTTCGATGGCGTCGGCATATGGCTCCACGACGGGCTTGATGTCGAAACTGGAAAGCATGGATTTGGCGGCTTCGGGAAGGAGATGCTCAAGGACTTCCTCCCGGATCTCCTTCTTGAACCGGGTGCGGACCATGCTGTCCGGCGCCTTGCCCGGCCTGAAGCCGGGAAGTCGCACCCGACTGCGCAGGGTCTTGGTAACCTCCTGGAAATGAGGCTCTATCTCGGACCACGGAGCCGTCACCGCGTATGTTTTCCTGCATCCCTCTTGACTCTTGAACGTGACGTCCATTTTCTCCACCGTTTGAATGCCGGCCCCCCGGCCGGCGTCTTTTCTGATTTGTCCGCGGAAACAGGGTCGTCCGCACATGCCGGATGCCCCGGCTCTCTAAAGCGGCCCGTGCCGCCGAAATTCCCGGCTGGTGCGAAAGGGGGGACTCGAACCCCCACGGGTTACCCCACAGGATCCTAAGTCCTGCGCGTCTGCCAGTTCCGCCACTTTCGCAATATTGTCAGACGATCCAGCATCCTCGCAATGGTTCAAAAAGAAACTCGCCTTGATGTCCTTGCCTTGCCGGCGCCTATCGATCCGCGCCTCCCTACCTGCTCCATTTGGCTTTATGGTGCGCCCGCCCCGACTCGAACGGGGGACCTGCGGCTTCGAAGGCCGACGCTCTATCCGGCTGAGCTACGGGCGCGTTCAGGAAGGCTCCCCCGGCTTGAACCTTTTACCACAGTCCCCGATCCGAAAGCAATTCCAAGTCCTCATCACCGATCCCCGCACCAGCCTGTGAAAGCGGTATCTTTCAGGGGAAGGTCATTTCCTTCTTCTGGGAACCGCACTGGACGTACAACCTGGGCAACGGTTGCATGGTTTCGATGCTCGAAGGCGGTCGGTGAATCACCAGGGCAAACGGTATGTCCATCTCCCTGATTTTACCAAGCACCTTGCGCTTGTGTTCGTCGGACCCGTCCGTCACCGCCGTGAAGACGGCGGGAGGATACAGGAGCGGCAACATCGCGTATCCCAGGTGGCTGCAACTTTCGATGTCGCCCAGTACGGCCTCATCTTGCGCTAGAACGTCCAGTATCCTGTGAGCGGGCGAGGCCAGATCGTATTCCCCGGTCTGTCCCGACGCGAGTATCAGGAAACCGGCCGCCCGGGCATTCAATATGGGGTCGACGAAGGGAGAAAGACCCTCCGGGTCCTCGCCCAGCGGGAGCCTCCGGTCGAGCAGACCGATCCCTGCCGGGTTCGCGAAATCTCTCCCGACGCAGGTGGCTATTCTCCGGAGATCCTCGAGGTAGGTGCTCTTCAGCGTCGACTGGTACAATGCGAGAGCTGCGAAGCCCATCTCCACCTGGTCTTCCAGATAGGCGGGACCTACGGCCCGCCCGTCCAGAGCGTAGCGCGACATCGTCCCGTCCCCCGTTTCGAGGTTGGACTTCAGGTATTCGTATGCCCTGCCGGCAAAATAGAGGTAGCTCTCCTCGCCCAGGTATTGCCAGCCCTTGCACAGCGCCCTGACGGCGATAGCGTTCGCCCCGGAGAATATTCTCCGGTCCACGGCAGGTGCAACCACCTTTCGCCTCTCCTCGATGGAAAGCGAGTAATAGGAGGCATCGGCGCGCTGGCCCAGGGCGAAAGCGCCTCCTGCCTGCATCAGGTGGGTCTGCATATAATGCAGGATGCCCTGAGCGAGAGGACGCGCAAAGGATGCCTCGGGATCGCCGGCGAGCCTGAGAGCGAGAATAAGGCCGTTGGCATTCGTCCGCAGCAGCTTTCCGGTTCCATCGGGCTTTCCCGCGTGGCTCTGAAAGAACCCACCCTCGACGGCATCGTAAGCCGGTGAAAGGGCCAGGGCGTGTATGGCCTTCCTGACGGTCCTGTGTATGTCCTGATCGTTGGTATAGATTCCGTACTTCAGCAGAAAACGCAGGGGCTCGAACCCGGCGGCGTCCGGCCCATCACCGAAATCGCCGGTATCAGCGTCGAGCGCGCCTTCGATAGTCCGCCTGGCCGTCTCGAGAATTTCCAGGCCCCGATCGAGTCCGTGGCCCTTTTCCCTGATAAAGGGAACGAACACGCGGCCGAGGCCCGCTCTGTCGGAAAGGCGGTGCTTCGCCCCCGTGCCGGCAAACGCCTTTAGTGCCCGAAGCAGCCGGCCCGGATCAAGATCTTCGAACCTCGCCTCCACCGTTCCGTCCGGGCTCACGATCGCCGCGGCGGGCAAGGCCGGCAGGCCGCAGTGGACCTGGACCTCAGGGGAACGGTCCGCATCGACGAGAACGGCAACGTAGTTTCGTTCGAGAAACTGGGCCAGGGCAGCATTGGAGGAAATCTCCCGCGTGGCCGCATGCGCGGCCTCCAGCCGGAAGGCTTCCACCAGAAGGAAGAGAAACCGGTCCGAATCCTCGGCTTCCCGCAGCGCCTCCTTGTTCAAGTTCCGCCAGTTTATGGACGCCTTCATGGTCGCACGATCCTCCGCCCGCTTTGAAGCAAAGCATGTGCCAAAGCTCCGGCGCCGCCGGTCGAAAGCGCAGCCCTCCCGCGATCGGACGGACGGCCTGCTCGGCCGGGGACCCTCGGCGCGGCGGATGCGTATCAAGGATGAAACTTGCGACGGCACGTGTTTCATGACTTGAAGATCTTGCCATGATGGCCTTTGAGAGATAACCTTATGGAGCTAGTGGAGGAGATCCCATGCGCCGCAGTCTCATTCAGATGTTTGCACTTGTCGCCGTCGGAGCCGTCGTCGGCATCGGCTATAACGCGCTCTCGCCGAAAGGCATTCCGCTCAAAGGCGGGACCAAGGCCCGCCTCGCCGAGCAGGGCGCGCGCATGGTCGACCTGCAAGAAGTCCGCTACTATCTAAAGCAACCCGGGACACTGCTCGTGGACGCGCGCTCTCCGGAAGAGTTCCAGCTCGGGCACATCCCGGGGGCCGTCAACCTTCCCGCCGACCAGTTCGCGCCTTTCTACCCGAAGGTCAAGGCCCGACTCGAGAAGGCCAAGATCATCATCGTTTACTGCTCCGGGGGTTCCTGCGGCACGTCGGAGGAACTGGCCATGGAGCTGATCAAGGCCGGCTTCGTGGAAAAGAGGGTGGCCGTCTTTTCGGGCGGGTTGCCCGGATGGATGCGCGCCAAGCTTCCCATCGAAACCGGCATGAAGGACTGACATGTCATACAGGGTCGTGGTCTGGTCCGAGAGGTTGGGACGCTGGGCTCTCGCCGTCATTTTCCTGGCAGCCGCCATCCCGAAAGTGCTCGATCCATCGGGCTTTGCGGCCGATATTTCGCATTACGCCCTCTTGCCGGACGTCTTCGTCAATCCCCTCGCGGTCATTCTGCCGTGGGTCGAGGCCGTAGGCGCCCTCGCCCTCCTGTCCGGCTTTGCCGCCGAAGGCGCCATTCTGCTCATTAACGCGCTTCTGGTCGTTTTCCTCGGCGCCATGGGACAGGCCTTCTTCCGCGGCCTGGATATCAACTGCGGTTGTTTCGGCCACAGCGCCGCCCGCGAAACGGTGGGCATGGCAATGGTCAGGGACCTGGCTTTCATGGCCCTCGCCGGTTTGGTTTTGTGGCTGAGAGCCAAGCGGACGGGCACAAAGAAAATCCGCATCTGACCCTGCCGGGCGGCCGCCGGTCGAGCAGGGAGCGCCTGTCATGGTCTCCGCTCATGCCCGCGTGGCTGGTGGCGGAGGTTGACCGGCGGCCTGAAGAACGGCCACACAATCCCCCCAAAAGCCTCGAAAGTGGATGCGCACGGGCCGGAGCGCCGCTCCGGAGACTGCGCCCGTAACCGGCCGAGGGCTTGTTTCTCGGCGTGAACGCGGGGACGCAGCATGTCTCTCTTCCCGGTCACCCGCCGTCCCGCGCCCTATAAACTTTCTGCCGTCCTTCTCGTAATGAGACTGTGAAGCCCATTGCAGGGCGTAGATCGAGGAGGAAAAGATGGCGAGGCTCTTCAAGATATTTTTCATTCTGCTCCTGGTGGTTTTGGTCGCCGCAGCCATTTACGGTTGGGTCCGCAATCGAAAGTCGGACGACGGCGGACTCAAGATCGTAGAAGTGAAGACCGGTTCGATTACCGAGAAAGCGCTAGCGGTCGGACAGATCGAGCCCAGGCAGAAATTCCAGGTCAAATCGAAGATTTCCGGCATCGTGAAGCGTTGCTACGTGGAGGTGGGCGACACCGTAAAGGCAGGCGACTCTCTCTTCGAGATCTCCCCAGATCCCACCCCCCAGGAGTTGATTAACGTCGATAGAACGCTGGACTCGTCCAAGGCCACCCTGGACCGGACCAAGGCCGACTTCGCGCGCTACCAGAAACTCTTTCACGACGGGGTCGTTTCGAAGGGCGACCTGGACGGCAGGCGCGAGGCCTACGAACTGGCCAGAGTAGCCTTCAACAGGGCCAGGGAGAACCGCGAACTGACCATGGTCGGCAAGGTGTCCGGGGGCGGAGCGGGGATGGAAGCCATCATCCGCGCGCCTGCCGGCGGCACCATACTGAGCCGCAGCGTCAACCCGGGTGATCCGGTCGTCCCCCTGACGTCCTACCAGGCGGGAACCGAACTGGCCTCCATAGCCGACATGCACGACCTCATTTTCAAGGGGACGGTGGACGAAATCGACGTGGGCAAGATGAAGGTGGGCATGACCGCCCACATCAAGGTCGGCGCCCTGCCGACGGACGTCGTGACCGGCCGCGTATCCCGCATCGCCCCGCAGGCCGTCAAGCAGGAGGGGTCCACGCTCTTCGACGTTGAGATCGAACTCGCCCCCAACTCGAAGGTCATCCTCCGAGCGGGCTACTCGGCCAACGCCGACGTGGTCATTCGCGAGAAGAAGGACATCCCCATCATCCCCGAACGCCTCGTGTCCTTCAAGGACGGGGGAAAAGAGGCCTTCGTGGAGACTCCGGCTACCACAAAGGATGCCGAGCCGAAGGAGGTCCCCGTCAAGCTGGGCCTCTCGGACGGCCTCAACATAGAGATCGTCTCGGGCCTCAAACCCGGCGACAAGGTGATCCAGCGCCCGCCTAAGGAGATCAGTTGACGGCGGTCTCCGCGGCTCGCCCCCGCCGAACGGCGCGGAGAGCACGATTCGGCAGGTATCTCCCCAAGGAGTGATTCGATGGCAGGCGCGTTTGAAGTATTCAGGCAGCTCGGCAGGAACCTGCAAAGCCAGAAACTCCGCACCCTCCTCACGGCATTCGGTATCGTGTGGGGCACCGTGGCCGTGAGCCTGCTGCTGGCTTTCGGACAGGGGTTGCACACGCAGCTGATCAAGAGCGCCGCCGGACTTGGCGACCGAATCGTGATCGGCTGGCCCGCCCGCACGTCAATCCCCTACGACGGTTTGGGCCGGGGGCGCAGGATCAGGCTCACCGAAGAAGACATCCAATCTGTAAAGAAGCAGGCCTACGGGCTCGAGGGCATCTCCAGCGAGTACGCCACGAGCTTCAGGGTGCACCAGGGCGACAAGACCATGATGGTGGACGTGTCGGGCGTATCGCCCGTGTTCGGCTCCATGCGCAATCTCATCCCGCAGGAGGGCGGGCGGTTCATCGACCCCATCGACATGGCGGATCGCCGGCGCGTGGCGTTTCTGGGCAACGCGTTCGCGAAGGATTTTCTGGGGGAGAAGAACCCCGTCGGCAAGACCTTTATGCTCGGCAACTCCCCCTTCCTTGTGATCGGTGTTCTTGTTCCCAAAGACCAGGATTCCAGCTACAGCGGGCGCGACAAGGACAAGATGTTCATCCCCTCGTCGACATTCCAGGCCATCACGGGCAGCAAGTACATGGACGACTTCATATACAAGGCGCACAAGCCGTCCATGAACAAAGCGCTGACCGCCGACATCCGGGGAATTCTCTCCAAACGGCTGCATTTCTCGCCGAAGGACACGCAGGCCGTGATGGTCTGGGACACGACCGACCAGTTCGCCTTCCTCGACGCCTTCATGCTGGCCTTTCAGCTTTTCCTGGGCATCGTGGGCTCGCTCACCCTCGTCGTGGGCGGCATCGGGGTATCGAACATCATGAACGTCGTCGTAGAAGAGCGGACCCGCGAAATCGGCATCAAGATGGCCCTCGGCGCCCGTCGGGGATACGTGCTCAGGCAGTTCCTCTTCGAGACGCTCATCCTGACGCTCGTAGGAGGGGCTGTGGGTATTCTGATTTCCTACTGCATCTGCGCGGTGTTCCCCAAATTCGGCCTGACAGACTACGTAGGCAATCCGGCCGTATCGCCCACCGTGGCTGCGCTGACAGCTGCCGTCCTCGGACTGGTGGGGCTCATGGCCGGCTACTTTCCCGCCAAGGACGCGGCAAACCTCGACCCCGTCGTCGCCATGAAGATGTGACCGGAGAACCGTCATGAGACTAAAACTTATATTCCAGCTCTTCCTTCGGTCCTCCCAGCTCCAGAAAAAACGGGCGGTCCTCACCATCGCGGCCATTGCGTGGGGCACCGTGGCCATCCTCCTCCTCCTGGCCTTCGGCCAGGGCCTCAAGGACCAGCTGCTGCACAGCCGGCGGGGCATGGGCGTGAACCTCGCCGTGATCTGGCCGGGGGAGACCTCGCAGCCGTGGGCGGGACTTCCGGCGGGACGGCCCATCCGTCCGAGGGTGGACGACATTCAGTACGTGCGCAATAGGCTCCCCCCCTACGCACATCTGCTCGGTGAAATCGCCAACTGGAACGCCTCCCTGACCTACGGAAAGAAGACCCTCACCGGGCGCGTCATCGGCACGAACTGGATCTACGGTAAGGTCCGCAACAATATCGCCCGCACGGGCGGCCGGTTCTTCAACCCCGTGGACGTGGCGGAAAAGAAGCGCGTCGTCTTTCTCGGCAACAAGCTGGCGGAAGAGATTTTCGGCAAGGGAGACCCGGTCGGAAAGACGCTGCAAATCAGCGGCTCGCCCTACCTCGTGATCGGCGTCATGGTCAAGAAGATGCAGATGGGCAATTACGGCGGCCCTGAGGACATGCACGCCGTGATCCCCCTTTCCACGTTCGTCGGCCAATACGGCCGCCAGCACATCAGCAACTTCGTCCTGAAGGTCGAGAAGCCCGACCAGATGCCCGGGGCCCTGGACCAGTTCAGGCGGGTCCTCGGGGCCAAATACCGGTTCAACCCGGACGATCCCAAGGTGTTCGGCGTCTGGAACACGGTGAAGGGCTACAAGATCATGGGGAACATGATGCTCGGAATCCAGCTTTTCCTGGGGATCATAGGCGCGCTCACGCTTCTCATCGGCGGCATCGGCGTAGCGAACATCATGTACGCGGTGGTGAAAGAGAAAACGCGGGAGATAGGGATCCAGATGGCCATGGGCGCGAGGAGCAACTGGATCACCGGCCCCTTTGTGCTTCAGGGACTTCTCTACACCCTTTTCGGCGGGGCGGCCGGGATGATCATCGCGATCGTGCTGGTCTTACTGCTCAGTCTCATCCCGACGGGAGGCAACCAGGCGCTGGTCCTTCTCGGCAAACCCACCATTTCTTGGCAGATCGGGCTCGCCACGGCCGCCATCCTCGGCTTTATCGGGCTGCTTGCCGGCTACTTTCCGGCCAAGCGCGCCGCAGCCGTGGACCCGGCTGAAACCCTGAGGTACGAATAGCACGTATCACTTTCCATGTAGATAGGGAGTCACCAATGAACTGGCCGCTCATGAAGAGAAACGGGAAAAACGGTATGGATTCGAACGGCGCCATCATCCGGATGGAAGGCCTGAAGAAGATATACGACACGGGCAAGATCAAGGTCGAGGCGCTCAAGACCATCGACCTGACGGTCAAGAAGGGCGAGTTCGTTGCGGTGGTCGGTCCCTCCGGATCGGGAAAGTCCACCCTGATGAACCTGCTCGGGTGCCTGGACACGCCGACCTCCGGGGAGTACTTTCTCGCGGGGGAGGCCGTTGCGGGCCTCGAACGGGACAGGCTTGCCGACATTCGGAACCGGCGCGTCGGATTCGTCTTCCAGAACTTCAACCTGCTCCCCCAGATCTCCGCTTTCGAAAACGTTGAGATGCCCCTCCTCTTCGGTGGCGTCGGCAAGAGGGAACGTCGGGATCGCGTGACGGAGCTCCTCGAACGCGTCGGGTTGGGAGATCGCATGGATCACAAGCCCACCGAACTGTCCGGCGGCCAGATGCAGCGCGTGGCCATTGCGAGGGCGCTTGCCATGAACCCGGACATCCTCCTCGCCGACGAGCCCACCGGCAACCTGGATACCAGTTCGGGCGGCGACATCATGAGCCTCTTCAAGGAATTGTGGGACCAGGGTTGCACGCTCGTGGTCGTTACGCACGACATGGCGCTCGCCAACCGGGCGAGCCGGATCGTAGAGATCCGAGACGGCAACGTCGTCCGCGACACCGGGCTAGCGGCGTAAAACGGGCCGAACCACAGAGCACACAGAGGACACAGAGAAAGACATTTGGGAATTGGGATTTTGGATTTGGGATTTGAAAGACGGCTCGGGACGGGCCAGAAGAAAGGCGGAAATCGAAAGGCGGAAGGCGAAAGGCAATTACGGCTTGGGACGGGCCTTCGAAGCTCATCCCGCGCCGGACTCACCTAATCACCTACTCCCCTAATCACGGCACCGCCAGGTGTGAACCGCGGAGACGCGGAGGCGCGGAGAAATAATCCGGGATTTGAAGAACGGCTGGGGACGGGCCTTCGAAGCAAGAATGAACAGGGAGGACGGGAGGACGAGGAGGTCTGCAATTCGAGGATGGCTGCGTAGGGTGGGCATTCATGCCCACCGTTCGTCGAACCCGCACCATCCCGACCGCATCCGCGCGAACGCGGAGCCCGTAGGGTGGACTCGAGGGCCGCGGACCCGAGCGTCCACCAATCTAGACCGAAAATGATCGCTCACTGAGCACAGATTGCCGATCTCAAGCGGGATGATGGACGCCGCTTCGAGTGGGCCTCCTACCACGCTTCGCTGCAAGTGTGGCAGCGATTAGTCCTCCTCGAAAAAGAACCAATTGCCCCCAAGATACACCAGTTTCCTAAATCCGAATGGTCTGCCTATGCTTGTTGCCTCCTCCTTAAAGTTTTCAAGAGGTGCCGTATGCCCAGGAGGCACATAGATGTATCCCCACGAGTCGGGTAGGGAGCCGGGAAGCCATAGCTCGAGATACTGTTCCTTGATAGGCAGCTTCGTTCCAACTGGACACGCTCCCATCAGGTCTAAGGACTTGGTGCGGGCCACCCATTGCTGCAACTCAACAGGATCGACTCCAGCGGCAGCGGCAGCCCGCTCCCAAGAAGCGCCAGAGACAATTAACGCCCTGCCATTTCGCACGTCATATCCGGAACCATGGGGTTTGATAGCGAAGTCGTTCCAATAGATAACCCGCTGCCAAGGCATTAACGTGAGGTCGTCTGTGGAGTGGTTCTTCCACCAGTTCTCTGCGTACCGCTGGAATAACGCCTTGTTGGCCTTGAAATGCGCTATGGCTTTCTTTGGGTTGTGATAGGCGCTACAAGACGCAAGAACCAGTAAGCACAGGCAGAAGATGCTGTTCATGCTCACCGACAACGTATCGTCGCTCTTCGTCCTTTTCACGGCACCGACCCCAAGCTAAGATCTCCTGCCCGAAACAAGCGGGTACCTCTTAACACTACTGCACCACACGAAATCGCTCCCTGGCTCCCGACGAGGCCGACCATTTACCGTAGTCGAATCCGAAATCTCGAATTTTTCTCACAGCCTCACCGCCTCCTTGTGAAATCAGAATTCTGTCTCCGCGCCTCCGCACCTTCGCGGTTCATACCTTGCGGTGCCGTGAGTAGGTGAGTAGGGGATTAGGTGAGTCCGGCGCGGGACAATCTTCGAAGGCCTTCCTCCCATCCTCCCTGTTCATATCTGCTTCGAAGGCCCGTCCCCGGCCGTCTTATAAATCCGAAATCCCAATTCCCAAATCCCAAATTGCCTCTCACCGCCTCATTGCCTCACTGTGAGAACCCATTTTTCTCTGTGGCCTCGGTGTGCTCTGTGGTTCCATTCGGCTGTTCAATCCCAAACCCAAATCGCTCCGCTCGCCTACTTCTTTTCGAGGATGAAATACAACGACCCCTTCTGCTGCATGTGGCCGGCCGTGGCTTCGGCCTCGGGTCCGGCGCCGCAGAAGAGGTCGACCCGGCCCGGTCCCGTGATCGCGCCGCCCGTGTCCTGGTTCATGACGAACCGCGTGAAGGGCTCCCAGCCGACCACGCGGTTCTTTGAATCCAGGAGGGGCTTTTCCGTCCGAATGAGGCAGAGTGCGCCTCTGGGAAAAATCCGCGCGTCCGTCGCGATCGAGCGGCCCGGCGTGATCGCCACGTCGATGTTTCCGTAGGGGCCGCTGTTTTCTAGACGGAAGAAGGTGTAGCTGGGGTTCACGTCCAGTAGCTTTCGCATCTGCTTCGGGTGGTGCGCAATATAAGCCCGGATGCTCTGCAGAGACACCTGCCCCTTGCCCAGGAGCCCTTCCTTCACCATGTAGCGGCCGAGGCTCACGTAGGGCTGCCCGTTCTTGCCCGCGTACTGCACCCGGACCTTCTGTCCGTCCGGCAGGAGCACCAGCCCCGAACCTTGTATCTGCAAAAAGAAGAGGTCCACAGGATCGTCCAGCCACAGCAGCTCCAGCCCCTTCCCCTGAAGGGCCCTGTCCGTGTCGATCTGCTTCCGCGTGTAGTAAGGCACGACCCTGTCGCCGTCCACGCGGCCGAAGACGGTGGCCTTGGAGTGCGCGAGAGGAAACTCTGACAGGTCGATGCTCATCAGATCCGCCGGGCGCGCGTACAGGGGATACTTGAACGTCGCATCGGGGTGCCTGCGGCCCTGGAGTTCAGGTTCGTAGTACCCCGTGAACAAAACGCTCCCCGCCCCGTCGCTCCCCACGCTCCGGTAGAGGACGAAGCCATCCTTTATGTCGGATATCTTCTGCGTCGCCGAAAGCGCGGGGTTCGCGACGATCGTGAGGAATGCCTTCAGGGTGGCCGACAGTTCGGCCGCCGTAACGGTCCGGGTGCCGAATTGGAAGGTCTTTCCTGCCGGCAGCTTGTCGTAGTAGCCGAGACTTCCCCTCACCGCGTCCGCCAGGCCGGTGAAATCCATGTCGTCCTTGATGGTCCCGAGGGATGTCCACGACGCCGGGGCCATGAGCTCGCCCCCCGGACTGATGAGAGGCTTAGGCTTCACGGGCCGATGCGCGCAGGACGCCAGCACAAGAAGCGCGCAAGCGGCAGCGAGAACCGGGGCCGCTGAAAGGCGGATCATGAAGCTGGCATGTTCCCCGCGGGCACGAGAACGCTGGACCTTCTCCACTGCAGGCCTCCAGGCCGTCCATTGTAACAAACCGCCGGGCACCGGCGTGATTAGGTGATTAGGTGAGTCCGGCGCAGGATAGCCTTCGAAGGCCCGTCCCCTGCCGTCTTACGTTTTACTTAGCCTTTCGCCCTTCGGCCTTAGCCCTTAATAAACAGCCCTTTACTTGTCGATTTTTCACCGCCTCACTGTCTCAGTGTAAAATCAATCGGTCTTCCCCGCGTCTCCGCGCCTCCGCTCTTCCCCTCTTCCCTCTCCCCTCTAACCGGCCTGCGGAGCGGGCAATGTTTCGGAATAATTCCGATACTTGATCCGTTGAAAGGTTTGGAAGACGAAGCGAGAGCTTCAAGCTTCATGGGTTTCGATAAAGGGCTCGGTACGGGACTCGAAGGGCAATATCGGG
>CAZDOY010000004.1:0-41769 GCA_964507185.1 uncultured Thermoanaerobaculia bacterium
GTGCCGGGATTATCACGCACCTGCACTTCCACATCGTCCCCCGCTGGTCCGGCGACACCAACTTTACGACGCTCTTTGGAAACCTGCGCGTTATCCCGGAAGACCTGGCAGGGGTCTTCGAGCGGCTACGCGCCGAATACCCCGAATCCATAAGCTGAATATATCATCCGGAGCGCTCGTGACCCCGTTCGACACGGCTCACGTCAACCGTCACCTGGCCTCCTACGAAGCCTCTCGGGCTAAACTCACCGCCGCAAAGGCCCGGGGCGATCTCGAAGAAGAGAGATCCGCGGCTTTCGAGGCCGCCCGCGAATCCCTGAAGGCCGCCGCCGCGCGCTTCGGCATCCCTCACGACGGTCGCGGAGGACTGCTGGACCTTTCAGAGAAGCTTTCGGGAACGATAGGGGCAGGCTGCCTCCCGTCTCGGCTCGCGTCCGTCCTTTTTCTCGATCCGGCCGTGAAAGACCTGCAGATCCCCCCGGCGAGGCTGGCCAAGGCGCTGGCCAAGGCCGAGGAGATCGCCATCAACCTCGCCCGGGTGGCAAAGGAGGGCCCGGCGGACGGTCAGTGAGGTGCCAATTTCGCCGCACTCGCCGGCGGTGTGAATCCCGGCCTTGCTTCCGGAAGCCTGATCCGGCCCCCGAGCTCGGCAGTCCAGCCCATGAGCACCACCACTACGAAAGTCAGCACGAGACATAGCGTCACAAACCATGTAGGCAGGGCGGGCAGTTTTCTGTACACGTAGAGTCCGATCAGTGCGATCGCACCTACGATCCCCATGGCCCATGCGGACACGAGCGCGGCGTCGGCGTGCTGCCCTATGCGGGCCGGGTTCACCCCCGGTATGTTGCGGATGAAGTGGGCAGCTTTACCGCCCGTGTAGAACACAACCGGAGTGAAGAGGGCCAGGACCACGAGGATGCCGAGGCTGACGCGCTTCACGTCCTCGCTCCGGCGGAACATGGCCCAGGCAAGCAGAAAGAAATCGAAAAGGATACCGATGACGGGAATGTGATTGATGATGAGATGTACGTGCGCCCAATTCATATTACGTGTCCTCCGTCGGCGGACGTCGCTACCCGGGATCACCCCGGGAACGCGTGCCTGGACCTACATAACACCTCGGAGGATATCAAAATTCTCCGCATGGACCGCGCACGGCGATCCCGCCCGCAAACGCCACGGGGTACTCACCCTTCATGACTCGAATGCGTTCCATGTTGGTCGCTCGTTGTCTCGCCAGCCAAAGCGCTGCGGCTTCAATGCCGTCGGGAGATTGCGGTATTGGAATGGCATCAAGGTTGGTCAGCTGCTTGGGCATGAGCCCGTAGAACCCGCCGCCGAGTGCCTCCTGCCGCGCCTGAAAGTCCGCTATGTCCAGGATTCTCGTTGGAGGCCGGATATCCGCAAGCTGTTGCACGAGGAATGCCTTGTCGCTTTCGCTTATCAGCCGGTCAAGCCCCGCTTCGGGCCTGTTGTTCGCCGCCTCCCCTACGACGGTCGCACCGGTTCCGAATGCTGCGATGAAGGCCAGGCCGAGAACAGCGCCGAGATGGAATGTAGGGCTTTTCACCATGAAACCTCCCCGAGGTTATACGCGTATCTCTCGATTCCGTTTCATCCTTCCGCTGCAGGATCCGGATTGTCCGTTGATAGCCCGTGCCTGCGAGTCTATAATTGGTTATTGGTTCTGCAATTTGTGACTGGATATCATCACGAGGAGGCTTTCGCAATGACGAAGACCCATAAGGTAGCTTTGGTTTTTTCGGGTGGCCCCGCCCCCGCCGCCAACGCCGTTATCTCGTCCGCCGCCCTGAGTTTTCTGGACAACGACATACCCGTACTCGGGATTCTCGATGGATTCACCAGGATCCAGGAGTTCACGCCGGGCACCTCCCAAGATCTTCAGGAAGGACGTGACTTCATCGCCATCGACAAGACGATCTCGTCCATCCGAAACCAGAGCGGCATATTCATACGGTCGGCCCGCGCGAATCCAGGCAAGCCCATCGGCGACAAGGGCGATTTGCGCGACCCGGGGAAGACCGAGAAGTTGAAGAATGTGATCGCCGCCATGGAACATCTGGGCGTCACCGCCCTCGTGACCATGGGCGGAGACGATACCTTGAAAACCGCCAATTTTCTTCATATGCTCGGTCTTCCGGTTATCCATATCCCCAAGACCATCGACAACGACTACTTCGGAATTCCCTGGACCTTCGGCTACTGGACCGCCGTTGATGTTGCCCAGAAGATCCTCCTCAACCTGAAATCCGACGCCGACTCGACAAATGCGTACTTCATGGTTGAGCTCATGGGCCGCAAGGCCGGCTGGATAACATACGCAGCCGGCATCGCAGGCGAAGCCGCAGACATGCTCGCGGCCGAGGAGATCGAAGGGGAGCTCGACCCCGAGGCGCTGGCGGGGCATTTCGCGGACCTTATCCAGGCACGGGAGGCGGAGGGCCGCACGGCGGGCATCATCTGCATCGCCGAGGGTCTTGCGGACAAACTGCCGGACAGCCTCAGGCCCCAGGAGGTGGACCAACACGGGAACGTCTACTACGGAAGGGCGGAACTCTGCAAGACTCTCGCCGAGAAGACCGCCGCGGTTTACAAAGAGCGCACGGGAAAGACCAAGAAGATCACCCCCAGGCAAATCGGTTACGAAACTCGAACCGCACGCCCCATCTCCTACGACGTCGTTCTCGGGAGTGCCTTGGGGCACGGCGCCTACCGCCTCTTCAGCCGCAACCTCTTCGGCCATATGGTCAGCGTGGAAGATAACATGGATATCAAGGCCATCCCCTTCTCCGACCTTGTCGACGCTGAGACACTCGTCACGAAGGTGCGTCTCGTTCCCAAGAGCGGCGATCTCTACAAAGTGAAACAGGCCCTTTCTTTTCCCTTGGGTTCGAAAGACTCCCCCCCCGAGGAAGGATGAAGACGCGGACCTCCGGAACCCGATCGCGCAGAGGGGATCCGTCAGGACGTACCGACCTGAACCGCCAGCCCGGACCGCGCTGGACTCGGTCCTCGAAGCCGTGGTTCATGCGCCATCCGCCGGAACTCTCAAGGCATAACGCATAAGGATCGTCAGGGACGCCGACGCCGAGAAAGCCCCCGGCGGGCTTCTGATCCAGCCTATTGCTTAAGAACCCGCGTGGGACGCGCGCAAGAGGTTTGCGAGTCAGATGCTAAACGCGGCTCGAAAGGCAATGCCCATCCGTCGTCTTGGCCGCGCAACAAAGCGGGTGGCCCCAATTCCGTGCGTCCAAGGGCTTGCCACCGGCACGGCCCCGACTTCTGTATTGTCGCGTTTCGACGATGCGCCCCGGCATCGACGGCGGCGCGACGTCGTGCATTCGGAACAGTGACGCCGGCAACACGACCTGCGACAGTTTTTCAGCCGCCTGCTGGTCCAGACCCGCTTTCGGGCCGTAACGCCTTGTGATAAAATGCTATTTTCAAGTGGGAGGAAGGGGCATGTCCGGTCACAACAAATGGGCTAACATCAAGGCGCGCAAGGGTTCCCAGGACGCCAAGCGCGGTAAGGTTTTCACCAAACTCGCAAAGGAGATCATCATCTCGGCGAGGCTCGGCGGAGGCGATCCCGACGGAAATGCGCGGCTTCGCAACGCTATCCAGGCGGCGCGCGCCATAAACATGCCGAACGACAACATCAAGCGCGCGATTCAGCGGGGCACGGGCGAGCTCGGCGGCGACGCCATCGAAGAGGTCATTTACGAAGGCTACGGGCCGGCAGGGATCGCCATCCTGGTAGAAGCCGCGACCGACAACAGGAACCGAACGACCGGCGAGATACGCCACGTATTCAGCAAGTACGGCGGCAATCTCGGCGTTCCGGGTTGCGTTGCCCGGCTCTTCAACAGGCAAGGCCAGATTACCGTCCCGGGTGAGGGGTTGACCGAGGAAGCGGTCTTCGAAGCGGCCCTTGAAGCCGGCGCCGATGACGTGCAGAGCGATGAAGGAAACTTCCTTTTATTCACGAAATTCGAGGACATGAACACGGTGAGCGACGCAATCGAGAAAGCGGGCCTGCCCGTGAATGCCGTTCAAGGCGTCTACACGCCCATATCTACGACGCTAATCGCCGGCGACAACGCCAAGGGCCTGCTGAAGCTTCTGGATGGGCTCGAGGACAACGACGACGTCTCCAACGTCTGGTCCAACTTCGACATAGCGGACAGCGACCTGGAAGCCATCGAAGACTGATGATCGTTCTCGGCATCGACTCAGGATCCTTGTGCACCGGCTTCGGTATAGTCGAAGGTACGGGAAACCGGCAGCGGGCCCTGACCTACGGGGCCATCAGGAACCGGGCAAGCACAGGCCATGCCGAACGCCTTACGGTCATACACGACAAGCTGAAGGCGGTCATCCAGCAGTACCATCCCGAAGTGCTCGCTCTCGAGGGGGTGTTCATGGCGAAAAACGCCCAGAGTGCACTGAAGCTGGGGCAGGTACGTGGAGCCGTCATGATCACCGCCTTTGCCGAAGGCCTCCGCCTCATGGAGTTCTCTCCCGCAGAAGTCAAAGCCGCCGTCACCGGCTACGGGCGCGCCGAGAAAGCCCAGGTCCAGCACATGGTAAAGTCCATCCTCGGACTTTCGGAAATCCCCGAGCCCCATGATGCCGCGGACGCCCTTGCGCTGGCGATTTGCGCGCTGGCAAGCGGTTCGTGGTCCAGACGCGTGGGTGAGAGATGATCGCACGCTTGCGCGGACGCTTGCTTGAAAAGGAACCCTCGGGCCTGGTCGTTGAGGCGGGCGGCGTGGGCTACTCGGTCGCGGTGCCTCTTTCCACCTTCACGAGGCTCGACGGCGAGGAGATCGACCTGTTCATCCACACCGTCGTCCGGGCAGACGCTATTCTGCTATTCGGGTTCCTCAGCCGCCGGGAAAGAGGACTCTTCAGGAAGCTGATCGCCGTGCAGGGCGTGGGCCCCATGACGGCGCTGGCCATTCTCTCCGGGCTGTCTTTCGAGGAGCTGGTTTCGGCCATCCATTCGGGGGACAGCAAGCGATTGAACGGCATTCCGAGGGTCGGAAAGAAAACCGCCGAGAGGGTCTGCCTTGAGCTCAAGGAACGGCTCGGCGACCTGGGAAGCGACTTCGCGCCTGCCCTCGGTCCGGATGCGGGATTGCCGCACGAACTTTCAGATGCTCTGGTTGCGCTTGAAAACCTCGGTTACAAGACGAGTCAGGCGAAGGACGCGCTACTGAAAGCTCGTGCATCCGCCCCGCAGGGTCCCCTCGAGGTCTGGATCAGGCTCGCGCTTAGGGACCTCTCCCGCTGAACGGCCGACGCGCCGAATCGCATCTTTCCTTTTGGGGTGTTGTCTACCTTCCGGGAAGCCGTTCGCCGCGGCGGTCTTTCGGCTTACGAGCGGTTGTGACGGCACCCGTCCCTGGCCACACTTCGTTTGGCGGACTCGGGAAGTCCGGTCTTCTCGCCAGGGGACGGTAACCCTGGATCAGCTTACGCCCTTTTCTTGAGCTGTTCCTCGACGAACTTGTTCAGGCGCTCGCGCTCGGAGTCGGTCATCTCTACGAAGTGCACCCCGTAGGCGTTCAGACGTGACGACACTTCCCGGGCCTCTCTGACCACCACTCCTGTCACTTTCACCTTCTCCCTTTCCAGCGGAAGGGTGACCTGGAGTTGCACTCTGTCTCCGAGCTTCAGCCGCCTCGCCGTGAGGAGAAGGATCCCGGAGGCACTGAGGTTAATGGAGTTGCACAGGAAGAGATTGGACTGGAGGTACCCTTGGACCTGCACGTACACCAGGAGCCGGGCATCTCTCCGCACGGCAATGGCCAGGAGCTTTTCACACGCTATCCCGAAGTCCTCTCCGACGACGGGCTTTCTCAAGACGGTGTTGACTCCTTCGGGTGGCTCGTCGTCGTATTTATTGCTGACCAGGATCACGGCGGTCTGGCGGCACTCCGGGATCTCCCTCAGTTTCAAAGCGAGATCGGACCCAGCCATGTCGGACAGCTTGTCGTCTATGACGATGAGCTCCGGCTGCAGATCGCCTATTTTCGCAAGCGCTTCCTCGCCTGCTGACGCGCGATGAAGCTCGTGCTCTTTTCGGAGAAGCAGACTCTGCTCGAAAGGAACGACGGGAATTCCGCTTTCAACGACCAGGATCCGCTTCCCCATATCCTGTACCCCTTAAGAAATCTCTTCCTGCGGCCGTGCCGGGCGTTCTCTTCAGCTCGGCGGCGACAGTACATCGATACAGCCCAAAATCGCACCCGGCCCTGAAACTTGGCGATACCACCTTTGAGGGTTGTGTGAACCCTCTCCCTCTCGGGGTTCTCACTGCCCGCATGCCGGCCCCGGGGCCGGCACAACACGCGTGCTCCATCCCTATGGTGACATTCTAGTGTTGCGCATTGGTGATTTTCAAGGTTGAACCGCTTTTGTCGAGGAGCCCGCGCTGCACGAGACATTTTGAAGCGGGCTTTTATGAATCGGCACGGAGCGGTTCCTCGTACGGGAACAACGGGGTCGACAGGTATCGCTCTCCACTGTCGCACGCTACGCTGACCACGCGCTTTCCCGGGCCCAGTTCGCGCGCAATCTCGAGGGCGGCATGGAGGATCGCTCCCGACGATATGCCTGCAAGTATGCCCTCCTCGCGGGCCAGGCTACGCGCCGCCTCGAGGGCGTCTTCGTACGCCACCTGCACCACCCTGTCTACCACGGATGGATCGTAGTTCTCCGGGATGAAGCCCGCGCCGATTCCCTGGATTTTGTGCGGACCCGGGTCCCCTCCTGAAAGGACCGGCGAACCGGCGGGTTCCACCGCCGCAACCAGAACATCCTTCCCCATCGCTGTCTTCAGCATCCGCCCCACGCCGGTCACCGTTCCGCCCGTGCCGACGCCGGCCACGAAGGCATCGAGCTTCCCGCCCGTGTCCCTTATGACTTCCATCGCGGTCGTGTTCATGTGGATCCGGGGATTGGCAGGGTTATCGAACTGGGAAGGCATAAACGCCCCCGGCGTTTTCTCAAGAATTCTCCGGGCCTCGCTTATGGCTCCCTTCATGCCCTTGGCGCCCGGCGTCAGGATGAGAGTGGCGCCGTAGGCCTGCAGGAGTCGCCGTCGTTCATCGCTCATGGTGTCGGGCATGACCAGAACCAGTGGATACCCTTTCTGGGCGGCCACCATCGCCAGTCCAATTCCCGTATTTCCGGAGGTGGGCTCCACGATGCTCTGTCCCGGCTTGAGACGCCCATCCCTTTCCGCGGCCTCAAGCATGGAATGGGCGATCCGGTCTTTCACGCTGGCGCCCGGGTTGAAGAACTCCAGCTTCACGCAGACCTCCGCCATGTTCCTTCCCGGGATGCGGTTCAATCGCACCAACGGCGTATCGCCGATGGTCTCCGATATGGTCCTGTAAATGCGTCCACTCATTATTCTCTCCCTAGACCCCTGCACGGGGACAAAGCTTTTCCACACCGCATTTGTCGCACTTCGGTCTCCTCGCCACGCAGACGCGCCGTCCGTGCTGGATCAGGGCGTGGGCAAGGAATGTCCAGTCCTGCTTTGGAAAGAGCCCCATGAGGTCTTCTTCGACCTTTTCCGGACTGCCGGCGCCGGACAGGCCCATCCTCCCCGCCAGACGCCGGACGTGCGTGTCGACGACGACGCCTTCGTTCCTGCCGTAGGCGCTTCCGAGGACCACGTTGGCCGTTTTGCGGGCCACACCGGGAAGGCGGATGAGGTCCTCCATGCTTTCGGGCACCCGGCCGTCGAACTCGTCGACCAGCATCCTGGCTGATCCGTGGAGGGACTTGGCCTTGTTCCTGAAGAAACCGGTCGAGCGGATAAGGTCTTCCAGTTCCGACTGCTCCAGCGAGGCCATCTCGGCCGGTCCCGGGCATCGTCTGAAAAGCGCCGGCGTAACCTTGTTGACCCTCTCGTCCGTACACTGAGCCGAGAGAATCGTGGCCACGAGCAGTTGGAACGGGTTCTCGAAATCGAGGCTGCAGCCGGCATCGGGATACAGGCTCTCAAGTCTTCGCAGGATTTGCTTCGCACGTCCCCGATCGGTCATTCCCGGCTCCTAATTCGACGGCGGAGCGCCCGGTGAGCCATCCGATCCGGCCGACAGGCTCTCCAGCCCCTTTATATGATTGAGTAACTGCCATACGCTTATTGTATTCCTCCCGGGGACCCTCAACTCGAATGAGACATCCTTCCTGAAGAGCGCCTTGACTGGGTTCGCTTCGTGGAAGAGCTTCAGATCGTAGAAGGTGACGATGCCTCGATCCAATCCGCACCGCAACGAGGCATCGTCATACTTGAGCCGACTGCTCTTGAGCAGCGAGCGGATCCTCTCTCCTCCCATCTTCACGAGAAATTCCCTTGCGATGGTCCTAGGTTCGGTCCCTGAAGGATCGGACCAGACGTCCAGGATGCCTTTCATCTCTCCCAGACCGAGGGACTGCCCGCTCACGGTCAGGCTCCCGGACACGTCGCCCGACAGAAACCCCGCCAGCTTACCGGACTGGTCACACAGGGGCTTCAGTCCCACGTCCTTCAAGATGACCTGCGCAGCATATCGAAGGCCCTCCGTGGATACCGCGAGCCTCATTTCGGCCCGCATGCGTCCATCCCACAAATCGCCGCGAGACATGTGCAGGACTACCACACCCGAGTCGACGGAGGGATAAACCTCTGCGTTGTCGAGGTGAAATACGCTGTAACGGATGCGCCCGATCCTCATCGGAGCGTTCTCCTCCTCTTGACGCTGAATCCCCAACGCACCGTCGATCGTCGAACGCGCTGGAACAGAAAAGCCGAGGACTTCGACTTTCGCTGCATCATCGTGGATGACGAAAGGAAGCCTTCCATCCACGTCCCTTATCCTCAGGGCCTTGTCTTCCGACAGGAAAGAGCCAGAACGCACATCCAGGCTACCTCTCAGGCCGACGTGGGAATCAACGTCCTCCATTTTTCCCGAGATCGCCCCACGTCCCGCAACCGAACCGTATGCCACGTACTCGGGCAAGAAATCGAAGACGGCGTTCTGCAGATCGGCAAGCGGCAGAGTCGGCGTCTTGAAGGTGACATCGGCGCCCGTCTCCTTCGTTTTGATGCCGATATCCACGGGCACGGTGCCACGCTCCAGGCTCAAACCGTGCGAGACGGCCTCCAGCCGGCCTCCTGCGAACGAGCCTTCGAGCCCGCCGGAAACGCCTCTGAGTTTCCTTTCGCCGCCACCGGGTTCGACGGATACCCCCGCAAGAGAGAGATCGAATCGAAGTCCGTCGGGTATTGTCTCCAAAGGAACGGTCACGGTACCGCTCAGGCTCCCGGCAGATACCGCCAGCGGAAGCTCCTTGAGGCGCCGAAGAAGCGACACTGCCTGTTCCGCGCCGATGCCGCCGAACTTGAGCGCCAAGCGTGCCGGGGCATCCTTGACGCGGCCGACAGCCGCTTCGACAGTCCCACCCCAGAGGCGGGCCTCGCCCCGCGCTTCCATCCCGCCTCCCCCTTCCCTGGATCCAACGGTGCCTTTCAGGCCCTCCACACTCGCTCCAAGAATGTCCGCCTCCCCGCATGACCACGCGCCATGGAGTCCACCATCCAGGTGGAGGGCCGCCCGCCCCTCTGAAAAGGTTATCTTCCTGTCCAGAACTGCTCCGGATACGCGCTCGAGTTGAATCATCCTCCCCTTTCGGAGCATTACTTGCCCTGAGAGACCGCCCTCCAGGAAGGGCACCGCCGTCTTCACGCCAAACGTGCCCTCATCCGCGGTGCCCCTGCCCCGGACCTCCACCCCCGCCAAAGATCGGCCGGAAATAAGAAGACGGCGTGCGCGAAGATCGACGTCCCATTCATCGGACATGCTCGAGGAAAACCCCTTCCAGCCGGCCCTGCCCGACATGCCGGAGACCGACATCCCCATGCCCTGCAAGCCGGCCCCGACAACGTCCAGAGATAACGAGCCCTTTGCCAAGCTGAAACTCCAGGCCCCCTTCCCCTGCGCGTCGAATCTACAACTGTCTAGCCCGCCGCCGCGACCCTCGACCGAAAAGGCCCCCCTCAACGGACCGGAGGGCAGCGGTAAGGCCCCCCCGCCGTCCTTTGGGCCGAGGTAACTGAACCGGCCCCCGCCGTTCCATCTGTCGCCTTTCCGGGTTCCGTGCCATTGAGCCTCGCCGAGACCACCTTCGATCGCGCCCTCGATCTTAGCCTCCGCCCCATGACCGTCGGCCTCGAACGAAGCCCGCCACATCGGCGACTCGAGTCCTCCAGCCGCACTCCAGAAACCGGTTCGATCACGCCGAACATGGCCCCAACTCTGGAGGCTCGGTAGCATTTTCTCAACTATGCCAAAACGGTCGAGTCGGCCGTCGAGGTACCAGGTACAGCTGACATCACCTCTTTCTGCCAAATTGAGGTTTCCTTGGTATTCCAGCGTTCCTTCCCCCGATAGGCGGATTATCTTCCCATGCGTCGCTACGGTAATGCACCGCCCTTCAGTTCCTGTCAAATCTAAGTTATTTACAGATTCTACTGAAATAAATGTGCTAGCGCATTCAGCACTCTTTGTGATTTGCACATCCGGGAGCCTCAGACTGCCCGAGTCAATTTCTACTGTAGAATAGGCACCCTCTGCACCAGGCACCGCGGCGAGCCGGATCGGAAGCGATGAGATCCTCCCTTTCCCGTCCAGACTCCACAGCAGAAATTCCGCTCCCCTGCCCCTCTCGCCTCGGCCGTCTATTTTCCAGGACATCGCCTCGCGCCAGAGATCCCCTTTCACGTAAAAATCATCTCGGGTCCACTTCATCACGCCGCCACCGGAACCCGACTTCCCATCATTGACGTACCACCCCAGTCGGCCGCCTTCGGCGTTCCAGCGGCCCGAGGCTTCGAGCCGAAGTCCTCCGCCCGGAGAAACATCGAGACCCACGAACCCGCTCTTGCCATCCTGCGCACCCTTGAGCCACAGGCTTCCCTCCCACGACCCCGCGGGCGTACCTACCAAGGCCTTTCGCACGTACAGTTCCAGGGGGATATTCAGGGTCCACCCTCCGCCTCCGGCCGGCCGGCCGCCGAACATTCTGCGCCATCCTTCGCGCATCGGATTCAGATCGAGCTTCTCGATACTGATGGAGGGGGCGGTGAAGGGGGATCTCGCCGTACATCCCACGGCCAGCGCCAGGGGTGATTCCTCGGCCCCCAGGACCAGTCTGTGGACAACGAGGCCCTCTCGCACGGTGTATCCCAGTCCCTGCCAGGACACTCTCGTTCCGTTGTAAAGGAGCCATCCTCGCCGCGAATCGACGCGCGCGGAGAAGAGATGGACGCGCACGCTCATCTCTCCGCCCCACATCGAGCGGACGTAGACCCTGGCTGCAAGCCCCAGTCCTTCCTGCAGCAGTCCCGCGGCCAGAATAAACCACATGAGGACCGCGACCAGTCGGCGGGTTGCGGGAGATGAGCTGTTCACCCCATGGCTTTGGATCTGCCCGGCATGATCGCCGTAACGAAAAAGAACAGGCTTACGAGAAGCGGCAGGTACAGCCAGCCGTCGCCCATTCGCGTCCAGAGGGTCCTGGTGTCCCGTGCTTCCACCAGCCCCCAGAAGGAGGCGGCGTGCCCGGGGGTTGTAGCCGCCTGCAGATTGCCCCGGGGAGTAACCACGCCGCTCACTCCCTCGTTGGCACTCCTTATCAGGTAACGGTCCGTCTCCACCGCCCGGACCCTCTCGATCAGAAAATGCTGGACGGGACCCGGCGTCCCCCTGTACCAGGCGTCGTTGGTCATATTCACGAGCAACTGGGCACCTTTTCGGACCTCGGTCCTGACCAGCCCCGGAAAGATACCTTCGTAACAAATCGTCACACCTACCCGTCCGGCGGGCGTTTCGACGGGTTCCAGACTGTCGCCCGGCGTAAAGTCTCCGATCGTATCCACGATCGGCTTGGCAAAGAAGAGAAGGTTCCGGAACGGAACATATTCTCCGAAGGGAACCAGATGTGTTTTGGCGTAGCGCCCGCCGACCTGTCCTGACGGCAGGGCCAGGATCGCTCCGTTCTGGTAACCGTTCCTGCCGTCGAGCACGCTTCCAAGCAGGATCGGAGCCTGAATGGTCTTCGCAATTTGCGCCACCTTGCTCCTGAAGGCGGGGTTGTCGTCCCAGTCGAAGGGCGTGCTGGACTCGGGCCAGAGCAGGAGCTTGAGCTTGTAGTGCTTGAACGCCACGGAAAGATCGGTCATCCGCGTCATGATCTTCGTCGCAAAAGCCTGATCCCACTTTTCATTCTGCGGGATCTGCGGCTGGATATATCCCACCGCCTCCTTTGGAAGAGGCTCGATAGAACGGCTGCTCATTCGATAGCCCCAGAAGAAGACCCCCACAAGCAGCACGAGGGTCGCGGGAACGGCGTAGATCACGGCCGGATGGTGCCTGTCCCTCAGCCACAGCGCCACGGCGGCCGCGCTGAGCAGGACGAGGAAGGACAACCCGAGAACGCCGAAAAGACGCGTGAACTGAAGAAACGCCGGATAAAGGCTTATCGCGTACCCGGGACCCCACCACGGAAAGCCCGTGAAGAGATGCCCCTGCAACCATTCCCACAAGACCCAGAGACAGGGCGCCACGAGCAGGCCTCCCTGCCCCCATCTCTTGATCACGAGGGCCAGCGTCCCTAGAAATCCTGCCATATAAAGTCCAAGGACAGCGCACATGCCGAGTACGAGCGCCAGAGCCAGCGGCTCAGCGATATTTCCGTACCTTACCATCGTCGGTATCAGCCACCAGAGCGTCGCAAAATGCCAGGCCGACCCGCCCGCCCAGCCGATGGCGGCCGCCCGCCCCGGCTTCTCGCCGGGAAGTGCGTAGAGAACGGCGATAAAGGCCGGAACGGCCAGAATTCCGTAGCCGTAGGGCGGCAGTGACAATCCCCAAAGGGCTACGCCCACCGCAAGGGCGATGGGGAACCTCAGCCTATCCGACCGTAACCGGACCAGTATCTCTGCTGTCTTTGAACCCATTTCAGGAACCGCTCCTTTTCCTTATCGTGCCACTCGAAGGTCTGCCCTGCCAACCTTCCGGCCCATATTCGAGCCTTGCTCAACATCTCCTTGTCTCTCAGGGGGTTGGCGATCCTAAAATCGCCGCCACCCCACTGCCGCGTGCCGCTGAGTTCCCCGGGGCCTCTGAAGGAAAGGTCGGCCTCTGCGATCTCGAAGCCGTCCTGTGTCTTCTCCATGATCTTCAGACGCTCGAGCGATTCGGGCGCAATGCCTTCGGACCGCATGAGAACACAATACCCCCTTTGCCCGCCGCGCCCCACGCGGCCGCGGAGCTGGTGCAGCTGGGCGAGCCCGAAACGCTCTGCGTGCTCCACGACCATGACCGAGGCTTCCGGAAGATCCACGCCGACCTCCACGACCGAGGTCGCCACGAGAAGCTTAACATCTCCGCTCCTCACGCGGCTCATCACCTCCTCCTTGTCCTGCGCCTTCATCCTGCCGTGAAGAAGAGCCGAAGGGACGTCCCGGAAGGGGCCGGCCCTGAATCGTTCAAAGGCTTCGGTGGCGGCCTTCAGGTCGAGGGTCTCGGATTCCTCCACCAGCGGGAAAACGAAAAATACCTGGCGCCCTCCTGCCATTTCCTTTCGGAGGAAGGTTTCCATCTTGTGCCGCGCCGACTCGTCCCGCACGACGGTAGCGATCTTCTGACGCCCGGGCGGCAATTCGTCGATCACCGAAATGTCGAGATCGCCGTAGAGCGTCATGGCCAGGCTGCGCGGAATGGGCGTGGCGGTCATGACCAACACGTTAGGGCTGTCTCCCTTCGCCACGAGTCTGGCGCGCTGCTCAACCCCGAAACGGTGCTGTTCGTCGATCACCACCAGCCCCAGGCTCTTGTAGGAAACGCCTTTCTGAAAGAGGCTGTGTGTGCCGACCACGATGTGCACGGCCCCATCTTCCAGACCCGCCAGGACTTCCTTCCGCTCCCTGCTCTTGACCGAGGCCGAGAGAAACCGCACAGTCAGTCCGGAGTCTTTCAACAACTCTTCCAGCTTGAGGTACTGCTGGTGCGCGAGGATTTCCGTCGGGGCCATGAATGCCCCCTGAAAACCCACGTGGGCCGCCGCGATCAGGGACAGGAAGGCAACGATCGTCTTGCCGCTCCCCACGTCGCCCTGCAATAGACGGTACATGGGGCGCTGAGCGGCCATATCGCCGGCGATCTCCTTGAATACCCGGCGCTGCGCGCCCGTAAGAGTGAACGGAAGAAGGCGCCGGAGGAGATTACCGGTCTCGCGCGTCGGCTCGATGACCGCACCCTTCAGGCCCATCCGCTGCCGTCTCGCCTCCCCCTGAAGCCACTGGGAGGCCAGGAGTTCCTCCAGGATTAGCCTGCGTTGCGGGCCCGTTTCCAGCCGCCGGATGTCCTCCATCAGGACATCCTCGGTCGGGAAGTGGACGCCGCGGAAGGCGTCGTCCCTGGACGGCAGCCCTTCGGCTTCCAGCAGAAGGGACGGCAGGACCTCCTCAACGGGCGGAGCGTCCTTGAAATAGCGGTGAAAGAGCGTTCGCATGCTTTTCGGGCCGATGCCGCCGGCCTTGTGGTAGACGGGAACGATCCGGTCCGTGTGGATGCCCGGCCCGCCGGTGGTCTCCTTTTCGACTTCGGGATTGTCGAGTTGAAGCCTCAGGCCCCGCTTGGTGGAAAAAAGGCCGACCTTGCCATAAAGGTAAACTCCGCTCCCCACCGGCAGGGATTTCACCAGCCAAGGCTGGTTGAACCACACGACGTGGACCGAACCCGTGTCGTCGCCCACGAGCGCCTCTGTCACGTTGAGGCCGCGCCTGAACCCCCTGCGGGATTTGATGGCCAGAATCCGGGCTTTGAAGCACTCCGTCATGTCAGGCTGAATGGCGGAGAGCGGCACAGGGTTGCGGCGGTCTTCGTACCGAAAAGGCAACCACCAGAGGAAGTCCTCTACGTTTGCAATTCCTGCATCTGAGAGGTGTACGGACGTCGCCTTCCCGCAGCCGGGCAGCCACGCGAAAGGCGCCCGCCCGGCCGTGGCGTCTAGCGACGGCCCGTCACTGGCATTCGGTTTCCTTACCATTCGTGCTGGGGGCGTACAGGGCCTCTATAAAGTCCGCGTATTTCTTCATGATGACCCGACGCTTGACCTTTAAAGTGGGCGTGAGCTCTCCCTCTTCCTGGGTCAGCTCTCTGGTGAGAAGCTTGCACCGCTTGATCTGCTCGTAGCGGGAAAGGTCGGCGTTCGTTCGTTCTATGACGTTCTTGAACAGGTGCTTCACCACGGGCTCCTGGCAGAGTGCCCTGGGATCTATCTTGTCCACGCCTTTTCCGCGGGCGTATTCGATGACGTTGTCCCAGTTGGGTACGATCAGGGCGGTAATATACGGCCTTCGGTCCCCGATCAGGACGGCCTGGACAACATACTTGTTCATCTTGAGGGCATTCTCTATGGGCTGCGGGGCGACGTTCTTGCCGCCCGCCGTGACGAGGATCTCCTTCTTTCGGTCGGTAATGTACAAATACCCATCTTCATCCTGTCGCGCGATGTCCCCCGTCGCGAACCAGCCATCCTCGGTCAAGACCTCCACGGTCTCGTCGGGCATCTTGTAGTAGCCCTTCATGATGCTGGGCCCGCGCACCCACAACTCGCCGTCCTCGGCGATCCGGACTTCCAGGTTCTTCAACGGCCTGCCCACCGCGCCGAAGCGGATGCCGTCCGTTCCGTCTTTGTAGACCTCGTTCACCGCGATCACGGGCGAGGTTTCGGAGAGCCCGTATCCTTCGGCGATAGGCAGGCCGCAGCCGTAGAAAAAGGCCGCCAGGTGCCTCGGCAGCGGCGCACCGCCCGAGACGAAGAACCGGATGTTACCGCCAACCCGTGCCCGAAGCTTCTTCGGAACCAGCCTGTCCGCCACGGTCCTCTTGATCCTCAGCCCGACCGGCACTCCCTTGGCCGATTTGGAGGCCTCCGCCCACTCCGAGACTGTCCGCATGCTCCAGTGGATCAGCGCCTTCTTAATCGACGAGGAATGGGCGGCCTGCTCCATGAGTTTTGCGTAGACCTTCTCGTAAAGTCTCGGTACGGCGGCCATTGTCGTGGGTTTCACTTCGCCCAGGTTGTCGGCGACTTTTTCTATGCTCTCCGCGTAGGCCACCGTGACGCCCTTCCAGAAGTAACAGTAGTCGATCATGCGCTCGAAAACGTGGCTGAGCGGAAGGAAGACCAGTGCCCTGTCGGAAGAATCGATCTCGAGATAGTCCATCCCGAACTTGCAGTTTTCAACGAAGTTGGCGTGGGTAAGCATGACGCCCTTCGGCATCCCCGTAGTACCGGACGTATAGATGAGGGTCGCGAGGTCCTCCGGTTTTACTTGTCCCGCCACTCTTCTATGAACGCCGGGGTTTTTCGAAGCGAAGTCCTTTCCCCACTCGACGACCTTCTTCCATTCAAGAATATCCCCCGGACCGTCTGTGGGTGGGTCCATCATGATGATATTCCGCAGGCGCTTGATATTGTCCCTCTGAGAGAGGAGCTTGTTGGCCTGGTCCTCGTTGGAAACGATGGCTACTTCGGCGTCGCTGTTGTTGACTATGTAGGCGGATTCAGAGGCGTTGAGCGTGGCGTAGAGAGGGACCGTCACCGCGCCGGCCGCGAGGATGGCGTAGTCCGCCATCAGCCACTTGGGCCGGTCCTCCGAGAGCATGGCGACCCTGTCGCCCGGTTTGACCCCCAGCGCCATGAGCCCGCACGAGAAGTTCTCCACGGTCTCGGCGACCTCCTGGCTGGAGACAACTTCCCATAGCCCCTTTTTCTTTCTCATGAGAAGGTCGGACTTGCTCGGGCCGTCGATGGTACTGAAATACAGCTCGCAAAGGGTTCTGATTTCGGGCATCCTCTCCTCCGACTGTCTTGCAATGGAATCTGTCATCCCCACTTCGGTACATGGTGGAGGTAACGGACGTTCCTGTCAAGCCTGGAATTCATGGCAGACGGTCCTTCCGGGAAGGCCTTTTCCCCTGGTTCGCCCGGCCGCGTTCAGCGTCCATCCGCCTCGGAAAAAAAACCGGACGGCAGACGCACGCCGCATAGCCCGTCCACGAAGGAATCCCCGTCTTTGAAAAAGGGCACCGCCGTGTAGACGGGCCTCTGCGCCTCAAAGTCGGCCGTCACGCCCGTAACGTCCGAGTAACGGTCCAGGTAGGCCAGCCAGGTGAGCCTCGCCATTTCCGGTATCACCAACGGGTCCCGGATACCGTCCATCAGCCTGGAGTCGGCCGCATCATCGAACACGAACGTTCCGGCATCCATCTGCGCATACCTGAGGGTCAGGTTATCGAAGTACGCGAGGCGCATGTTCCAAAAAGCCGGAAAATAGAGCGGTCCCAGCGGTTTGACCTTGGCGTAGGGCTTCAGCCTGCGGGGATCTTCCGCCCTGAGCTTCAGTTTGCCCGTGCAGCGCCAGAAGGGAGCGTAAAGAAGGGGGCTCTTGCGGTCGAGGACAGGCTTGAGGAATCTCAATGCATAGGGTTTGTCCGGCGCCTTCATGAACACAGCCCTCTTGCAGTTGCGGCACACGTAGACCAGCGCGCTGCCTCCGCCCTCCAGGTCCGAGCCGCAGTTGCCGCAGGTCAGGGCCGTCAGAAGCTTCTCGCGGCTCATGACGATTCCCCTCCACGGCTTTGCTGGGTCCGGAACAGGACACGAAATCCCGCCCTCAGCAGTCCGTTGACAGGGTTCAGAGGACTCGGCGCCATTTCTCCGGCGGTCTCTATCACGGCGCTCCCCTTCCGGAGCCTCACGTAAAACGGCGTTCGGAAGAAGACCCACGCCGCGTTGAGCCCCGCCGCAACTATGACACCGACGACCGCGCAGACCACAGCCAGTGCCTTGAGCGTGCCCGCCCAGTCCTGCCTGATTGCCTCCGTACCTCCCACAAACTCCAGAAGGGTACGGCCGAACTGCCCCACGAAGAAAGCCAGTATGGCAATCAGGGCCAGTCCCACAAGAAAGGCCCAGTCACGCCTGAATGGAAGGCGCCCCGACAGGTTGGTGCCCTGGACCTCTTCGATGGTGATCGAGATGATCTCACCCCTGTAGCGGAAGGTGAGGAACTGAATAGGTACGTAGACGACGAGCGCCGTCAGCTCAAGAACTTTCAGGTCGCCCGTCACTTTTGAGAATGAAGCGACGCCCTTTTCCACGATCGTCTGAAGCGGGATATTGGCGTCCACGACCTCTCCATCCCGGACAAGATCCGCGATGGAAGCCGGTCTGGCGGCGTCCAGGTTCGCCGTGACCACGTCCCTCAGGTCCTCGTCGAAGAAGTCCCACGATTCCAGGGAGACGGCCGGGTAGAGATAGCGAAAATCGCCGAGGACGACCCTGCTGTCTTCCTCTACGACGACCTCGGGCCGGCTGAACTGGTACCCAGAGGATACCCCTTCGCCCGACGACGCCGCCATCCTGTCCACAATCCTGGACTGCGGAAGGGGAGTTTTGATGCGTTCCCGGCCCGTCGCCAGCACGCCACCGCGTTTCCCCGTCAGAAGATAGAAGGGAATGTATGTCCGATGCTTCTGGAGCAGAAGCGCCTTCTTCTTCAGACCGCTGGGCAGCAAGGGGCTCTTGAAAAGCTTCAGGCTCGTCTGGTGCAGGTCACCGTCGCTTACGCTCCGGGGCAGAACCAGGCAAGGCAGGAAGTCTTCGCCGGTGTAAAAGAGGTCCTTACCGCAGTAGGAGCAGTGCGTCTTTCGTGCGCCCAGCGGCGGAGCCACGGTACCTCCGCAGGAAGGGCAGGCCAGTGCCCTGGGAGCGCTCATGATTCCTCCTTCTCGAGGAAGCCCCTCAGGGCGGGGTAACAGGCCGCCGCCGTAGCCGCCACGACGACCAGAGCAATCCAGCCTTCCAGCAGAAAAGCCTCCGCGCCGAACAGGCAGAAGAGCAGGGTCAGTGCCGACCAGAACCTCCTGGTGATCCTGCCACTCAACGGTGGCGGCGTCTGCTCCAGGTGCACGCTCCCCACCACTGCATCCAGCCAGGCCGTGTAGCTAGCCTTTTCTGTCCCGAAGCTGATCCTGTAGAACGGAACGAGGTACAGGCTGAACGCGCCGGCGTCTGGATGGTTCTGCCAGAGGGCGGAGGTGTTGTCCGAGCAGGGTATGGGCTCGAAGCCGTCCGGAGGCTCGGCCGAAACAAGTGCGCCCGCCGGCGGGAGCCTGAAGCCGTGGAGCGCAGCCGGCAGGGGGGAAAAGGCGGGAAATGTATCGCCGCTCTCCTTCCCTCTCACACCCCAGAACGGAAGCAACAGACCTTTCATCTCCAGAATTGGCAGCCTCGGCATCTCGCGCCGGCTGAGCTCTTCGATGAGCCCGGAACGGGCCCTCGCCTCGGACACCGAGGGCGGTAGTTGAAACCGCTTAAAGGTCTGGGCCCTGTCGAGGAAAAGCGTGGAGTCGCAGAAGGGGCACTTCAGGAAAGGATCGTCACGCTCCAGATTGATTTTAGCGGAGCAATTCGCGCACCGTATTTCCATGGTCTGCCAGTTTTTCCCTTCCCGGCCGGGTTATTTCGTCCCCTGCCTCTCCCGCACCTTTTCCGCCAGGCGCCTCGGAAGATCGAAAAACGGTCCGGATGAAAAGAAGACGACGAGGCTGGGGCCGCCGCCGATATCTTGCAAGTGATCGAGGTAAGCCTCGGGGCTGTCCTTGATCGACGATACCTTGCCCGAAACGGACAGAACTTCTGCCACCTTCTGGAGGTCCAGCCTGTCTGCCTCGGGGATCTTCGCTGAAGGCACCAGCGGTCCAAGCAGAACCTCGTCGGCAAGCGCGAAAGCCTCCGGCAGCGAGTCCTGGTGGAGCTTCGTCTGGCAGCTGAAGGAACGTGGCTCGAAGCACGCCACGATTCGGTGCCGCGCGTATCTCTGCCTGAGTCCCTTCAAGGTCTCGCGAATGGCTGTGGGATGGTGGGCGAAATCGTCTACGATGACCAGGCCGTCACGATTGAAAACCACCTCCTGCCTGCGCCGTACGCCGGGGAACGTCTCCAGTGCGGTCTGCAGGAGCCCCAGCTCGGCGCCCGCCTCCAGGGACGCCGCGAGCGCCCCGATGCAGTTCCTCAGGTTGTGGGAACCGTAGAGGGTGCTTTGGAAGACGCCGAGGTTCTTGCCCTTGAACATGAGCCTGAATCTCGTTCCCCCTTCCGTGTAGGCGACGTCGGAGACCGACCACTCCTCTCCGCCGGACAGACCGAACGACTGGACCCTCCGGCCTGCCGAGGTGACCAGGCGCGACACCGAGGGCGATTCCGTCCCCGCCAGCACGAGACCATCCTCCTTGACCGCACCGAGAAGTCTCAGGAAGGCTGTTTCAAGGTCGGCGAGGCTCCCGAAGTTGTCCAGGTGGTCGAGTTCTATGTTGTTGAGTACGAGGGTTGTGGGGTCGTAATGCAGGAACTTGGGCCCCTTATCGAAAAAGGCCGTCTCGTACTCGTCGCCTTCGAGAACCGTCCAGTCTCCGCCCCCCCATCGGAAGGACGAGTCCCAGCCGCCCACGATACCGCCCACCAGGACATTGGGGTGGAGACCCGCCTCGCTCAAGAGCCATCCACACAAGGCGGTCGTGGTGGTTTTTCCATGGGTCCCGGCCACGACGAGGCTCTTTCTGCCGAGGACCGTGAAGCGTCTGATGGCCTCCGCCATGCTCAGATATTCGACACCCATGTCCGCCGCGGCCGCGGCTTCGTCATTCCCCGCGTGCACCGCATTTCCGATGACCACGAGGTCCGGCCTGGGATGGAGATGCCCCGGGTCGAAGCCGTCCGTGCTGACTATTATGCCGTATCGCTTGACGGCTTCGCTCATGGGCGGATAGAGAGCCGTATCACATCCGCTGACCTCGTGCCCCTGCGCCTTGAGGAGCCCCGCCAGAGCTCCCATGCCCGTGCCTCCGACCGCCATCATGTGGATGCGCATGTTCTCTCCATGGTTCCCGGAGCGGATCACTTCCGATGTCTTTTTCGCCCGACAAGTCTTCTGCTAGCGAGACCGGGCTTTACCCAGCCGAAACATAACTCTCTTATAGGTTACCATTGATGGCCACGAGTTGTCCCTGGCCCGTGCCGACAAGCCCGTCTTCCTTGAAATTGCGCACCCGTCCTGCTAACTTTGCCTCTTGGAGGATCCATGGCTAAAGCTGCAACGATTGCCCTCGAGTGCGGCGTGGTCGGCGCGGGGGGAGCGGGGTTCCCAACGCACGTCAAACTCAACGCACGAGCCGATACATTTGCCGTCAACGCCGCGGAATGCGAACCGCTTCTCTACAAAGACCAGGAAATATTGGAGAACTTCCTGGGGCCGTTCAGCGAAGGACTCATCCTCTGTGCCGAGTCAGTGGGCGCCGACCGGGTCCTGATCGGCATCAAAGATAAACACCCCATGCTCATAGAGCGCCTGCGGGACGAGTTGCCCTCCGGCGTGGACGTGTGCCCGCTGAAGGACACCTATCCCTCGGGCGACGAGCATATCCTCGTATACGAAACAACGGGCAGGGTCATCCCGAAGGGCGGGCTCCCGCTCGATGTTAACGTCGTGGTCAACAACGTGGAGACCGTATTGAACGTCGGTCTGCAGAAGCCGGTCACGGAGACGTTCGTGACCGTTTCCGGCGCTGTGCCCGAGGCCCTGACCTTCAAGGTGCCTGTAGGCGCCACGCTGGCCGATGTCCTGACGGCCGCCGGCGCCCCGACGCAGGATATGGGATTCGTCGTCAACGGCCCCATGATGGGACGAATTTCCACCGACCTTTCCGAATCTGTCACAAAAACCACTTCGGGCATCCTTGTCCTTCCACTCGGACACTCGCTGCTGCAGAGGAAATCCCGAACGAAACAGGCGGTGCACAAGATCGCCTACACCTGCGATCAGTGCATGCGCTGTTCCGACTTGTGCCCCAGGGATCTCCTCGGGCACATCGTAAAACCTCACAAGGCCATGATTTCGGTCGGTTTTTCGGCCGAAGAGGCGACCGCCTGGCAGAAAACGGCCCTGTACTGCTGCGAATGCGCCCTTTGCAGTCTCTACGCGTGCCCGGAAGACCTGGATCCCTTTCGCATCATGGTCGAGAGCAAGCGGGCCCTCATGGCCAGAGGCATCAGGCCCAGGAAGGAAGAGGTCGAACCCCTCGCCATGTTCGACTACCGGAGAACACCCACAAAGCTCCTCATGAGGCGCCTCGATCTGACGCGCTTCGACGCCCCGCACCGATTCGAGCAGCGGGAAGTCTCCTCCCCGGTCCTGCGCATCCCGCTCAAACAACACACCGGAGCCCCTTCCTCGCCTGTCGTCGCGTCCGGCGATCGCGTCGAACCCGGCCAGCTTATCGCCGAGATTCCGAAGGACAGCCTGGGCGCCAGGATCTTCGCCCCCAGGAAAGGACGCATCCTGTCCGTCGAAAGTGACGGCATTGTTCTGGAGGTTTCATGAGCCCAAGGATCCACCAGATAAAGACAAAGCGTAAAGCATCCGATCGGCGCGCAGGGGCTGAACCGGCCGGCTCGGAAGCCTCCGGAAGAAGCAACGGACGCGCATCCGGCCCCGCCGCACGCAACGCCATCGGACTGCTCGAACTTACCTCCATCGCCAAAGGAATCGAAGCCACCGATATCATGCTCAAAGAATCGGACGTTGAACTCCTCACGAGCCGTTCCATCTGTTCGGGGAAATACATGGTCCTCGTGCGCGGTGACGTAGCCGCCTGCACTTCCTCCGTAGCGGCCGGCGAGGACCTCGGGCGCGAAACCGTGGCCGATTCCATCGTTATTCCCAACCTCCACGAGGAAGTGTTCCCGGCCGTTTCGCAGTCTGCGATGGTCGAAAATGTGGAGGCGCTGGGTATTCTGGAGGCGTTCAACGTGGCCACGCTTATCGAGGGCGCCGACGCGGCGGTCAAGGCCGCCGAGGTGCATCTTCTGGAAATCCGCATCGCAATGGCCCTCGGCGGAAAGGCCTTCTGTGTGGTTACGGGCGGCGTATCGGCCGTTCGTGCGGCCGTGGATGCAGGAAAGGCCCTCATCGGGGAAAGAGGCCTGCTCACGAACTGGGCCGTGATCCCGGCCCCCGATCCCGACCTAGTCAAGGAAGTCCTCGGCGGCAGGCTGGTGTGACCGATCGGAACTTTACATGGGGTAGTCCAATGATCTCTGTCGTTTACACCCGCTATGCGTTGAAGACAACAGAACGGAGAAGATCCATGGGATTCGCAAGGGGTCTGTGTCTTATTGTCGCTCTCTGCCTGGCCACCCTGGGCGCGTTTGCCCAGGGTGCGACAGAGAATCCCCAGACTCCACCCGCAAAGCAGATCACCGGCGTCATCACCGAGAGTGGATTCACCCGGCTAAACGTTGCCCTGCCGCCCTGCAAAACGGATACGCAGACGTCCCAGCAGGGCAGGCGCATCATCTCTGTGATTCAGGAGGATCTGGACTTCTCCGGCTACTTCAACATCGTTCCCGCTTCCCTCTATGCCGGCATGAACCTCGGCGACTCCACAATGGACTACAACGCGTGGAAAGGCATGAAGGCCGACTACCTCCTGCTGACCACCCTGTACAGGTCGGAGGGGCAACTCACGCTCGAAGGGCGGCTCTACGACATAAAACGGGAAGAGATGGTCACCGGAAAGCGCATCAAGGCACCCGAGCACGAGGTACGCGCACTGGGGCACAGCATGTCGTCCGTCATCCTCGACTATCTCTTCGGCGCCGGCGCGTTCCCCACAAGCCAGGTACTCTTCACTTCGCACCTGGGCCGTACTGAGGACATTTTCCTCTGCGACTACGACGGGAAGAACTTGATCAGGCTTACCGCCATGGGGCAGTTGAACGTAACCCCGGACGTCAACGCGAACGGCAGCCTCATGGTGTTCACGTCCATCCTCAAGGACAGGCAGGAGATCTTTCTGCTCAACAGGCAGGGAAAGCGAACCAAGCTATACGGAGAGGGCGAAGGTCTGAATTCCAATCCCCGCTTTTCCCACACGGGCAAGACCGTGGCTTTCTGCACGTCCCGATCGGGTAACCCCGACATTTGGACAATAGGGACGGACGGCAAGCACATGAAGAGGATCACCTTCTCCTGGGCCATCGACACGGCGCCCACGTGGTCTCCGGACGACCAGAAAATAGCATTCACCTCCGACCGCTCCGGCTCCCCGCAGATCTACGTCATGGACAGAGACGGCGCCAACGTGAAACGCCTCAGCCCTCCGGGCAGCGGGCGCTGCGACCAGCCATCGTGGTCTCCCCGAGGCGATAAGATCGCATACGCGACGTTCAAAGACGGTCACTTCAACATAGCCGTCATCGATCTCAATACCAACGAGGTGACCTACCTGACGCACGGGGAGGGCAACAACGAAGCACCAAGCTGGTCTCCCGACGGCCGTTACCTCGCCTTCGCGAGCAACCGGTCGGGGAGCTACCAGATCTACATCATGCGCTGGGATGGAACGGGAGTGACGAGAATCACCCACCAGCCGGACTGCTACTCACCCTGCTGGTTCAAGGGATAGTGACCGAGGGGGACGCATAAACCTGCCATGCTGAGGCATCTCAAGCTCCATGATTTCGCGCTTGTTAAGGACCTGGAACTGGAGCCGGGGGAGGGTTTGTGTCTCCTCACGGGCGAAACGGGCGCGGGCAAGTCGATTCTCGTTGGAGCTGTCGGCCTTCTATCGGGGCAGCGCGCCGAGACTGAGATGGTGCGGGACGGAAGCGACGAAGCGGTCGTTGAAGGTTCCTTTCACGTTCAGCGGCACGCGCCGGAGGTATCGGTCCTGCTCGAGCAGTGGTCTCTCCCCTTCGACGGGGAAGTGATCATCCGCCGCAGGGTGCTCAGGGAAGGCAGAAACGCCATCACGGTCAACGGCGGCGCGGTGACGCTGGCCCAGCTCAAGGACCTGGGCGCCCATCTCGTACAAGTCCACGGCCAGAACCAGGGCCAGTCCCTTCTCGATGAGAACGTCCACAGGAGCATACTCGACGGTCTGCCGGAGGTATCTCCAGCGGCAAAGGCGCTCGAGCAGTCATTTGAAGAACTCGAACAGGCCCTTCGCCTGTTACGCGGCATTCAACGGAGCGAGTCCGAGAGGGCCCAGCGCCTCGACACGGTGGTTCTGCAGAGGGGGGAAATAGACCGCGTTGGGCCCAGCCCCGGGGAGGAGGACGAGCACCTCATCGCCAAAACACGCCTGCAGAACGCGGAAGCCATAGCCGAGGCAGCCAATTCAGTCGCCTCTCTGCTGCGGGACGACGAGGCGAGCGTCGCCTCCCAACTCGCCGAAGCGCGGCGCCGATTGCGCGACCTGGGCGAAATGGACCCTTCGTGGACCCCATACCTCAAGGACCTGGAGGATTCGGCCGCCGTTCTTGCGACCATCGCCTCCGAGGCGGAACGAACCGCCTCCACCGTCAGTCATGACCCGGCCGCTCTCGAAGGCGTCCTCCAACGAATCGCCGACCTTGATCGCCTCAAGAAGAAATATGGCCCATCCCTCGACGAGGTGCTGGCGCATAGGAACGACCTCGAAGAGGAATACGCCGAACTAACGGGCAGAGCCGTTTCTGTGGCCGAAGCCCTCAAGCGTCTGGACGGTGCCTTTGCGAGCTATCAGGAAGCCGCCTCGGCCTTGTCCCGCCTTCGTGCCGCAGCGGCGCGATCCTTTTCCACATCGGTGGAAAGAGCTCTCCACCCGCTGGCCATGGACAAGGCCCGTTTTCAGGTAACACTGCTCGCACGCCAGGTAGAGGACCCAAAGCAGGCAGGCCGTTTCGGTAACGAGGACGTTAGATTCCTCTTCTCGGCCAACCCGGGCGAACCTCCCAAGGCACTCTCGAAAATAGCCTCCGGCGGTGAGCTCAGTCGCTGCCTGCTGGCATTGCTGACGGTCGCCGGAGCGGGAACCGCGCCTGATACGCTCGTCTTCGATGAAGTCGACGCGGGTATCGGCGGCCGCCCGGCCGAACGAGTCGGCCGCAGCCTCTGGAAGCTCGCCTCGAACCATCAGGTCCTGTGCATCACTCACCTCCCCCAGATCGCCGCGTTCTCTCACTGGCATGCAAAGGTCGAGAAGGCCGTCCATGCAGGCAGGACCGTGGTGTCGGCGCGGGTTCTTTCAGAGGCGGAAAAGGCGGACGAAATCGCCCGAATGCTTGCGGGCGAGACGATCAATGAAACCGCCCGCCAACACGCCCTTCAACTCATGAAGATGTCCGAGGAATCCAAATGAATGTGCTCTGGCTCCGGCTCGCCTTTTTCGTCACATAGAAGGCCCTGACAGCCTCTACCTCTGCGTGTAGCTGATGACGAAGGACCGGGTGTCCGGGTCCATCTGCCTGAAGGCGACACCATAGCCGCTCCTGGTCTTTCGCACTATCCGCGCTTTGAATTGTACGACCTTCAGCGGTACCGTGCCGGGAACACCGAGGATGAGGGTGATCAAGGAATTCTGATCCAGATGCCCAGCGAGCACTATCTGCGCGCCCGACAGTGAGATATCCTTGAGGACCCCTTTGAATTTCTGCCCCATGGTCGAGACAATACAGGCCGTCTCGAATCTCTTGCGCACGGCCTTCCGATTCTCGGCTTCCGGATCCACCTCCACTGAAGGGGCAGTCCCACCCACGGGTCCCGTCGGTGCAGAACTCATCACGAATCTCAGAGCCTGTCTGAAAGCCTCCTCGCCGATCGGCCGGGCGATAAGCAGGCCCGCCCCGGCGGCGTGCGCGTCGAGTTTTAGGTCCCTGTCGGAGATAAGCAAGATGGGCAAGCCTTCGAAGCCGGCCTGTTTCTTCAGGGCCCGGATCGTATCCAAACCTATGACCGCCTCCTTGTCGAGATCCACGACAAGCAGATCCGGTACACCCTTGATGTACATGCCTTGTACGGCTTCCAGATCGCTGCCGTAACACTCGATCTCAGTAGATTCCGGATCGAGCGGCGAAACAGATCTCTTAAGCGTATCCAGTTCTGCGTCTTCTATGACCGCTGTTATTTTCACCGTCCACCCCCATGATCATGGACGACGTCCCGGCAAGCGCAGACATGAAACAGTCACTCCTGAAAGCTCATACACTTTACCACAGGTCAGTCGGTCTCTGAAGGCTCGGCGCGCTTCCTGAAGAACCAGGATATGAGAATACCGATACCGTAAAGGACGATGATCGGAACCGCCACGATGGTCTGGGTGACGGGATCGCCCGAAGGCGTAATGACCGCCGATATTATGAATGCCAGGAGAACGGCCCACTTGTATTTCTTCAGAAGCGTCGCCGTCGATACGATTCCCAGGCGGGTGAGCAGAAGGATGAGGATGGGCGTCTCGAAGGTGAGTCCTATCCCCAGCAGGAACATGAGCTCGAAGTTCCAGAAATACGAGACCGTAACGATGTTCGTGAAGCCTTCGTTGTACTGGAAGAAGAAGCGGAAGGTGAACGGTAGAACGATATAGTAGCAAAAGGTAACGCCCGAAATAAAGAAGGCCGAGGTGGCCAGGACGAAAGGCACTGCCCATTTCCGTTCCTTCTTCTTGAGCCCCGGCGCGATAAAGGCCCATAACTGATAGAAAATCCACGGAGAAGCCGCGACAATGCTCAGAACCGCTGCGATCTTCATGTAGACGAAAAAAACTTCCGTGACCCCCGTGTACGTCAGGCTCTGCTGGCCCTTGGGAAGATACTTATAATAGGGCGCAACCAGGACGGCCATTATCTTGTTGATGAAGAGGTAAACGATGAAAAAGGCGACCACCAGGCCGTAGAATGCGCGGAAAATGCGTACTCTCAGCTCTTCGAAATGCTGGAGAAAGGTCATTTCTCCCTGACGGGCCGTTTTCTCAGCCGACATCAGCCGCGTTCCTCCGGCGGACCGGGTACGGACGTGTCCACGTTCTTCACCTCGGACGTGGCACCCTGTACGGCCCTCTCATTCCTTCCCTCATCGGACACAGATTCGGATTCCTGAACGGAGTGGGACTCCTCCGGAGATGTGTTGTTCGCCGCCCTCGGCTTCGGGGACGGGAGCGCCCCCTTTGGGCGCGCCGACGCCCGTTGTCCGGGTTCCTCCTTCACATCCTGTTTGAGATCTTCTACTTCTCGTTCGATGGTGTCCTGGAGTTCCGAGGTGGCCTTCTTGAACTCCCTGATGGCTTTTCCCAGGGCCTTCCCCATCTCCGGAAGCTTGGTGGGACCGAAAAGGAGAAGGGCTATGACGAGAATTACAAGAATCTCAGGACTACCTACGGATCCCATGTCGTTTCTCCGTATTCAAGGGGTTGAGGCTGCCCGATCGGAAACCGTCAAGATCCAGAGTGACAAAGCGAAAACCTAGCCTTCTCAAAGCCCCGCAGATCTCGTCCCGCACTCCTTGTTCCACGATTCTGGACAGGTCGCAATCCTCGACCTCGATGCGGGCCGCGTCGTCCATAAGTCTTACCCGGCATTGCCTGAAACCCAATTCGTGAAGCACGGTCTCGGCCTTCTCAACCTTCGATAGATCCTGGAGGGTGATGGGCCTGCCCGCCGGGAAACGAGAAGACAGGCAGGCGCTCGCCGGCTTATCCCACGTTCCGAGCGCCAGGTCGCGGGATCGTTGCCTTACGTCGTCCTTCCGAAAACCGGCCTCAAGCAGAGGCGCCCTCGCACCCGCCTCCTTCGCAGCTTTCATTCCGGGCCGCCAGTCCCCTACGTCGTCCGCGATGGCGCCGTACAAAACCCACGGCAACCCCTTCTCCTCGGCAAGGCGCATCATCGTTTCGAAGAGGCTCTGCTTGCAATAAAAGCACCTGTACGCATCGTTTGCAACGAACCGGGGATTCCTCATCTCCCGCGTCGCAACGATCTCGTGACGTATCCCGTGCGTCCGCGCGAAGTCCACAGCCGCCTGCAATTCAGCTCGCGGCAGGGTAGGCGTGTCCGCCGTGACGGCCACGCAGGAATCACCCATCGCGGCGGCGCCCTCGTAGGCCAGCAAGGCGGAATCCGCTCCACCCGAAAAGGCCACCAGAACTCCGGGAGACATATCCTCCAGAATCCCACGCAACCGTCCGACTTTTTCTTCAAGGCCGTCTGTTTGGCTCATCATAGCAACTCCCAGGCCTTGAGCCCAGGTTCCAATGTATTTTAAAGAGCCGGCTTTGGCAACGGCCCGGCCACTCCTCAGCCGGCCTCTTGATCCGAACTACTGTCGGTTGACTCCCCCCCGCCTGTCCGCTTCCTTCTGTCCACCAGCGTGAGCAGCGCCACCAGGACCGTCAGGGTGGCGAGCATGCAGTAGACCGTTCCGAGGAGGGATACGTACCCCATGCTTCGCAGCCCCGGATAGGAAGACAGCGACATGGAACCGAAACCGGCGATGGTGGTCAGGGCCGCGATCACGATGGGCACACCGATCTCCTGGATGACCCGCGACATGTCGTGGCCGTCCTCTTCCATGTATCTATGAACGAAATGGATGCCGTAATCCGAGCCTATACCCAGGATGAGCGTGGTCACGAAAATGTTCATCATGTTCAGCGATTCGCCGAGAAGCCGCAGGCTTCCCAGCATCCAGACGAGTCCCACCGCCAGCGGAACGAGCGCGTAGAAGGCAAGACGAAGGTTGCGGAAATCGAGGAGGATAACGAGGAAGACTACGATGTTGCCAACCACAAATGCCAGGAGGGCGTCCTTCTTAATCTGGCCCCTGAGGACCTTGCTCAAGACGTTGATCCCGACAACTCGCGCGCCGGGAACCGCATCCTCGACGGTCCTCACGAGCCCCTGGGGCGCAAAACGCTTGAACTCGGTCGGAATGTAGAGATAGACCACACCCCGGTAATGATCCGGGCCCTTCTTGACGATGAACCTGGAAACCAGCGGCCCAAGGGGGCCTTTTTCCAGGTCCGCGTAGGTGAGAGGCCCCGAAGGGGCCAGCATCTTTCGGAGGTTCTTCAGATAAGGCGAGAAGTACTCGACGTTGAAGCCGTTCGCCTCGCAGGCCTTCGTAAAGGCCTCGTAGATACGATCGTACGAGAATTTGCCGGCTGGATCCCTGTGAAGCACTTTCAGCACTTCGTCCTGGGTCTTTATGGAAGGCAGGTATGTCGTCAGGCTGTCCGTGAACAGAACGTCCCCGGACTTGAGGTAGGGCCTGATGGCGGCGTCTACCTTGTGCGTGTCTTCAAGCACACCCTGCGGCGAGGATGAATCGACGACGGCCATCATGTACGTCAGGGATGCGCCGAATTCCCGCCCCACTTCCTTGGTGACCGCTATCCCTTTGTTGTTGGGGCTCCTCAGGTTCTGGACGTTGTCCTCAAGCTTGATTCCCAGGGCGGAGATTCCCATCGCGAGGGTCAACACTGCCGCGATTCCCAAGGTCCACTTCGGGTGCTTGAACGACCAGCGGGCGATGAACTGAAACCCGAAGCCGTGCATGTGAAAAGTCGGCTCGATGCCCTTCTTCGTCTTGTGGACGTGGTGGAGATAGAGCATGGCCGGGAGCAGCACGAATACGCTCCCCGCGCAGAAGAGGATGCCCAGACTCGTAAAGATGCCGACTTGCTGCATCCCTGTGAACGACGTCAGGAGTAACGCTGCGAAGGTAAAAGCCGTGGTGACGGCTCCAACCATCACGCCCTTGCCCGTGGTGCCCATGATGATCGATATGCTCTCTTCCACGCCTTTCCCGCTGTTTCTGGCTTCGATGTAACGGCCGTACATGACAATGGAGAAGTCAATTCCGAGGCCGATGAGAAGCGCTCCGAAGCCTGCGGTAAGGCTGTTGATGGTCACCCCGATGAGGTGGGCCACGGCGAAGGTCAGCAGGAGACCGAACAGAAGCGGCAACCAGCCGTAAACGAGCGCGCTCTTGCGCCTGAACGCCCATACGAACACGAGCATAACGAGGATGATCGAGCTGATCGTGTTGACCACGGCATCCCGCTTGATGAGGTTCGCGTCGTCCTGCGCAATGGGGTACCCACCGCCGTACTGCACCCTCAGGTGCGAGGGCGACTCACCCGTGTCCTTCTCCCAGTTCGCCCGCGTCTGCTGTTCAAGATCCGTCACGTAGCGCATCAGCTTCTTGCCGAATGGAATGTCCTGGGCTGGACGCTTCGGACGCACGATCATCAGGAGACTCGTCCCGTCCTTCGAGAGGTAGTAGCCGTCCGAGAGATCGATCTTCAACTGCCGCGTCTTTCCCATGAAGTGCTTCTTGAGGACGGGAAACAGGCCGAACGGATCGTACTGAATGATCTGTTTGGTCATCAGAGACGCCGGGTTTGAAATGAGCCGGCGATTGAACGCCATCTGCTTCTCTATGCGGGTGTTGCTGAAGCGCTCGGCCACATCACCTAGGTCGCGGGGCGAGAGATACAGGAGGGTGTAGGGCAGCATCTTGTCGATGAGACTCTCGTAATCCTGCAACTTGTATTCCACACCCTCGACCATCCCGCTCTTCTTCAGGCCGGCTGCCATTTCATCGGCATACTCCTCGTAGTTTTCTATGGGGTGCCCTTTGGGATCGTTCGTACGCAGCACGATAAAGAGGTAGTCGAGGCTCTTGAAGTCTTCCGTAGCCATCCTGAAGTTCTCGACCACCTTGTTGTGACGGGGCAGCAGGTCGAGAATATCCGACTGAATGTGCGGCGGCTTTACAATGAAGAGCGTTATGGCGGCGGCGGCGATGAGACCGGCCCCGGTGAGCACCCACTTGTACCCACGCGCGCAGACCCCGGCAAGGTGCCTGAGAATGGCCTCCCTCACGATTCGCTCCCTGTCTTGGCCGGACCGTCTTGTTTGAACCGCAGGTCCACGTCCACCGCCCCGGCCGACATGATGAAGGTAAACGCCTGGTCAACGGGAATGTCGAGGGGCATGAGATCCTCCTCCGGGACGAGAACGAGATAGCCGGATGTCGGGTTCGGGGTTGTCGGGATGAAGACGTTGTAGTATTTCTTGCCCGTCCGCTCGTTCAGCGCGCCCAGGTTCGCGCTTGTAATGAAGCCCATGACCCAGCAACCTCTGCGGGGGAATTCCACCAGAGCGGCCCGCTGAAAGCTATTCTGGCGCTGGAAGGCATCCAGCAGCTTCCTCGTCGCCGTGTAAACGGACTTTGCAAGCGGCAGCCTCACGAGGAGGTTTTCGAATACGTTCCAGGCCTTTTTTCCCAGATAGGAGCGGCCTACCAATCCGAGCAGGATCAGCAGCGCCACCGTAATGCCAAGGGAGATGGCCTCCGCGACGCCCGGAAAAGGAACCCGGCCGAAGTGAGTGAATACGAACTTCACAAGGGGCGACGAGAATCCCACGATCAGCTCGAATCCCAGGTATAGGATCCACAGAGTGACCACAAGGGGCAGAACCAAAATCAGTCCCGTGAGGAAGGATTTTTTAAGGGAATTCAGGACCGTTTTCACTCGGCAGGGCCTTGGAAAAGATCGATCCGTCGCGCGAATTTCACGAAGTACTCGATCATCGAGACGACGGCGATGAATGCAACAAAGTACAAGAGGGCATTACCCGTAAGTTTGACCCATTCCCAATCACGCTGGTTGCCCCAGATTACGAGACAGATGGCCATCACTTCCACCACCATTTTCCACTTACCCAGGACGCCCGCCGGAATCGAGACCTGGTGGATCGCCGCCACCATTCTCAGTCCCGTCACGCTGAACTCCCGCCCGACGATCACCACGACGACCCATGCAGGAGTGAGATGCAGTTCAACGAGGGATATGAGGACCGATGCGACCAGCAGCTTGTCTGCGATGGGGTCCAGAAGCTGCCCGACCGTCGTGACCTGGTGGCGCTTTCTCGCGAGGTATCCATCCAACAGATCGGTCAGGGAGGCCAGTAGGAAGATCCCCACCGCAAGTTCTTCCCTGTTGAAGAAGAACCATTTCTCGAAGTGAAACTCGGTGAGAAGAACCACGACGATGATCGGCACCAGAAAGATGCGGAATGCAGTCAGCATGTTGGGTAGATTCAGAAAGGTATCGCGCTTCATCCGCCGCCACCGTCGCGCGTCGTGGGGCGCGCGTCTTTGAGAACAACCTTGGGAGAGTTTATCTGGAACGCTTTCGCCGATCGAGTTCAAATCTTTCAATCATCTTAATAAGTCCGCGCCGCGTTATTCCCAGGTCCTCCGCAGCGCGCGTTTTGTTCCATTTGTACTTCTGCAGCGCTTCCAGCAGCATCTTGCGCTGAACGGCCTCCAGGCTGTCCTTCAGGCGCGTGCCGCCGCTTGCGTCGCTGAGGATGGCGGCCTGCTGAATGACCTCCGACAGGTGGTGCGAGGTCACCATCTCTCCATCGCTCAGGAGAATGGCCAACCTTTCCATTTCGTTCTTGAGCTGCCTCACGTTTCCCGGCCAGCCATAAGCCGTAAGGACGTCGATCGCTTCCTTCTTGAAGCCTACATTCCTCCTGCCCATGCGTCCGCCGAAGAAGTTCAGGAAGTGCCTCGACAGCAGGGAGACGTCTTCTTTCCTCTCCCTCAGGGGAGGGAGCTTTATGGTCACCACGTTGAGCCTGTAGAAGAGGTCCTCCCTGAACAGGCCTCTCTGAATCTGCTCCTGCAGGTCCTTGTTCGTGGCCGATAGGATGCGGACGTCGACCTTCCGGGACTTGTTGTCTCCTATCCGCCTGATTTCCCCTTCCTGGAGAACGCGGAGAATCTTCGCCTGCGAGGAAAGAGACAGGTCACCTATTTCGTCCAGGAAAAGGGTCCCTCCGTCCGCGACCTCGAAGAGTCCGGGACGGTCGTGCGTGGCGCCCGTATACGCCCCCTTCTTGTAGCCGAACAGCTCGCTTTCAAGCAGCGTTTCCGGAAGGGACGCGCAGTTCTGCGCCACGAATTTCTTCTCTCTCCTTGAGGACTTGTAATGTATGGCCCGCGCGATGAGTTCCTTTCCCGTCCCGCTCTCACCCACCACGAGAACGGCCACGTTGCTCGCGGCCACGAGCTCCACCGTTTCGAGTATGGAAATGATCTTGGGAGAGTTCGAGATGATTTCGGGGAACCCCTGGTCCGCGGCCGCCATCTGCCGGAGGTAGGTGTTCTCGATACGGTAGCTTTCCCGCTCCTGGGCGCTCTGGATGGCGGAAGACGCCAAGTCCACAAACGATTTGAGGAATTTGTGATCCCTCTCGGTAAAAGCGCCGTGTTGCTTGCCGTGATCGACGTAGAAGGCCCCGATCAGCGCGTCGCCTTGGATGAGGGGCATGCAGAGCACGGAGAGGATATTGTAATGAATGGCGCTCTCGCTCTCGAAACGGGGATCCTGTTGCATGTTCGCGCTCAGGATCCCCTCCTTCTTCTTTATCGTGGCGTGAACCACAGAGAGTGCCACTTTCTGCACGTCCACGAGTTCATCCGGATAGAGCGATCGGGCGACCGTCGGGTACAACTCTCCCTGAGGATTGATCAGAAAGATCACGCCCCTTTCGGCATTTAGGTGCGATATCGCGAGATCGATCAGGTTCTCGAGCAGCGGTTGGAGATCGGTGAAAGAGTGCACGACGTGTGCGAGCCTGTAGAGGGTTTCCAGGTCTTGACGCTGATCTGGAATTAGAGGCTCGTCCGGAACTTTTGACGTATTGTCGTCGGTCATGCCGCGCCTTTGATCGCCTCCAAGCGGGAGCGTGCTCTCTGCGCAAGTCCCCCTTGCGTATCCTTATCTTCCTTGCCAGAGAAAGCGTCCTCGATCTTCTTGTAGGCGTCGACGGCTTTGGCGTCCTTTCCCTGGCGCTCGTAGAACTGTCCCAGTTGCCACAGGCCCTCGCCTTCCGGGAAATCTGCGTCCTTGAGGCTCGCAAGCGCCTTCCAGTCTGCCTCCGCCTTTTTGAATTCTCCGGAAGCCTCGTAGAGCCTAGCCCTCAACCCAAATGCGATGGGAGCCAACCGAGCGTCCTCTGTGAGCGGACCCACCGTCGTTATGGCGTCTTTGATCTTTCCCGAATCGGCCTGCGTAAGAGCTTTGTAGAAGACGGCGATATTCCCGCTCTCATCGCTTCCGGCCTGCTTTTCCAACGCCTTGAGACGCGTGTCCACAGCCTTTAGCCTGGCCTGGTTCGTTCCGAAGGTCAGCTGCGCGCTGTTTTTGTCCTTGGTGTCCTTTCCGACCGGCGCGCTGTAAGCCTCCATGACCTGTGTCAGAAGGTAAGAGGACTGGGCGACATGGCGTTGGTGCGAATTCCAGAAATACAACGCGCCGAAGCCGGCGATGAGGAGTACCAAGAAGCCGGCCAGGTAAGTGGCCCAATGCTTCTCAAGACCCTCTATCACTCCGAAATAGAACTCTTCCAGGATGTCTCTGAACTGGTCTTCCCTCATCTGTTTCTTGGTGAGCTTCTTGCGCGACATAAAGTCTCCTTCGAGGCGACTGAAATGTGGTGTGCCTGGCGGGATTCGAACCCACGACCCCCTGCTTAGGAGGCAGGTGCTCTATCCGGCTGAGCTACAGGCACATCGGGACCCGGCCCCCTAAAGGCCGGTCAGTATTCTATAGTAAAAGCGTCTGTGCTTTCAAGGTTTCTGGAGGGTGGAAAGGGAATCAGCCTCTCCACTCTCGCATGCCCCGGTCCCTCCCTCAGAGCCGACTCGAAACGCTCGACCGAGAGCCTCTCACCCCTGGCCTGCACCTCGACCGATCCATCGTTCAGATTCCGCACCCACCCCCTGACAGCGAGAGGTTGCGCCTCCCTGAACACGAAATACCTGAATCCCACGCCCTGAACCCGCCCCACGACATACCAGGCGGCGCTTACCATCTCCATTCGTGCATGCTAGCAAAGACTCGGTCGCCTGTCGCGCAGGCCCATACATCGTGTCTTCTCCGGCGGCGTCCTGCGGCTGCATTCATGTTATAATTTAAGGGGAGGTCGACATCGTGAGACGACTCATAACACTGACTATTTGCGTTCTTTTCTTCGCGATTATCGGCTGCGGTCAGAAGGCCCCTCCGAGGCCCAGGAGGGACCTCCACCATCCCGGACGCGCCAAGCCGCAGGCGCCCCCCGTGACGGGCGAAAAGCATGGCTGACCGTTTCGAGTTCTACAAGATGACCGGCGCGGGCAACGATTTCATCCTCGGTGACAACCGTCGCGGCGAGTGGAACCAATGGCCCATACAGCGTCTCGCGAGAGGCCTTTGTCGACGCGGGCTTTCCGTCGGCGCGGACGGATTGATCCTCATTGAAAACTCCAACCGTGCAAGCTTTCGCCTCCGCATGTACAACAGCGACGGTAGCCAATCGGACATGTGCGGAAACGGCGCCCGGTGCGCGGCCCGGTTTGCACTTCTCAAGGTCATAGCCGGCCGCCGCATGACTATCGAAACCCCGGCGGGCATCCTGGACGCCGAGCTTCTGCCGGACAATATGGTCCGCGTTGAGATGCCGGGAAAGGCCGTGCCGCCGCGGCGGCTGAATTTCAGCATTCGGGGACGGTCCGTCCCGGCCCTCCTGACGGACACCGGCGTCCCCCACCTCGTGGTCCTCGTCAGGGATCTCGAAAGTGTACCCGTGGTGTCCCTTGGGAGGACCCTGCGCTCGTCGCCCGAGGCGGGCCCGGACGGCGCCAACGTCGACTTCGTTTCCGTCATGAGCGGTGAGCCCTACCCTATGCGAACTTACGAACGCGGCGTGGAGAACGAAACCCTCGCATGCGGCACGGGCGCCACCGCCGTAGCCTGGGTCCTTCACCACCTCGGCTATGCCGGTTCAACGGTGAATCTGCTCGTTCGATCGGGCCAGAACCTCGAAGTAAGAATCGTTCCCCGGGGATCCGGAATCTACCCCTTCACGTTGAAGGGGGATGCACGGGTGGTCTTCCGGGGATTTCTTTCGGAAGAATCGCTCCAGGAGGCGCTCGAATGCTGACGGGACGAGTAATCTATCGAGGCAGGGAATGTCAGGTCCGCAAGGAGGACGGGGGCCCTATCACTACGGCTGGTGGGGTGGTCGTTCCGCCCGACGAAGCCATCTTTCTGACACCGAGCCTGCCGACCAAGATCGTGTGCGTCGGACGTAACTACAAGGCCCACGCCGCGGAACTGGGCAACCCAATGCCCAAAAGGCCGCTGCTCTTCCTCAAGCCGCCCTCGGCCCTCCTCAACCCGGGAGGGACGATCCTGCTACCCGAAGATTCAGGGCAGGTGGAATACGAAGGCGAGATCGGCGTCGTCATAGGCAGGCACTGCCGGAACCTGTCGCCTTCGGAAAATCCGATGAACTATGTCCTGGGCGTGACCCCGCTGAACGACGTAACGGCCCGGGACCTCCAGAAGATGGACGTCCAATTCACCAGGGCCAAGTCCTTTGACACCTTCTGCCCCATGGGCCCCTGGTGCCTTTCCGTGAAGAACTGCGACCAGCTCTACGTGAAGACGGAACTGGACGGAAAAGAGGTCCAGATGGGGAGGGCTTCGGACATGGCGTTTTCGATCCCGTTCCTCATTTCTTATATTTCTCAGATCATGACCCTCGTGCCGGGCGACGTCATCGCAACGGGAACGCCGTCGGGCGTAGGCAAGCTCTCGCCTGGATGCCGAGTATCGGTGGAGGTCTGCGGGGTGACACTGGAAAATTCGGTAGGGATCTGAATATGGCCGAAGGATCGCGCGTAGGGCTTCCGCCCCCCATTATCTCGATGCTCAACGAAAGTCCCATACCGGCGATCGCCGTCTCCCTGGACGGCAGGATCCTCCTGCTGAACAGTGAAGCGGAAAATCTGCTGAACGTGCAGGGCGGTTCCCTGGAAGGCGACCCGCTCTCGGACGTGCTTCCGAATCTCAGCAGCGAGGATGAGGAGGTCGAGAATGCGGGCACGGGCCGTGCCTCAGCCCCCCTCTTTGCAACCATCCGCCGCTCCTCCCGGGACCACAGAAGACTCCGCGTCTACCGGACGCCTCTGCCTCCGTCGGGCGATTCGCCCGGCTGCGCGGTCTACCAGCTCTGCGATCTCTCCGAAATAGAGACCCTGGCGCAAAGGTACGCGGACCTCCAGTTTCAGTTCTCCGCCTTCGTAGATGAATCCACGGATGTCTATTTCCTTCTGCAGCACGACCTCCAATTGCTTTACGTTAATCCGGCCGTACGAACCGTTTTCGGCTTCGAAGCTTCGGAGTGGATAGGACGATCCTTGGACCTGCCGGTGTTCCTTCCCTCCGAGGAAGTCAGGCGCATCAGTGTTCTCGGCACCCAGGAGCTTTTCAGGCGGGGTTTCCGAAACAAGCTCTTCCGCTTCTACCGGAGGGACGGTACGCTCTTCTGGGGGCTCTTGTCCCTGGTACCGAGCCGCAAGAGCCACTCATCCCCCGCCATGATAGGAATCCTCAGGGACGTGAGCGAGTTCTACGAAACGCGCGAACAGCTCGTCCAGCAGCAGAATCAACTGAGAAAGACCATCGAGAGACTCGAAGAGGCCAGCCGTCTGCAGGACCAGTTCGTGGCGAACATCACGCACGAACTGAGAACTCCGCTTACGACGGTCCTGATCAGTACCGAGGTCCTCCTCAGGGACACTGCGGATATCCTCCCCGTGCAGAAGAAGAGGCAGCTCGAACTCATCATGAAGAACTCCAAGGCCCTACTCGAAATCATCAATGACCTGCTCGATCTCGCAAAGCTGAGAAAGGGCGGCTTCGAGGTCCAGCAGGAAGCCGTGGAACTGGAGGATTTCGTAACGTCGCTGCTTGAAGAGGTGGAGCCTCTGTTCAGCCAGAAGGAACTCTATCTTAAATGGAAGCCGGACGATGATCTGCCCGGATCGTTCCACTGCGATCCCCACATCCTTCGCAAGATCCTGCTCAACCTCTTGAGCAACGCGTTCAAGTTCACAAAAGAGGGCGGCGCCACACTGACGATCCAAAGCTCGGGCCCGGTGCTTCGATTCATCGTCACGGATACTGGCATGGGAATCCCCATGAAAGAAATAAACACGATTTTCAAGGAGTTTCGCCAAGTGGACGGGTCTGACTCCCGGCGCTACCCGGGAACGGGACTGGGGTTATCCATCGCAGAGAGGTTTACGAGACTTCTGGGCGGAACGATTACCGTCGAATCGGTCATAGGGAAGGGGTCGAGCTTCACCGTGACCGTGCCGGTTGTCGGAACACCGGCCTCATACGAGAAAGAATGATAACTTCGTCGGAGGAGACTCTCCGTGGACCTGGGCGAAATTTCCACAGCCCGAATCAAGGCACGAGGTCGCAGACAGGGCAACCGGCGCGGGCTCTCGGCGGACGCCGGCTTTCAGCGGGAGGAGAACGCGTATGCACCGTTCGGAACGGGGCTATCATGCGCATAAACCTCCTGCGGATTCCCTCGAGCGGAAGCAATCCTCCGTCGGAGGCGCCGCATTTTTCCGATGAAGCCGCCCGGCTCCGGACCATCCCGGTGGAGTACTGACATGGCGATGGCGAGGGAAGTGGTGGCCATCGAGATTGCGGGAGAGGCGGGTCCCGGCGAAGGCGGGTTCCTGACCCTCGTTCGGCTCAAGTACAGGAACGTCTACAAAGACGGCTCACGATCTCGCCCGTACCTTTACGAATACATACACAGACGAGGCTACGACGCGGTCGCCATCGGTCTTTATCACGAGCTGCACGGCGAGCCCTGCATGGCCTACAGGCCCGGAATACGCGTACCCGTCTATTTCCGCCGCGACCTGCCCCTGACTCTGAAGGACGCTCACGACTACCTCTTCATTCCCGAAGCCGTGGCCGGCAGTCTCGAACCGCAGGACCGGGGCATGGAGGGATTCCTCGGTCGCGTGGTTTCCGAAGTGGCCGAGGAAGCCGGCTTCGACGTGGGACAAGACCGGGTCGAACCGTTGGGTGGCGGTTTCTTCCCCTCCCACGGCCAGTCCTCGGAGAAGATACATCTGTGCGCCGTCAGGGTCGACCCTGCAACCGCCGCACAGGCATCAGGAGACGGTTCCGTCAACGAGGCCGACGCACCGCCGGTGCGTTTCCGCCCGGTTCGTGAGATACTCCTCGACTGTGCCCGCGGCGCCGTGGAGGATCCCAAGATAGAAATCCTGTGCTGGCGGCTCTGTCTCAAGCTGGGGTACATGCCCGTGCAGGGACGCTATGCCCGGGAAGATGAACTGGACGGACTGGCGTCTTTCCGGGCGGGCCTGTTCGCAGCGGGTTGGAAGTCCACCCCGATCCATGGCGTGGTACCGCAAGAACGAGAGGATTAAGAGGATAAAGGAATGAAGGACAACGCCATCTGCAAGCTGCTCAACATACGTTATCCCATTCTGGTGGGGGGCATGACCTGGGTCTCCGAAGCCGTCCTGGCCGCGGCCGTGAGCGAGGCCGGAGGACTCGGCACGATAGCCACGGGCAATATGCCGGGCGATCTCCTCAGGGACGAGATTCGCAAGGTCAAGACCCTCACCGACAAGCCTTACGCCGTCAACCTCATTCTCCTCTCCCCGAACTTCAAGGAATGCGTCGAGGTGGTCAAAGAAGAGAAGGTGCCGGTTCTGACGCTCGGCGCCGGAAACAGCGGCCCGTTCATCCCGCAGTTGAAGGAAGCGGGCATTAAGGTCGTGCCCGTTGTCAACTCCGTGGCACTCGCCAGACGCCTCGAACGCTCTGGGGCCGACGCCATCGTGGCTGAGGGCGAGGAAGCCGGCGGCCATATCGGAGACACGGCCACGATGCCCCTCATCCCGCAGATGGCCGACGCGTTGAAGGTACCGGTCGTTGCCGCCGGAGGCATCGGCGACGGACGGGGCATGGCCGCGGCTTTCGCCCTCGGCGCCCAGGGCATCCAGCTGGGCACGGCGCTCGTAGTAGCCCACGAATCGCGGGCCCACGACAACTACAAGAACGCCATTATCAAGGCCTCGGACAGGTCCACCGGCGTCACGGGGCGCACCATCAACAAGCCCGTCCGGGCGCTCAAGAACATGCTCACGCAGGAGTTTTACACCCTGGAGGAAAAAGGCTCCCCCTGGGAGGAGATCGAGGGCTTGGCGATCGGACGGCTCCGCTCCGCCGTCATGGAAGGCGACGTCACCCGCGGGTCGGTCATGATGGGCCAGGTGGCCGGTCTCGTGAAGCGGCGCGCAAGCGCGAGTGAAATCCTTGAAGCCATGGTCGAGGAATTCAACCAGGTGATGGAAAAGATCGGCGGTTTCAGGATTCCTGCCGGCGGTTTTCCCTGCGAAGGATGACGGCCCGCAGGCAGCGAGAATAGACGTGTACCCTTCCTACCTGAATCTTTTGGAAAGCGGCGAGCTCGACCGAAGGGTGGAAGCCCTGCTCGAGTTGCTCGTGGAGTGCCGGGTCTGTCCGAGAAACTGCCGCGCCAAGCGCGTCATCAACCGCCTCGGCGTCTGCGAAACGGGGCGCCTGGCTGAAGTCGCCTCGTGGTGCGTTCACAGGGGCGAGGAGCCGTGCATAAGCGGCGAGAATGGCTCCGGAACCGTCTTCTTCGCCCACTGCAACCTTTCCTGCGCCTTCTGTCAGAATCATCAGATCAGCCAGGACTGGCCGCGCAGCCGGGGCGTAAAGACGGCTGAAGAACTGGCCGACATATACCTGGATCTGCAGTCCGAAGGCGCGCACAACCTCAACTGGGTCTCGCCCGGCCATGTCGTTCCGCAGGCGGTCGAGGCTCTGGCCATCGCCGCCGATAAAGGCCTGAGACTGCCGGTCG
>CAZDOY010000004.1:41869-74870 GCA_964507185.1 uncultured Thermoanaerobaculia bacterium
CAGGCGGTCGAGGCTCTGGCCATCGCCGCCGATAAAGGCCTGAGACTGCCGGTCGTCTTCAACTCCAACGGCTACGATTCGGTCTCAACGCTGAAGCTGCTTGACGGTGTCGTGGACGTCTACATGCCGGACTTCAAGTACGCCGAAGACGACGCGGCGGAGGCGCTTTCCAACGCCTTGGGCTACACCGCCAATGCGAAGGCCGCCATAACGGAGATGTGGCGCCAGGTCGGGCCCCTGCAGTTCGACGGGAAAGGCGTGGCGGCGCGCGGTCTGCTCGTCCGGCACCTGGTCCTCCCCAACCGACTGTCCCAGACGGAGGAGGTTCTCGCTTTCCTCGCCCATTCGCTCGGCAAGAACGTCGCCGTCAGTCTCATGGCGCAGTATTACCCATCCCACAGAGCCTTCGAGAATCCCCTTCTCTGCCGCACCCTGCAGAGGGGGGAATACGCCAGAGCGCTGCAGTGGCTCGAGGAGTGCGGGCTCACGGAGGGCTACGTACAGGAACTCAACTCGGCCGACAACTACCTCCCCGACTTCCGCGCCGAGGGCCACCCTTTCGAACGCGAATGAGAACGCCTGTTTCACCCTGCGCCATATCCCCCTTCCCGCCCAACTCCTCTCTGCACCGGTACCTTTGCACCTCCGGCGCGAGAGTATACTGCCTCCCCTGTGGTCGTTCGTTTCTGCGGGGCGGGGCGCCTGGCCCGGCTTCGCATTGAGTCATTGGAGATCGTGTCATTCCTAACCGCCGGCGGTTCTTCGCGTGACCCGCCGGCTCCCAAAACGAGGTCCGGCCGGGTTCGTCGCAGGCGAGCCGTTCGTGCAAAAGCGGGAATCCGGCACCGGGAGGCATAGATATGCACATTCTGGATAAGATGAAAAGCAAGGCCGCGCAAGCTCAGAAAAGGATCGTCCTGTCGGAGGGTATGGATGCCCGGATGGTCGAGGCGGCCGCGGCGGCAGCCGGACAAGGTCTCGCGCAGGTAACCCTCCTCGCCTCCGCCGGCCAGATCGAAGAAGCCCTGGGCCCCGATGCGGACGGTCTCTCCCATGTTCGGGTGATCGATCCGTCAGCCTCGCCGTGGCTGGACGAGTTCGCCGGCGAGTTCTACGCCATGCGCAAGGCGAAGGGAATCACCCCCGCACAGGCACGGGAGGCCGTGAGCGACAACGTGTTCTTCGGTGACTTCATGGTCCGAAAGGGGTACGCAGACGGCTGCGTGAGCGGGGCCTACAACACGACCGGGCTGGTCATGCGGGCGGCCATCCAGGTGCTCGGCTGCGCACCGGGCATCAAGTCGGTCAGCAGCTGTTTCATCATGATCCATCCCAATATGGATTTCGGCAAGGACGGGGCGATGATCTTCGCCGACTGCGCGGCGATCCCCTTCCCCACCGAAGAGCAGCTTGCGGATATCGCCATCGCATCCGCCGCGAGCGCGCGCGCCTTCTGCGACATGGAGCCGCGCATCGCCATGCTGACTTTCTCGACCAAGGGGAGCGCTTCACACGAGAACCTGGACAAGGTCCTTCGCGCGATGGACCTGGTTCGAGAGAAGAGGCCGGACCTGAACATCGACGGCGAGCTTCAGCTGGACGCGGCTCTCATTCCGGGGGTGGCGTCACGCAAGGCGCCTCATAGCAGCGTGGCGGGCAAGGCAAACGTTCTCGTCTTCCCCGACCTCAACGCGGGCAACATCTGCTACAAGGCCGTCGAGAGACTCGGTGGCGCCGAAGCTATCGGGCCGGTCCTTCAGGGCCTGGCCAAGCCGGCCAACGACCTTTCCAGGGGCTGCTCGGTGAACGATATCGTCAACGTGGCGGCCCTGACGGCCGTCCAGGCCATAGGATGATCCCCTTGTTCTTCTCGAAAGTCTTTCGGAGACAACGATGAAAACGCTCGTAGTGAACTGCGGCAGTTCTTCACTGAAATACCAGCTTTTCGACATGCAGACGGAAGAGCTCGTCGCCAGGGGGGGCGTGGAACGCATCGGCACGGACAGCGCCTGCCTTCGGCACAACTCCTTCGGCGTCGGTAAAATCACGATCCGGTCGGGCATCCCCGACCACCGCGTGGCCATCGGCGACATGATGGACGCATTGACCGACAGGGAATACGGTGTCATGAAGGACGTCAAGGAGATCGGCGCCGTCGGCCACCGAGTTGTTCACGGCGGTGAGCGCTTCTCCGATTCCGTCCTCATCGACGACGACGTCATTAACACCATCAGGGAGTGCGTGCCCCTGGCCCCTCTCCACAATCCCCTCAACCTCATGGGCATCGAGGCCTGCCGGGACGTCTGCCCCGGCGTGCCGCAGGTGGCCGTATTCGACACGGCATTCCACCAGACAATGCCCCGGCACGTCTACCTGTACGCCATCCCTTACGAGTACTACGAGAAATACGGGTTGCGGCGGTACGGTTTCCACGGCACGTCCCATGCATTCGTGGCATCGAGGGCCGCCGAAATGCTCGGCCGTCCCCTAGAAGATCTCAAGATGATCACGGCCCACCTTGGCAACGGTTCCAGCATGACGGCCATCAAGGACGGCAAGTCCCTCGAGACTTCCATGGGGCTTACCCCCCTCAACGGCCTCATGATGGGGCAGCGCAGCGGCGACATCGACCCCGCAGCCGTTCTGTTTCTTGCAGACAAGGTGCATTCGGACGCCCAGGGGGTCATCGAACTCCTCAACAGGAAGAGCGGCCTCCTCGGCGTCAGCGGCGTGAGCTCGGACATGCGGGATGTGGAGAAGGCCGCCGCCGAAGGAAACGAGCGCGCGGCAATCGCCCACGAGATGTTCGCCTATCGCATTAAGAAATACATCGGGACCTACACCGCCAGCATGGGCGGCTTAGACGTAGTCGTCTTCACGGCGGGCATCGGCGAGAACGACGCATCCGTCCGCTGGGAAGCATGCCAGGGGCTGGATTTCCTCGGCCTCGAGCTGGACCAGGAGAGGAACGAGTCCCCGGAGGCCCAGAAGGTCATCAGTTCGGACAACAGCCGTGTCAAGGTCCTCGTCATCCCCACCAACGAGGAACTCATGATCGCGCGCGAAACCATCCGCTTCGTCAACAACAACGGCAACGGAAAGAAGAAGAAAAAGTAATCCCGCCTGACAGGGCGTACGGGAGCCCCTGGGCCCCATTTTTCTGTACCGGCCGCGGGAACGGCTCCCGCTTCGTGCGAAAGGATGTCTTGCGAGAACGGTCGGGAAAGATACCGCGGGTTCAACATGCAAAAGGGCGGCCGCTGAACGGCCGCCCTTTTTTCACGTGGGATTGTCCCTGTCTGTCACCGCGTGTACGTGTAGCATTCGCAGAATCCGCCGTCGGGGTTCTCGACGGTGATGCACACGCTGACGCCCTTGGGTACCATGCCCTTCAGAGCACGGCCCTTCTTCGCCACGAGCTTGGATGGATTCCGCCGGCACCGTCTGCAGCCCATCGGCGGAAGACTGGGGCGGCCCTGTCCGGGAACAGCGTCTTGCTAATTTCCGGCTGGTACGAGGTCACGGTGAGCGTCAACGGCAGCGACCCCGCGGACTTAGATTTTCGCTTAAGAGGCCTCGATGGCGCCCAGACCCCGCCGCAGATGAACGATGCAGGGTCCTGATGCGGTGCATTGTGCATCTCATCACATCTTGCCGTTTTCGAGGTATATCCTCATCAGATCGATGCTATACTTAAGGGTAAACGAGAAGGAGGTCTACTATGCGTAAGATCATGGCTTACGGTTTTGCCTTCATCGTGCTCGCCGGCGCGATGTCCGCTGCAGTACGTGCCGCCGACAACGTCTCCGAGACAAAATCGACAAAGAATTACACCATCACCCTGAAAGTCCTCCCGGCCGGACCATTCAACGGAAAAGACGCGAAGATGGTTCGTGACGGCGGCGCCGCCCCCCTGAGCATGATGTCCTCGCCACCACCGAACTTTCGCCTCGTGGTCTTCATCGAGAAGGACGGCAAGCCGGTTGTGGATGCCAAGGTTCAGATGAGCTACAGCGCCTCCCGGAAAGGCTCCATGATCACGATGCGCCTTCCGGCTGTGCGGATGCACGAAGCCGGAAAAGGTCCGGAGACGACCCATTTCGGGAACAATGTCATCCTCAAGCCGGGAGAGTACCAGGTCAACGTGACGGTAAACGGCACCGACCACGCCGTTTTCCGGTTTAAGGTGTGAACCGGCGCGCCTCCGGTGCGTGGGTCGCCATACTGGCTAAGGCAGGCGTTTCTTATATAGGCGTGCGTTCCGTTTGGGTACTACAGCGTTGAACCTGCCGGGGGGTCGCGGAGGCGCCCCTCCGGCGTCCGCCTCATAAACGGCCGTTTTCCTTGTCCTTTTCTTTCTTGCAACCCCTCACTCCCCCGTCGATCCAACTACTCTGGGCGCATACCCCGGATGACGGAAGAGGTTTGGCTATAGTTCTCGGAGCGCGGCGGCAACGGGCATTCGCGCGGCGCGTACCGCAGGCAGCAAACCGCCCGCCAGGCCCATGAAAAGGGCGAAGACGATGCCCTGGACCAGAAGGCCGGGCGTGATCCGGAAGGCGAAGGCGATCTGTGAGAAGCTCTGGAAGTTCAGCGTGGAGGTGGTCAAACCGTTGATCGGCAGCACAACGAGGCAGCCGAGCAAACCGCCTATCAAGGCGAGAAAGGCCGATTCGAGAAGCCAGGACAGGACGACGCTCCCTCCACCAAAACCGAGAGCCCTGAGCATGGCGATCTCACGGGACCGGGCGGCCACCGCCGAGTACATGGTGTTGAATGCGCCGAAGACGGCTCCGATGCCCATGACGAAGGCGACCATGAAGCCGAGAACGCGGATCATGGTGGAGACCGCTCTCGACTGCTTGGCGTAGTACTCCCGTTCGGGTTCCGTCGTAACCGTCAACCTGGGATCGGCGCCGAGAGCCTTCTTGAAGGCGGCGAAGGCCGAAGGCTGCGTGAGGCGAACGGTGACCGACTGGAAGATGTTCTCGGGCCGCTTGTAGGTCTGGTTGAGCACGGCGGCGTCGGCCCAGACCTCCGAATCGAACGCGCTGCCGTTGGAGTCCATGATCCCCACCACGCGCCACGTCCGTCCTCCGAAGCGCGGCCTGTCGCCCAGTTTGAAGCCCGTGTACATTGTTGCCGCGTTCCTCCCGACCACGAGTTCCGAAAGGCCCGGTCTGAGAAAGCGTCCCCGGGCGATCCGCACGGACCGGTGGACCGCCATCGCTTCAGGAGACACGCCGCGCACCTGGGCAAGTGCGCTCGAGCCCGAGGCCTTGTGTTGGAAAGCCGCCACGACGACAACTTCGCCGCTGGCCAGCGGCCTGCCGTCAACGTTCTTCGCGACGCCGGGGGCATCCGAAATCACGCGAAGTTCATCCAGCGTGAGAGCACTCATCATCTCGGTCGTGGCGCCCCCTCGGAGCACGATGGCGTTGCCGCGTGATCCCGATTCGACCAACGTCAGCTTGAAGCCCCGCGCCATGGATAACATGGCTACGAAGACGGCCACAACGCCTGCTATCCCGAGGACTGCAACCAGGTTGGACGCCCAGCGGGCCTTCACGCTCCTGATGTTGTAGATCAACGGCAAAGCCACGTTATACCCTCCGAAGGGCCTCGACTATCTTGAGGCGCATGGCGATCACGGCGGGAATGATTCCGGAGGCCACGCCCACGACTGCGGCCGCCAGAAGTCCGAGGGCCATCTTCTCGGGGGCGAGGTAAAAGACGGGCAGGAATCCAGTGGGGTCGCCCCTGAGGGTCAGGAGCTTGGCCGCGACCAGGCCGAATCCCCCACCGACGAGCGCGTAGGTGCAGGCCTCGGCGAGGATCAGCCCCAGCACCCTGCCGTCGCTGAAGCCGAGCGCCTTCAGGACCGCCAGTTCGCCCGTCCTCTCCCTGACCGACATGGCCATGGTGTTTCCCGTCACCAGAAGGAGCGTGAAAAAGACCACGCCGCCTATCGACAGGATGAGGAGCTGGATGTTGCCCATCTGTTTGACGAAGCCCGCCGCGAAGGCCCTCTCGCTTTCGGCCGATGTTTCCCAGGGAGAATTGGCGAACTTGTGGTCGATCACCCTGGCCACCCGGGGGGCATCGTCGGGATCGTCGACCTTGACCATGTACCAGCCGACTGTCCCCTTGCCGTATTGGCGGCGCTCCTCAAGGTACTTCCAGTGGAACCAGAATTGCGTCGTGTCGTCTTCCTGCCGGCTGCCCTCATAGATGCCCCGGACGTTGAATTCCCATACGCCGCCCCATATGGACGCGATGATGGGCACGCGGTCTCCTATCTTGAAGTTGTACTTCTCGGCCGTGCTCCGCCCGATGATGCAACCCTCACGATCGGCAACGAAGTCCGCCCACTCCTTCGACGGGATCTTGAACTCGGGATACATCCGGTGCCAGGTGTCCGTTTCTATTGCGAACTGCGGAAAGAAGTTTTTCGGGTCCTGGTAGTACCCCCCGAACCAGTTGGCGAAGCTCACGAGCCTGACACCCGGTATCTGCGCGATTCTGTCCCTGTAGGCGTAGGGCAGGGGCATGATGAGGGAGACCTTGTTGCGAACCACCAGCCGGTCTACGCCCGCTACCTCGACGCCCTGGTTGAAAGCCGTCTGGATGGTCGCCAGGAGACCGAAAAGAAAGAGGGCCACGGCGAAAGACCCAAGGGTCAGGACCGTGCGGGTCTTCTTCCGGCGCAGGTTGGCGAGGATGAGTGGCAGGAACTTCATGCGCGTTCCGCGGCCCCGCCCTCGATCAGGAGTCCCTTCTCGAGGTGCAGGACGACACCCGCCCTCTCCGCCGCCCGCGGGTCGTGGGTTACCATCAAGATCGTCTTCCCGTAGTTTCCGGACAGTTGATCGAGCAGGTTCAGCACCTCGTCTGCGCTCGCCCTGTCGAGGTCGCCGGTCGGTTCGTCGCACAGAAGGAAAGTCGGATCGGCAACCAGCGCCCGCGCGATGGCCACCCGCTGCTCCTGTCCACCGGAAAGCTGGCGCGGGTAGTGATCCATGCGATCGACCAGGCCCACGAGGTCCAGGGCCGTTTCCGCGTGCCTTCTTCGCTCGGCTTTCGGCAGATGCGTCAGGAGGAGAGGGAGCTCCACGTTCTGGAAGGCCGTCAGAACGGGGACGAGGTTGTACATCTGAAAGATGAACCCCACGTGCCTGGCCCGCCATGCGGCGAGCCGCCGGCCGGAGAGGCGCGTGATCTCGTCTCCCGAGACGGTGACGCTCCCGGCCGAGGGCAGGTCGAGACCGCCCAGCAGGTTGAGCAAGGTCGTCTTGCCCGAACCCGAGGGGCCCATGAAGGCGACGAACTCACCTTCGCCCACGTTGAGATTGAGCCCCTGCAGGACATGGATGTCATGCCCGCCACGCCGGTAGGTCTTGTCGAGGTTCCGTACGCGGATGAGGGCCTCCGCGCCTGCGCTTCCATCAACCGTAACCATGATCGTCCCGTCTGAAGCCCGGAAGCCGTCTGACAGACATCATCGACGTCTTCATCGACCACCGGCCCTCGCTGGAATGCTGCTTCAGGATTTAACGCGCGCCCGCGCGCCGTTCTTGAGATCCCTCGGACCTTCCACGACGACGCTGTCGCCGGCTTTAAGGCCGGAAATGACCTCGACGTTTGATCCGAGCTTCTCCCCGAGTCTGAGCGGCCGCTTTACCAGGCGCCCCTCACTGTAGACGAAGCAGAAGGGCGCAGACTCCGTACCTCTTACCGCGTCAGCCGGCATGACGGCCGCCGCCTTTCTTGCAACGTCATCCCCTTCCTCAAGGAACGCGACCTTGATGCCCATGTCGGGGAGGATGCGCGGATCGAGCTTCTCGAAGGAGAGCCGGACCTTTACGGTCGCCTTCTGCCTGTCCGCCGTCGGGATGATGGTCCGCACGGCGCAGGGAATTTCCCAGTCGGGGTAGGCGTCCAATGTGGCCACGGCCTTCTGGCCGGGCTTTATCCTGGCGATGAACGCCTCGTTCACGTCCACTTCGATTTCCAGGGATTTCATATCCACGATGGTCGCGATGCCCGTCCGCGTGTAGCCCCCTCCGGCGGAAATGGGGGAAACCATCTCTCCGACCTGGGCGTCTTTCGAGACTGCCACCCCCGAAAAGGGCGCCCGGACGATGCAGTTCTCCATATTCTGCCTCGCCTCGCCTATGCGGGCCACGGCGGCGTGAACGCTGTCCCTGGCCTGCTGGAGGCGGGCCTCGTAGTTCGCCACGAGCGTCGCCTGGTGGTCCACATCCTGCGCGGTGACGAACCCCTTGGCGACCAGCGACCGGTAACGTTCGAGGTCCCGCTTTGCCTGGTCGAGGCTCGCCTTGAGATCGGGAACGGCGGCCTCCGCCACTTTCCTGTCGGCGACGGCGGCGGCGAACTGGGCGCGGGCATCCGAATCGTCGACGCGGGCCAGTACCTGCCCTGCTTCGACGTGGATTCCCTCTTCGACCAGCATGACCTCCACGCGCCCGGTGACCTTCGCCGCGACGGTGGCCCGTCTCCTCGGGGTCACATAGCCGCTGGCGTTCAGAATGGCCCTGTCCGCAGCCGATCCGGGACGTACCTGCGCCACTTGCACCTCGGCCGGACGCCCAAACGAGGCGACGGCCGCTGCGATTATTACGACGGCCACGCAAACCGCCGCGACGATCCACCACTTCCTTCGGCCCCGCCCGCCGTCCTTCCGCTGTTCGTCGGAGATCCTCAGGTCGGACAGGCTCGCATATCGAGGCTTTTCAACGTTCGTCATGAATTCCCCTCCACGGCCTCGCAAAGTTTAGCGGTTCGCACAGCACCAGGCAAGCCTGGATGAAGGCGGGCGACATTTCAGCGGGATTTGCCTACACGCGCTATTGCCAGTCGATTACGGGCTTGTAAGTCAGCGATCCTGCCTTAAGCGAACGCATGCCCACCAGGACGGCCCGCGCCGCCTCGACGGTGGTCAGACAGGGGATCTGGAGAGCGATGGCCGCGGTTCGGATGGCGGCCTCGTCGTACTGGCTCTTTTTCCCCAGCGGCGTATTGATGACCATCTGCAAATCGCCCTGCGTCAGGAGGTCCACGGCGTCGGGCTTACCCTCCCCGACCTTGAACACACCCCTGCAAACGACGCCTTTGCTTTCGAGGAAGGCCCGCGTGCCCGACGTGGCAAAGAGCGTAAATCCTTCCTTCACCAGCCCTTGGGCCACGGGAAGGAACGCGTTCTTGTCCGAGTCCCTCACGCTGGCGAAGACCCCTCCGCTGGCGGGCAGCGACATGCCCGAAGCGGTCAGGGCCTTTGCGAAAGCGCGGCCGAAATCGTCGTCCGCCCCCATGACCTCGCCCGTGGATTTCATCTCGGGTCCCAGGATCGGGTCCTCGCCATAAAGCCGCGCGAAAGGAAACACAGACGCCTTGACGAAAACGCCTTTCGGGGCCTTCAGGTCGAACGACAGATCCCGCAACCGCGTACCGGCGATGATTCTGGCTGCGAGTCTCGGGAAAGGCACACCCCTGGCCTTCGAGAGGAAGGGCACCGTCCTGGAAACCCGGGGATTCACTTCAAGGACGTAGAGGTCCTCGCCCCTGAGGGCAAACTGGATGTTGAGCAACCCGATAACGCCGAGTTCCAGAGCCACCGCCTTGGTCGATTCCTCTATCTGCCGGATGACCTTTTCGGGGAGGGTCTGGGGCGGATAGACCTGCGACGAGTCGCCCGAGTGGATACCCGCCTTCTCCACGTGCTCGAGGATGCCGCACAGCACGGCTTCCTTTCCGTCGCAGAGCGCGTCGGCGTCGATCTCCACGGCTTCTTCCAGGAACCGGTCCAGCAGGAGCGGATTGTCCTCGCTCACCGCCATGGCCGTGCCCAGGTAGGCATCGAGGTGCTCTTCGCCCGTCACCACGGCCATGCCCTGCCCTCCGAGGACGTAGGACGGTCTGACGATAAGCGGGAAGCCCAGGGCGGCGGCCTCTTCTTTCGCCTCCTCAAGGGATCGGGCAATGGACCCCGGAGGCGACTTGAGCTTCATGCTGCCGCACAGATCAAGGAAGGCCTCGCGATCCTCGGCGCGGTGAATCGCCGACGGAGAAGTGCCCCTCAGGGGGTATCCCAGACCTTCGAGCCCGCGCGCCAGCTTGAGCGGGGTCTGGCCACCGAACGTCACTACGACGCCCTCAGGCTTCTCCGTATTCAGGACGGCGGTGACGTCTTCAAGGGTCACGGGCTCGAAATAGAGCCTCGTCGCGGTATCGAAATCGGTGGAGACGGTCTCGGGGTTGCAGTTCACCATCACCGTTTCATAGCCTTCGTCGGCGAATCCCATCACGGCCTGGCAGCAACAATAATCGAACTCGATCCCCTGTCCGATGCGGTTCGGTCCGCTCCCCAGAACGACCATCCGGCGGGGTCCTGCGTCCACCGCTTCCGAGTGGTCTTCGTACGCGCTGTAGAAGTAGGGCGTTCTCGCGTCGAACTCGGCCGCGCAGGTGTCCACGCCGAGGAACGACGGATTGACACCCAGTTCCCTGCGCCGGTCGCGGACCTCGTCCTCACGGCACTTCCAGATGGCGGCGAGGGTCCTGTCCGAAATGCCCTTGCGCTTGAACTGCCGCATGACGGACGCCGGCTGAGCGCCGTTCTCGAAGAAGCGCGCCCTGTTTTCGGCCGATACGATGCCCTCGATCTCGTTCAGGAACCAGGGATCGATTCCGGTCAATTCCTGCACCTCGGCGACCGTGAGCCCGTGGTTGAAGGCGAGGGCCACGTAGAAAAGTCTCTCCCAGTTGGGTGACTGGAGCTTCCGCATCAGCGTCCTGCGGTCGGGAACGTGGTCGATCCCGTCCAGGAGGCCGTAGCGCCCCACTTCGAGCGAACGGACGGCCTTGTTGAGGGATTCGCCGAAGGTTCGACCGATGGCCATCACCTCGCCTATGGATTTCATGGCGGTGGTGAGCGTCGGGTCGGCGCCCTTGAACTTGTCGAAGGCCCACCGGGGGATCTTCGTGACCACGTAATCGATGGCCGGTTCAAAGGCTGCGGATGTTGTCCCGGTGATCCGGTTCGGGATTTCGTCTAAGGTCTTACCCAGGGCGAGCAGCGTGGCGACCCTCGCGATGGGGTACCCCGTGGCTTTGCTCGCGAGCGCCGAAGACCTCGACACCCTCGGGTTCATCTCGATGACGACCATCCGGCCGGTCCCGGGATGCAGCGCAAACTGAACATTGGAGCCACCCGTTTCCACCCCCACGGTCCTGAGCACCTTGAGGGCCCAGTCGCGCATGGTCTGATATTCCTTGTCCGTGAGAGTCTGCTGGGGTGCCACGGTTATCGAGTCACCCGTGTGGATACCCATCGGGTCGAGGTTCTCGATCGAGCAGACGACCACGGCGTTGTCCGCGCGGTCGCGGATCACCTCGAGTTCAAATTCCTTCCAGCCGATCATGCTCTCTTCGACCAGAACGGCGTGGACCGGACTGAGGGAGAGGCCGTCCTTGAGCAGTCTCATGAGCTCTTCGCGGTTGTGCGCCACCCCGCCGCCGACCCCTCCCAGCGTGAACGAAGGGCGCAGGATGGCCGGAAATCCCACTTCGTCCACCCGGTCCATGCCGTCTTCGAGCGACCGGGCCGTGAAGGATCGCGACGTCGCCAGGCCCGCCCCGTCCATGGCCGCCTTGAACAGCTCCCTGTCCTCGGCCGTCTCTATGGCTTGCAGGGCGGCACCGATCAGTCGCGTTTCGTGCCTTTCAAGGATGCCCTCTCTGGCGCAGGCCACAGCCAGGTTCAGCCCGGTCTGGCCACCGACGGTGGGAAGGATGGCATCCACCTTTTCCCTGGCAAGGATCTGGTCCACGGTCGCCGGCAGCATGGGCTCTATGTAGACCGCATCCGCCAGTCCGGGATCCGTCATCAAAGTGGCGGGATTGGAGTTGAGAAGCACGACCCGAAGTCCCTCTTCCTTCAGGGCCTTGATGGCCTGGACTCCCGAATAGTCGAACTCGCAGGCCTGTCCGATGACGATGGGCCCCGAACCGATAACGAGAACGGACGAGAGGGCGTCAGTCATCGGGGCCGTCCTCGATGCGCCGGATGAACTCGTCGAAAAGGTAGAGTGAATCGTGTGGACCGGGACTTGCTTCCGGGTGGTACTGGACGGAGAAGACGTTCAGTCTCGTGTGCTTCATGCCCTCGACCGTTCCGTCGTTCAAGTTTCTGTGCGTTTCCACGAAATCCTCCGGGAAGTGGTCCCTCGATACGGCGAAGCCGTGGTTTTGTGACGTGATCTCCACGCGACCGCCTTCCAGGTTCTTGACGGGATGGTTGGCACCCCTGTGGCCGAACGGCAGCTTGTAGGTCCTGCCGTTGAAGGCGAGGGCGAGGAGCTGATGACCAAAGCAGATACCGAATGTAGGATAGTGCTCGGCGGCGTACCGCACCAGAGGAAGCGCCCGCGACGCCATCTCGGGATTCCCGGGGCCGTTGCTCAGGAACACGCCATCCGGATTGAGGGCGACAAGGTCCCTGACGGGCGAATACGCCGGAATCACGGTCACCTCGCAGCCCCTCAGGAGGAGGTTGCGCAGGATGTTCTCCTTCAGCCCGTAGTCAACCGCCACCACGTGGAGAGTCCGCCGACACACCCGGCCGGGCCGGAGCGTCGCCCTGAACAAGGCCGATTCCTCCTTGGGATCGTAGTGAAAGGAGTAGGGCTTCCGGCAGCTGACCTGCGCGGTGAGATCCTCCACGTCAATTCCGGCGTATTCCTCGAGGCGCCGGGCCGCGTCGTCCGCATCGAGGTTCTCGTTGCTCAGGAGGGCCTTCATGGCGCCGCGGCTGCGGATATGCCGCGTGACGGCCCTCGTGTCGACCTCCATGAGTCCCACCACGCCGTGCTCCTGAAGATACGAGTTGAGGGTGCCGCGGGCCCGCCAGTTGGACGCTATGCTCGAGGCCTGCCTCACCAGAAAGCCTTTGAGCTTTGGCTGGCGGGATTCGACGTCCTCCGGGTTCACGCCGTAGTTGCCCATGTGGGGGTAGGTCATGGTGACCATCTGTCCGGCATAGGATGGATCGGTCAGTATTTCCTGGTACCCGACCATGGCGGTCTGGAAAACGGCCTCGCCCAGCACCGTCCCTCTGAATCCGAAGCCCTTGCCCTTAAAGAGACTGCCGTCTTCAAGCAGGATGAAACCTTCCATGGGGCCACACCTTTCCCGGTCTCGGTGAAGATAACATGCCGCCGCGGTTACGAGTTCCTCCGCCGCCGCCGTGGATCCCCGAGCGGCACGGCTCGCCTGCCGCCGCGCAGGGTTTTGACTTCCAGCTTCAGTCCGGGGAGGCGGAAGAAGACGGTCCTTCCCTCGTTGCCTCCCGTTTCCAGCGCATCCAGCGGGATATTCTCACTCTTCAGGCAGGTCTTGAGGGCCTCGACGTTCCTCGCGCCTATGGCGTTGTCCACTTCTTGAGCGGCCGCAAAGAGGCGCGCCCCGCCCACGAGGGCCGCCCGCAGGCGAGATGGATCGGCTCCAAGCGCTTCCATCGATTCCTTCAATGCGTCCAGCGCCTCGCAGCCGTATTTGGCGGGCAGATCCGCCGTAGTGTCATGAGGCGGTCTGGGCCCCGGCAGGAGGACGTGGGCCAGGCCTCCGACTCCCGACACAGGCTCGAAAAGGACCAGGGCAACGCAGGAACCGAGCCCGTACACCGCCATCGTAGCCGCACCGTCGGATGCTTTGAATTCTCCGATGTGGATGCTGGCAATGAGTTCAGGCGCCAAGATATTCCCTCACGTCGGGCCTCAGGAAGAGCTCGTCGAGGTCCTTGCCCGCGACCTCTCTCCGGACAAGTTCCGCCTTTTCCTCGGGATCGAGAAATCTGTTCACGATGATAACCTGCCGGCCCCTTACGATGCAGAGGGCGCCCTTGCTCCTGATCCTGGATGTTTCCCTGTAGTCGATACCCATCTTTGTCAGGGCCTCTTTCAGGTCATCGAGAAAACTCTCCCATTCCTTCTTCGTCTTTCGCCGACTCATGTGTCTTCGAGCCTCTGGAGCGCATCAAGAATTTCGTCGTCGCTGATCATGCTATCGGATTCCTTGGCCAGTTTCCTGATGGCGGCCATCCGCTCGCTTGTGACCTCCATCCCGTGTTCGGAGAGCCAGTAGGCAACGTTGGCGTCTCCCGACATGGGACCGACTTCGATTGTCTGCCGCTTGCCGAACCAGGAGGCGGGAATGGCCGAGTACACCATATCCACCAGATCCGGGTCACCCATCCTCATGGCCTTCATGATCGCAGACGCATGAATGCCCGTCCCCGTTCTGAAGGCGTCCGAGCCGAAGATGGGATAATTCCACGGGATGGACACCCCGGTCCATCGCGCGACCCATTCGACATACTCGGTGAGGCGGGAAATGTCCCTCTCCCAGTAACCCATGAGCTTCAGATTGGCCATCACGAGATCGAGCGGAGCGTTTCCGATCCGTTCCCCGAGGCCGATCGCAGAACCGTGCAGCCTGTCCGCGCCGGCATCGAAGGCCGCCAGTGTGGACATCAGGCCCAGTCCCCTGTCCATGTGTCCGTGCCAGTCGATGGCCACGTCTTCGCCCGAGTCTGCCACGATGGACCTGAGATATCTTACAATGCGCCGGGCGGCCGTCGGCGATGCGAAGCCGACCGTGTCAGCTATACAGATTCGGCGAGCCCCGTATTCTATGGCAGCCGTATAAAGCTGCTTGAGCACGTCCGGGTGGGTCCGGGTCGTGTCCTCCGTAACAAACATAGGGGAAAGCCCCAGATGCACTGCTTCCGAAACCGACTCGCGCGTGACCTTCAAGAGGAAATTCAGATCCCATCCTTCGGCCAGGCTTCGCGCGGCACTTGATCCGATGAAGGCGGCGACCTCAATGGGGATGCCCGCCCTCTCGGACACCTCCTTGACGAGTCGAATGTCCCCAAGTACGGTTCGCGCGGCGCAGTTTGGCTTCAGCGGCAAACCGGCCCGGGCGATCTCCTTGGCGAGGAAGATCGTGTCTTCCATGACCTGCGGACTGGAGGCCGGAAGACCTATATCAACCCCGCTGATCCCCAACCCGGCCAGGATGTGCAGAAAATCCATCTTGGCCTGCAGGGGTGGCGTTTTCGCGGAGGGACTCTGAAGGCCGTCCCTCAGCGTCTCATCGTTGAACTCCACCGAGCGGGAAACGACCGTTTCGGACCCCGGCTCATCCCTGTTCCAGTCATATACCCAATGATTGTATCCGGAGATCATAAATGCCGCCTGATCCTGCCCCCCGACCGTGCCTATCGTCCCTTGAATTCCGCCTTCCTCTTTTCCATGAAGGCCTTGGTTCCCTCCCGCATGTCCTCAGATGCACAACAAAGGCCGAACAGAGTTGCTTCCAGATAGCAGCCTTCCTCGAGAGGCATGTCCAACCCCGTCTGTACGGCCTCGATGCAGCCCCTCACCGCCAGAGGCCCCTTGGCCACAACTTTGGCGGCGATTTCCATGGCCTTGGCGACGGCCTGGCCGGGAGCGGCAACCGCGTTCACCAACCCGAGGTCATAGGCCCTCGCGGCGGTAATCATATCTCCGGTAAGGAGGAGTTCCAACGCCACGCCCTTACCGACCAGGCGGGGCAGTCTCTGCGTACCCCCGTACCCCGGTATGATCCCCAGGTTAACCTCCGGCTGACCGAACTTTGCGTTATCGGAGGCCACGCGCATGTGACAGGCCATGGCCAGCTCGCATCCGCCACCGAGCGCGAAACCGTTCACGGCGGCAATCACGGGCTTTGGAAACGTCTCGATGCATCTGAACAGTCCCTGACCGAATTGGGCGAATTCCCGGCCGGATTGAGCGTCGAGAGTGTTGATTTCCGAGATATCCGCGCCCGCCACGAAAGCCTTCTCGCCCCGGCCCGTAATGATGACGGCGCCGACCTCATCCGCACCTTCGGCCGCGTCCATCGCGGAAGCAATATCCTCGAGGGTCGCCCGGCTCAGTGCGTTGAGCTTATCCGGTCTGTTGACGGTAACGACGGCAATGCCGTCTCTGATCTCGTACAGTACATTCTTAAATTCCATGCCGGCTCCTCTTCGCAACGATAGACCGGGATGATGGTCCCGGCCGGGAAAGGCCTGGTGCTCTATTCTCGGGAATCCCGGCCGAGGCGGTCCGGCCCTGCCAGGGCCGAACTGCGGGTTATGCCGATTCGACGAGGAGCGCCATACCCTGTCCGCCGCCGATGCAGGCCGAAGCGATACCGAGTCTGGATCCCCTTCGTTTCATTTCTTTCAGGAGTGTTATCGTGAGGCGCGTTCCCGTTGCGCCCAGCGGGTGACCGAGGGCAATGGCTCCTCCATTCACGTTCACCTTCTCTCTTTCGAGTTCGAGGGCCTTTTCACAGGCCAGATACTGGGCCGCAAAGGCCTCGTTGACCTCGAAAAGGTCGATGGAGTCCTTTGCAAGTCCCTCGGCGTCGAGCAGCTTCCGGATGGCCGGAACGGGACCGAATCCCATGATCGAGGGATCCACGGCCGAATAGGACCAGCCGCGCAGATAGCCCATGATGGGCCATTCCTTCTCCCTTGCCACGTCTTCTTTCGCGAGTATCATGGCCGCCGCGCCGTCCACGATGCCCGAGGCGTTGCCGCCCGTGACGCTACCGTCCTTGCGGAAGGCCGGCCTCAACCTGCCGAGAGTCTCGACGGTCGTGCCCGGTTTCCTGTGCGTGTCTTCGGCGAAGGCGTACTCCCCTCTCTTGCGGTCCCGGAGCGCTACGGGCTCTATTTCCTCGGCCATGCGTCCCGAGGTCCACGCATCGTCCGCCGCATTCTGGGACCTCACCGAATAGGCGTCCTGATCCTCCCGGCTGATGCCCCATTGCTCCGCCAGGTTCTCGGCCGTGACCGCCATCGGAAGATCGCAATAACTGTCGTGGAGAGATTCCATGAGCGTGTCCGAGAAGGGGGCGTGCCCCAGCCGAAGCCCCTGGCGGGCGCCCCGGACGACATGCGGGGCCTGGCTCATGCTTTCGGTTCCGCCGGCAAGAACAACCGAAGCTTCGTCGAGCAGGATCATGTGGGCGCCGGAAACGATGGACTGAAAGCCCGAGCCGCACAGCCTGTTGACGGTCAGCGCGGGCACGTCGATCGGCACCCCCGCCTCCAGTGCGATGTGGCGACTCAGGTAAATGGCGTCGGAGCTCGTTTGCAGCACGTTTCCGAAAACCACGTGATCTATGTCCCCCGGCCGGACCCCCGCTTTCTCCATGACTGCCCTGGAGGCCAGGACACCGAGGTCCACGGCCGACAGATGGGCTAGATGGCCGTTGTATTCTGCCATCGGAGTTCTGAGACCACCTACAAAGACGAGCCCCTCCCTCATGTTTCCTCCTTGTTCGCCGTACGCTCCACGAACTTGAGCCGCAGCGTTCCGAACCCGGCCTGCGTACCGGACTTGACGGGCGTGAGGATGCCGGTCGGGATTCTCTTTCCGTTGATGAAGGTGCCGTTGAGCGTCCCCACTTCCTCGACCAGGTAGAACTGACCCTTGCTGTGTATGAGCTTTGCGTGTCTCCTGGAAACGCTCCGTTTAACGTCCTCCTCCGTGAGATCGACGTCGGGGACGATTCCCGTCACGGGGTCGCGCCGGCCGATGAGGGATACTTCCTTATAGATGTTGAAAACCCGGAGCGAGCCTTCAACAAGGAACTGGGCCAGGACGAGGGGTTTTTCTTCCTCTTCGCGGGGCGGGGGCGCGGCGGGAAGTTCGACAGGCTTTTTGGACCTCGTGAGCCCTTGAAGCAGGAGCGCGTTTTCAAGCTCGTCCGTTGTCTCCCTGAGCCTTCCCGACAGTTTCCTGAGCATTCTGACGGCGATCTCGATGTTGCTCTGGATCATGTGATGGAAGGTCGAACCGTTGATGACGATGATTTCGGAGTCCGTAATGGCCTCGGCCGTAGCCGAACGCTCCACCTGTTCCAGCAGGCTCATCTCCCCGAAGAAATCGCCTTTCTCGAAGACCCGGCGGAAGCACCTCTCCCCATTGATCAGCCGGTAGATTTCGACCTGCCCGCTCTGGATGATGAACATCTCCGCGCCGGAGTCACCCTCCCGGAAGACGATTTCCTCTTTCTTGTAAGGAACGACGAAATCCTTAAGAGGATGTACCATTTATCCCACCTCTCTTTGGAAGGGCCAGTTTAGAACAATCCAACGCGCCTGCCAATGGAAGACGGTGCAGATCTTGGATATGGGACTTGGGACTCCGGATCCAAAAGACGGGTTGGGGCGGGCCTTCGCAGGCCCGCCCTTAAGCCGGAACACTCGATCATTCAGCCACTTGATCACCCTGTCACTTCATCACTTGCTCAGCCTTGCCACCATCTGTCCAGACTCCGCCGAATCGATCCTTTGGAGAAAATCGGCGAACTGCGGATACTTGTCCGGCCAGATGACCTGGTAGGGCATCTCAAGTCTTCTCCTGATGATGAGCCTGCCGTTCTTCTTCTCCGATGAGAGGGAATAGCTGCCGAATTCCGTCTTGAGGTTGAGACTCGCCGGTCGGTAGCCGGTTTTCGCGCCGGGCGGCAGCGCGAGAGTGATCGTCTGGTTGATGAAGATCGGGCCGCCCGTGGATTCGGGGAGTTTTCTTTTCTTGAGGCTCGCAAAAGCCTGGCCCAGATGCAGGGCAGGCAGCGGGTCGGATATCACCAGACTCGGCCCGTCCTGATTGGCGTAGCCGTGCACAACGACCGTGTAGTTCCACCGCATCGGCTTGGAGGCGTCTCTCAGGTTCTCCATTTTATAGTCGATCAGGTCTATATTCCCGTAACGCTTGGAAAGAGCCATCTGGATCACGCGCCTCTTCTGGTCCGCGGCGATTTTGTGGAGGGCTGATCGCATGCTCTCCGAGGCATCGGGATCAAGGGACCCTTTGTATTCGACGCGAAGGTCGCCGTTTGGAAGCAGGTCGCGCGTTTCCCGCTCTCCGGCGGACGCCCACGGCCCCATGGAGGACGGGATTTGGACCCTGTCCCAGGGCTTTTGCGTCATGATCGCCATGGCCTCGGCGCCTTCCAGGTACCAGGGAAGGATGGCCGGGTTCCGGTAGGGGCTGTCAAGCGTGTAGTAGAGAGGTTTCGAACCGGGAAGATCGACCTCGAGAACGGGAGAACTGAACTGGCCGAGTCTGGGCAGATTCTCCCTGTACACCTTGTCCGGCGTCGCCTCCGCGATGAGGATCTGATGGGGGATCCCGGCGAGCGTCAGCAACGCACAGGCAACCGGTAACCGGTTACCGTTGCGGGTAAGCAGGGTCATCGTAGGATCCTGCCAGCTCGCCCGGCCTTCTCCATCGACTTCCTTGAGGCAGTAATCGATGATGTCCTTCAGCCTCTCCTGGTCGGTCTTTGCGCCGGCCACCGCCACTTTGTAACTGTGCTCAACTTCCGGTGTGATCTGGAAGGAGCCGGCCAGGCCGTTCTTGAGATAGAGACCCACGTCGTGCCACGTGATGCCGCCGACCGCTTCGACGAGGGGCACGAAAAGGAGCCTGTTGGGCGCGTTCGGTTCCCTGGGCAGAAGCGGCATGTGCCTAAAGTCCCAGTTACGCCACTCCATGTCGCCCGCACTTCCTGCTTTGCCGGGAGACGGGAGGTGCTTTTCGAGGAAGCGCATGGGGATCGACTTCGGGTATTCCATGTACCACTGTGTCCGGTGGAATGGCTTATCGATATCCTGAAAAAGAAAGACCTGCGATGTGACGTAGGCGTTCTTCTTGACCGCGCTCGGGGGCTTTAGCGTAATGTATTCATACTCGACGAGGTCCCCCGGTTCAAGCCCCTGCAGGCTGATGGTCTGCTTTTCCGGAATCTGTTCCGGTTCCAGTATTTCTCCGTCGGGCTTGATGGTTCTGATGGAAAGTATGACCTGTCCGGGCAGGGTCTGCTCCCCCTCCTTGTCCACGCCCTGTTTGTCGTTGATACGGAGAATTCCGTGATAGCGCTCGATGGACGACCCGTCGGGTTCCACGCGCGTGAACATCTGGTCGAGTATCTGGGAGGAAGGTGCCTGATCGGGCTCCGTGGTCTTGTCCTCGGCCAGAACCTGCTTGAGATCAATATGCTTGTCCTGGAAGGGAAGGGGCTTGACGCCGAGTATCATCTTGGCGAGGTCCACCTGGAAGGCGTCCGGCTTGACCGCCTTCAGCGCGTCCCACGCCTTGAACCCCGCCTCTTTGTCCCCCATCAGGAAACAGCACCTAGCAAGGTAGAATGTGAGCTCCGACGAATCGCGATTGACGGAAACCAGTTTCTCGAGCCGCTTTCTGGCGGATGCGTATTCGCCTCTACTGAGTTCGAGACGGGCCAGCTTGTACTCGAAGAGCAGATCACGGTCTCCGTATTTCTTGATTTCGCCTTTGATCAGGCTCTCGAGCGCATGCCACTGCTCCGTGGCACCGTAGTAGTCTTCCCACTCCGGATCTGCATTGCGCAGCTTCTCCAGGCGCCTGATAGCCCGCTCTTCCGCCTTCAAATCCGGGATCTTCTGATCGAAGTCGATCCAGGCCGACAGCACGCTCTCACAGTCCGGATGATAGGACGATGCTTCCCGGAGGACCTTCCGCGCCTGGTCCATCCAGCTCTTTCCTTCCAGCCGGTGCGCAAGGGAGATGAACCACCGCGGGTCCGAGGGAGCGCTCTCGGTGAGCCGGCGCAGCAGCACGAGATCCTCGTCCGTGTCCGAGTTCGTCCCTGCGAGCAAGGCCTTGAAATACAGGGCCATGGGGCAGTCCGGGGCCGCTTTCAAGGCGCGGTCCAGGGAGCGTTCGGCCCGGCTCTGCGCGATTTTTGTGGGGAGGTCGTCGGAATCGAAGAGGTACATCTGCGCCGACAGACAGTTCCAGAGGAGGCTTTTCGGGGCCCCGGCGGCGGCGTTTTCCATCATGATTCTTCCGCTCGCCACGTCGCCGAGCCACTTGTTCCACAGTGCCTCATAACCGAGCCACCTCGGATCCTTCCGGTCGAAACACGACCAGAAGAGCCCCTTGTTTTCGCCCATGTTCTCGAACCGCGCCGTCTTTCCGCCCGGAGGAACGGGGGTTGAAATCCAGTGCACGGGCAGAGGATTGCCAGACGCGTCGAGAAGCGCCACGTGAAGGCCGTCACCCACCTGAGCGGCATGAAGTTTGATCAACAGGCGGTGAGCACCCGCCGACAGCCTCACTTTCTGCACGGCGGTGGGATTCTCCTGCACCTTGAATATGTCCTTGACCAGAAGCACGTGGTCGTCCAAAACGACCCTGAAACTCTTTGACGCGTTCAGATAGACGAGGGCTTCGATCGGTTTGTCGACCGTGAAGGGAACGAGGATGTAATAGTTCGATTCCCTCTGGTCCGGCATGTCGTAGAGGGGAGGCCTCACGAGAATCCCGTCCAGCTTCGAATACGTCCAGTTCTCGTCACCGATGTCGCCCTTCTCTACGGGATTTTCGTCATAGAACCGCAGACGGCTGAGCTCGGTCTCCGGCTTTGAAAAGTAGGCTCCCGGTACAAACCCGGCCTGCTCCATGGCCTCGACCCGAGCGGTCCTGTCCCCGGATCTTGCCGCGAGCTTGTACCCGAGCCATCGGAGGTTGAAACGCACGAGCGGGTCCATGTCTTTCGCCGATGCAAGCTCCGCCAGCGAATCGCTGACCAGACGTACGGTGGCCTGGTCGAATGTCGCATCGTCGCTGATGAAATCTTCCAGAACAAAGGAGAGAGGACTGCCCGGCGCATTTCGCAGCCCCTCCACGGCCGTCACCACGGACTTTTCGCGTTCACCCCTGATCCGCTGAAGAAACGCCAACCCGACGGCGGCTTCCGCGTCTTTAGGATTCTTAACGAGTTCGGCCTTGAGCGCCGTCTCCGTCTTGACGAGATCGCCGCCGTCGAGCAAGCCCCGCCACCCGTCGGAGAGAGTCGCGTTGAAGGGTGCAACAGCCACGGCGGAAAGCAGCGCCGCCGTAAAGATGAAGCGGATTCCTGCCCGCATCGCGTTTCTGGTCATGACTTGCCTCCGGGAAGGGCGATTCGGAGGCGGTCGTCCGTGGTCCTGTCCGCCTGAAGGCAAAACGCCCTGAAAGCCTTATAACTACTCACATTCACCCGAATGACCGAGAGCGTCACGGTGGTCGTGACCTTGACGACCCGACCGTTCACGCTCGAAGCCCTGGAAACGCTTCCGAAGGGCGTTTTGACGTCGACGTCCTGGGGAAGGACCGCCTCGGCTCCATCCGGCAAGTGATATGTCACCGAGTACCTTTGCCGCCACGGGTAGTCCAGCTCGATGGGCAGGTTCCTCTGCTGAAGCGATGCGTAGCTGTAGGACATGCGGAGCTGCCCCAACCACATGGGCAGGCTGATGTGGTGCGTTCCATCGGGACTGACGGCCTGGCCGAGTGTCCCCTTGAAGGAAAGCGTTACGGGGCTCGTGAGCGCGGCGAGATTGCTGCGCTCAGCAGCGTCCAGGCGGGTGCCCGGGAAGGTGCCGGAGAGATCTTTTTCCAGAAGCTCCCTGAATTTTCCGGCGTCCTGGTAACGGCTTCGAATCCACGCGCATTCCTGGCCGGTGACCGTTATTTGGGCCGCGGCCGCCGCATCCGTGGTGTCAGGCGAGATCCTGAGGTCGTAGTCGGCCTCGTAGGTGTCGTTTTTCGCCTCGTCCTCGGGCGTTTCCATCCGCTTTGTCCTTCCGTCCGGCCAGACGACCTGGACCCATATTCCCTGATCCTGATAGGGCAGTTCGTGCATGCCCGAATACTCGGCCGTCCCGTCCAGGAAGAGGTTCAATTCCGGGACATAGCAGATGCAGTGATTGAAGATCGCAAGGGAGGCGGGCGTCGGGTAGATCTGTCCGTTGTCCTTCGTTCGGACAAGGACCATGGCCGCATCCAGCCCTGCCTGGCGCAGCATTGCCGTCATGAGCAGGGCCTTGTCCTTGCAGTCTCCGAATCTCCGCTCGAAGATCTGCCGGACCTTGTAGGGTCTGAAACCATGCACGCCGAACTCCAGGCCGACGTAACGCGTCTTCTGGACGACCCACTTGTGGATGGCATAGACCTTCTCCTCCGGAGTCTTGAGACCGGCCGTCAGTTCGGTGACTTTGGCCTTAACTTCCGGAGTCATCTCCCACTGGTCCGCGATGAAGTTCGCGTACCACTTGCCCATGGCGTCCCACGTCTGGAAGGTGGACACGTGGAGGTAGGGCATCACCTCCGTTATGCCGGGCATGTTAGGCTCTCTCTGCAGGCTGGCTATGTCGTGAACAACCCACCGGTAGGTCTTTTCGTTCCTTATCGAAAGGACCATGGGTTTGACGTCCAGATTCTCTCCGTGCATGTAAAGCGGGAAGCTCTCGGGAAGTATGAGCGTGTACTGCTTGGTGATGACGGGGAGCGAACTTCCGAACATGACGAGGTCGCCGAAATATTTCCCGTATTCGTTCGACTCTCCGATGTCCGAGATCTTGTATTCGATCGACAGCCTGTCACCGGCGCTGAGCGACGGGAAGGAGAGAACGAGATTCCTGTTCCTGTAATAGAGCCTGAACTGGGGATCGGACAGCGTATCCGTGACCATGGTGTCCGCGTGCACTTTCGTTCCGTCCGCCTTGAGAATCGAGGCGTCCAGTACCCTCACCTCCTGGCGGTCGGGGTCGAAGGTGATGGGATAATACTGAAGCTGTTGGGCGGCGCCAGTCTGGAGCACCTGGATGACCTTCTGGATATAGCGGCTGGACAATCCGCTGGGCTGAACCTTGACCACGGTGTTGTCCAGCAGCACGACCGCCTGCTGACCCGCGTACTGTGACATGTCGGTGGGCAGGTCCTTCTCGGACACCCGGTACTCCTGCTCGAAGCCCTCCTTTTCGGGGCTGAGGAAGGCAACCTTCCGCTTGACACTCTCCAGCTGGGGTTTGAGCAAAAGAGCCTGGCGATATTCTTCCAGGGCCTGTCTGCGTTGACCCATCGCATCCAGGATATCCCCGTTCAGCACGTGCAGTTCCGGCCAATCCGGTGCCCAGGACAGCACGGGCTTGAGTACCTTCTCGGCATCTGCGGGCCTGTTCAGTCCCAGTAGGTATTTTGCGTGCCTGTCGGGGATCAGCCTTTGCAGAGGAAAGCGCCTGGTCGCTTCCCCGAAGAGCTTCAATGCCCGCTCGCTCTCGCCCTTGGTAATGAAACCGCTGATGCGTGCAAACCACGCCTCCGGGTCATCCTGGTGGGCCCTCCATACATCCTCGGAGAGTTTCTTCAGATTCTCCGTTTCGCCCAGGGTTCTGAGAGCGTGCATGTAAGCAGCCTGGACGTCCGGACAATCCGGGTGCTTGCCGTAAAGAGCCCTTAGATCTCTTGCCGCCAGACCGTCGGAGACATACTGGAGTTCGACCCGGGCGATCAGTGATTCCAGGGCCGGGCTGCCGGGGTCCGATTTTAGAGCCTTCCTCAGGTAGGTCATCGCCGGGAAGGGCATGCCCCTGTTCAGGTAGTACTGTCCCATCCTCTCCAAGGCCGCAGGCGCCGCCGGCGAAGCCTTGAGGGCGTTCATGTACGCAGCCCTGCTCTTGTTGTGGTCCTTCTCGACATCTCCGAGGGCCACCCAGTAGTCGACGTTTGTCGCCGCCTTCCGTGCGGCCTTTTTCAGCGCATCGACATTGGCGTCGTCAGTGCGGTCAAGGGTGCGCAGGAAGGACATGTACAGGCCGTAATCCTCCAGCTCTGCCGCCGTGCCTTCCTTGTCCGCCGCCTCTTTCAGCGTGACGAGCGGATCGTCGAAACGAAAGCCCTTCGTCGCCCGGCCGTCTTTCGCCAAGATGGCAGGTATCTTTTCTTTCAAGGCGGACGGATCGGAGCCCGATGTCCAACCCTTCAGTGCGCGTCCCCGCGCATCTGTAATCCTGATGCTGAAGTTCCAGCCGGCTTCCTGGTTACAGACCTTGACAAGGATGAAGTTCCATCCCGCGCGCAGCGTGCAGGCGTCCGCATACTGATCGAAGGCGCGCCCGTTGTAGTTCTTCCTCGCCGCCACGAGATCACCATCGACCCATATCTTGTAGGCCTCGTTGTAGCCCCCCCGGAGCACGCAGGGCGTTTTCCGGCCGACCTTGATAAAGGTCAAGGCGTAACCGGCCACCTTTTCCGAAGGATCGAGAAGCTCGTTCAGCGGTACGAGGCCGTCCACGGCCGGTCGAGGCATGCGTCTCCACCGGACGCTGTGGGACTTGCCGGGATAGTCCGCCTCGAAATCAATGGCCTTCTCGGGTGGATACTCGGCATCGTACCCGCTCTTGTTGTCGTCGTCGAAGGGCCCAATGACCATCCAGTTATCGATATAACCCAGGTCCGATTCCAGGCGGGAGGCCTCCTGGTCCCGGCCATGATTAAGGAAAAGCACGGCCAGCTCTGCCGTTGCATGGGCCGCGACTTCAGGATCCGTGTCCGGCGCCGAAATGACCTTCCTCAACGTTTCTTCGAGAGGCTCTTGACTGTCCTGGGCATTCGCCAGCCGGCCCGCCCGATAGAGGGTCACGATGGCACGAGCTTCGCTTCGCTGGTTGTAGAGTTCGCCCAGGGCCTGTTTCTGGTGGGCCGTGTAAATGTCGGCGAAAACCGATCCGGCCACCAGGATACAGGCCGCTGCGCACATCACGGTGCGGCGGTAAGAAGACATCAAGTCCCCCTGAGGAAGGCCGGCCGCAAGGGCAGGGAGCCCTCCTCGGCGGCGGATATGGCGGCAAGAAGCCTGTTTCTGTCCCTGGAAAGACGCCCGCCTATGGGCAGCGGGTTCGACGCGTGATTGGCTCTGAAAACGGTGTTCAGGAGTTCCAGTTCGGAAATCAGCACCTTCAGTTCCTTCAAAATACCCGCATCGTCCGGGCGCCGAAAGCGCCCCTTCTTCATTTGCCTGAAGAGGGGTGCATCTTCAGAAGGATACCACGTCAGGGCGGAGAGATAGGCGGGCTGTATGCGATTCAGAATCCTCGCGGTGCTCAAGGCGTGATCCTCAGACCCGGCCGTCCCGCCGAGCCCCAGAAGAACCATGAGCGAAGACCTCATGCCGGCGTCGTGGGCTTTTGCCGCCGCCTCGGCCATCTCGTCCGAACTTACGCCCTTTCCCACCGCGCGGAGGACCTCATCGCTGCCTGACTCGAGCCCCATGTAGAAGAGGGAGAGCCCGTGTTTTCTGAGCTTTGCGAGGTCTTCGGGGCGCTTTTCGAGCAGGTTCATCGGTGTGGCGTAGAGGGACACCCTCCGCACCGAGGCAAAAGAACGTCGCAGGGCGTTAAGCACCTCCAGGAGATACGAGGTCGGAGCGGCCAGCGCATCGCCGTCGCCAAGAAACACCCTCGGGCATTCCGGCCACTCGGCGGCCGCTTCCCGGATTTCCGCAAGCACGTCATCGAGGGGCCTGACGAAAAACCTCTTGTTTCTGTACATGGCGCAGAAGGTGCACGTATTGTGGGAACACCCCACCGTCGCCTGGAGGATGAGGCTGCCGGCTTCCGAAGGCGGCCTGAAGACGGGCTCGAAGTAGTGCATCGTTCTCCTCCAACGGCGGTATCGCGTGACCGTTTTATGATCAAGGCCGATAGGAAGCCGATTTTCTCACGTCGGGATCCCGAACGTACACGGGCGAAAGGACTTCGCCGTCCAGGTCCTGCTCCAGACGCGAACGCGCGTGGAAGGCGGCCTGTACGCCCAGGTTGGGAATCTCCGGGATCGTGGTGCAGGTGACGGGCCACCGGGAGACGAGCCCGACGCCGTCGCCTATGGCCCAGGCAGGATTCCACGGACCCGCCAATACACCGTCTGGGGCCGACGAGCGAGCCTCGTCGAGCGGTGTTACATCCTCGCCGTTCTTGCGGAAACGCCGAACGTAGACCTCCCCGCGCCGGGCATCCAGGATGGCGAGGCCTTCTCCGTCGTGCCTGCAGGACAGGGCGAGCGCCGTCAGGGAGTCCATGCCGAAAGCCGGGATGTCGAGCGCCGAGCACAATCCCGTAACGGAGGCCAGACCCACCCTCAGGCCGGTGAAGGACCCCGGCCCCAGAACCGCTCCCACCGCCGCAAGGTCGGCCCTTTTGCGGGCGGCGGCCTCTCGGAGGAGATGGTCGATAACGGGAAGGAGACGCGACGTGTGCGTCCCTACGCGTTCGTGGAATTCGCCTGCGATCTCACCCGCCGAGGTCACCAGAGACACGTTGAGCCACATGGTTGAGGTGTCCACGCCGAGAAAGAGTTCCCTTTCCATCTTCACCTTTCACCAACCGCCCCGGATTAGAAAAAAAGGGCCTGCCAGGCAGGCCCCTTCTCCACAAACAGTATACAACGGATTGCCGGTTAGTTGAACATCTCGGCGAGTTTACAGACGCCCGGTATCTCCCACTTCTGTCCGCCGAAGGCCTTGACCCAGCCCATGATCATCATGGCTATGACGAGAACCCACCAGAGGCAGAGCACGAAGGCGATCACGAAGTTCAGAATGGGAATCACCAAACCCAACATTCCGACCAACCACACCACAAACGCGACGATGGTGAGGGCCAGGCCCTGCCGCGCGTGCCAGTAGACGTACTCCTTCTGCGGATCAGACCGCTTGTCCCTGAACATGAAAAAGGGTATGAGGGAGAAAATACCGAAGTACGCAAGGAACAGATAGATCTTGTCGTCGTCCGAGTAGGGCTTGGTTCCGCCGATCGGTCCCGTTTCGCTCATAACTACCTCCCTTGAAATCCTCGTCTCAAGTATACCCAAAACGGACTGACATTGGAAGCGCCTGAAAAAAAACCTCCTCACTCTTTGCCCCGGACTCCCTCTTTCCCCCCTCAGACCTCCTGGAACATGAAGGGCCTGACGCAATCCAGCCGCTTGTCGTAGTCCTCCGGAGTGATCAGCCAGGTCGCCGCTGCGATGCTGGAAAGCAGGGAATTCCCGTCCTGGGGCGTATAACAGAATCCGGAGATCTCGGTCCCCCTGTGCACGACAAGGGACCGAACAGGCAAAACCGTCTGGCTCAGGATCCGGCCGAAGTTGCCGTGGTCGCGCCCGAAGGAAAAGACCGTGTTAGCCGATTTCTTATAGGTTACCGCCACACGCCTGTTGGCCTCGACGGCGGCAAGCAGATTCTCGACGCTCGTAGGTCTTCTCACCTTCAGTTGGAACCAGAGCGTGTGCATGTACTGGGTATTCAATTTGATAGCCGAGGAGAAGAGATCCAGGTCCATGTTCAGGGTTTTGAAGAGGTGCCAGGCATCGCGGGCGTGATGCGTCCCGAATTCCGGGTCGTCGTGCCGGCCGGCCTGCGGAGACGGCACGTACGACGAATCCTGGCTTATGTCGTTGGCCCGCCTCATGCAGACGAAGCGACCTTCTATGAGGTTGTCTGGGGCGTTTCCGTTGTCCATTCCCAGGGTGTGTATGATAACGGCTATGTTGTGGGTGTTGCAGGATACGACATGGATGAACCTGTCCTCGCCTGGGACAAGGGCGCTGTCGTTGATGCCCCGCGCGTACATTTTCCCAAAACCGAAGGCGCTACCCTGGGCGAGAAAGCCGTTGACCTTCCTTCCTATAGGCAGGTAGAGGCTCTCTTTGTTTTCGTTTCCGCACGGGGTGCAGTCGATGACGACTGAAGCCCTCTGAATGGCCTCCTCACCTGACATTTCGGGTTCGAGCCCGAGTTTGCTGAAACCTTCCATGGCGGCGGGATCTGTGGCAAGATGAGCCCCGTGCTCCAGCAGGGCACGGACCTTGGAACGTTCTTCCAGCAGCGGCGTTCTCTTGTGAAATGTGATCTCGTCGAAGCCCAGCTCCTCCTTCATGTGGGAGAAAAGCCCGATGAGCGGCTCGCCGATGGTTCCTGTCCCTACGACATGAACGATCTTCTTGTCCATTCCACTCTCCTTGCCGGGCACCCAGGCCCCCTCCAGGAACCGAAGGCTCGATAATCCTCCCTCCGACCCTCTGGTGCAAACAAATAGGGGGAGCCGCAAAGCCCCCCCGTATGATCAAAAGCTCCCGCTCTAGGCGAGGCCCTACGCTCCTGCCTATTTACCCATCGGCTCCAATATAGAGCCTCTTGAGGCGATGCGCCAACACGTTCCGCCTCGTGGCTGTCGATCAGGTGCCCTCCTGCCACGAAGATAGGTAGGCGATCTGTTCTTCCGTAAGGCTGTCCATGCGATAGCCCATGGTGTCCAGCTTTATCCTCGCGATCTCGCGGTCGATCTCTTCCGGGATGACATGAACGTCTTTTGCCAATCCGTCCTTCTTCTCGAGGATCCACTCGGCTGAAAGAGCCTGGTTCGCAAAGGACATGTCCATGACCATGGCCGGATGACCCTCTGCGGCCGATAGATTCACGAGTCTCCCGTCGGCCAGAAGGTATATGTTCCTGCCGCCCGGCAAGCGGAACTCTTCCACGAAGTCCCTGACCCGCGTCCTCGATTCGCACAGGTCATAAAGGCCGCCGTCGAGTTCGAGCTCCACGTTGAAGTGACCGCTGTTGGCGACGATGGCCCCGTCTTTCATGGCTTTGAAGTGCTCCGTGCGGATAACGTGCTTGTTGCCCGTCACCGTGATGAACAGATCCCCGGCGGGAGCGGCTTCGGCCATGGGCATGACCCGGAATCCGTCCATGATGGCCTCGATCGCCTTGACGGGATCGATCTCCGTGACGATCACGTGGGCGCCCAGCCCCTGCGCTCTCTTCGCAACACCCTTGCCGCACCAGCCGTAGCCCGCGATGACGACCGTGGACCCGGCGATGAGCATGTTGGTGGCCCTGATCACGCCGTCCAGCGTGGACTGGCCCGTGCCGTAGCGGTTGTCGAAGAAGTGCTTCGTCATGGCTTCGTTGACGGCGATGATCGGGTACGCCAGAACCTTCTGCTGCGCCATGCTCTGGAGCCGGATGACGCCGGTGGTGGTCTCTTCGGTGCCCGCCAGCACGTGCTCGAGCGCGTCGCGCCTGTCGCCGTGGGCCAGGGACACCAGGTCGGCCCCGTCGTCCATGGTAATCATGGGCTTTGTGTTGAGAACCGACGCCAGGTGGTCGTAGTAGGTCTTGTTGTCTTCGCCCTTGATGGCGAAGACGGACACGCCGAAGTCCTCCACCAGGCTGGCGGCGACGTCATCCTGGGTGGACAGGGGGTTGCTTGCGCAGAGGGCGACCGATGCGCCCCCCGCCACGAGGGTGCGCATGAGGTTAGCCGTTTCCGTGGTCACGTGGAGACAGGCTCCCATTCGCAGGGCCTTGAGTGGTTTCTCTCTCTCGAACCGTTCACGGATGCTCGCCAGTACCGGCATGTGGCGGTCGGCCCACAGGATCCGCGCTTTTCCCTTGGAGGCCAGGCCCGCGTCTTTGATATGACAGTCCATTATCGATATCCTTTCTCTTCTCTCGTTTACAGGCCGCAGCGGGATCTGAGGGCGTCGGCCTTGTCCACCTTCTCCCAGGTGAATTCCGGGAGTTCGCGGCCGAAGTGACCGTATGCCGCTGTCTTTCGATAAATCGGCCTTCTCAGATCAAGATATTCTATTATTCCGGCCGGCGTCATGGGGAAAAGCTCCCTCACAGCCGCTCCGAGGAGGGCTTCGTCCACGGTGCCCGTACCAAAGGTCTCTACCATCACTGAAACCGGTTCGGCGACCCCGATCGCATAGGCCAACTGTACCTCCGCCCTGTCCGCCAACTTTCCAGCCACGATATTTTTGGCGATATACCGGGCCATGTAACTCGCCGAACGGTCGACCTTCGTCGGATCCTTGCCCGAAAAAGCACCGCCGCCGTGGCGCCCCATGCCTCCGTACGTATCAACGATGATCTTGCGCCCTGTAAGCCCCGTATCCCCTTGCGGCCCGCCCGTGACGAAGCGGCCCGTAGGGTTAATGTGGTACTTCGTGTTCCCATCCAGCATGTCGGGGGGGATGACTTCCCGAATGACTAGCTCATTGAGGTCCCGGTGAAGCCGCTCGGAGGTGACGTCCGCGTCGTGCTGCGCCGAAAGCACTACGGCCGAGACCTTCCTGGGCACGCCGTTCTCGTACCAGGTGCTGACCTGGGCTTTTCCGTCCGGCCGAAGGTAGGGCAGGCTGCCATCTCTGCGCACGATTGCGAGCCGTTCCGTAATCCTGTGCGCCATGTAGATGGGGAAGGGCATCAGCGTCGGGGTTTCGCTGCACGCATATCCGAACATGAGTCCCTGATCGCCCGCCCCGCCCGTATCGACGCCCATGGCTATATCCGGGGATTGCGGGTCTATGGATGAAATGACCGAACAGGTCCTGTAGTCGATGCCGAAATCGCCGTGGATATAGCCTATTTCCTTGAGAGTGCCTCTCACTATGGTCTGGACGTCGACGAATGCGTTCGTCGTAATTTCGCCCGCGACGAACGCCAGCCCGGTAGTCACCAGGGTCTCGCAGGCGACGCGGCCGTTCGGGTCGGTTTTCAACACGTCGTCGAGGACGGCGTCGCTGATTTGGTCTGCAATCTTGTCGGGATGCCCTTCCGTCACCGACTCGGACGTAAAGAGGAAGTTTTTTGGCATTTGCTCGCTCTCCATGGGGTCTGTGAACAAGGAGCGTTTATAGCATTGCCCGCTAAAGGCGTCAAGTTAGGTAACATATGGGGAGTGCCCATTGTCCGGCCAGAAAAGGTCCGCCGTGTCGAAGGCGCGAGAAAGCACACCACGTTTCCAGGCGCGGCAAAGCGGCAAAACAGCTTCCGCGGCGCCGGATGCTGTCCATTTCGTCCACGGGTGGTCCGGGAGCCTTTCGGATTAACGGTCGGGAGGGCACCGGCGGCCCGTTCTACTTGACGACCCTCGCCTTGAGCGTGACCCGCCCATCCTTGCTTTGAACGCTGAACACGACGTCCCGTCCGGGGTACTTGGCCGAGATGTTCTTGCGCTGCGTCTTAAGATGCGCTTCGAAAGCCTTGAAGTCCCACTGCGGAACCTGTCCGGCGCTCAGTTTTGCGTTCAGAAAGTCGTCGTAGAGCTTGCGAAGGCCGTTGCCTCCTCGCCTTGAGGGGGGCGGTGCAGTCTGATCCATGCGCGGCTCTTGAACGGACGGCCTGCCGTTGCCTTCTTCCGGCTGGGACTGCTCCGTCTGTCGTTCCATGTCCTGCAGGGCTTTGCGCGCTTTCCTGACTGAACCCAGCAACCTCGGATCGGAGGCAAGACCTTCATCCCGGGCGCGCATCCATTTATTCCACTGTTCGTTGTGGACCATGAACTTGTTGGCGAGGCTCGAAAACAGGAATTGCTGGCTCAGCCGGGTCAGGGATTCATTGTTATAGAACCTCACGATGCCCTCGAGTTCGGCGTGCTCTTTCGCGGGCGGATCCTTCCGGCCACCCGCGAAGAAGAGGTCATATTGGTGCTTTACCGCTTGTATGAGGCTCCTGAGCCGGGACATGTCCCGCTGGAATTCGCTTTCCGAAACCAAATTAGGCCTCCCCGAGCCAGTATATTTTAGGTGCTCGCGTGAGATTTTGCAAGATGTTACGCGGTACCCAACGGGACCCCGTGAGCCGAAAGGCCCAACTTCGAGTTTTTCTTGGATTTATTGCTTGACACCCCCATACCGCTTTGTTAGATTTGCCCTCCTGGAAGGGGGATTCCCTCTAACCGCGCCTTGCTTCGGGAGGTTAAGGTGCTTTTTGCGGGAAGCGAGGAGGCTGCGACCGAGCCTCCTCCTTACACACACCATGACTGCCGCCTCCTCGGCGCTGATGCGCTGGTCGCATCCTGCCAGCCAATTTCATTCAATTCCTTCATAAACGCGTGGTTTACCGGCGACACCCCTCTGCCGGGGGTCGCCTGTCTGGACTGTTAAAGGAGACATTCGATGGCAAGCAAACCGTTTAACCCCTTTGAGATGGCGCAGACTCAGTTCGACGCCGTCGCGGAGAGACTCGGGCTCGATCAGGCCACCCGCGACCTCCTGCGCAC
>CAZDOY010000004.1:74970-122318 GCA_964507185.1 uncultured Thermoanaerobaculia bacterium
ACGCCGTCGCGGAGAGACTCGGGCTCGATCAGGCCACCCGCGACCTCCTGCGCACCCCCCTCCGCGAATATCACTTCAACATCCCGGTTCGCATGGACGACGGAACCTACAAGGTTTTCAAGGGGTTCCGCGTCCAACACAGCGATGCCCGCGGTCCGTGCAAGGGTGGAATCCGCTTCCATCCCCAGGAAACGGTAGACACCGTTAAGGCCCTCGCCACGTGGATGACCTGGAAGTGCGCCGTTGTGGACATTCCCCTGGGCGGCGGCAAGGGCGGGGTCATCTGCGACCCGCACAACCTCTCCGATCGCGAGCAGGAGGCCATATGCCGCGGCTGGGTGCGCCAGGTGGCCCGCAACGTGGGGCCTCTTCAGGATGTGCCGGCTCCCGACGTCATGACCAATGGGCAGCACATGCTGTGGATGATGGATGAACTCGAGAAGGTCCGCGGCGAGAAGCTCCCTGGCTTCATTACCGGCAAGCCCGTGGGCATGGGCGGCTCACTCGGCCGCACCGAGGCAACCGGCTACGGGGTGGTCTACACAATCCGCGAGGCCATGAAGCACCTCGGCATCGACATCAAGGGCGCGACCATGTCCATCCAGGGCGCCGGCAACGTGGCCCAGTACACGATCGACCTCTTCACCCGCTACGGCGGCAAGGTTATCGCCGTGGCGTGCTGGGATCAGAACGACAGGAAGTCCTATACCTACCGCTGCATGGACGGGATCAGCTTCGAGAAGCTCGAATCGACCCTCGACAAGTTCGGCACGGTGAATCCCGACAAGGCCAAGGAGCTGGGTTGGGAGAAGCTGGACGGTGATGCCTGGATCGGGCAGGAGGTGACCGTTCTCGTGCCCGCGGCCCTCGACAACATGGTCAACGGCGATAACGTGGCCAAGATCAAACCCTCCGTGAAGATCATGGCCGAAGGCGCCAACGGACCGACCACGCCGGAAGCCGACAAGGTTATCCAGGAGAAGGGCATCTTTCTCATTCCGGATTTCCTGTGCAATGCGGGCGGCGTAACCTGCAGCTACTTCGAACAGGTTCAGTGCAATATGAACTACTACTGGGAAAAGGAAGAGGTCCTCCAGAAGCTGGATCAGAAGATGACCAGCGCCTTTAACGCGGTGTGCGACCTTTCCCACAAGCGCAAGATCTACATGCGCGACGCGGCCTACATGATCGCGATTTCACGCGTGGCCGAGGCCTGCCACCTGCGCGGCTGGGTCTAGTTCCAGGCGCTGGCATTGGAGAAGCTTTCACGAGGGGCGGACCGCTGTCCGCCCCTTTTCTTTCACTTGGTGACTCCGATCGCATGCCCGGGCTTCATGACGATCCCGTAGTTGCGCCTTCCGTTTAACGCGATGTCGAGCGGCTCGTCGAGGGCGATATGCCTGACGTGGGCGGTTTCTCCCGCCGCCGGCTGGCCGTCGAGCCAGTCGTAATCCAGCAAATCGTCGGCGTTGTTCGGCGCCACGGTCAGGTACCCGATGCCGAACGAGACAATGTTCTGAAAAAAGTGCGAACCCTGCGAAGGGTCTACATGTATGTCCTTGAGTCCTGTTTCCACGATGCACCGCACGTCGGAGATTTGGGCCCATTTCACCGGAATCCCCAGCCTGGGATCCGAGCTTCCCCAACGTCCGGGACCGATGAGGAGGTAAGGACGCTTCTCCTTCTTCAGGACCGCGTTCGCCTCGCTGACCTCCCATGCCGTGAGAGACGCCTGGCTCCTGTCGAAGGTCTCCCTCCTCACGTATACGATGTCGCGCACGTTCGGCACGACGCCGTTTCCAAGAACCTTGTGGGCGACGCAGATGGCGTCTTCGGGGGGGACGTGCTCTATCTGAATGTCCTGCACGTCGGTTCCGAAGGCCAGCGGACGGATCTGCAGAAATCCGAAATCGTGGGGCTTCTCCGCCGAGTCCGCAAGAGATGCCGCAAATTCGATCTCCACGGGACACGACGCGCCCGCGGCACCGACCTTCAGCAGGAAGGCGAGAATGTCCGCCAGCGGACAGAGGCTTCCTTTTAGGATGCCCGCCATGGTAACGAGTCTTATGCCCGGACGTGAGAGACCGTCGTAGACTGCGTCGTTGTCGGGCGAGTAGACGGAGCCCACCCCCGCCAGCGTCCCATGTTTCTCGGCGGTTTCGATGTCCAGGGGGATCGGACCTGCGGAGTACTCCCATGTGGCCTCACCCCTGGGACCGTTCCGTCGCAGGTCCATGGCCAGGAACTCCCTCTGAGAATTCTCCAGATAATCCTGCGGGGTAAAGGACTGCATGGGTTTTCGCGGATGGGCCGGAGAGAAACGGACGCAGCGGCCACCTTCCACCACCGTCTTGCCGAAGCCGAGGGCCACCGAGGCCACGCCGTCTTCCGGACGCATAGTTGGCATTGGATAAAAGTTGAGCGACCTGGCCACACCGGCGAAATCCGGATAGAGGTATCCGTCGTGCTCGCGCCCCACCAGTTGCTGGATGACCACCGCCATCTTCTCGTCTTCCAGGCGGTTGGGTGTCGCCTCGAGGTACGCCTTGGGGTCGGAATGGAATGTGGAGGCGTAGACCATCTTGACGGCATTGCACAACTCCTCGAGCCGGACCTCGGGGTCCTCGTGCCGATTCGGAATCATGAAAGTCTTGTAGATTCCGGCAAAAGGCTGGTAGGAGGCGTCTTCGAGCAGGCTCGATGACCTCACCGCAAGCGGATAGCGAACCCAGTCCAGGAACGCCCACAGATTTTCGACCACCTCCTCCGGCAGTTCGGCTGCGAGGAAGGCCCTGGTTATCCTGTCGTCGTCTTGCTCCTCCAGCGCCATGGGCAGCAGCCCGGCAGATTCCATGAACTGGTCGAAGATGCCGGTAGCCAGGACGGCCGTCGGCGGTACGAAAATCCTAACGCCCGGAAACCGGTCCTCCAGCCTGTAATCGTTGAGCAGGGAGTTTACGAAAGCCAATCCCCTGCCCTTGCCTCCCAGCGAGCCCGATCCTATCCGCACGAAGCCCTTTCCGCCTTCGAACGTTCCGCTTGAGAATTCCGCAACAACGCCCGCCCTGGCACGCTCTCTGTGAGCTTTGAGAGCGCCCAGCAGGAGCCTGCGGATGTCCTCGGCACCTTCAAACTCCTCCACGCGCCTGGGACGGAGCGCATTGGCCAGGTCGAATTCCGTCCGGGCCAGGAGCCACGTGGAGAAGTCATTGCGGCTGGCGTGGAAAAGGAGGCAGTCCTCCGGTATGACCTGCATGGCCCATTCGAGGCTTCGCAAGTCCGGCGCGCGCGTCACGACCGTGCCGTCGGGCCGCCTGAATACGAAATCGCCGAATCCCAGATATTTCTGCATGAAATCGCGAAGATCTCCCAGAAGGCTGGGCGAGTTTTTGTCGAGGAACTCGACGCCTGGCGGAAGCGCTCCCGCCTTCGGGTTATCACTCCCCGACTGCATGAGGATGGGGAGGTCGGGGGTCACATCCCGCGCCATCCTGGCGAAATCCATGCCCGCCGAGGGAGCGAGTTCGCCGCCCCTGGGAAAGGCCGCATCCAGCACCACACCCAGGAGGTTGTCCCTGTAACGCTCAAAAAGTTCCAGGGCCTGCTCGTAAGACGTTGCCAGCAGGATCTTCGGCCTGGCCCGCATGCGCATCATCTTCTGCATGCGGTTCACACCCTCCGCCATCAGGCTTTGGGTCTGCTTGACGATTTCCGTGTAGAGCATGGGCAGAAAGGTCGAATAGTACTGGACCGAGTCTTCGACCAGGAGAATGCACTTCACCCCCGTGGTCCTCACATCGTGCCATGCGTTCATCTGGTCCTCGACGTGCTTGATGATCGCGATAAAGAGCCTGACGTCGCCCAGCCAGACGAAGGGCTTGTCAATCCCGGGGAGTTCGCCTCTCGACTGAAGCATGTCCAGGTCCCGGGCCGTGCATGCCAGAGGGACGATGCGGATGTTCGGATCCACGGCATGGGCTGCATGGCCGAATTCCATCACGTTCATATCTCCCACTCTCGGCATGGAGATGAAGAGGTCGAAATGCTCGTTGTGCAGTTTCTCGAGGGCCTCCTGCGCCGTGGAGACCCGCTGGATGGAAGGCGTAAACCTCAGGTTCAGTTCGAGATACTCCGAAAAGAGCATCTCCGAAAGTCGTCCGTCCTCAATGAAGGTGTAGCAATCGTAGAGACTCGACACAAGCAGGAGGTTGCTGACCCTCCACGGCATGAGCGAATCCAGGGGGACTTCGACGTTTTTTGGCGTCCCGAGAAGGGCGTCGAGCAGGTGATCCCTCATGGTGCCTCCGGCGCTGCATCCTGCGCAAACGGGTGAGGAGTCGTGGAAAGAGCTCGCTTCAATACCTTAATGTTAGCACGTGCAATCGACATCGAGAACCGCCCCCGGTCGCCGTTCATGGACTCCCGCGGCATGACGGCCCCTGCCTGAACAATGCCCCAGTCTTTTCTCCCGCCAAAGGCGCAGCCTGGATTAGCCCGGCTATTCCATCTATACTTAAAGATGGAGATGATGAATGCAGAAACTCGGCCGCCGGGGAAGAAGGAACGGACGCGGAGAGAGGGAATCGATGGCCGGCAAGGCGCGCGAAACGGCAAAAGAGCTTAAGTGCCTCTTCGGTATCGCCGAGGTGCTCCTGAGGAAGGACCTCAGCGACGAGGAGATCTTCGAAGGCGTGGTACAGCGCCTTCCGGACGGCTGGCAGCACCCAGAGATCTGCCGCGCCAGAATCACGGTTGGGGACGACGTCTACCAGTCCGAAGGCTTCGAGAAAACCCCATGGTCGCTGAAGGCGCACATCGTCAAACACGGTAAGCTCGTGGGCGATATCGATGTGGTCTATCTGGAGAATCAATCCCTGTACGGTGAAAACCCTTTCCTGCTGGACGAGAAGAAGCTCGTTGAAATCGTCGCCCAGAAGCTCGGCCAGTACATGGAGACGAGCCAGAACGGCTCAGTCAGCCAGCGCCCCCCCGAGCCGGCCAATCCTGAAGAACCGCCAGCCAAGAAAAAGCCCGAATGGCATTTCATCCTGGATCTTGTAAAGGAAACCGACGGGAGCCTGCACAAGCGCATCCTGCGCAGGCTCATGAACCACCTCACGAAGCTCGGTGTTCCCGGGGTACAGGAACTCATCCAGCAGTTCGACCCCTCCATCTACGCCGAAAGAGAGAGGGATTCCCGCGGATCCAACCAACCCATCCCGAAGCGCGATATCGCAACGCTAGAGAAGATTTTCGACCAGATTCTCCGGGTGGCTTCCATAACGTTGAAGGACGAGGAACTGGTTGTCCTCGTCAAGCAGTGGATCCGTCAGGACAAGATGGGGTTCTTCGCTCTGGCGATCGAAAAGAGAGATACCTCCCTCACGGAAATCGGCGAGATCGTCAGCCGATTCTGCCGTGGCACCCGCGAGGGCGAGTCGGCCCTTTCCCCTTCGGACGACCTCAACGTGCGGGTAGCCCTGGCGAGGCGCTTCCTGTCGGACAATCTCCACTTCATAAAGGTGGCGAAACACTACATCACCATACACGACTACGGGCGCATCCTGACCCGCATCGCCGGTCCTGCGCAGGGCAACGGCCGTTTGGGCGGCAAGGCCTCGGGCCTCATTCTGGCGACCCAGATCCTCTGGAAAATAGGCAAGGACAACCCGCTCCTCGAGAAGCTGATGATCCCGGATACCTGGTACCTGACCTCGGACGGCCTCTTCGACTTCGTTCACTACAACGCGCTGGAAGATCTCCAGAGCTTCAAGTTCTCCAGCATCGACGAAGTGCGGCACAACTACCCGTACCTGGAGCAGGTTTTCAAGCACTCCTTCTTTTCCCAGGAGATGGTCCAGCAGTTCAAGATCGCCCTGGACGATCTTGGAGAAGGCCCGCTCATCGTCCGGTCGTCGAGCTTACTGGAGGATAGCGAGGGCGCCGCTTTTTCCGGCAAATACAGAAGCCTTTTCCTGGCCAACACCGGCACAAAGGAGGAGCGCCTTGAGGCCTTGAAGGACGCCGTATCCGAAGTCTACGCATCCATCTTCGGTCCCGATCCCATCCAGTATCGCGCCGAGCGGGGCCTTCTCGATTTCATGGAGGAGATGGGCGTCATCATCCAGCGCGTAGTCGGCAGGAGGGTGGGCAAGTACTTCTTTCCGGCCTTTGCCGGCGTGGCTTTCAGCAACAACGAATTCAGGTGGTCCCCCCGCATCAAGAGGGAGGACGGCGTCCTGCGCATCGTCGCCGGCCTCGGAACCCGGGCGGTGGACCGCATCGGCGACGATTTCCCCGTTCTCGTCTGCCCCGCGAAGCCGGATTTGAGAGTGAACGTGACACCCGAACAGGTTCTCCACTACGCCCAGAAATACATGGACGTGCTGAACCTGGAAACTGGCCGCTTCGAGTCACCATCCATCGAGGACGTACTCAAGGAAGTCGGCGAGGAATTCCCCATCCTGGAGCGCATCTTCTCAATCCACAAGGACGGCACCTTTAGAAAACCGCTTTTCGGCATGGCTGACCCGGCCAAGGACGAGCTTGTTCCCAACTTTTACGGGCTCATCGAGAACACCGATTTCGTTAAAGAGATGCGGGAGATCCTGAGAATCCTCCAGGAAACAATCGGGACGCCCGTCGACGTGGAATTCGCCCACGACGGACAGAATCTCTACCTTCTCCAGTGCCGTCCCCAGAGCCGGATCGGAGAGGAGATCCAGGTCACCATACCCCACTGGATACCCCAGAAGCACAAGCTATTCTCGGCCAACAAGTATGTGACCACTGGCGTGGTGACGGGCGTCCGGTATGTCGTCTACGTGAATCCCGAAGCCTACATGACGCTCCCCTCCTCGTCGGAGATGGCCGCGGTGGCCGACGCCGTGAGCCGGCTCAACGCCATATTGCCGAGGCGCTCCTTTATCCTGATGGGCCCTGGGAGATGGGGCAGCCGAGGCGACATCACCCTGGGTGTGGGCGTCACTTACTCGGGCATAAATAACACGCTGATGCTCGTAGAGATTGCCCGCAAAAAGGGCAACTACGTACCCGATCTCTCGTTCGGTACCCACTTTTTCCAGGACTTGGTAGAGGCGAAGATCCGGTACCTCGCTCTCTATCCCGACGAAGACGGAAACCTCTTCCGTGAGGAGTTCTTCCTCAACGCCCCGAATATTCTGACCGAACTCCTCCCAGAGTATGCCAGTCTCCAGGATGTTCTGAAGGTCATCGACGTCGCGCAGGCAACAGACGGCTGTGAAGTCCAGGTGCTCATGGATGGAGACAAGGAACAGGCTCTTGCCTTCCTTGTGGAAAAGAAGGGCAAGGACGCAGCCGTCCCGGTCCCGTAGACCAAGACAGGGTACTGCCCCACATCCAGGTTGTGACGCGGCTTCTCCGCGTTCATTCCAAACCCTCGATTCGACCCCTGTTCCGCCGTCTTCCCGGCATGCGTTTTCCAAGATACATGGATCTATCCCGGTCCCGCGCGTTGACCGTGCTCAATTCCGCATTGTCCCGCAAGACAGATTCCAACCCTTTCCGAACGTTCCCTCAACCTCCCGAACGGAAAACGTGCTTTTCCGCTTCAATGGTGGTATATTTTTCCCCATGTAACTGGGTATTTTTTGTCCACCTGCCAATCGTTAACACTAAACCCAGAGGGGTCTTAACAGAGGAGGCGGTCATGGACGTAAAGGGGTACATCGGGCGGTTTCTGGAGCACGTGGCAGGGAAGAACCCGGCCCAGCCGGAGTTTCTACAAGCCGTACAGGAGGTCGTGGATTCTCTCGTTCCGTGTCTTGAGCACCACCCCGAGTACATCGACGCGAAGATCCTCGAACGGATGGTCGAGCCCGACAGGGTCTACATGTTCCGAGTGCCCTGGCAGGACGATGCAGGCCAGATACACGTCAATCGGGGTTATCGGGTCGAGTTCAACAACGCGATCGGACCCTATAAGGGAGGCCTGAGATTCCATCCGAGCGTCACCCTTGGAATTCTCAAGTTCCTGGGTTTCGAACAGATTCTGAAAAACAGCCTCACCACGCTCCCCATGGGAGGAGGAAAAGGCGGCAGCGACTTCGATCCCAAGGGCAAGTCCGACAGCGAGGTCATGCGCTTCTGCCAGAGCTTCATGAACGAACTTCACCGGTTCATCGGCGCGCACATCGACGTGCCCGCTGGTGACATCGGCGTCGGCGGCCGGGAGATCGGCTATCTATTCGGCCAGTACAAGAAGCTGACGCACGCCTTCGAGGGGGTCCTCACGGGCAAGGGCCTGAACTGGGGCGGATCCCTCATACGTCCGGAAGCAACGGGCTACGGGTGCGTGTACTTCGCCGAGGAGATGCTGAAAACCCGGAACCAGGGTTTCAGCGGCCACACCGTGGCGGTGTCGGGCTCGGGAAACGTCGCGCAATATGCGGTGGAGAAAGTCAACCAACTCGGGGGCAAAGTCGTAACGCTCTCCGATTCGAGCGGCACCGTCGTCGACAAGGAGGGCGTCAAGGGCCCCAAGTGGGAATTTCTCATGCAGCTCAAGAACGTAAGGCGGGGCAGGATCAAGGAATATGCCGAAGAGTTCGGCTGCGAATACTTCGAGGGTCGGCGCCCCTGGTTCGTCAAGTGCGATATCGCCCTGCCCTGCGCGACGGAAAACGAGATCGGCGGAGACGACGCGGCCGCGCTCGTCAAGAACGGTTGTTTCTGTGTCTCGGAGGGTGCGAATATGCCATCCACCCCCGAAGCCGTCGAACTTTTCCTCGAACACAAAGTCCTGTACGGGCCCGGCAAGGCGGCCAACGCGGGCGGCGTTGCCACCTCGGGCCTCGAGATGTCGCAGAACGCGATGCGCCTGAATTGGACGAGGGAAGAAGTCGACAACAGGCTCCACATGATCATGCAGTCCATCCACGAAGCCTGCGTCAATACGGCCGAGGAATACGGCCAGCCCGGCAACTACGTCCTGGGCGCCAATATAGCCGGCTTCGTCAAAGTGGCCAACGCCATGGTGGATCAAGGCCTGGTCTGATCGGGGGACTGCCGGCCCGGCCGGTCGAAAGAAAAGACCGGCCCTCGTTTCTGCTGTTATGATGGTAAGCACAGGAATGATGTACCTCGATACGCCGTCGGTTGGGGTAAATGGCGGGAGTGTCTGAACGGGAATGAACCAGAAAAAGGCCATACGGGCGGGCGGGCGCCCCCGGGGCGGACGTCTGCCGCACCGTTTCAGGGAACTGCTCCACCATCTGCTGTCCTATTCTAGCCGTGCCTCGCGCAGGGACGACTTCATGCGCCAAGCGTGCTCGGCCCTCGCCGAATTCTCAGGATGCGACAGCGTTGAGATTCGCATTCAAGAGGGAGGGCGGCTGAGCCGCGTCCGCGCGCAACGCCCGGAAAACGGGGAAATGGCGCTAGACGCATGGGAGCCGCTACCCGTCAACCCGGACAGCCCTCCTCCCGGCGATGAGAACGAACTGATCCCGGAGCCCATCCTGCAGTCGGTGCTCAAGGGACAATCGCTTGCCCCTGCCCCCTTTCACACCCGAAGCGGGAGCTTCTGGACCGGCGATACGGCCCGTCCCATTCTCATGCGCGACGAGGGGGACAGGAGCACCGATTTCCGGACGGTTGTCATCGGGGGAACTTTCCAGTCTCTGGCGCTCCTCCCGGTCCCAGTCGACGAGAATGCATCGGGCGCGATCACACTCGCGAGCCGGCGAAGGGACTTCTTTACCAAGGAGGACATACAGGTATACGAAGCCGTGGCGGAGACGCTCGGAGTGGCCATCGCGCACCACGCGGCGCAATGGGCGCTCAGGGAAAGGGTCAAAGAGCTGACCTGTCTCCATGGTATTGCCACCATATTGCAGCGCCAGTCCCTTTCGCTGGACGAGCAGCTTGCGGAGATCGTGAACCTTCTGCCGCCAGGCTGGCAGTATCCGGAGGCAACGAGTGCGTGCATTACTGTTGACGGGCGCCCCCACGCGACGGCCGGCTTCCGCGAAACGGCCTTCATGCAAAGCGCGGACCTTACGGTGAACGACCTCGTCCGCGGCCGGGTGGAGATCGCATACCTGGAGGAGAAACCGGAGCTGGACGAAGGCCCCTTTCTCAAGGAAGAGCGGAATCTCATCGACATGGTGGCCTCCACCCTGGAGGCGGCCATCGCACACAGGGAAGGGCAACTCGCCCTCAGAGAGCGGGTCAAAGAACTCACGTGCGTCTATGGCATCGCGAGGCTCGCTCAGCAGCCCGGCCTGGGTATCGAGGCGCTTCTGCAAGAAGTTGTTGAGCTTATCCCGCCGGCCTGGCAGTACCCTGAGATCACCTCCGCCAAGATCGAACTGGACGGCCGGGCCTATTGCACTGCCGGTTACGAGACAGGCATCCAGACGATGGCCCAGGACATCGCCGTTTCGAACGAGACTCGAGGCTTTGTCGAGGTAGGATACGTGGAGGAGAAACCTCCGCTGTTCGAAGGGCCCTTTCTGAAAGAAGAGCGAAGCTTGATCGAACAGGTGGCAGGGCAGATCGGCATGATCATAGAACGGCGGGAAGGCGCCAGAGAGCGGGCCGAACTTCAGGAACAGCTTCGGCACGCAGACCGTCTGGCCACGATAGGACAACTGGCTGCCGGCGCGGCGCACGAACTCAACGAACCGCTCGGCAGCATTCTCGGATTCGCTCAGCTCGCCAAAGACTTCCCCGGCATTCCCGTGCAGGCTGCTGAGGACATGGACAAGATCGTCCGCTCCGCTCTCCACGCCCGCGAGATCATCAAGAAACTCATGATCTTCGCCCGGCAGATGCCCACCAACAAGGCGCGCTTCGATCTGAACAAGCTCGTACGGGAAGGTTTCTACTTTCTGGAATCGAGGTGCGCCAAGGAGGGCGTGGAGATCGAGCGCCATCTGGCCGACGACCTGCCCGAAATCACGGCCGATCCCTCCCAAATCCACCAGGTCCTGGTAAATCTCATGGTCAACGCCATCCAGGCCATGCCCGATGGCGGGAAACTGACTATTCGCACCCACAGCGGCGCCGATCACGTCTTTATCACGGTGGAGGACACGGGAACCGGGATGAGCGAGGACGTTCTCATGCACATGTTCGTGCCGTTCTTCACGACGAAAGAGGTGGGACGAGGCACGGGACTCGGGCTCTCCGTCGTGCACGGTATCGTCACTTCCCACGGCGGAAGAATCCGGGTAGAAAGCGAGCAGGGCAGAGGATCCCTCTTCGAGGTCAGCCTGCCCATATCGGGCAGCCCGGTCATAGTGGGAGGTGAGACGCGATGAACGCTAAGGCTACGCCCGTCCGTCTCATGGTCGTCGACGACGCACCCGACACGCGCGAAGTTCTTCAGCGTATCCTGGCTTCAAGGGGATTCAAGGTCTTCGCCGCAGAAAGCGTGCCCAAAGCCGTGCGCCTGCTCGAGTCGACGCCGGTGGACCTGGTCATCACGGACCTGAAGATGCCGGGCGCCTCGGGGCTGGACCTCATACGCCACGTGAGAGAAAACTACAGGGACACCGAAGTCATGATGATCACTGGATACCCTTCCATCGAGGGTGCGGTTCAGGCCTTGAAGTCCGGCGCGGAGGATTACCTTTCCAAACCGTTCACCCAGCAGGAACTCCTGGCCGCCGTCGGGACCGTACTCGAAAAGCTGTCGCTCCGCACGACCAACCGCAGTCTCAAGGTGGAGCGGGCCGGTCCCCGCTTCGGGCTCGTGGGCGAGTCGGAACCCATGCAGGGAGTTATGGAGGCCGTGGGCAGGGCCGCTTCCACGACGGCCACCGTTCTCATTACGGGAGAAAGCGGGACGGGAAAGGAACTGGTGGCCCGGGCCATTCACTACAACGGCCCGAGGGCCTCATCGCCCTTCGTCCCCGTCAACTGCGGCGGGATCCCCGGCGAACTCCTGGAAAGCGAACTTTTCGGCCACGTCAAGGGCGCATTCGCAGGAGCCACGGAAAACCGCGCCGGTTTTTTCCAGACGGCCGAAGGCGGCACCATTTTTTTAGACGAGGTCGGCGATATGACGGCCCCCATGCAGGTGAAGCTCCTGAAGGTCCTACAGGACAAGGAAGTATGCATGGTGGGCTCCACAAAGCCCCGTACCCTCGACGTCCGCATTCTGGCGGCGACCGACAAGGATCTTGCCGGGCTCGTCGAGAATGGCGCGTTCCGAGAAGACCTCTTCTACCGCCTCAACGTGACCACTATCCACGTGCCGCCCCTGAGGGACCGGGACAATGACGTCCTGTTGCTCGCGCGCTACATGATCGAGAAGCTCTCACGCGAATTCGGGAGGCCCGCACCGGTCGTTTCAGACCGTGCGCTGGAGGTTCTGAAGGCGTATCCGTGGCCCGGTAACGTGCGGGAACTCAAGAGCACCCTCCAGCGGCTCGTCGTAATGACCGACGCCGAGCATATCGATGCGCCCGACCTGCCCTCATTCATGCGCTTTTCCGCACTCAGGGACGCCGGCCTCAACCGCCCGCTGGCGGACGTCGAACTGGAACATGTCCGCAACGTCCTCGCCAGCGTGGACGGGAACAAGACACAGGCCGCGAAGATCCTTCGAATCGACCGAAAAACGCTGAGACAGAAGCTCCTGCCTTCCACCAAGCGCGACGGCTGACGCGGGGGCCAGGGGGCACTACTCCCCCGCCGAAGGCCGGGCCGGCCTTTGCACGCCGCCAAGCCCAACCGCTCTCGCTGAGCCTTCCGACCGGTCGGCTTCTCGGCTTCACCGGACCTCACGCGCGAGGCGGCGGACATGAGCGGCATCACTTGGATCATGGACGCGGACAGGGCGCAGAACGAAAACCTGCGTGGCCATCGAATCTGTTCATGGCATGTCGCTGAGACGTATACCGGACGACCCCGCACCCGGTTGCGGTGCCGTGCGATATCCGCGCCCCCTCTTTTCTCAAGGCGGTTTCAGTGTATACTCACCGGTAAAGGAGAATCGGTCCTTTAACAAGGCCCGCAGGGAGGACAGGGAATGAACGCGTTCGACAGGGCAGCCGATCTGATAGACCTCGATCCAGACATAAGGAAGATCCTGACCCGTCCCTTCAACGAGATCGCCGTGCATTTTCCGGTCAAGATGGATGACGACCGGGTGGAAATGTACACCGGCTACCGCGTTCAGCACAACGACGTTCTCGGGCCCTTCATGGGAGGGCTGCGATTCCATCCCGACGTCGACATCCGCAGCATGCAGACCCTCGCCCTGAAAAAAGCCCTGCAGTGCGCCTTCGTCAATCTCCCCTTCGGGGGCAGCATGGGCGGGGTCAAGCTCGACCCCCACACTCACACACTAACGGAACTCGAGCAAATCACACGGCGTTTCGTCTTTTCCCTTGGGAACAACATCGGCCCCGAATACGATGTCATCGCTCCCGACGTGAACACGAACGCCAAGATAATGGCCTGGATCCTCGACACCTTCATTTCGACGGTACCGCCCCACGAACGGCAGCGATCCATCCACGTCGTAACGGGAAAGCCCGTTGAGGCCGGCGGCAGCGAGGGCCGCGACAAAGCGACGGGACAAGGTATCGTGTTCCTGCTTGAGAGATGGGCCCGGGACAGAGGTTTCGATCTGGACGGGGCCACGTATTTCATCCAGGGATTCGGCAACGTTGGCTCCTGGGTGTCGCGCCTGCTGCACAAACGGGGTACGAGACTCCTGGCCGTAGAGGAGATAACGGGGGCCATCGCGTCCCCCGACGGGTTCGATCCCGAGGCCCTCGCCAAGCACAAACGCCGCCATGGATACACAATAGGCTACCCGGACGCCAGACGAATGGACCACGACGAGTTTCTCCGGACGAAGGCCGACATCTTTATTGCCGCATCGCTCGAAAACCAGATCACGGCCGAGACGGCTCCCGTGCTGGACGTGAAGCTTGTCGTCGAGGGCGCCAACGGGCCGACCGACGACGAGGGCGAGGCGCACCTGCGTTCCAAGGACATAGATATCCTGCCCGATATCCTCTGCAACTCCGGAGGGGCCATCGTTAGTTATTACGAGTGGCTGCAGAACAAGAGAGGAGAATCCTGGGATCTGGAGCAGGTAGACTCGAGGCTGCACAAAAGACTGATGGACGCCTACGAGCGTATGCAGGAAGCGTCGGAACGTCTGCAGACGGACTGGCGAACGGCCGCTCACGTGCTTGCGATCACCGCTCTCGAACGGGTATACAAGGAAAGAGGCATTTTCCCGTAGAAACTCGACGACCCGCATCGCCACAACGGGAGACCCAGAGGCTGCCATGAACTGTTACAAAATGGGCCTGAAAGGACTAAATCAGGCCGCTGATCTCGCCGATCTCGATCCCGACGTTCAGCGGATCCTCACCGAGACCGCCAACGAAATCGTGGTCAATTTTCCCGTCAAGATGGACGACGGCCGGATCGAGGTCTTCACCGGGTACCGGGTCCAGCACAACAATGCCCTGGGGCCCTTTTTAGGCGGAATCCGCATCCACGCCGACGTGGACCTCGATGACGTAAGGGCCATGGCCATGCAGATGACCTGGCGTTGCGCCATGCTGGATTGCGCCTTTGGCGGCTCCATGGGCGGCATCCAGATCGACCCGCGCGCCTACAGTCCCGCCGAGCTGGAAAGGATCACGCGTCGTTTCACCTATTCCCTCGGCAGCAACATCGGCCCGGAGTACGACATCGCCTCGCCCGAACTCAACGCCTCGCCCCAGGTCATGGCATGGATGCTGGATACCTACCTCTCCACCGTGTCCCCCCAGGAAAGGAACCGCTCCGCCCACGTCGTGGTGGGCAAGCCCCCCGCGCTCGGCGGCCTGCCAAGAAGGGACAGGGTCGTTGGGTTGGGGATAGCCGCCATGATCAAGACCTGCCTGGAGGAGGAATCATCCGGCCTCGAGGGTTCGACATTCGTCGTTCAGGGGTTCCGAGGGCCGGCCGTTTGGGCCTCCCGCTTTCTTTCGGAGGCCGGCGCCAGGCTCATCGGGGCCCAGAATGGTTCGGGCGCGATTCTCGAACCGGCCGGAATGAATCCCCAGGATCTGGCGGATCACATAAACCGCACAGGGAGCCTTCTCGGATTCGGCGGAGCCGAAGAGGCCGACAGCAGGTCCATCCTGTCCGCGGACGCCGACATCTTGATCCCGGCGGGCGTGGAATACCGCGTACTTGGCGATACGGCCTCCCTGATCCGCGCAAAGCTCGTGGCCGAAGGCGCCAACTGCCCGGCCGACCCCGAAGCGGAGGAAGTGCTTGCCGCCAAGGGCATAGAACTCCTCCCCGACATCCTCTGCAACGTCGGTACTGTGATCATCAACGATCTCGAGTGGCGCCGGAACCGCCGGAGTGAACAGATCGTCCCGGAAGAACTGGAAGGCGACCTGACCAAGGTCCTGAGAAGTGCCTACAAGAGGGTCCGCGGAGCCGCAAACGAATACGGCGCGGACCTCAGGACCGCCGCCCTTATTCTGGCCATCAAGCGCCTCGAACACGTCTACCTCAAACGCGGCATCTTTCCGTAGTTATCAAGCGGTCGAGTAAACAGCGAGCAGGCCCCGTTCGGCAACCTTTCGCTCACTCGATCACTCGATTGCCGGATCCCCTGGTCGCCTGGTCACTCGACCACGGGACCACTTCCCGCCTCGTCCTTGACCGACCACAGGAAGAAGAACCCCAGCAGAAAGAGCGGCACCATGGCAAGAGCGCCCAGGCGCATCTGTCCGGTCAGGCTGGTCACGGCCCCGAAAAGGACCGGCCCGACCAGCGCTGCGAACTTGCCGGCCAGGCTGTAGAAACCGAAGAACTCGCCCTCCATCTCGTCCGGCGCCAGCTTGGCGAGGTAACCCCGGGCGATGGCCTGGGTGGCCCCCAGGAGTATGCCGGCAACGCAGGCCCCTGCTATGAACTGATGGTAGGTCTGCACGACCGAGAGCCCGACGCAGAGCAGTACCCATGTGCCGACCAGGACAAGGAGGACCCTGCGCGAGCCAAGGCGGTCCGCGACCCATCCCAGGCCGTAGGCGCCTATCGCTGCGACGATCTGCAGATAGATGAAAAGCAGGAAGATGTCCTTGAAATCGAGGTTGAGAACCGTCTTGGCGTAGGCTCCGGCGAAAAGGATCACGGTATTCAGGCCGTCGTTGAAGAAGAAGGCCGCGACGAGATAACGGAACATGTTTCCGTACCGCCTGGCGGCCTTGAGCGTGTTCCAGACGCTCCTGTAGGCATGTCCGAGACCGATGGTCCCCCTTCGCGGAGTCCCCCGTTCCTTCAGAAGGAATATGGGCATGGAGAAGGCGAGAAAGAAGCCGGCCACCAGCAGGAACGAGAGCCGCACGTTGGCGATGTTCTCTATGCCGATCCCGCCTTCGTAGAGGGGCATGGCGAGCACCATGGCGAGAAGCCCGCCCACGTATCCGGTCCCCCAGCCTATGCCCGAAACCGTCTCCATTTTGCCCGGCGGAGCGACTTCCTGCAGAAGGGCGTTATAGAAGACGTTCGCGCAGGCGAATCCAACGTTCGCCAGACCGAAGAAGACAAAGGTCTTCCACAGGGCGCCAGGACCGAGAAAGTAGCACAGCGCCGTCCCGCTTATGGTGATGAGCGCGAATGCGATGAGAAAGGGCTTTCTCCGTCCGAACTGGTCGCTGAGCGCTCCCAGGCCCGGGGATAGAACGGCCGCGATGACCTCAGATATCCCATAGAGAAGCCCCCAGAGAAAGGGACCCGAGGCGGATGGGGCGACGATGCCCAGGAAGAACAGCGGAAAGCCGATGGTCGTCATGATGACCGAGTACGGGGAGTTTGCAAAATCGTACAGAGACCACGCCGCTACCCGGCCCCAGGATCCGCTCCGCCTGACCTTTGGGCTGTCGGACATCCTCACCTCCCCGCGGAATGTCGCGTTTGTTCTTCGTCCCCGCGTGCCTTCGAAAAAGAAAACCCTATCGCCAAACAGGCGGGCGCACAAGACCTTGACTCGCGACTCAGACCTGATAAGCTGATTTGCTGGCAAGAAAGGACCGCTTTATAGCACGGTTTCGCCCCTCCCGCAATCCTTGACTTCCACAACATCTTGCGCTATATTAATCTCGCAATGGCAAATATTGGGGTTCAAGGCAGTGAGCAACCCCTTGGAGATGAGACCTTTAGGGGTGCCCCCCCTACGCGTGACGAGGAGGAATGCTGATGGATGGCAACAAGTCCGGCGGCCCGAAAAGCGGTTCCATTGGCCATGACAACAAGAAGAAGAGCACTCCGCCAGAAGGAACTGCTCCTCAGGCGCCGAAACAGGCTTCCGGGGAGGGCACGCCCGTCCCGTCGGATCTCGGCCTGTCGGACGAGTCTCTCATGCCCTTCAAGATGACCCGCCGGTTCACCCGGCCCGGTGCCGATCCACTCCAGGAGATCCGCTACGCGAAGCGCTCCAGCAAAATAGTGAACGTTGACGGCTCGGTTGTCTTTTCCATGGAAAATGCCGAGGTGCCGGAAGACTGGTCCCAGCTTGCCAGCGATATTCTCATCAGCAAGTATTTCCGGAAGGCCGGGGTCCCGGGAACGGACCATGAAACGTCCGTCAGGCAAGTCATCCGGCGGATCGTTCACACCCTCAGAGTGGAGGGCGAGAAGTTCGGAGACTATTTTGCCGACGAAGAGGAAGCCGACTGCTTTGAAAGCGAACTTTCGCACCTTCTCGTGACCCAGAAAGGAGCCTTCAACTCCCCCGTCTGGTTCAACCTCGGACTGTGGCACGAATACGGTATCGAGGGATCAGGCGGTGCGTACCACTGGAACGCCCCGACGGACAAGATCGAGGAAACCGCCAACGCCTACCAGCACCCCCAGTGCTCGGCGTGTTTCATACAGAGCGTGGACGACGACTTGATGAGCATCTTTCAGCTCGTGAAGAACGAGGCCCGGCTCTTCAAATACGGCTCCGGAACGGGCTCCAACTTCTCCAAAATCAGGTCCAAGGAGGAGAAACTCTCCGGCGGCGGCACCTCCTCCGGCCTCATGTCGTTTCTGGAGGTTCTCGACCGCGCCGCGGGCGCCACGAAGTCCGGCGGCACGACCCGGCGCGCGGCTAAAATGGTCGTTTTGGATATCGACCACCCGGAAGTGGAAGACTTCATCAACTGGAAGCGCCGCGAAGAGAACAAGGCCCGCAAGCTCGCAAAATTCGGAGTGGACCTGGACGAGGCCGTTCACACCGTCTCGGGACAGAATGCAAACAACTCGGTCCGCGTGACCGACGAGTTCATGGACGCCTACGAGAACGACGGCGAATGGACCACGCATTTCAGGACGATCGGCCAACCGGCCCACACCCTGAAGGCCAGGCACCTGATGCGGCAGATCGCCGAAGCGGCCTGGGAGTGCGGAGATCCCGGCCTGCAGTTCGACACGACCATCAACCGCTGGCACACCTGTAAGGCCACGGATCGGATCTATGCCAGCAACCCATGTTCCGAATACATGTTTCTCAACGACTCCGCCTGCAATCTCGCCAGCCTGAACCTCATGAAGTTCCTGGACAAGGACGGGAACTTCGACGTGGAATCTTTCAAACACGCAGTCGGTATTTTTATCACCGCCCAGGAGATCCTCGTGGACCTTTCGTCCTATCCCACCGAGGAGATTGCGGCCAATAGCCACGATTACCGCCCACTTGGGCTCGGATACGCCAACCTCGGGACCATGCTGATGGTCAAGGGCATCCCCTACGACAGCACCAAGGCCCTCGCCTGGTGCGGCGCGCTCACCAGCCTCATGACCGGCCAGGCCTTCGCGGTCTCGGCGCTCATCGCGCAGAGGAAGGGGCCTTTCCCCGGCTATGCGAAGAACCGGGAGCCGATGCTCGAAGTCATCAAAATGCACCGCGACGCCAGCCTCCGGCTCGAGACGGACTACCTGCCCCAGAATCTCGCGCTGGCGAGCCGGCAGGTGTGGGATGACGCCCTGGTCTTCGGACGGCAGTACGGCTTCCGCAACGCGCAGGCCACCGTCATTGCCCCGACGGGCACAATTGGTCTGCTGATGGATTGCGACACTACGGGCATCGAGCCCGACTTCTCCCTCGTCAAGTTCAAGAAACTCGCGGGCGGCGGCTATTTCAAGATCGTCAACCAGTCCGTAGAGCACGCCCTCACGACCCTGGGGTACGCCCCCGCCCAGATCCAGGAAATCATCGAACACATCGTCGGGACCGGTCGGCTCGTCGGTACGCCCCACGTCAATCCCGAGGCGCTCAAGACCAAAGGTTTCACGGACGAGGACGTCACCGCCGTGGAAGACCAGCTCAAGCGCGTCATGGACCTGCCGCAGGCCTTCTCCGCCTATGTGCTGGGCGACGAGACCCTCAACCGCCTCGGCATCCCGGCGGACAACGCCCGCAAACCCGGCTTCAACCTGCTGTCCGCCATCGGTTTCTCGCAGCCCCAGATTGAAGAGGCATCAGCCGTCGCGTGCGGCCACATGACCATCGAGGGAGCCCCCCACATAAAGAAGGAACACCTCCCGGTCTTCGACTGCGCGAACCGGTGCGGCAAGCTCGGTCAGCGCTTCATCGCACCCCTCGGCCACGTCAAGATGATGGCGGCCGCCCAGCCCTTCATCTCCGGCGCCATAAGCAAAACGGTCAACCTTCCAAAGTCCATAACACCGGAAGAGATCGAGCGCATCTATGTCGAATCCTGGAAGCGTGGCCTCAAGGCCCTGGCCGTTTATCGCGACGGCTCCAAGGTCGACCAGCCCCTGTCGGACGCATCCACCCAGAAGGCCGAAGCAGGTGCGGAGCCCGGCCGGGTGCCCGACATCTGGAGAACGCCTCTCCAGCGAAAGCGTCTGCCCAAGAAGCGCGGCGGCTTCACCCAGGAAGCACGGGTGGGCGGCCAGAAGGTCTACCTGAGAACGGGCGAATACGGAGACGGCGAGTTGGGCGAGATCTTCATCGACATGCACAAGGAAGGCGCCGCCTTCCGCTCCCTCACCAACTGCTTCGCCATCGCGGTGTCGCTCGGCCTGCAGTACGGCGTGCCCCTCGAGGAATACGTGGACTGCTTCACCTTCACCCGTTTCGAACCCCAGGGGCCTGTTACCGATCACCCCAACATCAAGTACGCGACGTCAGTGATCGACTTCATCTTCCGCGTGCTCGGCATGGAATATCTGGGCAGGACGGATTTCGTGCAGGTCAAGCCCGAGGAAAGCGGAAAGGCCGAGGCGGAAAAGACCCTTATTTCGCCCACGGCAAGCGCCAGGGAGGTCGAGCAGGCCGAGAGGACCCTTTCCGAACCCTCATCGCCCGTTCCCGTCTACAAGGCCATGAGCGGCAGTCCGCTCTCTTCACACCTGTCGAACATGATGGGCGACGCGCCGTTCTGCAACATCTGCGGGCACATCACCGTCCGCAACGGCAGTTGCTATAAGTGCCTGAACTGCGGAAACAGCCTGGGCTGTTCCTGACGGGCCCGTCTCGTCGTTGACCGCACCTGAGGGGCGGGAGGGCAACCTCCCGCCCCTTTGCTCGAAGGAAGCGGGCATACCCCTATTGCCGATCTCTTGATTGCGTTCATTCTCTGTAGCACAATGACCAGCTTCCGCCGACGCCCGGCAGGGCGGTGAAGGACCGACGATACCGACACGACTCGCGGGGAAAGGATGAAATCGCATGAGGGCGTGCAAGCGGGCGGTCGACTGGAGGGTGCACGTTGCGCTCATCTTCGTACAACTCGCTTTCGGCTCCTTTACCGTCTTCGGCAAATACGTCCTCGGCTACTTCGAACCGCTGGCCGTTGCGGCCATCCGCGCCCTCGGCGCCGCCCCGGTGCTCTTCCTGATCGGATGGCGCATCACGCCCAGGCTTCCATCGCGCGGAGACCTTTTCAGACTCGCCCTTCTCGGCCTTCTGGGCGCCTGCTTCAACCAGTTGCTCTACATAACCGGCCTCAACTACACGACGGCGACCAGTGCCGCCATTCTGATGCCCTCCATCCCCGTATTCGCCGCCATGCTGGCAGGCCTGCTCGGCATCGAGCGCATGGCGTGGAAGAAATGGGTTGGTGTCGTTTTTGCCGTCACCGGTGCTCTGATCATGCTCGGAATGGCGGGATTGGGACTTTCAAGGACGGCGCTCATGGGCAACGCGCTCGTTCTCCTGAACTGTGCCAGTTTCGCCCTCTACCTCGTCCTGCAGCGACCCCTCCTGGAGCGGCTTCACCCCATGACCGTTCTGGGCTGGGCGTTCCTCTTCGGCGGCCTGGCCGTACTGGCCGCCGGTCTTCCCTCGTTGCTGTCGACCCGTTTCGCATCCATACCCGCGGGCGCCTGGTGGGGCGTAGCCTACATCGTGCTGATTCCGACCATCGTGAACTATTCGATCAACATCTGGGCCGTCCGCCGTTCATCTCCGACCCTCGTGGCGGCATACACGACGCTCCAACCCGTATCCGCCAGCGCGCTAGCCGTTCTCTTCCTCCAGGAAACGGTTGGGTTGAGGGAGGTTCTGGGCTTCGTTCTAATCGTCGCCGGACTCGTGCGGGTCAGCACCGCCAGGGAGCGGTGACCGGGCTGCAGACACCGGGCGGCGGACCGCCGGCGGAGTGGAAAGGTACCGCTCACCAGACCGGGTGGCCAAGCCGTATGAGCTTCTCCGAAAGCATTTCTTCTCCGGCCTTCAGGCTCTCGCCTTCAGCCTTCCGCGGAGGATTCTTTCCTGTTTCCCTTTCGTGATCCCGAAATACGAAAACCCGACCCAACTCCGGCCTTAGTCTTCCTCGTCCAGCCGGTCCACGGCGTGCTTGTGGAGGGCGCCTGCATAACGGTCGCACAGGAGCTCCACCGAGTCGGGAATCCCCATTTCCGTGGAATCGAATCCGAATACGGTCCTGGTGAATCCCTTTGCGGCAACCAGCCTGTGAAGGGAAAGGGCCTCGTCCGGCCGGAAGATCCGTGCCGGCTCTCCGAACGCCGTATGACCCGCAGGTATGAAGGTGGAGGCCGGACAGAACGTATCTATGTGAACAACGCTGTGGACGGCCATGCGGGTACCTTCCTCGAGGACCGAACCGTTGAAAACCGTGGCGCCTGTCGAGAGGAAGCACCTGGGGGCGATGGTGGCGCCGCAAACGTGTGCGTGCGGTCCTATCAACACGTGGTGGCCAATGGTACAGGGATGCCGGCCGGCTCCCCGGATGACCGAATTCTCCATGACGACGCAGCGTGCGCCGATCGAAACCGGCGCGCCCTCCGACGTTATGACGGCGCCGGCCAGGACGACCGTGTCCTCGCCTATCGTCACGTCGCCCGATACGACCGCGGTCGCCGCGATGCTCGCCGTTTCGTGGATTGCCGGCTTTGCTCCCCTGTGTCTGATGAGATACATGCCTTCCTCCAATGGAATGAATGCATAAAAGCCATCACGTACATTTAGATGATTGTAGCGTTCCGCCGGAGAAGCGGCAATATCTGTGCCCAGAGGGTCCGCCCACTGGGGCGTATGTCGCATGGTCCGGCCGGCGTTAGTCTCAGGCGGGGGATCCCCTTGAATCCAATACGATCAGCCGGAAAAGGGTTCCTCGGTCTCAGGACGCCGCATGGTCAGAAGGGTGACCGCACCGACGACGACCGCCGCTCCCACCGCCTGCATGGGGTGGAGCCTTTCTCCGAGCAGAACCACGGCCAATCCTGTGGCCACGACCGGGATAACGTTGGTGAAGGCTGCCACGATCGAGGCCTTGAGATGGGTCAGGGCGACGTTCAGCAGCAGGTAGGCCAGGAATGAGCAGCCGATTCCCAGGTAGACAACCGCCACCCACGCCCGAGTGGACACATGCGGGATGCCCACGGACATAAAATCCCAGGCGGCAAAAGGAAGGTAGAGCAGGGAAGCGTAGATCGCCTGGAGGCGCGATATGGCCACAGCGTCGTACCGTTTCAGCAACTTCCTGGCCAGAACCGTGTACACGGACGCCGCAAAGGCCGCTCCGAGGATGAAGAGGTTGCCCGCGAGACTGCCGCCAAAGGCCTGACTGATCCCGCCCGCCGTTACGAGCAGGAAGATGCCCGCCAGTGAAACAAGGATCAGCATGGCCTCCTTCAGAACGATGGGAACCTTGAGCCAGATCACCTCCAGGATGAGGACGTAGATCGGAATTGTGCAGATCAGAATGGCGGCGGTCGAGGCCAGGGTCCTTTCGATCCCCATGGCTTCCAGGTAGAAGTAGACGCCCGGCTCAAAGAGCGTGAGGATGAAGATCTTAACGCACCCGGTCCGGTCCATACGCGTACCCCTGAGCCAGGGGGACACGGCGATGAAGAGCAACGCGGCTATAAAGAACCGCAGAAAGATGAGTTCGAACGGAGTGAAGACACCGAGGGCGATCTTGCTGCCGACAAAGGACGCACCGAACAGCAGAGACATGCCGACCAGCGCCACAAGGGCCGTGGTCTTGGTTCCCCTCATGACGCCTTCGTCAGCGCGCGGAGCAGGACGTTGAGTTTCCGGACGCGCGCGACCCTGGCCGCCCTGTCGGCCGAAGATGTGCGCGCGTATGGAAGGGGGTCCTGGATTCCCGCTTCCCTGAACCCCCTCAGCCGCAGCGCGCAGGAGTCGCAGACCCCGCACGCCTTGTCATTGCTCGAATAGCAAGACCACGTGTCTTCCAGGGGCAATCCCATGCTCGAAGCGGCATGGACGATCTCCGCCTTTGTCATGTGCACCAGCGGGGCGACGACTTTTATACCGCTTCCGGGTCTCGTTCCTTCTGCGACCAGCGCATTGAACGCCTCGATAAAGCTCTGACGGCAGTCCGGGTAGCCAGAGGAATCCTGCGACACGGCCCCGTAATAGACGAGCTTCGCGCCGAGGACTTCCGCCCATCCCACCGCCATTGAAAGGAGCACGGCGTTCCGGAATGGGACGTAAGTAACAGGGATGTTTCCGGAGTCGAGATGGGCTCTGGGCACGTCGACGGACGACTGAGTCAGGGCCGACCCCCCCGCCTGGGTGAAAAAGTTCGTATGCACCACGAGTCGCCGCTCTTCGGGAACACCGAAGAAACCGGCGACTCTGTTAAAGGCGCGATATTCCGCAACCTCCGTCCTCTGGCCATAATTGAAATGTATGAAAGCGAGGTCGCACCCGTCGTACATGGCCATTCCGGCCGCCGTGAGAGAATCCATGCCGCCGCTTACCAGGACAACGGCCAGCGGACGATCGGGACTCGTATCAGGAAAGACCGCATCCGAAGAACGCCCCTGGAGGACGCCCGAGGAACCTTCTGTATCCACCATAGTATTTCGTCCTGCCCGATCCGTTTTTCAGACGCCCCTCTTGTCGCCCCACAGGACCTTGTGGAGCTGAACCTGCAACCGTGCGTCCAGCTTATCCTCGAGGATCCAGGCGGCAAGTTCTTGCGGTTCGATACGGCCCCATGCCGGCGAGATCAGGACCTGCGGCGGGCCGGGAAGATGATAACGCGCCATGAATGCCTTCGTAAAGTCGTAATCGGCGCGGTCGTTGCATACGAACTTCAGCGCGTCCCTGTGGTTCAGACCCTGGAGAATCTCCTGCTCGAACGAGTCCCCTTCCCCGCTGCCGGGAGTCTTTACGTCCACGACCTTCAGAACGTCGGAAGGCAGAGCATCGAGTGAGAATGAGCCGTTGGTTTCAATGGATACATCGTGGCCATTTTCCAGGAGGGCTCTGCACAGATCGGGGGTGCCGGCCTGGGCCATCGGCTCCCCTCCCGTGACCAGCACGCGTCTGATGCCGCGGGTCGCGACCGATGCCGCGACTTCGTCCAGCGCCATACGTTCTCCCTTGAAGAAACTGAAGGTGCTGTCGCAGTAGTTGCAGCGCAGGTTGCAGCCCGTAAGGCGCAGGAGGACCGTGGGAAAACCCTGTTCCGGGCCTTCCCCCTGGAGGGATGCATAGATCTCGTTCACCAGGACGGTCGCGTGTCGCGATGCGCCGTAACGATACCGTTCGACGCCCACCGGACCTGCCCCGGGCATCCGGCCGGAATTCATTTCCCCGGCTCCGCGTAATAAGAGGCCATGGACGTTTCCGTCTCAAAGACGTTAACCCTGCTGACTTTCACGTCGCGGGAGATAACGTCGAAGAGGTACCTCGCGATATTCTCCGCGGTCGGGTTGACCTCGTCGAAGGGAGGCGTTTCGTTGAGATAGCTGTGGTCCATGGGCTCGAGCGCCCTGTCGGTGAGCTCTTTGAGCTTTCGGAAATCGATCACCATGCCGAGGCCGTCGAGCTTTTCCATGCTTACGATGACCTCGACCTTCCAGTTATGCCCATGCAGCCTTTCGCAGTTCCCGGGATAGTCCTCTACCCTGTGGGCCGCCGCAAAATCACGCATGACCTTGACTTCGTACATACCGTCCTCCAGTGTTTGCCCTCAGCTGCCGGGGCTGGAAGAGGAAACAACCAGTCGGTGGCCGCATCAATTCCCATCCCCCGGAGGAGATACTAACCGAGGCGACCCCTTCCTGTCGACTTGGGCAGAGGATGGCCGTGTGGCCATAGGGCCGGTTACCGCTACCCTCGTATTACGGAAAATGTCGTTTGAAGGCCTGCCATGACTCCGTCGGATTTCTTTCGAACGCGCTGATCGCCGCGAGGCTGGTGAATCCTCGTTCATAGAGCTCGGCGGCGTTCTCCGGTCTTACGCCTCCGATCGCCACCACCGGCTGGGTGGACCGCTTGAGAATGGTCTTCTGGATGTCCATCGGGACGACCGGATCGGGCCGGCCCTTGGTGCGCGTGGCAAAGACGGGCCCGAGCGACAGGTAATCCGCCGGGAACTCGATGGCGGCCTCGAACTGATCCAGGTTATGCGTCGAGAAGCCGATGATCTTATCAGGTCCCAGCATGCGACGTGCGTCCGGAACGGGAATGTCCTCTTGTCCGAGATGAACGCCGTCCGCCCCGGCCAGGAGGGCGAGGTCCGGCCTGTCGTCGACGATAACCAGCCCCTGTGCTCGGTGGACCATTTCGACCATGAGTCTCAGGTCTTCCAGCTTCTCGTCATCGCCCCCGCTCTTGCGACGGAACTGCAGGAATCGGCAACCCATAGAGAGAAGAGTAGCCGTCCAGTGCGCAAGCCGGTTACCCGACATGGTCTCCGGGGTCACCGGGTAAAGCGGAGGGAGGAGTCTCTTGTGGGGCACGGCGGTTGCCTCCCCGGAATCGTCAGGAAAGAAAACGTTCCATGAAACGCGTGGAAAGTCTTCCCGCCTGGAAGTCCTCGTCTTCCATGATCTTCAGATGCATGGCGACGTTGGTTTTGATGCCTTCCACCACGAAAGACTCCAGCGACCGCCTCATCCGCATGATGCAGTCCTGCCGCGTGTCGCCCTTCACGATGAGCTTGGCGAGCAGAGAATCGTAGTGCGGCGAGACAAAGTAGCCGGCGTAGGCCGCCGTATCCACCCTAACGCCAGGGCCACCGGGCGCGTGGAAGGTCGTGATTCTCCCAGGGCTGGGCGTGAACCGAACGGGATCTTCGGCATTGATCCGACATTCCATGGAGTGGCCGTCAATCTTGATGTCCTTCTGCTTAAAGGTCATCTTCTCGCCGGCGGCGGCCATGATCTGCGCCTTGACCAAGTCGACCGACGTGATGTTCTCCGTAACGGGGTGCTCCACCTGGATGCGGGTGTTCATCTCCATGAAGTAGTATTCGCCCTCGTTGAAGAGAAACTCCATGGTACCCACGGTAGAATAGTCGACCGCCTTCGCACCCGTGACGGCGACGTCGCCCATCTCCTTCCGCTGGAGTTCGGTCAGAACCGGTGAGGGCGCTTCTTCGATGAGTTTCTGGTGCCGACGCTGGATCGAACACTCCCTCTCGAAAAGGTGGATGACGTTTCCATACTGGTCGCCCAGGATTTGGATCTCGATGTGCCTCGGCTCCTGGAGGTACTTCTCGATGTACAGATCGCCGTTGCCGAATGCCGACGCAGCCTCCGCGCCGGCCATCTGAAAGGCCGTGTCGATTTCCTTCTCGGAGGAAACCACCCGCATCCCCTTGCCGCCGCCGCCGGCCGAAGCCTTCAGGATGACCGGGTAGCCGATCTCCTCGGCGACCGCCTTGGCTTCCTCCGCGCTCGCGACGGGGCCGTCGGAACCCGGGAGGATCGGAACGCCGGCGGCCTTCATGGTCCGTTTCGCCTCGGCCTTGTTCCCCATCAGGGCTATGGTCTGCGGGCTGGGGCCGATAAAAGCGATATTGCAGGCCTGGCACACCTGGGCGAATTCGGCCGACTCGGACAGGAATCCGTAGCCCGGATGGATGGCGTCGACGTTGCTTATCTCGGCGGCCGCTATGAGGTTGGTGATGTTGAGGTAGGAGTCGCGGCTGGCTGCCGGGCCTATGCACACGTTCTCATCGGCGAACCGGACGTGGAGCGAGTCAATGTCCACCTCCGAATGCACGGCGACGGTCTTGATACCCAGCTCCTTGCACGCCCATATGATACGAAGCGCGATTTCTCCCCGATTGGCGATCAGGATTTTACGGAACATGCCGCGTCAACCCGCGCGCTCGACAACGAAGAGTTTTTCGCCGTATTCTACCGGCTGGGCGTTCTCGGTGAGAATGTCGACCACCGTGCCGTCCACTTCGCTCTCGATTTCGTTCATGAGCTTCATGGCCTCAATGATGCAGAGAGTCTGTCCCTTCTTGACCAGGTCGCCCACCTTCACGAAAGGCTCTGCGCCGGGGGCGGGCGCCCTGTAGAAGGTCCCTACCATCGGGCTCTTCACGTCTGACAGGCGGTCGGATTTGGGCTGAGCTGCGGTCTCCTCTCCGTCCGGAGAGCCACCCGCCGCCTGTGGCGCGGCCGGGGTGAAGGGCGCCGCAGCCGGTCCCGCGGTCTGCAGGGGAACCCCGCCTCCGGAGGGAACCATGATGATCTGCGGCGAACCGGACGAGTTGTTGGACGAGACCGGTGCACTCTTGCAAAGTCGGAGCTTTAAGCCTTCCAGTTCGAGTTCCAGTTCGTTGAGGTTGCTCTTTTCGAGCATGTCCATTAATTTCTGAATTTCCGGGAGTTTCAAGCTGGGGCTCCTTTTTTTGACTGCTTCTGCCATGCTATCCCCTTCCTGGCTCGCACCATTATAAACCACGGCCGCCGTCATCATGCAACCTGCCGACGGAATGCCGCGTCAGCCCGACCTTCCTGCAGGGGAATAATCGCCCGATAGAAGGGCCTTGAGTGCCGCTTCATCCAGCACGGTTATATCGAGCTCTCGGGCCGTCGACAGTTTGGACCCTGCGCCGGGCCCTTCGACCACGAAGTTCGTACCATGACTGACCGATCCGCTGACCTTCGCCCCCAACGCCTCCAGCGCGGCCTTTGCTTGGCTGCGGGTCATGGACTCCAATGTCCCGGTCAGGACGAAGGTCAGTCCGGACAGCGGCTTTTCCCCATCCGGTTCTACGCCCGTCTCCAGCCTGAGGCCCACGGCCTTGAAGCGATCGATCATCTCCCTGTTGCCGGGCACGTCGAAAAAAGCGCGGATCTCTCCGGCCACCTTAGGACCAACACCTTCCACGGTTTGGAGTTCTTCCTCCGACGCGCTCATGAGCGCGTCGATGTGGGTAAAACGGGCCGACAGGTCTTTGGCGGTCTCTTCTCCAACCTGCCGGATGCCCAGTGCGTAGAGAACCCGCCGGTAGGGTCTTGCCTTGCTGGTTTCAATTTCATCAAGGAGGTTGGAAGCCGATTTTTCGGCCATGCGCGGAAGCCTCGCCAGGTCTTCAAGCCGGAGAGCGTAGATGTCCTGCAGGCCCTTCACCAGGCCTCCTTCCACGAGGTTTTCCACGAGGACCTTGCCCAGCCCCGCCACGTCCATCGCGGAGCGCGAGGCAAAGTGACGAACCCCCTCCCTGAGCTGGGCCGTGCACGACCGATTTGCGCACCGGACGATGGCCTCGCCCTCCGGCCGGTGGACGGGCCCCCCGCACACGGGACAGGCCGTCGGAAAACCGAAGGGGGAAGCGCCTTCCGGACGCTTCTCCGGTTTCACGCCGACGACGTAAGGAATGACGCCTCCGGCCCGCTCGACGAGGACCGTGTCGCCCACCCTGACGTCCTTGCGCTTCAGTTCGTCCTCGTTGTGGAGCGATACGCGGGAAACCGTTACGCCGCCGATGCCCACTGGCTTGAGCCGGGCGACTGGCGTGAGGGCTCCGGTTCTGCCCACCTGCACGACGATCTCCTCCACGGTCGTTTCCGCCTGCTCGGCCGGAAACTTGAAGGCGACAGCCCAGCGCGGGGCCTTGGCGGTGGTTCCCGCGAGCTCGTGGAGGGATGCATCGTCGAGCTTGATGACCACGCCATCGGCGTCGTAATCCAGTTCGCGACGCCTTTCGGTCCATTCCCTGCAGTAGGCGACGACCTCGTCCACGCCCTTGCACAGCCTGCGGTTCGGTTCCACGGAGAATCCCCACGACTGAAGGTCATCGAGCAGTCGCTCCTGGCTCCCGGCCGAATAGCCTTCGGAGCGCAGGATCTGGTAGCAGAAGCAGGCCAGCGGCCGAGCTGCCGATACCACGGGGTCGATCTGGCGCAGGCTGCCCGCGGCGGCGTTTCTAGGGTTGGCAAACACGGCCAGTCCATCGCTCTCCCTGCGCGCGTTGAGCTGGGCAAAGGCGCGTATGGGAAGGTAGACTTCCCCGCGCACCACGAGATTCGGAGGTCCGTTCAGGAGACGGTCCGGAATGTCCTTCACCGTCTTGAGGTTCGCCGTCACGTCTTCCCCGACAAGGCCGTCGCCCCGGGTCGCCCCTCTGACGAACCGCCCGTCGTCGTAGTAGAGAGCTACGGAGAGCCCGTCCAGTTTGATTTCGCACACGTAGTGCAGGTCCTTGCGTCCCAGGACCTTTTCGAGGCGCTGCGCCCATTCCCGGACATCCGACTCGTTGTAGGTGTTTTCCAGGCTCAACATGGGAGTCGGGTGCGGAACGGGCGCAAAGGCGTCCGACGGGCGGCCGCCGACGGAGCGGGCAGGGCTCTCATCCCCGGCCAGGTCCGGAAACTCTGTCTCGAGATCCGCCAGCTCCTTTTCCAGGAGGTCATACTCGTAGTCGCTGATTATGGGCGCATTATCCTCGTAGTAGAGGCGGCGGTGCATCTCGAGTTCCCGGCGGAGCTGCTCGACACGTTTGGCGGCCTGCTCCCTATTCATCCACGGCCCTCGCTATGGGCAGGCTTGCCCTGAAGCAGGAGCCCGGCTGAGGTTTCGGCACAAGCTCCAGCGTCCCGCCAAGGCCTTCTATGATCCGGCGGGAAATGGGCAGTCCCAGCCCCGTCCCTCCCTCCTTGGTCGTGAAGAAGATATCGAACACCGCGTCCCGCTGGTCTTCGGGAATGCCCGGTCCCTGGTCGCAGATTTCCATCACGATCCTATCGCCCTGCCTGTGGGCGCGGAGGATGACTTCCTCCGGGCCGGACGCCGCCTGTATGGCATTTAGCACGAGGTTGAGCATGGCCGACTGAAGAAGCTCCTCGTCCGTATCGACGAGAGGCAACTCTTCCGGAACGTCAAGCCTTATCGTGACGCTCTTCCGCCGCGCCTCCTCCATCACCAGGGAAGCAAGCCCGTCGAACAGGTTCGCGATTATGGTGGGCTCTATGATGGGTTTAAGGGGCCTGGAGTACATCAGGAAATCGTTGACCAGCCTTTCGAGGCGGCGAAATTCCTTGCGGATGGGCACGAGCCAGGACTTGAGCTGGTCGGACTGCTCTCCCGCCTCGGCCTCTTCCTCCAAAAGCTGGAGATTCATCTGTATGGAGTTGATCGGGTTCTTGATCTCGTGCGCCAGCCCAGAACTGAGGAGGCCGAGATAAGAAAGCCTGAGTTGGGACTGCGCCTCGGTTTCGATGCGGCGGCTCATGCGAATGACGCGCAGAACGTACAGGTATGCAAGTCCAACCATCAGGAGGATGCAGGCGAACGTCCCGATGAGTTTCGTGATGAGGCCGCGCCGGAACTGCATGGCTTGCCTTGCCAGCACGTCCTCGCTCACGGAAACGATGGCGCGTCCCATCTTGCCGGGCTCTATGGCCACCGGAACTTCGATGGGTATCCTGTTGAGGCGCTGGACCTTCTGCTGGCCCGGCTTCAACCCCTTGGGTGCAGTGCCCCCCAGCAATTCGCCACCCTTGAGGCGCTTGTCCTGATAGCGAAGCTGTCCCTTGTCGTCGTAGAGTTCAATGGAGTCGAATATCTTCTTTTCGGTCAGAAAATCGTTGAGGCGCGTCGTCACAACCGTCTGCTGCTTGTAACCTTTCAGCATCTGGGTAGTGGGCAGCTTGGCGAGGAGCTTCCTCAGTTCGGCCGTGGACTGGTTCAGTACCTTGAAGGTTTCTTTGTTGCCGAGTTCCTTGATGATCAGCACGGACCCCAGCCCGATGACGGTGAGGAACATGACTGCGAACAGAATGGACGCCCACAGCACCTCGCGCCTGAGCGCCGACTTCTTGTTTTCGAGACGGTTTTGATCCGGAATCAGGTCCACGTCAGTAGTCCTCGAGCTGCTTTTTATAACCCATGTAGTTTCTCACGAGTTCCTTCATGCTGTCACTTCCGAACTTCTCTCGCACAAACTCCGCGAGGCACAGGGCCATGACGGATTCTCCGATCACGGCGGCCGCCGGAACGGCGCAGACGTCGGACCGCTCCTTCTGAGCGTTCCCCGGAGCCTTTGTCGCAAGATCCACCGAGGGCAACGGGCGCATCAGGGTCGAGAGAGGCTTCAGGTAGGCGGAAATCGTCAGGGGCTCCCCGTTGGTGATGCCGCCCTCGACGCCGCCGGCCCGGTTGGTTTCCCTGAAGAACCCCCTCTCCTGGCTATAGTAGATGGCGTCCTGGGCCCGGGACCCGGGGAGGGAGCTGACCGCGACGCCATCGCCTACGGCCACGGCCTTAACCGATGGGATGGCCATGAAATGCTGGGCGAGCCTACCGTCGATCCGGCGGTCCCATTGCACGTGAGATCCCAAACCCGCCGGGACCCCGAACGCCCGCACCACTATTCGTCCACCCAGTGTGTCGCCGTTTCTACCGGCCTCCTTGACCGCCTCCCGCGCACGAAGGGTGGCTTCTTCGTCGAACATCGGCATGTCCGGATCGAGGCAGGCGAAGGCCTCCGGACTGGGAGGAGGAGGCGACTCGACGGGGCCCAGGGCAGTCACACAACTCGCTATGTTTATGTCGAGCTCTCTCAGCAGTCGGAGGGCAACCGCGCCTGCAGCAACCTTCGCGGCCGTCTCGCGAGCGCTGGCCCTTTCCAGGATATCCCGTGCATCCCGCCGATCGTACTTCAGGGCACCCGCCAGGTCGGCATGCCCCGGACGAGGCAGGTGTACGGCCCGTTCAGGCTCACTCTCCGTGGCGGCCAGGTTCATGACTTCTTTCCAGTTCTTATGGTCTTTGTTAGTAATCTGAAGCGTTATGGGACTCCCCAGGGTTTCCCCGAAGCGAACGCCCGATAGAATGGCCACCCGGTCGCTCTCGATGTACTGGCGCGCCCCGCGTCCGAAGCCCTTCTGCCGACGGAAAAGATGCTCGTCCACGTGGGCTGGCTCCAGCTGCAATCCCGCCGGGCAACCTTCAACGATGACGGTCAATGCCGGGCCGTGAGATTCACCGGCTGTGGAGAAACGCATGGCACCTCCTCATCTCGTTTTCCATTCTAGAACATTCTTTGCAAGGATTTCCCCTAGGCAAATGGAACGGGCAGGAAACTCACGATGAAGATCACGACGGAAAGGATTCCAAGCGTCCTTTGCCACGCCGAAAGAGGCGGCCGGTCGTCCATGCAGGGCGGGTGCCTCAAGCCGAGGACGAAGAAGATGAGCGCTACCCAGAGCAGCCATTGCGGGTGAAACACCGCGAAAAAGAGGAAGAGAACACCCAGGGCGATGCTGATTATCCGGTGCCTGTTCCCCGCGAAGGCATAAAGAACATGGCCTCCGTCCAACTGGCCTATGGGCAGCAGATTGAGTCCTTGGACGAAGAATCCAATCCACGCGGCCAGCAGAACGGGATTGCTGAAGAAAGTGATCGTGTGCGACCATCGATCCGTGAAAATTCCTCGCATGAACCAGTACGCCAGCGGCAGGTGGACGTTTACACCCAGATCCGTGGGCATTCGCAATCCGGCGATGCCCATGGAAAAGCCTGCCAGCGCCACCAGGATGCTCGCTCCGAATCCCCAGAATGGACCGTTCGCCCCCACCTCCATAAGCGCGCCCCTCGTGGGAATGGCCCCTTTCAGGCGAATGAAGGCGCCAAAGGTCCCGAGCGAGATGAATGGAGGCCCAGGCAGGAAGTACGGCCACGTCACCCGGATGCCGTAGCGCCTTGCGGTCATGAAGTGTCCCATCTCGTGGATGCCGAGAATAAAGAGAAGGGGCACGGCGAAAGGCGCCCCGAGAAGCAAGAGCGCGGGCCGTCGCATCATGAGCCCCACGTGGGCGAACATTCCAAGGTCCGCGAATCTCGAGAGAAAGGTGGTTCCCGCAAAGAGCGTACTGATAACCGTTACGGCAAGGAGAATCCCATGGCGCAACCGCCATGGTTCCGGCTTCTTCTCAGTAGTGTAGTAGTACTCGGCCACGTCTCAGTCGAAGAAGTGGCTGGAAGGTTTGAACTTGATCGTTTTGCCGGGCGGGATCTGAACGGATTCGCCCGTCTTGAGATTCCGACCGACCCCTCGCTTGCGCTCCTTCACGCTGAACACGCCGAACCCCCTGAATTCGACCCTCTCGCCATTCTCAAGGGCACCTCTTATGGCCTCGAAGACCATGTCCACGGAGTCCTGGGCCTTCAGTCGGGGAAGGTTGGCCACTTTAGATACTTTCGCCACGATGTCAGCCTTGATCATGCCTCTCTCCTCCACACCTAAATGGGGGTTGTTTCGCAGAGCACCGGCCCGGGGCCGGCCTCCTTCTTATCGTCACACCGTTGCACGATGCACGGCAGTTTTCCGGCCGCTGGTTTCCTTGCTCCTTCTCCTTGTTACCCCATCATGCGAGGCGGGTCCGGCTCCCCGCACCGGGTACGATGGGTGCTCCTTGGGTGCTCCTGGGGACTTGATACGGCATTCTCACGCGCGATGGAAAAACCACGCTTCCATGAAGCTGGAACGCCGGGCACGGATAAAGGACATACCAGCCGTCATTTGAAGGACTTAACGCCCTCTTCGAGGGACTCGTAGCACTCGAAAACCGCGGCAAGCTGCGTGATGTCCAAGAGATCGTGAATCTTCTTGGTCAGGTTGATAAGTTTCAAGGTTGCGCCCTGGTGCCGGGCCGTCGTATAGGCGGCAACCAGTTCGCCGAGACCCGTCGAGTCCATGAAGGGAACTTCGCCCACGTCGATCAGAATCTCCTTCTTGCCCTGGTCGAGGAGGTCCTTGATGAGGGAGCGCATGGTCACGTCCCCGCTGCCCATGGTGATGGCACCCTTCAACTGCAAGACGGTCACGCCGTCTTTCTCGTAGACTTGCTTGCTCGTCATATTCACTCCTTCTTGCTCTTCTTATCGTCGAGAGAAACGGTCATTACGATTCCGAAACGCCCAGATGCGTCCTTCGCGAATTCCAAATCGTCCGTAAACTGGCGGATGAGAAAAATGCCCCGCCCATTCGGCTTGAACAGATTCTCCGGGCTGGTCGGATCTCTCAGAACATCCTGCGAGAAGCCTCCGCCCTCGTCCCATACCTTCATGACGAACGCTTTCGGCGAGGATTCCATCTCCACTTCGATCCACTTCGAGGCGTCGTTTCCGTTCCCGTGCAATACGGCGTTGTTGACCGCTTCCCTCAGGGATAGAGCGATCCAGTCCAGACGCTCATCGGGAATCTCGATCTCGCGCGCAACCTGCGCGAGCACGGTGTGAAAAAGGTCCGTGTAGCGCAAGTGAGAGTGTACCCTGATGGACAGTTTCATTTCCTTCATGGTCGGTGCACGCAATTCCATCATCCCTTCCGGGGACCTCTCAGGTCCATGCCCAGCGGCAGAGGCTCTCCAGACTTCTTCACGCCCGGTGCCCCCGGCCCGCCGTCATGCGCCAAGATCTGCGGGCGCTATCCACCGGCGGCTGACGAGCCGAACCACTGGCCTTACACTAGAACTATAAGAGAAGAGACGGGAGTCGGTCAATTCACTTCGCAACGACGACACGGTTTTTTCCCGTTTGCTTGGCGCTGTAGAGGGCCTCGTCCAGGCGACGCAGAAGACGCGGAATGTCCTGGTCACCGCGGATGGCGTCGGAATGAAGCAGGCCTATGGAGCAACCGATCGTGAGCCCTTCGGCCTCCTCCTTTGGAAGTGCCTTGCCGGCGAAACTCGCCCTGATGCGCTCCGCCTTTTCCACGGCCGCATCCTGCGGGCACCCGAGGAGCAGAACGATGAACTCATCCCCGCCGTAACGCGCGGGCACGTCCTCGCCCCTTGATTCCGTGCGGAGCAGGTCGCCGATGCGGTGGATGACCTTGTCCCCCATCGCGTGTCCCAGGTGGTCGTTCACGGCTTTGAAGTCGTCGAGATCTATCATTAGCAGGGCGAAGGGCGCCCTGTGCCTGACCGAAAAGGAAAGCTCCTCTTCGAGCCTGTACAGAAAATAGGACCGGTTGTAGAGCCCGGAAACCGGATCCTGAATGGCCTGCAGGTGCAGAAAGCAGTTTTCAAGCCCCACGACCAGCGACTGAGCGCACAGCTCCAGAAGCTCGCGCTTCTCATCGAGCGGAACGTTTTCCTGGTAGGAGTAGACCACTATTCCGCCGAAGGGCTCGCCCCCGTGAACCAGGGGAAGGCCGAAAACGGTGGGTGGGATCTTGAAAGGCGCCGTCTCCAGGGGCTGAAGAAACTCGTAGAGCCTCTCGCCCAGCCTGCGGCTGGGGTCGGAAAGGGGAAGCTGGTCGTATTGAAAACGCCTCTCCTCAGGCAGGTAGGTACTGCGGTTCTTCTCCCCCTCGACCTGGACGAGATAGATCGTCGTGGCGTAGCGCTGGTAGAAGATAACCCCGATGCCGTCCGCCGGGAGGGACTCCGCCAGCGCGCGCGTAAAGCTCACCACCATCGGCATCACGTCCAGATCCGACGCCGCCGCGGCCGAGGCTCTGCTGAGGATGGTGAGGTCCTCGACCCTGATCTTGAGTTCACTCTCCGTCCTGGTCAGAGTCGAAAAGAGATAGGTCGCCATAAGAATAAAGGCCGCGAACAGCGTGAACGGCACGAGTCCCATGCTGAAGGCGACGAGCGTGAGGAGGTACCCAAGAGTACAGATGACGAACGAGTAGGCCAGGTCCAGGGTGAATGCCTCCCGCCAGTAGATGCGCAGGTCGGCTTCCTTGAGCCACTCGTCCGGCATGAAGAAAATGTTGTTGCTCAAGAAGTACACCATGAAGGCAGTCAGGAGCGGGATGACGGCCGCGCGGCCTCCGATTGTGGTGGGGTTGCCTCCCGCCAGAACGAACGCAAGCCAGGCGAGGCCGAACCGAAGGAGCCTGTTGCCGGCCGTTCCAGCAAACTTCTGGAGGAGAAGGGCGCCCTGACCCTGCCCTTTGATCAGCCTGTGTGTCAAGTCGGCCGACGCCGAAAGAACCGCGATCATAGCCCCAGCGAAAGGCGAGATCAGGAAGAAGGTCGACACGGCAAACGAGACATCAAAAGATACGAAATAACCGCTCGAACCCAGTGCGAACTTATAGAATGTGGCGGCGCAGGACACCAGCAGAAGGGCCGCAAGCAGAGCCCACGGGCTCAGGAATCCCACATCGGGGAAGACGAACCGGCCGCCCGCGGAGAGAGCGTACGTCCCCTTTGGGCCTGCCGCGAACAGAACGCCCCAAAGAACGGCCCCCGCCAGTAATTGTAGGTAGTCGTATGCGGGATGGAATCTGTTCTTAGTCCACATCCGGGACAGGATACACTGTATCGCCCGCGCACGACAATACCAGGCGCTCGTGAGCTCAGAGAGCTACCTGCCCTGTACACATCGTTCACGGATCTGAGGAAGGCGCGCAACAGAACCTGACGTCCCTTGGGAATGCATGAGCGGCCCCGATCAATGGCGACCCGATCAGTTCAGCCTGCGGACAAAGACGACCGTCCTGTCATCCACGTATCGTCCCTCGTCGGCATATCTGGCCACAGTCCCCAAAAGGCCGTCCACCATCTCCTTGGCGCTCATCCTGTCCAGATTCTCGCGTACAAAGGCCTTAACGCGATCCTCGCCGAACTCCTCCTCGGCCGCATTCATGGCCTCCGTGATGCCGTCCGTGTACATGACAACCGCGTCTCCGGGCTCCATCCTGAAGAAACCCCGCCTGTAGCTTGCGTCGGATGTCGGTCCGAGCACCATGCCGCCCTCTGACATCGGGTAGAAACGGTCCTTCTTGCGCCTGTAGTAGAAGGGGGGATTGTGGCCCGCGTTGGTGTATATGAAGTGGCCGTCCGGTTCCAGTTCGCCGTAGAAGAGGGAGACGTACCGCGACGTCAGCCGGGAGGCATTGATGACGCGGTTGAGTTTCTCGAAGACCTTCACCATCTTTTGATCCTCGGAAATCCCCATTCTCATGCCCATCAGCACATCGCGCGCCTGAAGGGCCGCCGGAAGACCGTGCCCTGTCGCGTCACCAATCGCCAGGCCTAGAATCGTAGGGTTGATCCTGATGAAGTCATAGACGTCCCCCCCGACCAGTTCGGCGGGCTGCGACCGCCCGGCTATGTCGTAGCCGTCAAATGCCACGTCGCCGTCGGGAAGAAGCGAAAGTTGTATCTCCCGGCTCTGCAAGATGATCCCCTCGAGCCGCTCCTGCGCAAGCTTGAGGTTTATGGCGTGCCTGATGCTCGACAGCGCGAAGAGGATATCGTCCTCCTCCTGCTGGCGATCGTGCTGGATGGAGAATGCGATCAGGTGCTTGTTGCCCTTGCCTACCGTAATGGCAGCGAAGCGCTTAACGCCGAGTTGCTCTTCTATGTGCGGGTCTATCTCGGCGCTGTCAGGCCCCATGTAAACGATGCCTTTCCTGCACACGACCTTGATGGGCCGGTACGTTATCGGGATCTCAAACCCGATCGGCGCAGTTCCGCTGGCCCCGAATTTCGATTCGAGCCTGTAGGCATTATCGTCCTCGTCCAGGGCGTAAAGCCGCGCCCCGGTAAAGCCGAAATCGTCGGCAAAATCCGAGAGAATCCGCTGAATTAGAAGCCCGATGGTCTGCGTGAGGCTTTGCTGGTGCTCGATCTCGCTGAGCTGCACCTCGAGTTTGCGGAATAGTGCGTGGTAGTTCATCAGATACGCCCCTTCCTGCGGGGACCGCCCATCATACCAGTAAACCCAGGCCGCGGCCTGGGTTTTGGAATCCCGTGTTGTAATGGTCGGGACGACTGGATTTGAACCAGCGACCCCTTGCACCCCAAGCAAGTGCGCTACCAGGCTGCGCCACGTCCCGACCGATGGGCGATTCTAATCGCCCGGGGGCCAGGAGTTTATACCACATGGCGCACTCAGCTGTCAAAAGGGGCAGGCCTGTCCAGGATGCTCTTGATCCTGAGCAACCCTTCTTTGAGTTTACCCAGCCTGGCGCCGGTGTCGGGGGTGACCTCCCTGGAAGAAAGGCCGGTGGCCAGATACTCTCGGGCCCCTTTTATCGTGAATTTTCTCTCGTAAAGGAGATCCCTTATTTGAAGGATGACCAGAATGTCACGTTTCTTGTAGAGCCGGTGCCCGGACTGCGTCTTGTTGGGACTCAGCTGTGGGAACTGCTTCTCCCAGAAGCGAAGCACGTGGGAGGGAATGTTGGTTATTTCGCATACCTCGCCTATCTTGTAATAGAGCTTCTGGGGAATATCGTCAGGCAGGGCAGGCGAAAAGACCTCGTCCTTTTTCTGTGCGTTTCTCATTTTTCTTTCTCACTGAACCACTTTCTAGACGGTATGAAGACGACCGTCTTATAACCCGGAATCTCGATCGTGTTGCCTTTTCCGAGGTCACGGCCTTTCCGGGCCTTTCGGTCAACAACCTTGAACGTGCCGAACCCGGATATCAACAGGCGCCCATCTTCGCATATGCCCTGAATCATGAGTTCGATAGCCTCGTCGACCACGGTGCGAGCCTGGGCGAAGGTCATGCCCCCATGGGCGAGGTATACCATTTTGGCCAGTTCATTTCGGGTCATGAAAACTCACCCTCTGCTACAAATTATAGGACACAACGATTTGAATTTCAAGAACCATTTTCCCCAAGAGTACCATGCCGACATCTCCATTCTTCCATACCGCCCGGACGTCTTCGCAACGAGTGGATGTACGGGAGATGAAACCGGCAGCGAGCGCTCCATATTTCACGCTTATTCATCCTGTCGCCGGCTCAGATGGGGACCGTGTGGTTCAAGGGTCCCCTGCCCTTCCCGATGGAGAAGGGATGCTGGACGGCCTTGCTGATGTACTTTTTGGCCCGATCCACGGCTTCCCCCAGAGCCATTCCTTTTACCAGCTGTGCCGCGATGATCGCCGAGAATGTCCCGCCTATCCCGAGCGTGTTGTTCGTGACTACCCTCGGTGCGTCGAATACGTGGAAGTTGTTGCCGTCGAACCAGAGATCCATGGCTCGGGGACCGCCCTTTCCGATGGAGGTGATGATCACGTTTCTGCAGCCCATGTCGTATATGATCTTCGCGGCCTCCCTGGCCGCCTGTACGTCCTTAATTCCCACGCCCGACAGGGCTTCGGCCTCCTCGCAGTCCGGGGTGGCCACCTGCGCCATGGGAAGGAGTCTCTCCTTGAGAACGGCAAGAGCCTCGGGCTCCAGAAGATTCTCGCCCGTGGATGCGTGGATCACGGGGTCTACGACCAGCATCTTTTCCAGTTCGAGGGCCCGGAGCAGGCTGGCCACGATTTTCGCGTTCGACGCGTTGAGAAGAACGCCCACCTTCACGCCGTGGACGGCCATGTCGCTGGCCACGGCCTCGATCTGCTGGCCAACGATTTCCATGGAAACGGGCGTTATCGACTGCACGCCCCGCGTGTTTTGTGCGGCTATTCCTGTCACCACGGCCGCCCCGTAAACACGAAAAGTGTGAAAGACCTTCAGGTCGACCGCCAGGCCGGAGGATCCCGATGAATCCATCAATGAGATCGCCATAACCGTTTTGTTCATATTTAAGAGCCTCCAAGGATAGTATACCTCATTCCCGCCTCCGCCTCTTCATGCGCCCGCCCGAACCTTCTGAAGCCCTTGACACGCGGACATGCCGGGTGTAGCCTCGACCCGTTGCCTGTCCAATCCCTGCAGGAGGGAAGATGGAGGCTGAGCGAGGTGATCCTCGAAGCCATGGCCGTTCCCCGAAAAAGACAATAAGATGTTGGTGTAATCTATTGGTTTGCGGCCACATGTGCGCCGCGAGGAAAAGTTCGTTTCTTGCACCAGGTTTCTGAATGAAAGGAGGAAGTACCACAATGAAAAAGATCTATGCAAGTTTCTTGGTGCTCGCCCTGGCCGCCCTGGTGGCCTGCGCCAAGCCACCCCAGACCCAGATCGATCAGGCCAAAGCCGCCCTTGACGCCGCCAAGCAGGCTCAGGCGGACGTGTATGCACCCGCCGCACTCAAGACCGCCGAGGACAAGGCGGCTGAGCTGGATTCCGAAATGGCCAAGCAGCAGAGCAAATTCTTCAAGAGCTACAAGGAAACCACCAAGCTGACGGGCGAGCTCCAGCAGTTGGCGGACACCGCAAAGCAGGACGCCGTTACGGGAAAGGAAAAGGCCAAGACGGACGCGGAAGCTTCCATCACGGCCGCCGAGACTTCCGTTAACGATGCGCGCGAAGCGCTGAAAAAGGCCCCGAGGGGCAAGGGTAGCCGGGCCGACATCAAGGCCATGGAAGGCGACCTGGACGCCGCCTCCACGTCGATCGACGACGCCAAGACCGACATGAGCGGAGAAAAGTACATCGACGCCAAGACCAAGGCCGACGGGGCCAAGGCCGCGGCGGACAAGGTCAAGGATGCCGTCGCTCAGGCCATCCAGATGAAGCACGGTCGCAGGTAAGCGGATTCCGAGGTTACGACGTTATCAGAAGGGGGCGGCAATGCCGCCCCTTTTTGTCGATGCGAGGCCTTCGCCCATGAAGCGTCGCCACACCGCAAGATCGACATTCCTCGCGCTCTTCGCGGTTCTGCTGCTCGCCGCATCCATGCTCGCCGTACCCAAGCTGGACGGGAGCCAAACTCCGCCCGGCGATTACCCCGGACTCGGAGTGCAGAGGCTGCTCGATTCGGCGCAAAAGGCAGGCGCTCAGATCGTGTACCCCGAGCGTTACGCTTCGGCGACGGAGTTGCTCGGCCACGCGAGGATCGAAATGAACGAGCAGCTCGCGCGCCATTGGGGTCTGAGGGACTTCGGTCCCGCCCAGGACCTCATGGACCGCGCCCAGAAAGAGGCTTTCTCCCTTTCAAGAGACACCTCGATCCTGCAGGAAGGCCTACTCCGCCGACTCGATCAGGCCCTCGCGGCGGCCCGCAACAGCTTGGCCCACGCGGAGGAGATGGCCGATGTCAGCCAGCAAGCCTCGGCCGTCCGGTCCGTTCTCGCATCGGCGAGCATGCAGCTCCAACTGGCCCAGGCTTACAGGAAAGCCGGTCAGTATCGGCGTGCCCTGCAGGTGGCCGCAGACTCCAGGCGCAAGAGCGCACTCGTGAGCGACCGCTCGAGCTCGACCCTCGCCCGCTTCCAGGCCCCGCATAACCTCAGCGTCTGGCGGGAGTGGATACGAAAGGCGGTAGGGTCCTCGCGCGGTCGGGGTGGGACGGCCTTCGTAGTCGTGAAAGACAAGCACCTCGTGGAGGTTTACAAGGCGGGCAGACTTCGCAGGAGTTTTCCCGTGGACCTCGGAGCCAATTTCGTGAGCCAGAAGCGCTATGCCGGAGACCGGGCAACGCCCGAGGGGCTCTACCGCATCGTTAGAAAGAAAGGCCCGAAGTCGACCAAGTACAACCTCGCCCTCCTCCTGGACTACCCCAACAGGGATGACCGCCGGCGTTACGCAGATCTTCGCCAACGGGGCGCACTCCCACCAGGGGCCGCCATCGGGGGCCTGATCGAAATCCACGGCAAGGGCGGCCGAGGCTACGATTGGACAGACGGCTGCGTGGCCCCCGATGATAAAGATATGGAGATCATCTATAATGAAGCCCGCGTCGGAACCCTGGTCGCCATCGTAGGCAGCGACGGCGACGGCCCGGTGGCCGAGCTTCTGGAGAAGACCGAAAGGAGCCGATGACAGATAGTGACGACACCCCAAAGACTCCTCTCATGGCAAGAGCACAGAAGGCGGCTGAGGGACCGCCCAAGATCTTTCTCTTCTTGACCCGGTTCGGACTGACCGCCACAATAGGCCTCCTGTGCCTCGTCGCCGCGTGTGCTGTCTTCTTTCTTTCGACCGGGTTCGGTTACACCCGGCTATCCCCGTCTTACGTCCAGCGCCACACGCGGCCTCTGGAGAACGGTCGATACAAAATATCGTCCCGCGCCGTGCTCGACATGGCGGAGAGGAAACTCCGCAGGTATCAACCGCGGGGCGTGTTCGTGGTGATCAGCAAGGTCCAGAACAGGCTGTGGCTCCGCGACGGGGACAAGGTTCTCCTCAAGGCCGTGGTATCGGCGGGCGCCGGCTCCGTTCTCGACGATCCGAAGTCGGGCCGCCACTGGGTGTTCGACACGCCCGTGGGCCGTTTCTACGTCAGGGATAAAAGGCGAAACCCGGTCTGGGTCGCCCCCGACTGGGACTACATCGAATCCGGCGAACCCCTGCCCAGGAATTATGGGGACCGCTTCCAAAGCGGGATGCTCGGGGAGTACGCCCTCGATCTGGGCGGAGGGCCATCCGGCTACATGATCCACGGCACCCTTTACAACAGGCTGCTTGGCAGGAATGTCAGCCACGGATGCATCAGGGTGGGTCGTAACGATCTCCGCGTCGTCTGGAAGAAGGTGCCCACCGGCGCAACGGTGTTCATGTATTGATTATGAAGAGAGTCTGTTTCGCCCTCATTCTCGCGCTTTTCATCGCGGCACCTCCCGGTACTGCCGATACGACCAGGCGCGCGCACGACGATTCCGCCGTAAAGGCCCTCGTGACATCCGAGAGAGCCGGGCTCGCGTCATCGGGGCAGTTCTATCTCGAACTTCTGCTTTCCAGGCGGGAGATAAGGCTCTGCCACTCCGGGGTCTGGCTCGCCTCCTACCCGCTGGATTCCATCAGGGCCGGATACCCCAGGGTCCTGTTCATCTCCCTCGAAAGGCACGAGAACTGGATCGGCGCGGTCTGGACTAAGGGCCATCTTTCCCCACCCGCCGTCATCAACAGGGTCGAAATCGTGCCGGGCGACGACTCTACCACCCCCACGCCCGGCGAAGCGGACGTCCTTCCGCCGACGCTCGAGGAGCTCATCCCCGTGCCCCCGGTCTACGACATACGCTTCGACAACGGCCTCGTGATCCGCGTCCTCCTGAAGGGTAAGATCCCCGGTGCGGTCAAGAAAAAATGGCGCATCGCCGGCCGCTGGCATGACTTCCTAGCTGCGCTCGGACTACGCGCCAGGGACAAGGTCAGAATCGAGGTCACGCTTTCCGCGGCGGAGGGTGCCGCCCTTTACCGCTCATTCCCGGCAGCTCCTCCAAGCCTCCTGGTCGTTCCCTGACGCGGAAATCGCCCGCCGGCTTTTTTTACACGGCCGCCGGGCCAGCAGAAGTCCGGTCCGCGGCCCGCCGCGACGCGCCTTCAGGACTTGCCAGCGGCCCGCAGATAGAGACGAACGTATTCTTCCGAAGACAGGTCGGATGGTCGGAGGAGAGGATCCAGCACGACGGCGTCTCCGCCCAGGTTCCGCTTGAGCGTCTTTCGCGGATGAGCGAACGCATTCGATAGAAAGGCCTGGAAGCCGTCCATGCTCTCGTCGGGCAGCGCCGGCGCGGCCTTCGGCTTGAACGCGCAGACGGCCGAAGTCACCTTGGGCTGCGGACGGAAGGCACCCGGCTTCACGGTGAACTCAAGAGTCGATTCCCACCAGACAGCGGTCCACGCGCCCAGGGCCCCGTACGCCCCGTCGCCCACGCCGGCACAGAACTTCCCGGCGACTTCCTTCTGGAGCATGACCACGACGGCGGACACTCGCCGCCTGTGGCGCAGCACCTTTTTGAGGATGTCCGTGCCCGCGTTGTAGGGCAAGTTCCCTACCACCAGCCACCGCGCCAACCCGGATTCGACGGACAGCCTTTCCAGATCGATTGCCCGCGCATCCGCGTTGATGATGCGGGCGGAGGGAAAGACCCCGCCCAGAGACTCGGCCAACGCCTTATCGGCCTCGACCGCCCAGAAAGGACGACCGAGAGCCTGCAGGCGGGAGGTCAACGCACCCGTACCCGGCCCTATCTCCAGAACGCCCGAAGCGCCGGAGGACAGGCTCCCGCAGGTATCGGTTATACGCTCGATAACGGAACTCGAGACGAGGAAATGCTGCCCCAGTTCCCTTTTAGCCCTGGCGGGTGAAGCGCCCTTCCCGCCGACTGGAGTTACCGGCTTCCTTCGACCGCCGTGCGTCATCTTCGATCGTTTCCCTGGAGATACTTAGGCCGAACCGCGCTCAAGGGTCCACGTTCTCCAACTGGAGCCAACCTGCGAGGACGCCCTCGAGTTTGTCGAAGCCGATGGGCTTGGTGAGAAAGTCGTCCGCCCCGCTCTCTCTCATGAAGTCGATGCGTTGCCTGTCTTTCCTGTAGAGACCGGTCATGAGGATGACCTTGACGGCGGAAAGCTCCGGATCCGTCTTGATCAGGCGGCAGAGTTCTTTTCCACCCATCCTGGGCATGACCTGGTCCGTGAGGATGAGGTCCGGGTGGAACCGCCGGGCCAGTCCGAAGGCCTCCACACCGTCCCGAGCCAGCACCACGCCGTAGCCCAGACTCTCGATGACCCGGTAAGCGATGAGGCGCGTGTCTTCGTTGTCGTCCACCACGAGCACGAGTGGTCGCCTGATGGGATTCCCCTCCTCGAGGGGCGGGAGAGGGGTGCCCCTGAACTGCTTCGCCAGCCTCCGACGCCAGAGTCCGGGAGGGGCATCCGCCCAGAAGCTCCTTTTGAATGCCGTGTCCGATCCACAGAAGCATTTCCCGCAATGCGAACACACAAGGGTTGGGTTATCGGTGATGCACTCACACCACGGACTGCTCCCTGCGTCAAAAGAAATGCCGCAGTGAAAGCACGTCACCGCATAACGGGTATCGTCCCCGGATCCGCTCAAGAGTCCATCTCTTCCCGCCCCTGGAAAGCCGGCCCCAGGCCCCGGCAAAACCCCTCCGCACATTGGATGGGGGCGTACGCCGGAATGGTCCTGCCCTGCCCGACGGCCCTGGCCTCCGGGGCAGTTTTACCGGTCAGGCTTTTTCCTCCTGCTTCTTGACGGTCTTCTGGTAGGCCTGCCTGCCCTGGGCATAGGCCTCCTTGATGGCCTCCTTCTGGAGATCGGCGAAATCCTTGGCTTGTCCCAACTCGTCGAAGGCCCTGCTTTTGGCCTTCTTGAGCCCGTCTGTCAGCTTCTTCCTCGTTTCCTCTCCGGATGATGGTGCCAGCAACAGAGCCGTCACACCACCGACCACGGTACCGAGCAGAAACGCTACCAATACGTTTGAACTATCATCTCTCATCGTTTTCCTCCGTGTCAGTTTCTTTCTTCTTTCTACGCTCCAGGAGTGCCTCCACGGCCCGCTGGAGACTGTGAACGAGCGAACTGAAATAACGAATGGGCGAAATGATCAACGAGATGTTGCCGATGATCTCCTCGGACAGCTGCCGTGCGGATCCGCTCACCGCAGCGATGTCATCCACCGTGGACTGTCCGCTCTCGATGAGGCGCGTTGCCGATGAAAGGGTGATTTCGGCGCTCTCCATGACCTTCTGGACCTGCGATATGAGCATCTCGGCTCGCCCCGTTACCCTGCGCCACTCCTCCACTACCGCCATCAGGCGCCGGAGCGTGAATATGAAATAGAACAGCCCGACCATGGCGGCTAACGTAAGCAGGGTCAAAAGAACGTCGCGTAACGATAATGTAATAGTCATTGAATTCACAGGCCTTACCTCCTTGCCCGTTACCATACTCCGGCGCGGACCATAATTAGGCCACTGGTTCTTGTAAGTTCTAACTTAAAATACTAACACACTCCTTTCAAGTTCAGTTACATGACGGTCGCCCTTTCCGTCCGATCGAATCCCGCTTCGCGTACGTTTGCACCACCTCCACGCCAACCGGAGGCAAAGGCGACGAAGGCTCCCATGGTTGCGACGTAAACCAGAGAACCGACGGCGCTCTGGACGAGGAGCAAGACGAAACGAGCGGCGATCATCGGGATCAGCAGGGACGGCACGAGAGCGAGCAGGCTGACGGGAGCGGCCATCGCCGCGAATATCGCCCCCACGACCCAGGACAGGAGGATGCTCAGTCCGCACAGGCCCAGAAAGGGCCAGAACTCCTTCCGGATGATACCGTTAGCTCGTCTGACGGCCTGACCGGGGCTGCATGCGCCTTCCACGGCGAGAACTGCGGCGAGCCTGTAGTGTAATCCCAGCACCAGGGCAAGCACGACCAGGACGAATACAAGCAGTAGAAAGCCCACCACTTCGAATGGGATGACCCATCTGTGCAGAATCCCCGCGTAGAAAGCAGCCAACCCGGCGCTTGCGAGCAGGAGCAAACCCAGTGTCAATACGAATCCGTACATCGAGGCGAGTAGAGTCAGCCGCCCGCCGAAAGCGGCGGCATCGTCAAGGAATCCGCGGAAGGTAAAGACTCTCATTCGCCGCGAGAAGCCGAGCTTTCCGGCGCCGCACGGCTCCGCAGGACCGGCCGACCTTTCCCCCCGCACCAGCTGCCCGAGAATACCTGCCTGCACAAAAAGATAGCCAACGGAAAGGGCAGTCACCCAGATTCCCAGCCCCACCGCCCAGACCGCAATGAACCACCAATGACTTTCCAGCGTCAGCACAAACCTCGGACCCGCCGACGCCGCCGGTGCTTCCTGTCCCAAAATACGAAAGAATTCCCAGGCAAAGAGGCCGATGGGAACGACCATCGAGAGGGCGAATAACACGGACGCACATAGATAACCCCCGGCCAGTTCGAGATTGGAAACGGCCAGTCTGTACCCGCGGATAAAAGCGCGAAGAGGGTTCAAAGCGCGGTCTCCCCAACAGGCTTCTACTTTCTCATCATACTCGAACCGTTCTCACGCCA